>NZ_JACVTM010000007.1:0-366027 GCF_016624415.1 Paenibacillus sp. S28 | reverse complement strand
GAGGGAGGCGGCATCCTGACCAATCAATGCCCGCATAATCTCGATTTCTATCAATGGGTTTTCGGGATTCCGGCAAGAATCAGCGGACATGCCCATATCGGCAAGTACCACCATATTGAAGTGGAAGACGAAGTCACCGCTTATTTCGAGCATGATAACGGCATGATCGGGCATTTTATCGTGACGACTGCAGAATCACCGGGCGTGAACCGTCTGGAGATCGTTGGGGAGAACGGAAGACTTCTGTACGAAAATCATAAGCTTCGGATCTACCGCAATCATATTTCCATGCTGAAGCATCTGCGCGAAACGCAGGACGGGTTCGGGAACGTGGAGTATGAAGAAGAGGAAATCGAGGTTGATACAAACGTGGAATCAGGGCATAAGGTGGTCACAGAAAAGTTCATTCAAAAAATAAGCTCAGGGAAAGGCGAGCTGATTGCGGATGGAACGGAAGGGATCCGGTCGGTCACCATCGCCAACGGAATCATGCTCTCATCGTTCACTAAGCAAATGGTAGCCGTGCCATTTGACGCGGATCAATACGAGGAGCTGCTTCGAGAGCTGATTTCGACTTCCAAGTTTCAAAAGTCCGCCTCCAAAGAGCTGAAAACGGATATGACGCAGTCATTTTCCAAATAAGCGAACCTTTTGCAGGACGAGACTGGTATGCGTTAAAAACAGTAGCAGTCGACGCAGCGGTTTGAGGCAATTCCTTGACAACGATATGTTCATGTCCGGCAGCGCTGGGCATGAACATATTTTGCTGAAAAGGACCACCGGCATAAAGTTACTGTACCGTTTTCTTCTTGAAAATTTCATGCAGTCCAAGCATTGCCGCCCCCAAGGCAGACCCGTACTCTTTCCAGTGGAAAACGACGATCGGCGTGTCTCCATAGGGGGAGTGATCAGCTTCGTGAATCGCATGTACGAGACGGTTGAAAAACGCCGCATTGTCAGTAATCCAGCCGCCCAGAATCATTTTTTGCGGGTTGAGCATTTCCAGCATTTTTCCGCAATAATCGGCAATATCATGGATGATGAGCTCTCCTTGGTCACTGAAGGGCTGGACGCCGGCGAGAACCAGGTCCATAAAGGCATGAACCGTTGCTTCCGGCGACATGGATCCGAACTCTTCCGGATGGTTCGTGCGAAGTCTTTCCGCAAGGATGGGCGTGCAATACGGAGAGAGGTGAGTGGTTCGTCCGGCCGCTCCGCTGGAGCCGTGATAAATCTCCCCGTTCAGGACCAGTCCAGCTCCTGTGCCTTGGCCGATCAGCAGAAAAATAATGGTATGCTCATTTTTGGCGGCTCCGCTGAATCGTTCGGCAAATCCGGCGGCGTCCAAATCATTAGCCAGCAGTACCGGAATCGAGAGTTCTTGCTCCAGCACTTGACGCATAGGGAACTGTTCCAGCTGCAAATATTTAGAAGAGATGACGATGCTTTGCGTCTCATCTAGTCTCCCCGGCAGGGAAATGCCGATGCGTCTGATGAGCTCACGGGGAATCCGCTGCTTATGGATGAATTGCTGCAGCTGTTTCACCAGCGAAGTTCGAATTTCGTCCTGGCCGCGCACCGATTCCAGGCTTTGGCTGGCCACCAGCTGACCGTTTAGGTCGAGCAGCACGCAATGCGCCGGTGAACTCGAAATATCCACGCCAATAACATATCCGCCGTCAGCGCGAATATTCAGCAGGGTCATTTTTCGACCAACACCTTTACCGGCCATACCGGTCTCATGCACGAGCTGTTCGCGGATGAGCTCCTCGATCAGCACGGAAACGGTCGTCGGGCTCAGCTTGGTTTTTCGCGATAATTCGACACGGGATATCGGTCCATGCTCAAAAATCATATGCAGCAGTGTCGAAACGTTGATCTCCCGCAGCATCTGCTGGTTTCCTACTTTATTCGTCATCGCATTCTCCTACTTTCGGAAGTTATGATTGGCCGAGTCCCCGTCAGGACAGGAGTGCTGACCCTGGCGGCTAGGCTGAAAGAGGGTATAGGAACGGGAGTGTAGCCTATTCTTGTGTCAATGCGATTATAGAAAAATGCCCATTGTGCTGTCAACGAGTCCCAGTCAAGGCGGGCAGAGGAAGGGATAGCAAATAAAATAAAAAAACACATTGACAGGGCCGTAAAGGCCTCCCTATAATGATCACAAACGAGCCACACTGATAAGTATTTGTTTCGTTAATTAATTTGTCCGGTGGAAAAATTAATTACAATGGGAGGATGATGCCGAGTTCAATCTTTGAGAATCCCGCTAGGCGTGCAGCAGTCATTTATTCCGAGGAGGGGAATTACTATGACATCCTGGTTGGACCGCACAGTTCTCAAAAAGGCCAAAAAATACAAAATCCTGTACCTGATGATTCTCCCCGGTATTGTCTACTTGCTCATCAATAACTACATTCCCATGTTTGGCATCATCATCGCTTTTAAGGAAATCGACTTCTCCAAAGGGGTCTTCGGCGGGGATTGGATTGGTTTTCGAAACTTCGAGTATCTCTTCAAGACGTCCGAAGCCTACATCATCACCCGGAACACCATCCTCTACAACGTTGTATTCATCATACTCAATCTTGTCTTCGCCGTTGCGCTGGCCATATTGCTGGCCGAAGTGAAACAGCGGTTTTTAAAGCGCTTTTACCAAAGTGCCATTTTGCTGCCTTACCTTATCTCAACGGTCATTGTCGGTTACCTGGTATTTTCGTTATTAAGCATGGAAACAGGCTTCATGAACAAATCGGTCCTTCCTTCACTCGGACTGGATCCCGTCATGTGGTATACGGAACCGAAATACTGGCCGGTCATCCTCACCATCGTCAAGCTGTGGCACAGCGTCGGCTATTTGTGCATCATTTACTTTGCCGCCATCGTTGGCATCGACCAAGAGTATTATGAAGCCGCCACATTGGATGGGGCAGGGAAGTTCAAGCAAATTTTCCACATCACCCTGCCGTCCCTTACCCCCGTCATCACCATCATGACTTTAATGCAGATCGGGCGGATTTTCTACGCGGACTTTGGTCTGTTCTACCAAGTGACGCTTGACTCCGGGCCGCTGCTGCCAACAACCAATGTGCTGGATACATACGTATATCGGGCGCTGCTCAAAAGCGGGGACATCGGAATGGCTTCCGCCGCAGGCTTCTACCAATCCGTGATTGGCTTCGCGCTGATCCTTATTTCCAATTTTGTTGTGAAGAAGATAAACCCCGACAACTCATTGTTCTAATAAGGAGGCGAAGTCCTTGAGAAGAACACGGATTGAACAAGTCGTTATCCATTTCATATTTTGGTTGATTGTCGCGTTTTGCCTGGTGCCGTTTCTGCTGCTTATTACGGCCTCGTTCACCGACGAGGATGCGATCATCCGGGAAGGGTACTCGTTTTTTCCCAGTGAATGGAGCCTGGATAGTTATGTATTCATTT
Organism: Paenibacillus sp. S28; assembly: GCF_016624415.1. NCBI lineage: Bacteria > Bacillati > Bacillota > Bacilli > Caryophanales > Paenibacillaceae > Paenibacillus > Paenibacillus sp. S28. Next base: position 362,586 of record NZ_JACVTM010000007.1, on the reverse strand, counting down.
TTCAAAAAACGGGGGAGATCCTGAATTCTTACGGCATTTCCGTCGCTGTGACCATTTTAGGTACGCTAGCCAGTCTGGTCCTGATGACTTTGCTCGCTTATCCGCTGTCGAAGAAGGATTTACCGCTGCGCAATTTCTTTTCATTTATCGTATTCTTCACGATGCTCTTCAACGGAGGACTTGTTCCGACCTATTTAATCTACTCGAATGTTTTTCATATAACCAATACCTTGCTTGCGCTGATCGTCCCGGGTCTTCTGGTCAGTGCCTTCTATGTTATTTTGCTGCGGACGTTTTTTACCGTATCGGTTCCGGAAGCGGTACTCGAGTCGGCGAACATGGATGGAGCGGGGGAATTTCGCATATTCGTGCAAATGGCGCTGCCGCTGTCTCTTCCCGTGCTGGCAACGGTCGGACTATTTCAGGTGATTAATTATTGGAACGATTGGTTTAACGGACTCATTTACATTTCAGACTCCAGGCTGTACAGCATACAGGTGCTTCTGAATACCATTTTGCTGAACGTACAATATTTGCTGGATAATGTAGACTATTCTTCAAGGGTGGACGGCAGTTCCATCCCGACACAGGGCGTCCGCCTGGCTATTGCCGTGATCGGCGCGCTCCCGATTGTGTTAACGTATCCGTTCTTTCAGAGATTTTTCGTTAAAGGGCTGACCGTCGGGGCGGTTAAAGGATGATTTCCCTGCAGCATGTTAAGGAGGTGATGAAGAGCTGCCAGAGGTTGCAGGACGTGGTTACAAAAAAAGAAACCAAATCAGGGAGGCTAATCCATGAAAATCAGCATTGGCGGTTTTTCTTTTTTCAATATGATCCGGGAAGGGAAGATGGATACGTTCGGGTACCTGGAATCGTCCAAGTACAGATACCATCTCGATACCGTTGATTTGTGGAACGGGACCTTTGAAGGGGCTAAGGACGACATTTTTTCCTTGCCTGATGAAGCTTATATTCAACGTCTGGCCGAAGCGATACGGGAAAAAGAAATGACGATTATCAACATCGCGGTGGATGGTGCGCATTTATGGGATGCAGATCTTGACAAGCGCAGCAGGCTTTATGAAAACGCTGTCGCCTATCTATCCATTGCCGAGAAGCTTGGAGCTCGTACCATCCGCATCGATGCGGGAGATCATAGCTCGGCGCCCGGGACGGAAGAGCAGTTCGAATATGTTGTGAACAAGTTCGAAGCGTTGAGCCGGAGAGCGGCTGACCTTGGACTTATCGTCGGACCTGAAAATCATATGGGAACCTCCAAAGATCCAAAATACTTAAAAAAAGTGGCCGAGGCGGTCAATCACCCGAGCTTTGGCATATTGCTCCATATGGGCCGCTGGGATACGGATGAAGACATTGGCGACACGTTGGTCGCGCCGTGGGTCTATCATACGCATTTTGACGGCAAGACGGTAGGATCACCAAAGGGCGAACAAATGGTGAAGGCACTGCTGGATGCCGGCTATGACGGATACTGGGGCATCGAGTACAACGCGCCGGACAATCAATACGCAGAGATGGAATGGGCGATCGCTTCCGTGAAGCGGACGTTGAGCCGTTTAAAATAAAAACTGAAGGGATGATCGAAATGGGAAGAACCGTTCGCATTGGCATGATTGGAGCAGGTTTGATCGGCAAAGCTCACCTGAGAAATTACGCGAATATGGAGGATGTTCAGATCGTGTCCATCTGCGACATCAATGAACAGGAAGCCCTCAAGGTCGCGCATGAGTTCCATATTCCCGACGTCTATACCGATTTCAGAGAAATGCTGAAGCGCGATGACATTGAAGCCGTTGATGTCTGTCTGCACAACAATTTGCATGCCCCCGTGACGATAGCCGCTTTCGAGGCAGGCAAGGACGTATACTGTGAGAAACCGATCGCCGGGACTTACCGGGACGGACTGACCATGCTTGAAGCGGCAGAAGATTACGGCAAGAAGCTGCATATTCAGCTTGGCACCTTGTATCGAAAAGAGACCAAGGCGGCAAAAGCGCTGATCGACGGGGGCATGCTCGGCAAGCTGTATCATGCCAGGGCTACCGGCCATCGCCGGAGAGGACGCCCTTATATTGACGGATACGGGACCCCGGCTTTTCTAAACAAACAAATCGCCGCCGGCGGGGCGCTGATTGACATGGGGGTTTATCATATCGCGCAAATGCTGTACCTGCTTGGCACACCGAAGGTGGAGCGGATTTCGGGCAAAGGCTACCGGGAGATGGATGTGGATGCCGGGCGTGCCGGGCAGGCGGTCTTTGACGTGGAAGAGCTGGGGCTGGGATTCATAAAATTTGAAGGCGGCGCGACGCTCGATATTATCGAAGCGTGGAGCATTCACCTGGGAAGCATCGAAGGCTGCTCTGTGGTTGGGGATAAAGGGGGCATTAAGCTGCCGGCCTATTCGGATCAGCAAATTTTGGCCCCGTTCAGTTTTCATACGACGATTTGCGATATGGATATCAACGGCAGCGTCAACCTGGATGAGATGGACGGCCGCTGGAATCATTTGAAGCCGAATTATGACGCATACCAGTCCTCGCAGCATCACTGGATCGCCGCGCTGCAGGGAAGAGTGGAGCTGCTTCCCACGGCCCACATCGCCTCGCAGACGATGCTGATTAGCGAAGGCATTTATTTATCCGACCGGCTTGGGCGGGAAGTAAGCAGCGACGAGATCATCGAACAATCCCTGTCGAAAGCGATCCAGCTCTAATGCTGCCTTTAAGGAAGAGGGAGGTCCATCCGGCGGCCGGCCATTCCTCCGGATCGTTGTCGGCACTGAAACGTTTCAACTTTTTCCTGTATGGCACGATTGCGATTTTGACTTCATTCTTTCCTTTATATTTTCAAAACATCGGACTCAGTAAAGTGGAAATCGGCATGATTATGGCCGGTGGGCCCTTCATTTCCATCTTCGCCAATCCATTCTGGGGTTATTGGAGCGACCGGCTGCAGAATGTGAAACGTATTCTTATTTTTCTTCTGACCGGGAATTTGTTAGCGACGATCGTGGTGTTTCAGCTCCGTGAATATGCCGTCATTTTCGCCTTCATGCTGATCTTCTTTTTCTTCAACAGTCCCACGTTCTCACAGAGCAACAGTCTGATTCTGAATGCCATCGAGAACACGAACTACAAGTTTGGCGCATTTCGCCTATGGGGTTCGCTGGGATGGGCGATCATTGCCGCGATGGCCGGACCGGTTCTCAGCTGGATGGGGCTGGTGAATCTTTGGATGTTGTACGGGATCATGATGCTGATCTCACTGGCATTTACCATCGGACTACCTCAGGGCAGAGTGACTTCCAAGCCGAAGACCGAGAGACAAAGCTATTGGAAAGTGATGCTGTCGAGCAAGCTGTTCTTTGTATTCGTTATCCTTGGCATCCTCATTTCGGTTCCGAACTCGATCAACCAAACGTTCGTTACATTGTACATTTCCAACCTGGGAGGCTCCAACGAATTGATTGGCTGGTCGGTGTTCCTGTCGGCGATCTTTGAAATTCCAGTGTTTCTGCTGTTTGACCGATTCCTGAAAAAATCGGCAAGGATGATGCTGGGAGGGCTGGTCATCGTAAGTATCCTGTTCGTGATCCGCTGGTTAATGATGTCAGTTGCCGGCGGACCGCTCCAGGTCATCTTTATCCAAGTGCTGCATTGTATTACGTTCGGTGGCTACTACTATATCGGAACCAGTCTGACCGCACTATTAATACCAGCCGAGTACAGAGCGACCGGGCAGGCCATTTATGCCCTGACGTGGGGTGGAATTTCCGGCATCATCGCGGGTCTGTTCGGCGGTTGGATGTTCGATTATTTGGGTCCCCAAACGATGTATTCGATTTGCGCAATCATATCTGTAGCAGGGGTGGCAGGTTTTACGTTCATGTGGATGAAATACCGCAAGCAGTCCGAGTTGGCGGCATCATGAAGATCGGGATCGGACGAATGCCGCTGTGACGCGGCATTCGTCACCCTTTCTGCTGTACTTCAGCTCCGAGCGTGGAGATTCCATATTGAAGATCCTGGGAGGTCAAAAGCCTATGTGGAAAAAGTCGGTTCATTCCTTGTTGTTCTTTGTACTGGCTGTTACCGTTGTTCTGAGCGGATGTTCAAGCTCCTCTTCTAACGGTAAGAAGGAGCCGTCGTCGTCAACGCAAGAAGCGTCTGGTGACGGTAAACTTGCCCCTTATGAAATTACGATCGCTTTTTGGGGACCGGATCAGCGTGATCTTGGTCTTGTGGAGCAGGAAATCAGCAAGATTACGAAAGACAAAATCAATGCAACCGTCAAACTGAAACGCATCGAGGCGGCTGCGTGGACACAGCAAAAAGTGCTGATGTTCTCCGGCAATGAGAAACTCGACCTGGTGTTCACGGGGGAAGACCAATATATTTCGGAAGTCGCGCAAAAAAAGCTGCTGCCCATCGATGACCTGCTTCAGTCCCATGGCCAGGATATCCTAGACGCCTTCGATCCGGACGTACTGGCAGCGGCAAAAATTGACGGCAAAATATACGGCGTTCCAACGATCCGGGACTTTGCCGCTTATCCGACTATTCTGATGCGAACGGATTGGTTAAAAGAGAGCAATATGGACGTCAGCCAGGTGAAAACGATCGAGGATTTGGAGCCGATTTTTGAAAGCGTTAAAAAGAAGCATCCGGAAGCCAATATGCTGGGTAAAGCTTCAGGAGGAGGTTCCATTGCCTATCCACTGCTGCAGACGACGATTGATCCGCTGGGCGACATGATCGGTGTACTTACCGACCCGAATCAGCTGAAGGTCGTTAATTTGTATGAGAGCGAGGAATATGCGAAGTTCATCGGGGTGATACGTCAATGGTTCCTGGCAGGATACATCCCCAAAGACATTGCAACGACCTCGCAAACCGGCCGGGATTATATCAAGGCAAACATCGGGTTCGCGACACCCAATAAAGGCAAGCCGGGGATCACGACGCAGACGGGAGCATGGGCCGGCAAGGAGCTGACGGAAGTTGCACTCGCGCCGCCCAAAATGAATACGCTGACCATTATGAACGCGATGCTTGCCATTGCGGCCAAATCCAAAAATCCCGAGCGCGCGATGATGTTTCTGAATTTGCTCTACTCGGACAAACAAATCATCAATCTGCTGGATTGGGGGATTGAAGGAAAGCACTATCAAGTGAAGGAAGACGGGACGATTGACTTTCCTAGCGGTGTGGATGCGACGAACAGCGGCTACAACATGAGACAAGGTTGGATGTTCGGGAATCAGCTGCTGTCTTATCCGTGGTCGACGGACAGTCCGGATATATGGAAGCAAATGGAGGCGTTTAACCAAAGTGCGGAGAAGTCTGCAGCGCTCGGATTCACCTATAACTCGGAGCCGGTCAAAACCGAACTGGCCGCGATCCAGAATGTCGTTCAGCAATATTCAAAAGCGCTTGAGACAGGAACTCTGGATCCGGATGTTTACCTGCCGAAATTTAACGCAGCATTAAAATCGGCCGGAATCGATAAAGTGATCGCCGAAAAACAAAGGCAGCTGGATGCGTGGGCTGCAAACAATAAGTGAAGTACCTCTCAGTACCAAGAAAAAATAGTCAGTACGATCCAACCTCGAAATCATCGTGCAATCTGCGCAGGCGGTAAGCGTTCATGGCGGATTCGCGCAGCTCCTCAAGAATGGTGTAATTCGCCCATGCCCCTGCGATCGCGCCGATCCCTGGCAGCATCTGCAGCATTTTCCGAAAATCGATCGCATCGCGATACTCGATCTGAAAAGTCTCCCAGTCCATCGTCCTGGAATATTCGGTATCAGATAGCCATTGTTCCTTTTCTATATGCCAATTTTTGATGGAATCGAGCAGCATGGCACGGTTATCCGGCCCAGAAAACGTCATTTGAAATACCTTGAGAATAAACACCCGTTCGGAGAAATGTTTCGTGTCATAGCCGTAAACATGCGCCAGCTCGAACAAAAATTTCATCTTGATTGCGATGAGAGCCGGAAAGTCTACCATGCCAAGGATGATGCCGCCAGCTCCCGTTCCAGCACCTTCAGCAACCGCAATTTTTTGGTACAGGGCAAACAGGTCTTTTGCTTCTTGATCGGCAGCTTCCAGATCCATCGTACTTTGCACCGGACGCCTAGGGGTGTATTCCGCGCCGAACAGTGCCGTGCGCACGATCGACCGGATGGTGGTCGTGATGACGTTCTGCACCTTTGGGGGAATCAAATGGTTGATCCGGCTGCCAACGGTTTTCGATGCTTTTTCCATCCATCCCGGCGGTTTGAATAGCTTTTGTTCCCAATCGGCAACTTCCCTCTGGACTTTATGTTCGTAATGCATGATCTATCGCTCCTCCAATATGCTTGCTTTATTCTATTGTAACGAATAACGCTGTGATTCGGACCAGACTGCAGCAGGTTTCTGACCTCGACTTAAGTCCAGCATCGCAATGAGGTTCGTCAGAGACACTACTTTCACGATTCCGCAATCCTGAAGAAACCTTCCCGCGCATGGCGTTATAGGATGAAGGTATGAATGGCGTTAGCCAGAGGAGGAGATCACCATAAACATGATTGAAGATTGGATTCGTGAATTAAAAAGGGAAGCCGAATCGACACGCTTACTTCTTGAAAGGCTGCCTGAGGACAAACTTTCCTGGAGGCCCCACCCGAAGTCGATGTCTCTGGGACAGCTTGCCCTTCATGCTGCGGGAGTTCCCGGGGGGCTGGCTCAATTGCTGGATGAGGCGGTCAGCGAAGCTCCGGTCGTTCCGCTGCCGGAGCCGACCACCCGGAAAGAAGTGCTCGAGGCACTGGAATGGAGCGTGTCTCTTGCCGAGAGCAAGCTTCGGGAATGGGGAGAAGATGGGCTAAGGAATTCCTGGAAGCTCGTCAGCAAGGGAGAGACCATCTTGGAAGCTCCCCGGATCGACATGGCACGTTCGCTGATGTTCAATCACGTTTATCATCACCGGGGGCAGCTGACGGTCTATCTGCGACTGCTCGGAATATCCGTTCCTGGGATGTATGGCCCCACCGCGGATGTACAATAACGGAAATTTTCAGAGAACGACTCCAAGAGGGAAGATGGAGCCGATAACGCTTTGAAAGAAATATTAACTCTTCAGAATGGGTTGTTAAATATCAAAAAAGAACCTGGGTATCTACCCAGGTTCTTTCATATTGCGCAAAAAATGACGTGATGATATAATCAGATCACGACTGTTCATGTTATAAAGTCAAAAATATCTTATCTTACATTTTAAGTGTAACATGCCAGTTAAACTCTTGTCAAATGTTTTTTTCTCAATCTAATGGTTAGGGAGATGGTCGAATGAGTTCAATGGTTCTTGGGTTTCATGAAATCGAAAAATCGCAGCTTTATCTCGTTGGCGGAAAAGGGCTCCATTTAGGAGAATTATCTAAAGTTGACGGAATCCAGGTCCCCGAAGGATTCTGTATTACAACAGCGGGGTATCAAAAAGCCATCGGACAAAACGAAACGTATCATGCATTACTCCAACAACTAACCATGCTAAACGCAGATGATCGAGACCAAATTGGTGAGATCAGCGGGAAGATTCGGCAGACCATTACGGAAGCAGAAATTCCTTCCGATGTTGTGGAGGCAGTGACTCACTATCTCTCCCGGTTCGGCGAGGAACACGCTTACGCTGTGCGTTCTAGTGCAACCGCCGAAGATTTGCCGCACGCTTCTTTTGCAGGGCAGCAGGATACTTATTTAAATATCATCGGTGTTGATGCCATTCTGCAGCATATCAGCAAATGCTGGGCCTCCTTATTTACCGATCGCGCAGTCATCTACCGTATACAAAATGGATTTGATCACCGTCACATTTATTTATCCGTGATCATTCAAAAGATGGTATTCCCGCAGGCTTCCGGGATATTGTTCACCGCTGATCCAATGAGCGGCAACCGGAAGCAGCTGTCCATTGATGCCAGTTTTGGACTTGGGGAAGCACTGGTCTCCGGCTTGGTATCCGCTGATAATTATAAAGTACAAGGAGGGGAAATCGTCGATAAGAGGATAGCAGCCAAAACTTTGGCAATCTATGGACGAAAAGAAGGCGGAACCGAAACACGCCAAATCGATACGGCACAGCAAAAGGCTCAAACCCTTACCGATCAACACATTGTGCAGCTGGAACGGATCGGGAGACAGGTCGAAGCTTATTTCGGCCAGCCGCAAGACATCGAATGGTGTTTGGCTGATGATACATTTTATATTGTTCAGAGCCGGCCGATTACAACGTTATACCCGATCCCTGAAGCAAATGATCAGGATAATCACGTCTATCTATCTGTTGGCCATCAACAAATGATGACAGATCCGATCAAACCGTTGGGATTGTCTTTTTACCTGTTAATTACTCCTGCACCTATGCGTACAGCCGGCGGGAGGTTGTTTATTGATATAGCTCCTAGGCTGACTACGACTGTTGGCCGGGAAGCTTTATTAAAAAACTTGGAATCCGATCCGCTTTTCATAGGCGCAATCGAGAACATAATCGAACGAGACTTTATCAAATTGGTACCGAATGATCAAACAGCACCCATTCCCGCTAAAAGTAATACAGATAAGCCGGTAGCCTTCGAGAACGATCCGGCTATCGTAGCTGACTTGATCCAGCGGAATCAAGCCTCGATAACAGCTTTAAAACAAAAGATCCATATGAAATCCGGGGCAGAATTGTTCGATTTCATCCTCGAAGACATCCAGGAATTAAGGAGGATTTTATTTGATCCGCAAAGTACGGCTGTGTTTATGTCTGCTATAAATGCTACATTTTGGATTAATGAACATATGAACAAATGGTTAGGCGAAAAAAACGCAGCCGATACGCTTTCTCAATCCGTGCCAAACAATATTACTTCGGAAATGGGCTTGGCGCTGCTGGATGTCGCGGATGTGATTCGCCCTTATCCGGAAGTGGTTGATTATTTGCAGCATGCAACAGAAGATCACTTTCTGGACGAACTGGTGAAGTTTGATGGAGGAAGGGAAGCCCAGGAAGCGATCTATGATTATCTGAGCAAATACGGCATGCGGTGTGCTGGAGAAATCGATATCAGTCGTACCCGTTGGAGCGAAAAACCGATTACGCTGGTCCCATTGATCCTGAGCAACATCAAAAACTTTGAGCCTAATGAGAGCCGTCGGAAATTCGAGCAAGGTCGCCAGGAAGCTTTGGCCAAAGAACAAGAATTGTTAAATCGATTGAGACAGTTGCCGGATGGCGATCAAAAAGCTGACGAAACGAAACGGATGATCGATCTCATCCGAAATTTCATCGGGTATCGGGAATACCCTAAATATGGCTGGGTGAGCCGGTACTTCGTTTATAAGCAGGCTTTACTGAAAGAAGCCGAACGACTCGTGCAAGCCGGCGTCATTCATGATATCGAGGATATATACTACCTTACTTTTGAAGAGCTTCACGAAGCCGTTCGCACCAATATGCTGGATGATCGGATCATCAGCAAACGTAAAGACGAGTATAAAGTATATGAAAAACTGAGCCCACCGCGTGTCATCACGTCTGATGGCGAAATGTTTAGAGGTTCGTACAAACGGGGAGATCTCCCGGCCGATGCGATTTTAGGTCTGCCTGTTTCTTCTGGAGTGATAGAAGGAAGAGCTCGTGTCATTTTAAGCATGGAAGATGCAGCTTTGGAAGAAGGAGATATCTTGGTTACCGCATTTACGGATCCAAGCTGGACCCCTTTGTTTGTATCCATCAAAGGTTTGATTACGGAAGTAGGGGGCCTGATGACCCATGGAGCCGTGATCGCGCGTGAATATGGCCTGCCGGCCGTAGTCGGAGTGGATCATGCGACCAAGCTCATCAAAGACGGGCAGCGAATTCGTGTGAATGGAACAGAAGGGTACATTGAAATATTGGAATAGCTACTCGTTTGAGCCTGACCTTCAGAAGCAGACTGCTGCGGCAGTCTGCTTCTTTTTTCTTAAGTAATGTGCGGTCAGTTTGAGTATAATCTGAATCTCGCTTGTACAACCTCCAAGATCTCTTTCGGCATCTCCCTGATCTTGATATCACCACCCAGGAAAAGCAGCCAATTGGTTATTTCGGTCATTTCTTCGGCTTTATCGACATGAATATATGTCCTTAAAATGGCTGTCGTTTGGTATGGATTCGTATAGGACAGGGATACTTTTATTGGATGGTATTTTCTGAACTGCGCAATCGCTTTTGGACCCAGTTCAATGACCAGATTGGTGATTTCATCCTGCTTACGTAGTTGTTCTTGGATCTTTTTCTTACTTATTCTTTTTTTCAAAGGGTATGGCTCTACATTGGTAAGGTCATCAACAGGAATAATCCTTCTCTTCTCTTCCTTCAAATCAAATCCCTCGATCAGCCAGACGCTTTTCTCACGATAGAGGTGCAGGAGATAAATGGGATAGGACTTGATTTCCATCTCTTCTTGGATGGTGATCCATAAATATTCATCCTTGAGAAGGACTTGGATGAGCTTTTCCAGCATCGGATGGGGGAGGTCCGACAGGTCGAGCAGGTCGGGATTATTGGGGTTGGTTCCTTCAAACAGCAAAATTTGATTCAACAGGACAAGGTCATCCTGCTGGTTTTTCGAAATCAGGCCAAGCAATTTCTCGGCCAGCGATTGGCGGCTCTTCAAATATGGGAGCTGTTGATTTCTTGTAGCCATGAAGCCAATGAACAAGGCTTTAATTTCGTTATCGGTAAAGCGGACCGTGGGCAGGATCGAGTTGTTCATGACGAAATACCCGCCATCCCTGCCGACTTCTGCAACAAGCGGCATCCCCATCGCTTCGATTTCCCGAATATCCCGGATCGCCGTCGATCGGGAAATGTTAAATTCCCGCATGATTTCGGAAATCGTAAAGTGGGCACGGTTGTTGATATACCGCATGATGATATTAATCCGTTCAACTTTTTTCATAGGAGTCTCCTAAACAGTATCACTTTTTGACATGATTCAAGGTTATTATAAACCTATCAAGTGAAAACACAAATCATTTGAACAAATTTTAAAAAAAGGATGGTAATCAAAATGGCACAATATACGTTGGAAGAAAAGGACAGCTTTATCGTATTGGGGATTGGAACGGAACTGAAGAGCGATTACACAGACTACGCCGGCATCAACAAAGAAAAAGCAGAATTCTGGTCAACCGTCGAAGAAGACGGAAGGCTGAATACGTTAAAATCCATCGCCGCTAATGATTTCATTTTTGCCGTGAACGAGGCGGTGAACAACAAGATGATGTACTATGCCGGAGTCATGACGGATGCCTCGCTGCCAGAGGCAACGAGAATGATCCAATTCCCTCAGGGCGAATACCTCGTTGTTAAAGGGGAAGCGCCGACATCCAATGATCTGAGCAATCAGCTTGCTGGCGTTGCGTTTGGTCAAGTGCTGCCGGAAGCGAAAGATTATGCTTATGTTGGAGGGCCGAATGCAACCGTTGAGATGGGGCAGCGAGACGGCGTCGTATTTGGCGAAATGTGGATTCCTGTTGTAAAGAAGTAAGAAAATTCGTGAAGTAATCGAGGCGTATTTTGACCGAAGTAAGTTCTAAGGTGTAACGCCTTGCAAAACTTTTAGGAGGGATAGAAATGTCGTATGTCGTTGATTTTAAAGATGTGTCCACCGTTGGTGTTGAGTCTTCTCCAGTAGCAGAAGCGCTTGCTGGGCTTCGGGCGAATGAGGCTCGTTACTTCATGAACAAGTATAAGCACAAATTTACGGTCGTACCCGCCAGCGAAAGCCAGGAGACTCTGGATTATGTGAACCGGATTTTGAAAGAAGAACGAGAGATCGAGTTTTCAGCCAAGCCTTTGGAAACATCGCAATTTCAAGTCGAAAATATTCAATTCACCTATGTCTTTTATGAAGATGGTCTGGGGCTCAATGTGATGTATACGGTGGATGACCCGAAGAAGCGGGCCGTTGGTTTTAAGCTTTCGGACGGGATGGAGGAACCGAAGGAGCTGGAAAAGTTTAAGTTTGCCCGGCAGAAGTCTAAATTAGCTGGAACGATCCGGGGCTCGTTTTTTGTCATCAAGAAAGAGTACTAAACTACTTAGGAAAAAGCCGCAAAAATGCGGCTTTTTTGCATTTTTATTTACATAAACATTGGATGAAACAGATACTAGATTGGTTAGACGGAGGTATTTCATTGACTCCTTTGTATGAGTTCAGTGTGAGTTGTTGTTACGTTCCTGGATGACAGTTAGAAGTGCCCGTATTTTCGTAACAGAAGAACGACTACTCCAATCAAAATAAATATGATCCCGCCAAACATTTCAGTGGAACCATTTGAGCGTACTTGTTGGACTTCGGTATCATTCTTGGGAGCACGCCGCAAAAATTTAATAAGTTTGGAATTAGGATTTTTATAATCGTACAGGCCTAACACAATCATGAATATACCGAGTACAATCATCCCCATTTGATGATTTTTCTCCTTTTCACGAAAAGCTGCTTGGTTATATCACAATGATTGGCTTTCGCGGTAGGCCTTTTTTACCCTTTCAATTTGAGCAAGGTGACCTCGGACATGTTCAACACGAAATACCAATAATTGCTTAAAGTTAAATCGGCCCTGGTCAACATACACCCCGACTCGCTCGATTTGTTCGCTGGTTAGATTGTCTAGGATGGTCTGCATACTGAGGCGCAGCAATTTGAACAGCTGCAGATATTGTTCGCGGTCCAATAAATCATATCCTAAGTTGTTCGCCCATGCGTCCTGGTCAAATGAAATGAGGGTCGGCTCATCCTCTGCCAAAACTGTTTTAAGTCGAGCTGTAGAAGACATCTCTGAATCCGCCACATGTATGATAATTTGATGAATGCTCCATTGGTCCGGTGCAGGCTTGTAACGAAGCTCCTCCTCCGTTAACCCTTCGATGGCCTCACGCAGCATTGCGTATCCTGAGGCATATTCCTGAATGATGTCTTCCATTTGAGTTCCTCCAATCTTTAAATAAACTTCATATAATAAAACAACTATATAGATTGAACTAAAGTTTAGCTTTGAACTTCCTGTTATAACGGTCTCATACGGCTCTATATTTCTTTAGTTCATTCTATCTAACATGTTTAGAAGTTCTTGGTTTTAGGCAAATATCCTTTTTTCTTTAACGAACCAGACCAAGGCTGAATAAGCGTCATATGATTTGGAGCAGAATGGTTGACTAGAATTCATAATGACAGGAACCGCCCATCTGAAATATGGTATACTTGGAACGTTAAGGGGGGTGCTTTACTGATGGAGAATCGATCAAGATTGTCTGTGACTTCTTTCACTCATGCAAAGCCAGTATTGGAAAAGCGTTACTTTGTATGGGGCGGAATTTTAACTAACGCTGAATAAGCTTTTCTAATATTTTGGCTTTGCACCTTATTTTCAAAATAAGGAGTGAAGCGAATTGAAATATACAAATGCTAAAAAAATACTACCTGAAAAGCTAATTATAGAAATTCAACAGTATGTCCAGGGAGAGACGATTTACATTCCGAAGCAGCAGAAGGAATATCAGCATTGGGGGAGCTTGAGCGGCGGAAGGCAGTGGCTGGATCAGCGAAATGCCGAGATCAGACAGGCATATAAGAATAATATCAGTATCGAGCAGCTAGCTGAGGACTATTTTCTCTCCATTGAAACGATTAAGAAAATTGTATATTCGGGAAATAAATAACGAACGGCACTGATGAAGGTATGCTTCATCAGTTTTTTCATGTCGAAAACGATTCTAAGTCATTGTTTACATATGAATCGTTTATTGCGCTCTTTAGAATTTGAATAGGCGGAGGAACAATCCGCTGGTGCGGAAGATCGATACAACAACTTATGAAATCGATCCCATCGGGGAATGCTGGACCACATCATCCTTCGATGGATTCTATAAGAAAGCGGGGAAACGTAACGATGAACGAACAAAAAAGCAGAAGCAGGCATCTGGTCGATCCGGAGATTATAAGTGTACTTGATTTATTTCCGACAAGCGATCTGACGGGTGCAACCCTAATGGAATCACGGCAAAGTCAAGCAAAAATGATTCCGCAGATGGATGTTACGCAGTTGTTTCCTGTTACATGGGAAGAAAGAGTGGTGCCAAGTTATTTTGGCGGACCCGATATACGCATAGAAATCATTAAACCGCGTGAGCCTAAGTACGATAAAATGCCGTTATATTATTCGATTCACGGTGGCGGAATGGTTATGGGAAGTCCGGTCGGCGATCGCTCAGCGAATGCAGCCTTGGCGGCGCAGCATGGTTTTTGCTGCGTATCTGTGTATTACCGACTTGCGCCGGAACATATTCAGCCAAGCCAATTGCACGATTGTTATTCAGCTCTGAAATGGTGCATTGAACATGCCGAAGAACTCGCGATCGATATTCAGAAAGTCGCGGTTGGAGGGAGCAGCGCAGGTTCCGGACTTGCGGCAGGGCTAGCCCTATACATTCGCGATCAAAAGGAATTTGATATTCATCATCTAAGGCTGCGCAGCCCGATGCTCGATGACCGTACAAGTATTTCGCCGGATCATCCCTATGCCGGCGAGTTTGTGTGGACAAATCGCAGCAATTATTTTGGATGGAAATCGGTACTAGGGCACGAACCCGGTCAAGAGGGGACCAGCGAGTATTACGTGCCTGCGCGTGCGAAATCGCTGGCCGGTTTACCGCCCACGTATATCAGCATAGGCAGCATTGATTTGTTCATAGATGAAGCGATACGATTTGCCAAACAGCTTGCCTTTGACGGTGTCTTGGTGGAGCTGCATGTATATCCTGGATATCATCATTTGGCTCCAGCATTTCCGAATGCGCATTATTCGCAAGAAGGCGCCAAATCCAGTGAATACGCCTTGCTGAAAGCGCTGGAGCTGGTTTGATTTTATTTTCTCGAGTATGATCTTAAAAGTAAAAGCAGCATTCAAAACTTTGAACTGCTGCTTTTTTTGTTGCTTACACATCGGATGCTCACATAACTGCAGGTACCATACAAATTTCAAGCATCGTTATCAAGACATGGTGTATTGCGTATATATCTGGTCAACATTCTCGCTATATCTTCGGGAGGAATGGAGCGATCCGCCGTAAACCAATGTTGAATCATTCCAAACTGTGCATTTCCCAAATAAGCAATTACATAATCCGTAAATAGGTTTTCAGAATTATCGTCTTGATTTCGTTTCAGATTATCATACAAACGTGTACCCACTAAATACTGGAGCCGTTCTTTTAACTCTGCTGGAGCTTCCGGATGGAATAGCGCTTTAAAAAAGCTGGCATGCTTATGCATGTATTGGAAGGCCTTGGTAATCGGAGGATAAGCTCCCTCATGATCAGGATAGCGCATCAACTCCTGAAGATTGAGAGGTTCGAAGACGCTCAATAATTCTTGAATAAATACAGTTTCCTCAATCAGATGAAAAATATCTTTATAATGCAAATAAAAAGTGCCTCGATTAATTCCTGCTGTTTCACATAGGTTTTTAACCGTCAGCCCTTTAATACCTTTATTTTCTAAAATAGACAACAATGCGTTCTCCATTAGCGTGCGACTCCGGACGACTCTCAAATCCGTACTATTTTGGCTCATTTGTGTACCTCCATGATGAATGTTGGTGTTTATCAACAATTTTGACGTTGTATCTATTAATCAACACTTGGCCTTTTATGTTCATTGAACTCCCCGTTATGCCTGATTATAATTGCTTCTATAGCCTTAATCAACACGTGTTCATTACCATCGGGCTGTACTGAATTTAAGGAGGAAAACCATGGAATATAGATATCTTGGAAAGACGGGTACAAAAGTCAGCGCGTTTGCATTAGGCGGATCAAGTTTTGGATCAAGGACAAGTGAAGAAGATAGCATAAAAATAATTGATGAAGCATTGGACTATGGCATTAATCTGATTGATACATCTAACCGATACGGAAATGGGGAATCGGAACGCATTATCGGAAAAGCGATTAAAACCAGGCGGCAAAGTGTCATATTAGCTTCTAAATTTGGTGCGGAGGCTACCCATGAATTAAATCATAGTGGTGCATCTCGCCGCTCAATACGAACTGCTGTTGAACAAAGTCTGCTACGTTTGCAGACCGACTATATAGACCTTTATCAACTCCATCTTCCTTTTGAATTTGTTGCTTATGAGGAGATTCTATTAACGTTGAACGATTTGGTGAAAGAAGGGAAAATTCATCATATCGGTACTTCAAATCACCAGGGTTGGCAAATGGTTCAGGCACAAGCCATTAGCGATCGATATCATATTCAGCGATTTGTAAGTGAACAAACACCATATTCTATGATCAATCGACAAATGGAATTTGAACTTGCTGAAGTCGCTAAACAATATGATCTTTCTCTATTCGTGTACAGTCCCTTATCTGGTGGCTTACTGACAGGAAAGTACAAAGCAGGTCAGGCCGCGCACAGCGATTCTCGCGCTGCGACTTTAAAAGGATATGCAGAAGCGTTAGATCCTGAGCTAGCTGAAAATGAATATAAGTTTAAGATCATTGAAAAGCTGCAACATCTTGCGAATGAAGCGGGGATTCTACTAGCGGATATGGCAGTCGCTTTTACCCAAAGTCATCCGTCCGTCACGTCAACTCTCTGGGGCCCGCGCACTTCAGAACAATTAAAAGCCTATATTGCCGGTGCAGAATTGAGGCTCGGCACGGATGTGTTGGATGCGATCGATGCCATTGTTCCACCAGGCAAACGGATCGATGACAAAGAGCAAACGTGGAGTCCTGAGTGGATGAGTGCCGAACGGCGCAGACGACACGTGAGTTGAAAAATCATTGGAGAGGAAAGGAACCTTGCGAAATCATACAACGGCAGCCGATCACACGATCGGCTGCCGTTGTTTATCGTAGTATTGGGGAGTGCACGTTTCGGATCTTCATGAATATTAATGATGATTTGTCCCTCTAAACGGCTTGTAGAAGGCACGAATGTCTTGTGCCAAGAGCTCGGGTTCTTCCAATGCGGTAAAATGTCCGCCACGGGGCAGCGTAGTCCAGCGGGTTACATTTAGGTTGCGTACAGCCCATTCTTGGGGCGGCAGCAATATATCTGCTGGGAACAACGCGATGCCTGTCGGCACCTCAATGTAGCCCAATGGCGGCAAGGAATGAGAATTCTCATAATAGATGCTCGCTGCCGACATGGCCGTGTTTGTCACCCAATAAATCATCATATGCGTGATCAGTTCATCTTTACTGAATTTTTGCTCAAGATTACCGTTACAATCGCTCCATGCCCGGAATTTTTCAATGATCCAGCTTGCTAAGCCGACCGGTGAATCGGTTAGTCCATACGCTAATGTTTGGGGGCGGGTCGATTGAAGGGACATATAGCCACCCTCTTCAGCAATCCATGCCGAAGCGTTTTTCTTATATCGCAGTTCTTCTTCCGACAGCTTTGCCTGATCCGTTGCCGTCATCAAATCTCTGATAATGCCGATATCCGTCAAGTGGATCCCGAATAACAGTTCCGGATGGTTTGCTGCCAGGTACCTTGTAACACCGGAGCCGATATCCCCGCCGGCGGCAGCAAATTTACTGTAGCCTAAGTGCTGTGTCATCAGCTTAGCCCACATTTCCGAGACACGAAAATTGTTGACACCGGGATGTGCAGGGCGGCTTGAGAATCCAAAGCCAGGTAATGATGGGACAATCACATCAAATGAGTCTTCAGGGTTACCGCCGCAGCTGGCTGGATCCGTAAGCAGAGGAATGATTTTTTCGTAACGAAGGTAACTGTCGGGCCAACCGTGGGTAAGAATGATGGGCAGAGGGTTAGGGCCTTTACCGCGCTCATGTACAAAGTGCACATCGATCCCGTCGATATGGCAGCAATACTGGGATAAGCGGTTCAACTCGGATTCCTTGGCTCGCCAATCATAATGGTCCTTCCAGTACGAAACGAGCGACTTTAAATAACTTAATTCCGTGCCTCGTTCCCATCCATCGTTATCTACTTGTTCCGGCCAGCGAATATGATCCAGTCTGTATTTTAGATCGTCCAAAATTTCGTCTGCGACATGAATGTGAAAACGCTCAATAGTCATCGTGCTTTCCCTCCTTTTGTCGTTGCATCGCCATTATATCCTTTGTGCTGGTATGGTACACTGGCATAAACGAAGCATCTAACTATAAAATTTGATAGGTGATTGCTATGCCGCAAATAGACCGACACAAACATCGTACCGTGAATATTGAGTTTGCCGCTGTGGAGGATCTCAGCATGCTTCCTTATCCTGAGCGTTATACTCTCATTCTCTTCACATCAGGAAGGATGAGCGGGACGTTAAACGAACGGCCGATTTCGATCGTAGCTCCTGGTATCCTTTGCTTGGCTGAGGATGATGAGATGGAAGTGACAGAAAAACAAAACGTTGCTGCACAATCCTTTCGTTTTCATCCCGAATTTCTTAACACGATCACTCTCTCCGAAACGCGGGGCTATTTCCCGACGAGTCCGAAAATACAAGCAGGCCGTTCCCTTTTTCACAGGGAGGATTCATATACAGCTGTACCCCGTATCACCGAGAAAGCATTTCCGCTATTATTTGAATGGTTTTTTATACTTGGCATGGAAGTGCAGGCGCAAAGTGATGCCCGCTGGGCGTGCAGAATAAAGAAATACCTCATCCAGATTTTAGGTTTGCTCGAGGATTTAAACCGAAATGGCGAACATTCCCCTGTCGATTTGGTGCTAGAGTATATTCACACGAACTATTCCAGGAAGATTTCTTTGGAAGATCTGACGAGCTGCGCTCATTTAAACCGAGTGACACTGAATAAGCTGTTTCAGGAAAGATGCGGTCTTACAGCCATGGGTTACTTGCTGTCATACCGTTTAAAAGTTGCAAGTGAACTTTTAACGCACACCGGGATGAAGCTTGATGAAATTGCTCACGCTGCCGGATTTGAGTATGACACTCACTTGATCAAGCAATTTACGGCTAAAAAAGGCATCTCACCTACAAAATACAGGACCATCTCCCGCAAGTTTTCCACGGTTCAATAAAAGACGGAGAGCCCTTGAGCCTCCATTGACAGTGATCCGCTTAACGATTAAGGTAGTGGAGGATATGAAGTAGAAAGTCATTTATTTTTGGAGGATATTTATGAATCAACGCTTTCGAATTACGAGATCGATGCAGCCGGACTCCGGTGATCAAGACATTTCATTGGAAGAATGCAAAGCTTATTTTTCTACCAAGGCTGATTTTACTTACCAAACGGTGCTGACTGTACAAGGGGAAGAAAGTACTATGTCGATCGAAGGGGATTTCTTTATTTGGCAGCATGGAGACGCCCTCATTCCTTTTAGGCATTATATGGGGGAGTTGTATGCAGCTGTCTCTCATCAAGACGTCGTACCCCTTATGATTGAAATTGCAGGAGATTTGCGGGCGGATATCGTGGAAGGGTAATGGACATAGGAGGGGAGACCATGGAAGTTTTTGAAGAATACTTAACACGGATGGATAACCCCGAGCATCGTGCCAGATTGGAAGAAATACTGGGCTGGATCACGAAGACATTCCCGAATTTAACGCCAAAGATTGCGTGGAATCAGCCTATGTTTACCGATCACGGCACATTTATCATCGGCTTCAGCGTAGCCAAACATCATCTGGCTGTTGCCCCTGAAAGGGCCGGGATTCTTCATTTTTCAGATTTAATTAAACAGTCTGGTTATGATCACACCAAGGAGTTGGTGCGGATCCGCTGGGATCGTCCTGTTGATTACTCCTTACTTGAGAAAATGATCAAATATAACATGTTGGATAAAGCAGACTGCACAACGTTTTGGCGGGCATAGCTTATTCATACGGTGAAAATAGCAAGATTACGAGAATACACATTAGTTAAAAAAGCCGCAGCTGTGCGGCTTTTTTTGTATTTTATATCCAATTGCAAAAACCTGGCCTACTTAACCTTGTTGTTCTTCTTAAAATAGGCGCGCGCATCTTCCCGGGTTTCCTTGGGCAAGGTGCGCTCCAGTTCCTCGTTCATCCACTGCAGTGTCCGGCTTCGCAAAGAGTCCCGCATTTTCTCCTCCGCATCCAGCATGACCATATTGATCAAGCAATCCGAAGGTGTACAGGAAGCGCAAGCATCGTTGTTTTCCTTGCTCCGGTAGAAATAGTTTTTATCTTTAATGTTCTGGCATTGAAAAATGGGCTGATCTCCTTCGACGGCCGTTACGACATCCCAGAAAGTTATCGCATCAGGGGATTTGGCCAGCTTGTAGCCGCCCTTGACCCCTGGTACCGAATCCACAATACCCGCTTTGGACAGCTTCCCGAAAATTTTGGACAGATACGTCTCCGACAAACCTTGGTAGGCGGAAAGTTCTTTGATCCCGATCGGACTGTCCACCGGGAGATCAATCAAATATACGAGGCAATGCAAAGCATATTCGACCCCAATACTATACTGCATGCAAGCCACCTGCCTCCCGACAAATTCACTAACCTTAATGTTAAAAGCAAACATTTTTGATGTCAAACGTAACGCGATTGACAAACGGAATGATTGCAAGTTATAATGTCGACATAACTAATCGACGATTAATCCTGTCGACAATTATATAAATAAGTAGGAGAGGATGCATCATGAATAAAATGCTGGTTCTAAATGCCCATCCGGACGTCGAATCCACCACCTCGGTGACTTTAAACGTGCTCGAGTCTTTTTTACAGCGTTACAGAGAGCTTGTCCCGGATGGTGAGGTCGAACAACTCAATCTTTATGGTGACGAGGTACCACTGCTGGATCATGTTGCTCTAACGGCCCGCAGCAAGTCTGCAGCAGGAGAATTGCTTACACCGAAGGAGCAGGCCGTTACGGACCGGACGAACGAACTGCTGCGGCAGTTCATAGGTGCGAAGAACATCGTCATTGCGATGCCGATGCATAATTTCAATATCCCGTCCAAACTCAAAGACTACATGGACGCCATTCTCATTCCGCGGGAAACGTACACGTTTACCCATTCGGGATCCGTAGGCTTGCTCAAGGACGGACGGAGCGTACTCGTTATTCAGGGAAGCGGATCGATATACACCAATAACGACTGGTACACGGAAGTGGAGTATTCCCATCAATATCTACGATCGATGTTTACCTTTATGGGATTTGACAGCTACGAGATCATTCGCGCGCAGGGAAACGCTGTTTTACCGAAAGAGAACGTACTGGAGCAGGCCAAGCAGGAGGCTCTTCAGGCGGCCGAACGTTTCGCATATCGCATGTCTGGCGGCGTTACGCGATAAGTACTCGTATTAAATATCGTGCTGGGGGATACGATAAAGATCAAATCGGATCTGAAACGCCCCGCCATCTTTAGGCCAGGAAGGAAAACCGTCATGGAATGCGTCATTTTCATTGGGATACAGGCTTCCGGAAAATCAACATTTTACAAGGAAAGGTTCTTTGCAACTCATATGAGGATTAATCTTGATATGTTGAGAACAAGGCATCGGGAGAATGTTTTTCTGGAAGCATCCGTCCGAACGATGCAATCCTTTGTGATAGACAATACGAATCCCACCGTGGAGGATCGAAAAAAATATATCGATTTCGTGAAAAAACATCATTATAAGGTTATAGGGTATTATTTCGAACCTGACTATGAATTATCCCTTAACCGTAACAACAAGAGGGAAGGGAAAGAAAAGGTTCCTGAGATCGGAATGATTAGCACGTTGAAGAAGCTGCAACGGCCGTCTTATAGTGAGGGTTTTAATGAGCTGTATATAGTCAAGTCACTAAATGATGCGTTTGAGATTCAAAAATTACCTTTATGAAGGATAACGCAATCCTACCGTGCGCCGTTAGGCGGCACGGTTTTTTTGCTAATCCTTTCCGGTCAACAGCCGTCTTCCGAGCTGCAGTCTCGCTTCAAGCTCAATCCGGTTTTTGCAATCCTCGCAGTAATACATTCCATTTCTGTTTCGTTTCGCGCGGTCGTAAGCTGAAGTGCCCTCGAAGGCGTTAAATGCCCGTTTGCACCCATAACAGATCAGTTGCACACGAAATCCATTAGATTGCTCCTGCACAGAATTCCCCCTTCTGTAATTGATGAAAAAGTCCAGCTCCCTTGACTTGGTAACCACGGCACGGTATAACTGAAAAATGAAATAACACACTGTGCTATTTATAATAATACAGTGTGTTAAAATAAAATCAAGGGGCGTTTTCACCGTGCCAAAAATTGTGGACCATGGCCAAAAAAGAAAACTAATCGCCGAATCGGCATGGAAAATTATTGGAACAAAGGGGATTGAGCATGCGTCTATCCGTGCCGTCGCCGCTGCGGCAGGGGTTTCGCCTGGAGCCTTACGGCATTATTTTTCAACGCAGGACGAGCTGCTGTTATTTATCGTAGATTATTATTTGACGAGGGGAGCCGACAGAGCAAAAGGAACAGAGATAAGCCGTATTCCGATGAAAGCCGCGCTGGAAGTGGTATTAGAGCTCCTCCCCATGGATTCGGACAAACGAACGGCAGCCGGCGTCTGGTGGGTATTCGCCATCCGTTCCCTCACGAGCTTGGCGTTACAAGATAAAAAGGATGAGCTCACGGACGGGCTTCATGACCTGACCAGAACCGTCCTCGATCTTCTGGCTAAGGCAGAGCTTCTTCCCTCATCCATCAACATGGAGCTCGAAAGCTTGAGATTGGCCGCGCTGATCGAAGGCTTGACGGTCCTCGCATTGCTTCGGCCGGAGATCTACGGGCCGGGGACCATTGAACGGATCATCGTCCGCCACCTTCAGGAGCTGTGCGGGCACGCGGTGAATGAGTAAACAAGAAGAGGAACGGTTTCACCAAACTCAACTTAGCAATTGAAAAGAAATCGCAATCGTTGAAATACGATAATATTGGGTTGAGCTTATTGCGTCATTTCTAAAGCGATCTGCATCACTATTGCTCGGATGAAGGAGATGTGCGAAATGAAGGTCAATAAAATAGATCATGTAAGTATAAACGTAAATGATCTCTCGGCCGCCAAAGCGTTTTTTCTCGATATAGGCTTTGAGGTGCGAGCGGAATGGGAGATGGAAGGCGAGCTGTTGGATCGGGTACTAGGGCTCCGCAACGCAAAAACAGCCTGCGTAGCATTGGGGGCACCAGAGAGCCAGGCATGGATCGAGCTGGTCAAATATTATCATCCGTCCGATGATACCGAAATTCAGCAGTCTTATCCCTATACGCTCGGTATTCGGCATATGGCCATTGAGGTTGAAGATATTGAAGCCATCGTCTCCACATTGAAACAGAAGGGCACGGAAACCTTTAGTGAGATCCAGCAATATGAACAAAGTTACAAGTTATGCTATGTTCGTGGGCCGGAAGGGATCATTTTGGAGTTGGCAGAGAAGGTCAAATGACGGGAGATCACGTCTCAGGCATACGCAAGGGATTGCATGCGCAGACAATCAGGGTTACTCGAATTTCGAAGGCGGCACGTTGTAATATTTTTTGAAGGCTTTTGAAAAGGTAAACGGATCAGGATACCCAAGAAAGCCTGCGATCTGTTGGATTGTGTATTTTTTGGCGTAGAGATAATCTCGTGCCCGGTTCATTTTGATTTGGGAAATGTATTGTCCCGGCGTAATGCCAACGCTTTTCTTGAAATAGGAGATAAAATACTTTTCGGATACGCCGACTAGCGCAGCGAGCTCATTCATCCGAACGGAACGGTGCAGGTTTGCATCCACGTATTGAAATACGTCCTGCAGTACACTTAGGCTTCCTTCGGTTTTACCCGGTTTCCTGCCGTTGAGG
Organism: Paenibacillus sp. S28; assembly: GCF_016624415.1. NCBI lineage: Bacteria > Bacillati > Bacillota > Bacilli > Caryophanales > Paenibacillaceae > Paenibacillus > Paenibacillus sp. S28. The sequence goes on along the minus strand of NZ_JACVTM010000007.1, from coordinate 338,687 downwards.
AATGTGCCGGTGTAGGCGCCTTGCCCGTGAAGCTCAAGGATCTTCGCAATAACGGCGAGGAGGCAGGCTTTCAAGTAAAGCTGGTTCCCCGGTGTGCCGCTGCCCTGTTTCAACCGGCGATAGGCCTGTGTGAACAATACCGCTTCCTCCTGGATCTGGCCGCTTGGCACAATTCCAGGGAGTTCGAACTCACCTAGTATTCGCTGTTGTTCGCCGATGCCGAAATTGAAATGAATGTAAATGAATCGGCAGCCGTCTTCGGTCGTCGAAGCGATATAAGGCATATCGGGATAAAAAAACACCGCATCTCCCGGACCCGCCGTATGTTCGGACCCGCCGATCGTCACCTTCACAGAGCCCGATTGAATGAACCACAGATCGTAATCAGGATGGGACTTGTGCTCGGTCCAATTCTTATCGTGAGCTTGTTCTAAATAAGAGCTTATGCCGAGCGTGACATACTCCGAGAGTTCGTTGAGAATACTCATGTTTGCATTCATCGGGTTGCTTGGCCCTCCTCTACCGCATGACATTTATGATTTTAATCTTAGTATAACAAAGGGTTTACGAGTTGTTAATGATATTACTTTTTGACATGTACTTGAAACTATCTCACATTCCGTTTTCCGGCCATCCTCCTATAATGGACTTATACCATACGAGGAGGGTTATTTGTGAACGGTGTGAACATGCAGCAGCCGAAGGTCGTCGTCATTGGAGCAGGCAGCCTGTTTTTCGGTCGTCAGTCCATTTGGCAGATGGTCCATTCTCCATACTTGAATCAGGGAACGCTTGCTTTGGTGGATACGGACGAGGAACGACTATCGAAAATGGTCAAACTGGCGGAGATGGTGGCCCGGGAGAACAACGTATCTTTGAAAGTGGAGGGCTCGACGGACCGAAGACAGGTGCTTCCGGGAGCTGACTTTGTCGTACTCAGCTTTGCGGAGCAATCGGTCAAATACCGGGGAATCGACTGCCAAGTATCATTAAAATACGGCATTCGCATGTGCTCCGGGGACACGATCGGTCCAGGCGGTATATTTCGGGCGATGCGGGAGCTGCCGATCATTATGGAATGCGCTAGAGATATTGAAGAGCTGTGCCCCAACGCCTGGGTGATCAACTATATTAACCCGTCTACCGTACACGGGATCGCTTTACACCGGTATGCGTCGAAGTTGAAATCATTCGCGCTGTGCGACAGCCACCATATGCCGCATAAAAAGGCCTATTACGCCGTACGGGCCGGAATTATCGGGGACAGAAGCGGGTTCAGCGAGGAGATCGACCGGAAGTTCGACTTCCGCGTCGCCGGCGTCAACCATTTCACGTGGCTTTTGAAAGCGGAGTTCGAAGGCAAGGATGTCATGCCCACGATCGCGGAAGCGATGCGCAAAGCGGCTGGCGAGGAGAACAACGGGGGAGACCGCGGGGCAAAGGCGCTTCATAACGACGCCATTACGTATGAGCTGTACGATATTTTTGGGTATATCCCTACGTGTACGGCCCATACCAAGGAATACGTCCGTTATTGGCAAGGTCACGGCAAGACGCCGGACGCCATTCCGCCGTTATCGATATGGGAGACGGAGGACCGGTATCAGCGTCACAACGAGATGTGGCGGCAGGTCGACGACTTCCTCACAGGAAATGTTCCGATTGCCGATTACATGAGTACCTTCGGCCCGGATCATGCGACGGACATTATCGAAAATATGGTGGGCAACTTGGGGAAACGGTTCTTCATCAATACGCTGAATCGCGGAGCGGTCACAAATATGAGCGACGACTCGTTCCTGGAACTGCTGTGCGACGTGAGCATGGACGGGGCGAAGCCCGTTCACGTAGGCGAGATGCCGCGGGGAATCCGGGGCATGCAGGAGCTTGTGTTGGATACGCATGAGCTTACGGCAGAGGCGGTTGTGGAGCAGAGCTACGAGAAGCTGCGGAGAGCGATGCTGACGGATCCGCTCGTGAACTCGATCAGCGACGCAGACCAGATCATCAAAGAACTGCTGACACTTGAGCGGGAGATGATCCCTGATGTCTGGTATTAAGAATGACCATCCAAACCCAAACCAGGTTCGGCGTCATGATCGTCAGTATATGTAGGAGAAAGCCGGGCGCATTAAGCTGAAAAAGTTCCATGATTGGACGTTGGTGCCCATACAACAATAGCAAGCGAGCTAGCGCATTATGCGCAGCTCGTTTGTTGTTTTTGGATAATCAGGCCTCCGATCGTGCTGGATTTATCGTTTCGGGCTGGGGTACATCACCATCACGCCAATTATACACATGAATCTTTAATAACACCTTATTATATAGAAGGCATGTATTCAGATAAAATATTATTGAAACGATCTTCTCCCATTATGAATAGCTGATATAAAAGGGTGTATATAAAGAAAAAGGGATGGTGGAAAATGATGAATTTTACGAAGCTTACTGCGTATCTGGATACTTTTTATAACGAAAAAAACATTCCCGGTTTAGGTGTCGCTATGTATCACAAACACCAGCCTGTTTACGAACATTATACCGGGTTTTCAGACGTAGAGAATCTAGTTCCATTTAGCCGGGACAGCATTTTCAAACTGTATTCTGCAACAAAGGTTGTGACCTGTACAGCACTGCTGCAGCTGCTAGAGCGAGGAAAATATAAGCTCACGGATTCTTTGTATGAGTATATCCCAGAGTTTAAGCACATGCTTGTTCGTCATTCGCGGCCAGATGGAACAGTCGACCTGCTTCCTTCACAAAATCCAATTACCATCGAGCATTTGTTTACAATGACAGCAGGAATCGAAACGATTCATACGGATGCAGTTCATAAGGCTGTCGCCGAGAGCAACAGTGAGGGACGCACACTTGCTGTTATCAAGGCGGTGGCGCAGGAGCCGTTAGCCTTTGAACCGGGCTCGCATTTTAAATATACCGCGTGCCACGATGTGCTGGGTGCATTGCTCGAGGTCATAACTGGGCAAAGCTTTGGACAATATTTGCAGGAGAATATTTTCGATCCGCTAGAGATGAAAGATACCTCATTCCAGCTAAAGGATGAGAGCCGCTTTTGCAAGCTGTACAATCGATTTAATGGTAAGACGCACACGGCAGAAAGCGTCGGAGAAACTTTTAAGCTTAAGCCAGGCCCAGCTTATGAAAGCGGCGGCGGCGGATTATATTCCACAGTGTCAGACTATATTATATTTGCAGAGGCATTATGCAATTACGGATTGGCACCGAATGGCGTGCGCATCCTTAAACCGGACACAGTGGATGCTATGCGAAGCAAGCACTTGTCGCCTACTGCGCAGCAGGACTTTACCAAATTCGGCGGGGGAAGCAAACTGGGCTACAGCTATGGCTTAGGCGTAAGAACCTTAGTGAATCCTGAGGATAACAATGCACTTAGCCAACACGGGGAATTTGGCTGGGATGGCGCTAGAGGCTGTTACGTTGTCATGGACCCAGTATCGGAAGTCACGCTGTTCTATGCGCAGCAGGAACATGGTTCGGAGTGGTATCGCTGGCACGGAACGATACGGAACTATGCCTATGCGAGCATTTGGGATGCAGGGATGCCGCCAACCCGATAACATAAGCCGACGCTTAGTGGATTTGTGGGGCGAAAAAAGCCGCATGGTTGCGGCTTTTTGTATTTTCTTAAACGACCCTTGCTGTTCCAAATGCATAATGATGCCATAAAATATCTTCCACTGTATCAGCCTGCTCCTCCTCACACTCAATCAAGAGGATCACTTCCGAATTTTTGCCCCGTAACAGACGCCGCTGCTTTTTAATGACTTTGTAGTAGAACAAGTCGATGCAAACCCCAAGGATAAAACCAACAGACGTGCCAATCAGGCCGCAGTAGATCGGCCCCCAAGCCAGCTTAAACCCGACACTGGCACCAATGACGGCAAACGCTGTTCCAAGCGCTGCTCCAGTGCTGATCAACGAAATGCCGTCCGCGTTGTGGATACTGTCAAACAATCTCCGCTCCGTTTTGCGGTTCGTTAAGGGTACAGCGAAAATGTTCTCTTTATGGATTCCGTTTTTCTCCAGAACCGTGATCGCTAATTCCAAATTGGTGGAATGCTCAAACGTTGAAAATATCTGTACCATCGGGTTTATTTCACTACCTTTCCCTTTTTTACTTGAAACGAAGGGCTTTGGTAATGCTTGATCAGGAAGCTCTTCTGCTCGTTGTTAAACAGCTTGTTGTTTTCCACGGTGTTTGCATACGAATCGTACGCTGCAAATCCCCACATGGAGGGCATAAACAGCAGCCATTGTTTGTCAAGCACGGCCGTTGATTCCGTTAATTGACCAAGGAACAGGTATTGGACGGACAGAAGCAGTTTGGAGAAATATAAAAATGCGATCGTCCAAGCAAGTGAGAAAAATGCGGTGACGATGCGGTGAATGTGCAGCTGTCCAAGCCCTGGCATAAATAAGGACCAGATGGCTGACATAACGGGTTGTCGTTTATCCAAATAATTGATTTCCATCGCTCCGATGGTAAAGGAGTTAAACGGAGCGTTTTCTTTTTCCGCGAGTAAAAACACTTTGTTCATATCGACCGATGTCCGGTAACTATCCCATATGCCAAACAAATAAACCGGGATATACATGAGCATCCACCTTGGTTCCAGGACCTCTTTCGCTGCCTCAATATTCCCGCAAAACGAATGTACTATCGCCAGATTAATCTTTGCGTTGTAATTGACAATCACTTCCCACATAAACAAGGTGAACCCACGTAAATATTTGCTTAACAGGAGGTGCCCAAAACCAGGAAAGGCCGCAGACCACCAAGCAATGACATACGGATTGCGGATATGAAACTGGGTGGTACCGGCAATGGAAATATGGGCTTTGTAGCGGCGGAATTTGTTTTCGACATTCCTGTAATTATCCACGAACTTTCCTCCATAAATACACTTAACGATTGGCTATTTGCCTTCTCACGAGTTTCAGATTATACACAAGAATTAAGAATATAAAGGGATATAACACAGCTGAATACCACAGCTTCCAACCGTTATAATAAAAAAAGTCAGTCTGCAAAGTTAGCCATTCAAAGCTGGTAGAAAATACTGACCACACAATAATATATATCATTTTGAACCGCATTCTCTTATGGAAAGGGAAGAAATTCAAGAACAGAAAGCTGACGGATGGGAAATACATGATAATCGCCAACATTGACAGCCACTGGAAGCCAGGGGACAGATAACCATAGAGATCATAATGCAGGTCGAACACCACATCCGTTGTAAGACCGAATGCGTAGGCAAAAAAAGAAGTCGCATAAACCTCAATCCTGCTTAAATTTTTGGGGACAGCAAAAGACACAATGTTCAGAAATAAAAAAAATACAAATACATAGACCATGCTTATTGACCACTTCCCATTTTGATCCGGCGCAGTTCTGTGCCTGATTAGCATTATGGGATGATTCAGATGATTATAAACCCCCTTCACTGAAGACAGTAAAAAGCCCTCGGCGATGGTGCCAAGGACTTATCGGATTTTTGTTGGGCATTACTAGTCTCCCCAAAAGATCATACTTTTGGTCGGGTCGTGTTTCTACCCAAGCATTACCATAGGGACAGCATACATTAATAGAGTCAACTTATGATGATTAAGGAGGAGATATGATGGGGAACAACAATATTCACGGCTGTCCCGCTCCACAGAATATTACATTGGTGCAGCGCTTGCAGGCGCTTGTGGGACGAACGGTGACGGTGTTCCAGCCCGGGTTTCCAAGATTGACCAAAACGACAGGCAAGCTCTCCAATGTGACCAAGTCCTCGTTTACAGTTGGCAAGACTGTAGTCGCAATCCAAACCTCCTTTTATATCGTCACGAACGAAAGGGTTGTACGGACGAAACCCTTTGACTTGACGGCCACCGCAGAAGATATCGGCGAACTGAACGGGATATTAATCCGCGTGGGTCGGGGGTTTGTCGAGTTTGTCCAGACCCCGGGCCGAAGAGTGCCTACCATTTTTCCATTAAATATATTTACTGAAGTGACTTGCGAAAGCGAAGAGGAGTAAGAACCGCACCAAAGCGAAAACCTTCAATCCGTTGTGGCATGGATTGAAGGTTTTTGAGTTTAGATGCTTCTATTATATTGTAAGATGTAATGCAGTTTTTTACCCTTCTTCCGTCGAGTACGTCTTCAGGTTCCGAAGAACAGGGAAAAGCCAATACATCCAGATTACGGCAACAGCTAGGGTGCCAACGCCGCCGATGATGGTTGCCGGCACGGCACCGACCAACCCGGCCATCGTACCGGATTCGAATTCGCCGAGCTGATTGGAGGTGCCGATGAAGAGCGAGTTAACGGCATTGACCCGGCCCTGCATCTCTTGGGGCGTGTTCACCTGTACAAGCGTCGAACGGATCACGACGCTGACGACGTCGGCTGCGCCGGTGAGAAACAACGCGAAGAGCGAAAGCCAGATGCTGCGGGAAATGCCAAACAGGATGGTCGCCAAGGCGAACACCACGAGCGAGGCAAACAGCGTTTTGCCAATGGCTTTCTCAATCGAAATTCGCGTAAGAATCAGCGAAACAACGATCGCGCCGACTGCTGGCGCTGCGCGAAGCAGGCCGAGACCGGTCGGACCGGTCTTCAGGATTTCGTCGGCAAAGATGGGCAGCAATGCCGTCGCGCCTCCGAGCAGAACGGCGAACAGATCGAGCGAGATGGTGCCCAGGATGATTTTACGGGCGAATACGAACCGCAGACCGCTGAAAAAGGTGTCGATCCCGACGGCATCCAGCTTTTTAACGAAATGAACGGTCTTCACGAAGAAAATCAACACGACGGATATTAGGAGCGCGACCAGCGTTGTGATGTAGGCCGTAGAGATGCCCCAGATCACGAGTACGCCTCCGAGCGACGGGCCGACGATCATCGCCGTTTGCATCCCCGAGGCGGACCAGGCTGCTGCCTGCGGCAGCTGCTCGCGGTCGACGATATCCGGCACGAGGGCGGCAGAAGCCGGGCCTTCGAAGGTACGGCAAGCGCCGAGAATGGCAGCGGCGATCAACAAATGGACAGAGGTGATCCAGCCCTCAATGCTGCTGATGACGAGAAAGACGACGACAACGCACTCTATGAGTTGGCAAATATAAACGATGGTACGGCGATCATAGCGGTCTGCCGTCTGCCCGGCCGGCAGCGTCAGCAGCAGCATAGGCAGGAACTGGGCAAGCCCGACAAAGCCGAGCTGAAAGGCGCTGTCTGTCAGTGCGTACATCTGCCAACCAATGACGACTGACAAAATTTGAAAAGCGCTGGCCGAGAAAATCCGCGCGATCCATAGGTGCAAAAATGAGCGGTTATGGAGCACGGACGAAGTGTTCACATTCAATGCAAGTCATCCTTTCTTGTTGTGGAAAAAATGCCGAACGTATAGTTTCCGTAAAGCGAAACTATGTATTTGCTTACATAGTGCTAATTCATTTTATATGAAATGAAAAAAAGAAGGAAGGGAGGGGGAGAAAAACATTCTCAGAACCGCCAAGGCTGTCTTATACTTGGAGGCCACTGGAGATGTGAGGCATATGTTACTTGAACGATTCAAAGTTTAGGGGATGTTTAAGTAAACCGGATCTTAAGTAACGGCGAACTATAATGTGAAGATTACAAGGAAGCCCCTCACGATAATGATCGAGAGGGGCTTGCTTATTATTCGTGCTATTTCCGAAAGTTACCTTTTCCCTAGGGACTATTGCAATGGAGCAGAAATCATAGCTTTCAGGCTGTCTTCCGGGAGTTTGTCCATGCCCCAGAAAACGGCAGTATAATAAATATCGTTTTGCTTCCATAAGTAATAAGGAAGTTTAATGTTATCGTCTGATGATAAGTAGACATGATTCTTGTCTTCATAAGCCGAAACTTCGACGCCGTCCAACTCCATTGTCCGGGTGAGCGAGAGTTGGGACGCGTCGAAAAGCGGCTCTTTGCTCTGATATAGCGAGACAACGGTTGAGGAATCGGAAGGTCCGTGATAAGTTGTCCATAGTGCGTCCGCCGCTTGTCTGAAACCATACATGGTATTCTGGTCGCCGGCTCTAAGCAGTACCGAACCGCTCAGTTTATGTTCGGGCAATTCCTGAGGGATTTTCACCTTAAAGCCGAGAATGTTCTTCGCCGCAAGCAAATCTTTCTCATCATACAGGGGAAATGAGTTTCCAGCTCCGTCGTAGTGGACATGCTGTACTTCCTTCGGCATAACAAAAGATTGCACCATTTTTGTCGGATCTTCCTGCGACATATACTCGCTGTAATAATCGATTGCGTACCATACGTGGTCATCCTGCCAATAGAAGCTTCTGCCGGTTTCCGGCCTTTTCTTGTCGCGTCTCATATCCGTGAATAAAGTACCTTTGACATTGCCGATCGTCACTTCTTCCTGTCGGTATTCAAGCGGCTTGTTCGGATTTGGGGGAATCTGAGAATAAGGAGCTCCCCGCAATTCACCTTCCTCAAACAAATTTCCCTTGCCCTTGGAAGCCTTGACCTCTATGGTTTGTTCATTTTTTTGGCCAAAGTTAGATACAAAAGTAACGGATACTCCGTCGATAATAGGATCGGTATCATGAATGTTGGTGACTTTTTTAAAATATGTGATAGCCTCAAATTGATAACCTTCAGGAAGATAGTCAGGTACTTTATAGTTATACTTCGGAAAATCAAGTGCCTGATCGATACTATGAAACCATCTGAAACTGTCGTTGTATGTAGGATATAGATTCAAACCAGTGTTTACGGATGGTTCCACCATATCCAACTTAGTATCCTTCCCGGCATCCGACGCATTGGTGAGCAAGATGGCGCCCAAGACCATAACCAAAAGAATCGCAGCGGCGGATAGCTTGTACGAACCTTCCTTAAACTTGGTAATCATCTTCATTCTCCGTTTCGCTTCATATTTGCTGTCCCCAAAATGCGACAGGTTGATGCCAGGAGGAGGTTGTTGGGAAAATGAACGCGACAGCATGAGTAAGGTCTTGCCATAAGACAAAGCTTCACGCTCTCCCAATGTTTCAAGAACTCTTGCGTCGCAGGCCACCTCCTGATCGGCTTTCATCTTTCTAACGGTAAGCCACACCAAAGGGTTGTACCAATGCATTCCTACGGAAAGAGCCCACAGAGAGTTGAACCATAGGTCCTTACGCTTGTAGTGAATCAGCTCATGCATCAGGATATGCGTTAGCTGATTTGAATCGGCGATCGTGCTGATATCTTCGGGCAAATAAATCCTTGGCTTCCATAAGCCATAAAGACAAGGGCTGCGAAGATGGCTTGTTTCATAGGCGTATATTCGTTTTTTTATATTCAACTTTCGTTTACACGCTTCAAGAACGTTGAGTACTTTAGTGTCCTCAATCTGTAAGGAGTTTCCAACTCTTCTTCTGAAAATGAGCGCGCTCAGCAGGTAATATCCTCCTACGCATAGAAGCACTACAAGCCATACCAGCGAGCCGATCGATAGCCAAGTCAGTCCATTCGTAGTGCCTGTGGAATGGTCTTGAGAAGAACGTGTTACGAAGGAAGACCCAAGTTCCTCCGCCGGATTTGGAGTGAGTTCAGGAAGCTGTTTTTTTACATCCGTTTCATTGTATTGAATTTCCGTACTTGATCCGTTCTCACTTTGATGAGTAGGTTGTATACTATCCGAATTTCGTTCCATCGGGAACATTTGCGGCAGCACATTAAACAGGCTCATCGGACTCTGCGGAGCAATGGGAACCAGAAGCTTAATCAACACAAGAAACCACAATATATAAACAACTCTAGGTTTAAGATGCTTTTGGAACAGCTTCCGGATTATAAGCAATAACAGTAGGATTACCGTCGATGCCACTGACGCTGTGAACAGAAGAGAGAAGGCCGTTTCCAGATACTTCATGACTTCTTCTTGTTCTCCAAGATTTGTTGAAGCTCCTCAATATCTTTCTCCGAAAGTGCCTCTTCTTCGAGAAATTTTGCGCACAGCATCCCTACAGCTCCTTTATAAACTCTATTCAGGAATGAGCGATTCTCGGCTTTCAAGTATTCATCATGCGAAACTAGCGGATAGTAGAGGTAATTCCGGCCGGACTTTTCAAATCGAATGGCCTTTTTTTTGTGAAGCCTATTCAGGAAGGTTTTAACTGTCTGGTCTGACCATTGCATTTGCTGGGTTAATTCAGAAATGATCTCGCTTGCGGACATAGGCTCCTTTTGCCAGAGAAGCTTCATCACTTCGCTTTCGGCTTCGGTAATGTGCGGGGATTCGTGCATGGTATTCACCTTTCTTGGTTTTTTTGTTTACAGCTGTAAACGATATTTAAAGTTTACGAGTGTAAACGTAACGTGTCAAGCTTAAATTGAGCCCCCGAACGCAACAAAATACTCATACTTTTAACGCCCGCATCCTTGACAACGGCATACAGTTGACGATCAATCTTTGTAAATGTTATTTTGTAATAATACCCATTTTATGGGTCACAAATTAAGGGGTGCTTGGCATGAAGTTACCTTTACACGATCGATTCATTAAACAAGCGATTGAACATGTAAGCAAAGATCAACGTTTTATGGGCCTGCTCGCGGGCGGATCTATGATGTATGGAGAAATGGATGAGTATAGTGATCTGGATTTAATTATCGTCTACAACGATGCTTTTCAAAAAGAGATCATGGAACAGCGCATCCAATTTGCCGAAAGGCTTGGTCATTTACTGTCTGCATTCACAGGCGAGCATGTTGGGGAACCCCGATTGCTTATTTGTTTATATGGACCAGCCCCTCTCCATGTCGATTTAAAATTTGTTCATTTGGAAGAGCTCGAATCCCGGGTCGAGAACCCACTGATTCTTTGGGAGAGGGGGAGTGGAATTTCAACAAAACTCAATAATACAAGTGCATCTTTCCCCACCCCTCAGCCTCAATGGATCGAAGATCGCTTCTGGGTATGGGTTCATTACTGTGCTGCAAAATTAGGGAGAGGCGAATTATTTGAAGTGATCGATACGATAACATTTATGCGGAATACAGTGTTAGGACCATTGGTACTCATCCGCAACGGTCGTTCCCCGAGAGGAGTTCGAAAGCTCGAAAAGTATGCCGTCAAGGAAATGGAGGAATTACAAGGAACGATCCCTATCCATAGCTTTGAAAGCTGCTATCATGCGCTAAAAAATACGATTAAGATGTATCAGCGTCTACGCCAAGGTTCGGAAATTGTGCCAAGGAACGAAGCAGAACGCGTCTCCATCGAGTTTCTTGACGGTATCTATTCAGAAAACTCCAATGGCAGCTCGTTCAACGAACGGAAACTATAGCGCAGCATAACACAACAGCAGCCGATCCAACGGATCGGCTGCTGTTGTTACTCTCACAAGGGTTTGTTCGATGAGGCGTCATGAATTTAATAATCTATTCATTTGTACTCATCGCCAACAAGTGTTTTAAGTTGTCATCAATAAATTGATTATCGGCAGGGTTGATTCCGCGGCCGGCAAAATGGCCCCAGATCGACTCGATCGGTTTAAAGACGGCATGCGGCATAAGCTCAGCCTCGTATTTGTTGTCGTCCGCCGGGCAGAAAAGATCCGTGCTCCCCGGCATGACGTAGGCGAGCGCTTGAATGCTTCTGAGCGCCTTCTCGAAATCCCCGTTATAGGTGGGGTTCGCACTAATATCTGCATGTATTCCCGTCCGTAACATGGCCAGGACATTGTGCGGATCCATTTTCATAAAGCTATCCTCCCACACGCCGGCCATAAAATCTGCCACTGAGTCAAATCCCATCTCCCGATAAAGCCCCTCTCTGTAAAACGCCTGCGATAACCCCCATCCCGCATAAACATGGCCAACGGCGCGCATGTCAGCGGAAGTCAACTGGTTTAGCTTACTTGAATCGAAGCGGGCGGCAGCCATGAGCGGAGCCTTCATTCCCTTCAGGACCAAATACGTTTGCGGCCAAGTCTTGGCCATACCGGCAATAGGCGCCATTCGTTCCACCATGTCGGGATAGCTTGCTCCCCATTGGAAGGCTTGAATACCTCCCATGGACCAACCGACAACGAGGGCGATCTTCTGAATGCCGAATTTTTCGGTCACCAGCCGATGCTGGAATGTAACGTTGTCATAGATGGTTACCTGCGGAAAATTCGCCCGGTCGAATGGAGGTGGCGTGTTGCTAGGAGAGGAAGATAATCCGTTGCCCAATAGATTCGGAACGATAATGAAATATTTCTGCGGATCCAATGCCATGCCGTTCCCAATCAACCATTCATTCTGAACGTGCTGGTCGCCAAAAGCCGTTGGATAGACGATGACATTATCTTTTTTCTCATTCAATTGGCCATAAGTCTTATAAGCGAGAAATGCGCTCGGTAACGTTACTCCCGATTGCAAGGTTACGTCACCCAAATCAAAAATTTCATAATCCATCATATCGTTTGCTCCTTTCAAAATGAAACCAATAGATTGTATTGCTTGTTGTCAGTATAGTTCTGTGTTACTCTCAATAAAAGTGAATAGAATTCAAAGCAGTGTTCAATATTTTTGAATATGAAAGGGGAGCATGTGATGGAATTGCGCCAGCTGAATACGTTCCGTACGGTTGCATCCACATTGAATTTCAGTCGGGCTGCGGAAGTGCTAAACTACGTCCCTTCCAACGTCACGATGCAAATAAAAGCATTGGAAGATGAGCTTGGAGTTCGCCTCTTTGACCGCTTGGGCAGGCAGCTTGTTCTCACGACGGCGGGGAAACGCTTTTTAACTCACATTCAAGGTGTTCTGGACAAGCTGGACGAAGCTCGCGGCGCCGTTCATGACAATGAAGATTTAACCGGCACCCTGACGATCAGTGCCAATGAGGTCGTATGCGCCTATCGGCTCCCAGCTGTCTTTCAACGATTTCGCTCGAAGCATCCGGGGGTTCGTCTGATCTTCCGCTCCGTTCCAAATCTAGAGCTCAAGCAAGCACTATTTGAGGGAACTGCCGACGTCGTCTTTATGCTGGACGAGCCCATTCGCTCGAGCGGACTTGCCGTGGAACCGTTGGTGGAAGAGACGTTCCGCCTTTTTGCTGCTCCCGACCATCCTCTCGCAAAAAGAAACCTGCTGCAGCTGGATGATTTTCATGGAGAAGTCTTCCTGACGAATGAAAAGGGTTGTCCTTACAGAACCATGTTCGACCGGTCATTTGAGAAAGAGGGGATAGATAGTATTACGTATCTAGAGTTTCAAAGTGCTGAAGCTATTAAACAATGCGCCGTTTCGGGAATCGGCATTGCCTTTCTTCCTGAAATCGTAACGGAAGCTGAAGTTGAACGGGGCGACCTTGTTGCTCTTCCATGGGAAATTCCGGATCTGCAAGTGTATACCCAGATGTCTTGGCATAAAGACAAGTGGCTCTCACCAATTATAGAATCTTTTATAGAAACGGCAGGGGAAGTACTTGCAAATTCCCCTATTCATGCCGTGTAGCTCGCGGAACTATTTATTAAACAAAAAAACAAGTTCTCGTCTTTATCGAAAGACAAGAACTTGTTTGGTTAAAATGGATCGTTGGGGGACGTATCATATGGATAGAAGGGCGTGGCTAGAGGCATATAGGTTCCATTCTTATAGCCGCTTGTAGTCCTGGACAATGGTGTCCACCACATGCTTTCCCCAATCCGCAGCTTCCGAGCCCTTTTCATTCCAATCATAGGTGATGAGCCCTTTCCATAGGGCCCAGCCGCGAGCGCGATGAATGGTGTCCACATCAAAATCCATCCGTTTCAGGAACAGGTCGCGGCTGGCTTCATCAAAAAAGTTCCAGGCCATCACAAGGTCGCTCGAAGGATCGCCTACGCCCATCGTTCCAAAATCAATAACGCCGCACAGTCGACCATCCCTCACCAGCAAATTGCCTACGGCAACATCACCATGCAGCCATAGCGGCTCTGATCGGTATCTTGTCGCAAGGGCAAGCTCCCATATTTCCGTTAGCAGGTTGTGATCGTATTGACCGGATAGCTTTTCGATGATCGTTCTTGTATCATCATCATATACCGCAAGATTTCCCCCTCGATGAAAGTTCTGGACCCCTGCCGGGACGCCGCGGCTTGCGTCGATCGCCTCCAACTCTTGTAAAAAACGGGCGAGGTCTTCGGCAAATTGGTTGTGATCGGATATGTTGTTATGCGTGACCGTGTCGCCGTCAATCCAACGGTTAACGGACCAGGGAAGAGGATATTCGTCCGTGGGCGCTCCTTTTGCAACCGGAACCGGAATGGGGACGGAAAGAAGCGGTTTGAAAACGGGAAGCCAGGTCAGTTCTTTTTCAACAGCCGAGGCGTAGCGTTCATGACTTGGTAAACGGACGGTCATTTCACTGCCCAGCCGGAAGGTACGGTTATCGTGGCCGCTTTTTTCTACATGCTTTATCTCTAAATTCGCCCATTCCGGAAATTGGCTGTCGATTAATCGGCGTACCAGCTCAATGGTAATCTCCATCTTCTCACCGCTTTCTAAAAAATGGTAATCAAATTATAACCTTTCACCTGCATCTCCTCAAGGGTTGGAGAGACCAAGAAATAAGAACGTAAAAAAACCGGGACATGTATAGCCCGGCTATCGCTATTTTTGATCATGTCTCTATGAAATCAGAACAGTCACCCTGGTGGAGAGCAATATTATAATCAGCTCAACCCTTTAAAATTTGAAGAAAATAAGATTTTAAATCGACGACCCGCAGTGACTCCGGTTTATGGTCTGTACCGGCAATCATTAGAGGAACAAGCGACTCCGCTTGACTTATGCCCCCGTGCCCTGCGCCTCCTATATGCGTGGGTGAACTGCCGTACTTCAGTTCATATCCCGGCTTTGCGGTTACGACCATGTACTCCCCATGATGTGAATGTAAGGCAGCGAACAATCGCCGGAGAACATCGGGATAATGTCCATAGTCCACCGTATTCTTTTGGGTATTGATTTGTAAATCAAGCACTTCGGGATCTTCGGCCAATGTCCATGATTGATGATAGGGATCAACCGTGTCTCCTTGTGACCGATAGGCAAATTTCTTGGATGATCCTGATCGAACAACGCGAATCCAATCATCATCTTTCCAAGCCAATATATCGATTCTCGGGTCAGCCTTCAATACCTCTGATATTTGCTCAAAAGAATATTGTGAGGTTAGCTTGTACAGATAAGCCATTCTATCATTGATGGCAAGAATAAGCTCGGTCTGGTCCGTGACGGCGCCTCCCTGCCGTAAAATGCGGTACCCGTTCAAGATTTGCCCTAAATCAATTACCGGTTGGCGATTTTTCGGGTGGACGTGAGCCATTCCGTTATCCCCCATGATGATGATTACGGCTTTTTCCAGAGCCTCTTCCGGTGAACCAAATGCCTGCAGCAAGGTCTTTAATTGGTGATCGGTGCGGATCACGCCATCCAAATCCGACGGACCTTTTTTATGTATTTTTTGGTCCAGATCTGGGAAATAGACATATAGAAAATGAGGCAATTGCTCGTTTTGAATGAGATGCGTCACCATTTGGAGCGCATATTCATTGTTAAAGCCGAACTTACCGATGGGGCTCACCGGCAACCTTTTCACGCTTTTCAGCGGATTTGAAAATGCTCCATAGGCAAACAAATCCGGACCTTTGACCGTGACATTTTTAGGTAACGCTGTCGGCATATGAAGCCAAAAAGGAAAATTCAGCTGGTGATCCGCGCTTCCCCGATAGATCAAGCCATTAACGGACCCCGATTGTAGCCCCATACGGTTCAATTCTTCAAAAATGGTCGGTATTTGAGGATTCAAGTGGTCGCCGTTCATACGGATTAAGGCATCATTCAAATATTGGTTGATTCCGTTCTTGTAGATTTCCCAAAACCCACTGCCATAATTAATGACTTTCTTGTCTTGTGTTGAGTACCAGACCAGTCCCGGTACACGATGTTCATCCGGATACGTTCCCGTCAGCAGCGTGCAGTCAATCGACACGGACATCGTCGGAAATGAGGTAACGACATTCCTATAGTATTGACCATGTTCCATCAAGAACTGAAAAGTTGGAAGTTTGTTTTGCTCGATTCCCTTATCAATCGACTGGCTCATTAACGTATCGACACAAATGAAGATAATGTGCTGCAACCTGTTCACCTGCCAATTTTTTCTGCAAGCCTATTCTTAAGCCACATTATTTGCTATCAGTATTCAAAATATTCGGCAAGTGGAATGTCATGTAGGATGACATCCGATAGAAGGGGGAGTAGAAGTGAGCGATCGTGCGGATTTGGCGCTGCCATTGGATAAGCTTTTTGAACAGTTTCATATCAAAGAGGCCTCTCCATTGGGTGGGAGACTCAACCAGCACTGGCTGATAAATTTCAAGAACGACCACCTTGTATTACGGCGCTGGTACAAAGAAACTCATTTGGATGAGATCGATTATGAGGTGAAATTGCTTAAAAGCATAGCCGAGCTTGGATGGCCTGTGGCAGCTGTTATTGAAGGGCCGTTCGAGATGGATGGGTATATCTGGGGTTTGTTCCCTTATCTTTACGGTGAACCGCCATCTGTGGACAATCGGGCGGTCGAACAGCGTGCAAGGGGGCGGCTTATGGCCCAGTTTCACTCTGACCTTGGCAAACTCAGTGGAATCGGTCAGCGCAAGGATTGGCGGCGGTGCGAAGAGATTCTATTTGACTCCGAGCTGGATCGATTGCTGTCACGAAATGAAAAGCAGCGCCCTGAGGAAATACGAATTCTGCGGTGGCATTTGGAGCGTGCCCGCAGGCGGGTGGAGGAGCTGAAACTTCATTCCAGACCCGGGATCGTGATCCACGGGGATTTTACACCCTGGAACCTGCGATTCCAGGATGGGAAGCTCTCCGGCATACTCGATTTTGAGCTTGCGCACTGGGATCATCGAGTAGGCGACTTTGCTCTTTCTTGGCGGGGAAAGTACGACGAGGTTATTTATGGGTATGATGAAGTATCACCTCTTGAGCCTGAGGAGTGGGAACTGATCACGCCGATGTGGTGGGCGGGGCTGATTGAGAATGCATGCAGGCACCTGAAGGAAGGAACTTGGGACGACGGCTGGATTGTCAGGAAATTGTTAGAGCGTTCACCGTTGATGGGGCAGGACGCCGTCCCGTTCCGTTAAATGCGGCTGTTAGACTTCAAGATGATAAACTTTAATTTGTTTGGTTCGTTTGAAAAAGCACTTCGAACATCGCTTTCCCTTTCTTCTCCAGCCAAGTGTCAAAATCCATAAGACCAGGGTGTAGGCTGCGCAATGTAGGAAAATCGACTTCGTAGCCGTCTCCGTTTAACCATTCATAGATCCGCGCCAAGGTTTCGTTGTGCTGACGTATCGTTTCTATAGGAATTTGGACATAGCTTATCGGGCGGCCTGTCGCACGAGTGATGGCTGACGCAATGCTAGGTGGAGTCCGCGCGTCACCTGCGATTTCGATCGTCTTGCCCAGAAATTCGCCGGGATGTTTGAAGGCCAGCTTGACGAATGCACCGATGTCATCCACAGCTATGCAATATACAGGCACGTCCGGGTTGGTGGCTTCAGCCAATGTCCCGTGCTGAATACCATAAAACGGACTGGCGTAACTTTCCATAAATCCCGACGGGCGCAAGATCGTTGCAGGAAGACCAAGCGTCTTAATGTATTGTTCAATTTCCCACTTGGCAAAATAACGAAAGCGGGACTGTACGTCAGCACCGCTATTCGATGAATAAACGAAATGCTGAACCCCGGCATCTTTCGCCGCATCGGCTGCATTTTTACCCCAACGAATTTCTTCGGCCGTTCTTGCATCGCTTGGCTCCCACGTAGGTGGTTGAACACTGAAGACCCCGTGCACTCCTTGCATGGCAGCATCCAGTGAAACGCGATCTCCCAAATCCCCCCGGAACAATTGAGCACCCGCTTGAGCAAGGGTTTGGGCTGCCTTACTTGAAGGATCACGGGTGAAAGCACGCACCTGCCAGCCATCAGCAAGCAGATGTGCCGCTACCGCACCCCCTTGCTGGCCTGTGGCTCCTAAAACCAAAATCGTCTTCTGAAGTGTAGTCATATGCTTCCTCCTTCAAGGTAATGGAATAACTAATTGGAAGTGTAAATCATATATTATTTCTTTGTAAGGAGACACTTTGTTGAGTTATACTTACGAATAGTAAGTAATTTGTGAGGAAGTGATTGCTTGAACCCAAGTGATGAACAAAAATGCCTATCCGCGGTTAACGAAGCGTTACAAGTGATAGGCAGCAAATGGGCCTTCCTGGTAATCTCTCAATTGTATTATGGACCTCAGCGCTTTAATCAGCTGCGCCGGAATTTGAGCACCATCAGCATCAAATCTTTAACCGATATTTTGCGGCATTTAGAACATTATAAAATCGTAAATCGTCAGGTTTACCCAACAAATCCTATTAGCGTCGAGTACTCTCTAACGGAAAAAGGCAGAGAGTATCGGGAAGTACTTTTTCAAATGCGCCAATGGGGAGAAAAATGGAGCTCCACCTCAAATGAATAAAAAGTTGTCAACCATAGGTGCTTTGAAGAAGCAGGGGAGGACAGTAATACAAAACCCGACTAACATTAAGTTAATCGGGCTTTTGTGCGCAAGCCGGCTTTAATGATTAACTCTCAGGACAGAATACATATGTCCATCAGGGTCAATAAACCCAAAGAAGCGGCCAAAGCTTTCATCGCGGATGGGTGTAACCGGAACGCCTTTTGAACGAAGAAAGCGATAGAGCTTATCGATTTGATAAGTCTCGAATCCGATCATAGGAACAGCTTTTCCTTCCATGTTTATTTTTCCATTGGATGACCTGTTATCAGATCTGGTAAGAATTAATTCTGGACCGCGCTCCAGACGTAATATTCCGATATCGTCATTTTTATATTGAACATCAAATCCGAGAAAGGATTGATACCATTCAAGCGAATACTCCAGATTTGATACTGGGATATCATTAAAACGGATTTGATATAGGTAGCTGTTCATACAAATCAACCCCTCTGCCCCGAAGCACTGACAGCTTTTTCAGGGTGCCGTTGCTGTCCCGTTTTCAGTAAGAAGATGAGCAGGAACGCATAGATGACGGACAAGATGAGAACAAATTCAAGCGCGATGGTAAAGGCGTGTGCATAACGGGCATGCGAGTCAGGCAAAGCTGAAATATCCAAAGCACGATAGAAGAAGATTCCGACGAAACATACGCCCAGCGCGGTGCTGAGCTGGGTTGCAGTCGTCAAAACTCCGGAAGCCGCCCCGATATTCACCTGACGTACCTTGGACAGAATGGTTCCGATGAGCGGAGCCGCGCAGGTGCCTTGCCCAATGCCAATAACGAACAAGCTCGGCCAAAGCGCCATCCAAACCAGATGACCGCCGTGATGATGGACAATTTCCAAAGTGTAACCAATGCCACCTGCCGTAATTATAGCTCCGACTAACAGAACAGCCGGTCCGAACCTGCTCACGAGCTTAGGTGATGCCAGTGAAGCGAGGAAGAAGCCGATTCCCAAGGGCAAATAGGTTAACCCCGACGTTAAAGCAGAATAGCCGAATCCCTGCTGGAGCATAACGGCCAACGTAAAGAACAATGCCGAAGCGATCGCATAAAAGACGAGTATGAGCGATATGCCGAGGCTAAAGGAACGATCCCGGAAAAGTGAAGGGGAGAGCAGTGGCGATTTTCCATTTTCAAGCATTTTCCGCTCATATATAATAAACAGTGTCAAACCTGCCGGGAAGCAGGCAAGCAAGATGAACGACCATGCGGGCCATCCAGCCTCACGGCCTTGAACAAGAGGAAATGCCAGCGCCAGCAGGCTTGCCGTTAAAATGATTGCGCCGACCAGATCAAGCCGTTTGGCTGAAGGGTTGCGCGACTCTTGAAGCAGCGGGATTCCGGCGAGTAACGCAGCCACACCAATTGGGACGTTCACAAGAAAAACGGAACACCATCCCAAACTGAACAGATTTTGGCTGATAAGGTAACCTCCGAGCAGCTGCCCGGATACGGTGGCGATGCCGATAGTCGCACCATACAAACCGATGGCTTTCGCTTTTTCATGCTCGGGAAAACTCACTTGGATCATGGCGAGCACCTGCGGCATCATGGCCGCCGCCGTTATGCCCTGAAGCACGCGAAACAGGATCAGGTACAGCGAGGAGGGAGCCGCACCGCATAGCGCCGAAGCGACTACGAATCCTAACATCCCCGTGAGAAACAGACGTTTTCGCCCAAACATATCGCCGAGCCGGCTCCCGGTAATCAGCAGTACGGCATAAGCAAGCGTATAGCCTGCGAGAATAAACTGAATGTCCGAGGCGCTTGCCCGTAAATCGGCTTGGATGGACGGAATCGCAACATTAACGATAAACGAATCAAGCAAAGCCATAAATGTCGCTGCCAACACCACCGCCAAAGCCCACCATCTGCGAGAATCGACGCGCTCTCCACTAGTCTTGGTCATTTCAATCACCTTTCTCCATCAAGTTATATCCCTATCCTAGATGAAAAAGGTCTTTTCGTAAGAATACCGTTTATACGATTATAAAAAATAATACCTAGCAAGAATGAACGTGAAAAATGATTTCATATGTAGATAGAGCGGAGGGAAGGGCATGGAAGAAGATTTGAAACGCCGCAAAGAGTTAGGCGCATTCTTGAAATCGCGACGAACGCGCATATCTCCGGCCGACCTTGGTATCCAAAGCGCACCGCATCGGCGGGCCAAGGGTCTTCGTCGTGAAGAAGTGGCGGACATCGCCGGGGTCAGCAACATATGGTATACGTGGCTGGAACAGGGGCGGGATGTCAGGCCTTCTGCTCAGGTTCTTGACAGTTTGGGCAAAGCGCTCCAATTGAACCGGTATGAGCTGCTGCATTTGTATACGCTTGCGGAGCACCGTCCGCCCGCCAAGGATTGGATGTCCGACATTCACGTGGATCCGTCCCTGCAGCGTATGCTGGATAAATTAGAGCCTTTTCCCGTTTACATAAGAGGACCCCGATGGGACACGCTCGCTTGGAATCATGCGGCTTGCGAGCTGTTTGGCGACTTTAACCGGATGAACGTTTTGGAAAGAAACAGCTTGTGGCGAATGTTTGCCCGTCCCGATTACCCCGATTTGCTTCCGGACTGGCCGCATGTAGCCCAGAACCTCTTGGCCCAATTTCGGACCAGCTACGGACAGCATATTGGCGATCCTTCGTTCGAAGAGTTGGTTGATCTGCTCAAGAAGACGAGCGAAATGTTCAATCAATGGTGGGCTCATCATGAAGTGCTCGGGATCCCGCTGGGACTTAAAAGGTTCAATCACCCAAGGCTCGGTGAACTTGCGTTCGAGCACCAGTCGCTTACGGTTGCCGATTGCCCCGACTTGAAAATGACTGTATATATCCCGGTTCAAGCGGATACTCGATAACCTTTTAATCAAGATCCTTCCATCGTTTGAATGTCAGCAAGTATTGACTTCAGCTGTTCCCTGGCAGATAGATCCAGTGGCAGCAAGGGGAGGGGGAGACTCGGACTTGAAACCAGGCCACTGATTTCTGCCACGGCCGAAGCTACACGGAGGCTTCCATACTGTCGAAATAACGACCAAACCGGTTCAAGTCGTGCTGAGATCCGTTCCGCTTCGTCAGCATGACCGTTCAGGGACAATCGGGTCATTCTTAGACATGTCTTTGGAAACAATCCGCCCAGAACGGAGTACCAAGCCTCACAGCTTGCATTCAAGCCGGTGAATGCAAACGGGTCACCGCTTACTCCAATTTTCACAGAGGGTGGAATCAGCGATCGCAGGCTGCTGACACGCTGCTTGGCTGCTTCGGGGTCAGACGGTACACCAGGAATTTTGATCGAACGAACATGAGGGAGCTCAGCAATTCGGCCATGCAGTTCATCACTAAAATGAAAATGGGTAGTGCTTGGATTATCATAGACGCAAAGCGGAACAGAGAGTGATTGTGTCACCTGTTCATACAATAAATATACCTCTTCATTCGTTAACGCCTGGTAAGAAACAGGAGCCAACAGCACGGCGCTTGCTCCTGCTTTTTGTGCGTCTTCTGCTAATCTAAGTACGTCAAGCGTGCGAATCGCACTTATGCTTGCCATCACGGGAATGCCCTCGGCGGTATCAACGGCAATCTTTAAAACGCGGTAACGTTCTATCCGGCTCAGATAAGCATAATTTCCTGTTGAGCCCAGCGCACCGATGGAGTCTACGCCAGCTGAAACCAAGCGTTGAATCAGTAGTTCGTATTCTTTTTCATTAATACCTACCTCACTCATTGGGGTCAGGGGGAAAGCGGATAATCCATGGAACAACATCAAGCTACACTCCTTTAATTGTTAACCTTCAAAACATCATACAAATGATAAGAATCTATTGGACTAAAATGAAGAGCCAATCCTTCGACAAAAAACTAGGCCAATATGGTTATTAAACGGATGTATCTTGCATAAGTGTTATATGTTCTTATTTAAAGGCTTATCGGATCAATGGTTTCCACATATTCTTAAAAATGACCTTATCTAAACTTAAAAATGGCCAATTTATTGCTGTTACCAATAGCAATACAATATTTTTGAAAGCAAATTTAATAACTGAGACTTGTGGAGGCGTGACTAATGAAACTTGCAATCGATGTACCGGAAGCCAAAAAAATCCGTGTCATCGTGAACAGCGATGCTAAGAATGAAGCGGATGACCAATATGCTATCGTTCATTCGCTGTTAACGCCCCAATTTGTTATCAAAGGACTGATTGGTGCCCACTTCGGTGAAGCGCGAAGCAATACTTCAATGCTAGACAGCGTAAAGGAAATCAAACTTCTGCTGGATATCATGGGATTATCAGGAGAATATTCTGTTTTTCGCGGGGCGGAACATGCCATGCAGGACGAACGGACACCGGCCATATCCGAAGGTGCAGAGCTGATCGTGCGGGAAGCAATGTCTGAGGATCAGAGACCTTTATTCGTCATTTTCCTCGGGGCCATCACGGATCTGGCTTCAGCCTATCTCATGAATCCGGCGATTGCCGATCGTTTGACAGCCATATGGATTGGAGGCGGATCTTGGCCGGATGGTGAAACGGAATTCAACCTGAGCAACGATATTCATGCAGCGAATGTCGTGTTTAGTTCCCCGATCCCGTTATGGCAGGTTCCCCGTAACGTCTACAGCAAGATGCGGGTCAGCCTCGCGGAGTTAAAACGAAGAGTAGAGCCAAGCGGCGACATCGGTCGGTATTTATACCGCCAATTGGTTGAAACAAATGAACTATGGGCAAGCAATCCGCATTGGCCCAAAGGAGAAATGTGGACGCTGGGTGATTCCCCAGCGGTGGGACTGCTGCTGTATGACCAGCCTTATGATTTTGATTGGAAGCCTGCGCCTCGGGTATCTACGGACATGACCTATATCCACCATCAAACGGAGAGACGAATTCGGGTGTATCGGGATATCGACGTAAGGTTTATTTTGGAAGACATGTATGCCAAATTGGAGTTGTTCAGCGCGGAATCGTGATATTCAAACTGATAAAAAACAAGAACATACATCCTTCATAGCCGCAATGTTGCGGCTTTTTGTGTTTTAACGATATAGGCTTATGTCGCCATCGTTTATTAAAACAACCATGGTTAACCATAATTTAATTATGTAAACCGGATACCTGATCAGAAGTGTTTTAATAAATTAATTACCTTGACAGTCACAGTAGTGTATTGTATGATGCAGATATGGAGGTGATTGTATGAGTGACAACAAAATCACATCCGACCTGCTGCGAGGCCATACCGACACGATGATTTTACGATTATTATCCGAAGCGGACCGCTACGGTTATGAAATTGTCAAACTGATTGCCGAACGTTCGGGAGGTGAGTACGAACTAAAGGAAGCCACGATGTATTCCAGCGTCCGGAGGCTTGAAGGGGACGGAGATATCGAGTGGTATTGGGGCGATGAATCGCAGGGCGGACGGCGTAAATATTTTCGAATTACCGAGAAGGGCAAGGAAACGTACGAGCGCAACAAAAGTAACTGGGAGTACGCCAAGCGTGTGCTTGAAAACTTGTTATAAGGGGAGTCGATGGGATGAACGAGAAATTGACGAACTATCTGAATGGGGTTTTTGCACCGTACGATGGGGTAAAGAGTGTCAGCGAATTAAAGGCGGACCTGCACTCCGATTTGCAGGAGCGGTTCCGTGAATTGAAAGCCGAGGGCAAGGACGATGAAACGGCATTGGAGATGACCATCGACAGCATCGGCGACATTGAACAAACTGTATTGGAAGTGGCGAATCTCTCCCGTTCGCTGGAGCGGCAGGTGCTGACCAACCTCAGCGCGAGCAACTTGACGGGTAGCGACTTTGCGGGTGTTACCGCCCATAAGGGAAAATTCACAGCGAGCGCGCTGCGGGGATCCGACTTTACGAACGCGGACTTGACCGGCAGCTCGTTTAAGAGCAGTGACGTGCGGGACGCCCGTTTCGACGGCGCCAATCTGACCGACTGCAATTTATCCACCCTGGACCTTGCGAATGCAAGCTTCAATAAATCCATCCTCGTGCGTACGAACTTCAGCAAATCATGGCTGGCCGGAGCAAAATTCACAGGCGTTCATCTGACTGACGTCAACCTCACGATGACCGCTCTCACCAAAACCGTTTTTGAAAATTGTGTTTTCGACGGGGTGGACTTCACGTCCTCCGATTTGAGCGGACAGCGTTTTGACGGTCAAATCTTCGTCGGCGTCAAGTTCGATAAAGCTGGATTGAAAGAAGTTTCATTCAAGGGCGCGACGCTCAAGAATGTATCTTTCCAAGGATCTCTATTGACCAAGAAATATTACCGCGCGATCAAAACCGTTTGTTTTGACGGGGCGACGATGGATAAGCTGACCTTTGCCGCACTCAAGGGCATGCATGCCAATTTGTCCAAGGTTACGGTGATCTAGTACATATCTCGATTTGGATACCCGGAACAGGAGGTGAGCCATCTTTTACTTGCCGATATTTCGTCTCGTTGATGCAGCTAATATACCTTTTTGACAAAGGGCTTTAAAGCATGAATGACAAGAGAGAATCATAGGGCTGATAACAAGTAAAGAGAGGTCATCCAAATGGAAAAGATGATATCGGGAAAAAGCAGCAGCGGCTTCTCCGAAACCGGGCTGCAAAGAATGCACGACGTGCTGGCACGGCATGTCGAATCGGGGAAAATTTCCGGGCTCGTCGCCCTGGTCAGCCGGAACGGTGAAACGCACGTCGAAGCGATCGGCACGATGCGCCATGACGGAGGCGCGCCGATGCGCCGGGATACGATCTTCCGGATGGCGTCCACTTCCAAGCCGGTCACGATGGCTGCGGCGATGGTCCTGCTTGACGAGTGCAGGCTGCGGCTGGACGATGTGGTAGACCCGTGGCTGCCCGAACTCGCCGACCGGCGGGTGCTGAAGAGAGCCGACGGCCCGCTGGACGATACCGTGCCGGCGCGGCGTCCGATCACCGTAAGGGACCTGTTGACCTCCACATTCGGGCTCGGCATGGATATGACGTCGCTGGGCACGCCGATCATGAACTCAATTTTCGAGCAGGGGCTCACGCCAGATCTGCCGGAACCGATGCCCGAGCCGGATGAGTGGATGCGCCGCCTTGGTGCGCTTCCGCTGATGCACCAGCCCGGAGAGCGCTGGCAGTACCACATCAGTAACGATCTGCTCGGCGTACTCGTAGCCAGGGTCACGGGCCAGTCGTTTGAGACATTTCTGCGCGAACGCATCTTCGATCCCCTCGGGATGAAAGACACCAGCTTCCATGTGCCCGCCGACAAGATCGACCGTCTGCCGCCCCTTTATGCCCCCAACCCGCAGACCAGTGAGTTCAACGTTTGGGACGAAGCCGAAGGGGGACGCTACAGCCAGCCTCCGGCGTTCCAGGGCGGCGGAGGCGGACTTTGCTCCACTGTTGATGACTACCACGCGTACTTTCAAATGCTGCTGAATCAGGGGATGCACGGGAACCAACGGATCCTGTCCCGTCCCGCCGTCCAGCTGATGACCACCAACCGCCTCACGCCCGAGCAGCAAGCCGCCCGACACGCCATGGCCACCAACAATGTCCACGTGTCATTCGGTCAAGGGCAGCACGGCGGCTGGGGCTTCGGGATGGCGGTGCGCACCTATCGTGGTGATTACGCGCCTATCGGCCAGTTCGGCTGGGACGGAGGAAGCGGCACCACGACCTACGCTGACCCTCACAACCAGCTCACGGGTATTCTTCTCACCCAGGTCGGGATGTCCACCCCGGATTCAGCGCGGCTTATCCACGACTTCTGGACTACGGTCTATCAGGCAATCGAAGACTGACACCTGGGTAACATTAGCCTCGATGTACCACCTCAAGAAAGGGCACAGAGCCTTTCCGAAAATTCTCCATCAATTTGAGCTTCCGGGAATCGATCAGCATATTTAATAATGAAGCAGGTTAGAAGGCGGCCGTCATGATGATCGGCTGTCTTTTTATTTGCACGAACGTATCACGCTTAAAAGCCGAAAAGGTGTTGATAAAAAAGCAGGAAAGTGCATGAAGCAAGAGGAATACATACACAAATCATCAAGCTAAGGAGGTCATGAATTGGCGTTTCCGACACATATAGTATCTGCAGGCGGTATTGTAGAAGATGGAAAGGGAAATATCCTATTAGTAAAAGCGCATGACGACGGTTGGGTATATCCTGGGGGAATCACTGAAGTTGGCGAAAACCTGATGGATGGCGTGATCCGTGAAATCAAAGAGGAAAGTGGAATAGACGCCACGGTTAGCCATTTAATCAGTGTTGTTTCAAATACAGCGATCCATAAGTGGTATGACGGTGTAACCGATGTTCCTACGAAGGTCATGTTTGATTTCGTGTGTACAGCTGTGGGGGGAGAGTTAGCGACGTCTGAGGAGACGAGCGAATGCAGGTGGGTTCCAAAAGAAAATGTTCTGGATTTGATTACCTTACCCGCAATCCGCATGCGCTACGAAGCTTATTTGAACTTTAACGGCTCTGTGAATTATATGGAGTACGTCACTGCAACAACTTCTGAATGTCAGGTTAAACTTCAAAGAAACATTTAGTTGTACGTGCCATTAAATCCTTTCATTTACGGGATACTTTTAGTTCAGGGTCATTCAGCAGCAGATTTTCACTGTAAATATAGACAAGCACATATCCTCAGAATAGCCGCATTATTGCGGCTTTTTGAAGTCCCCCTCATATTGTGCCGGCGCGGCGGCTAAGAACCCAAGGCTAATGTTGAAGAAAGCATCCTACTGTTCTACATTCCGGAATAATAGGATTTAAACTGTGAAGGCGTCATATTCATATAGAACCTGAACCATTTGGAAAAATAACTGACATGCTGATAGCCAGACTCGAGAGCAGCCTCAAGCACATTGTACGATCCTGTGCTCAGCAAATTAGCAGCTTTGTTGATGCGGATAAAATTCAGAAATTCCATCGGCCGCATCCCGGTCTGCGTTTTGAAAAATTTGCAAAAATGGGAGCGACTGAGAGAAACTACGCCAGCCAACTGATCCAATGCTAGCTTTTCGTGAGAATGCTCTTCCATAAAAGCCAGCACTTTTTTAATTTGCTGGTTATATTCGTTTCCGGGGCTGTTTCGCTGCTCCTCACTTTGTTCCATCATTCCGAACTGGCACATATCTGCAATCAGTTGCAGGAGAAGGCCCTTCAAGCTCAGCTCGTAAGCGGGTGAACGGTTCTCGTAACGAATAAGGATCTGTTTTATATAGCCCAACAATTCGGGAGGCGAGCCGCCTGAAACCGATAATAAGGCGGGAAGTCG
This sequence comes from Paenibacillus sp. S28, assembly GCF_016624415.1. Lineage (NCBI taxonomy): Bacteria > Bacillati > Bacillota > Bacilli > Caryophanales > Paenibacillaceae > Paenibacillus > Paenibacillus sp. S28. The sequence goes on along the minus strand of NZ_JACVTM010000007.1, from coordinate 310,742 downwards.
GAGTTCCCCAAGTAGGATTGGCCCAAGGAACAGCTCCTGGATTCGATCCGCTTGGAGCGAAGACAACCAGGATAACTTAAATACGATCGAGTAATAGCATATCCCCATGTCTTGATCGTTAATTCCCGAATGGAGTTCGCCAGGGTGAACGACGAGCGCTTCTCCTTCACGGATAGCAAACTCCCGGCTTTCGATTCGGAATGTGGCCGTTCCCTTGGACAAATAAATGATTTCCATCTCATTATGCCAATGGACGGGCAGAATCGTGCGGACCCCAGCTTGATGCTCCACCTTGTATATATACAGAGGGAAGCCGGGAACCCCGTGCAGCTTGTTTTCTCGGTACCGGTGCTCGTACATTTGGGCTCTCCTAAGAATCGTAATATAGTGACGATAGTACGCGATTAAATGCTAGATAATTCAAAAACAACAATAATATCATTATATTAAATCACATCCTTAGGGAAAGGAGTAGTGTTATTCATAAAATCCGGGTTTCATACATTTTTATGGTATGGATCATAACCGATGGAAAAGAGGTGACCGGTTTGTTTACCAATTTTCGCCTTGATGAAGTAAGGTTGACAGACAGTTCCTTTGCATTTCGCAGAGAACTTGTAAAAAAGTATATTGTTGAATTTGATCTGAACCGGCTTATGCATACGTTTAAAATGAATGCCGGGCTTCCGTCCAACGCGGAGCCCTTGGGCGGTTGGGAAAGCGATGAGAGCGGTATCAGAGGACATTTCGTCGGGCATTATCTGTCAGCCTGTTCCAAATTTGCCTTTGCCGATCAGGACGAGGGGTTGAAATCAAAAGCAAATGAAATCGTTGATATGATGGAGTTATGCGCTAAGCCTAACGGATATTTGAGCGCTTTCGAAGAGGAGAAGCTCGATACGCTCGAATTCGAGGAAAATCGAAATGTATGGGCGCCATACTACACCCTGCACAAGATTATCCAGGGGTTGGTCGATTGCTATGCGTATCTCGGCAGTGAAAAAGCCCTGGCTCTTTCCGTAAACCTGGCCCACTACATTCACGGACGTTTTGAAAAGCTTTCCTTCTGGAAAATCGATGGGATTCTCCGTTGTACGAAGGTGAACCCTGTAAATGAGTACGGAGGGATCGGCGATGCCCTGTACACCCTGTATGACACCACCGGCGATGCCAAAATATTTGAGCTGGCCCAACTCTTCGACAGGGATTATTTCCTGGATCATCTTGCGGACGGCAAGGATGTGCTTGAAAATCTGCACGCAAACACTCACCTTCCGATGATTATAGCGGCAATGCACCGGTTTGACCTTACGGGCGAGGAGAAATATCGAACGGCGGCCTTGAATTTTTATGATTACTTAAAGGGAAGAACTTTTGCCAATGGAAACAACAGCTCAAAGGCCACCCATTTTATCAAAGGCGGAGTTTCCGAAAAATCGGAGCACTGGGGAGGCTACGGACAGCTGGCAGATGCATTGACCGGCGGCGAAAGCGAGAGTTGCTGCGCGCATAATACGGAAAGGATTCTGGAGCGGTTGTTTGAATGGTACGGGGCGGTTGAGTATCTGGATCATATGGAATCGCTGAAATACAATGCGGTGTTGAATAGCGCCAGCGATGAAACGGGACTTTCGCAATACCACCAGCCGATGGGCAGCTGCGCGATCAAAAAATTCAGCGATCCGTACGATTCCTTCTGGTGTTGTACCGCCTCAGGCATCGAGGCAATGAGCGAGCTGCAGAAGAATATCTGGTTTAAAAGCGGGGATGCTCTGTTGATGAATGCCTTTATTCCATCTGCTGTGGTTTGGAAAGAAAAGCATGTCACAATCACACAGCTTACGGAATTCCCCGATGGGCTTACGTCCACGCTCGTGGTTGATGCAGCCGAACCGTCAGCTTTCAAACTAATGCTCAAGGAAAAAGCAGTCAAAGCTGTAAAAATCAATTCCGCTCCGATCGAACTTGTCAGGGAAAACGGGTACGTCGGGATTCAACGTGTTTTTCAGGATCAGGATACGATCGAAATTGAAATAGAGGCATCCCTGCATTTGGTTCCTCTCCAAGGCTCAGACCGTTTGGCGGCGGTGATGTTTGGCACCGTGTTACTGGCTCAGAACGGGCAAGGTTCGCTTTTGCAAGGGATGTCAAATGCAAATATCAACGAAAGATTCGTCAGATCGGAAAAGAAGCAACTGGAGTTTGCCCTTGACGATGACCAAGTCAAACAAGCGAAATTCATACCGCTATTCAGAGTTGAGGAAGAAGCGTATTCCGTATATTTGGACTTAGAAGAGGATTCCAGCCTCAACCGCCGTTTTTCCTTTGCTAAAGATGGCAGCTCGGCGTATGAAGAAGCGTGAAGGCATATTTAAAGGAGTGAACGTTTATGATGAAAAAACAAGGGCTAAACCCCTATCTCCCATCGTGGGAATACATACCTGACGGAGAACCGTACGTTTTTAACGACAGAGTTTATGTATATGGCTCGCATGACCGCTTTAACGGACATGTGTTTTGTTTAAACGACTACGCTTGCTGGTCGGCACCCGTAAATGATCTAGGCGACTGGCGGTATGAGGGCGTGATCTACACCAAAACAGATGACCCGCTAAATCCTGATGGCAGGATGTGTCTTTATGCGCCGGACGTCACCGTCGGACCGGATGGTCGTTATTATCTTTATTATGTCCTGGATAAGGTGCCGGTTGTTTCGGTTGCCGTCTGCGATACACCTGCTGGAAGGTATGAATTTTACGGATACGTAAGGTACGCGGACGGTACACGCTTGGGCGAAAGAAAAGGAGACGAGCCCCAGTTTGATCCGGGTGTGTTGACAGAAGGGAAGAAGACGTACTTATATACAGGTTTCTGTGCACCCAAAGATAAATCCAGACATGGCGCAATGGCCACGGTGCTTGGTGAAGATATGCTTACCATTGTGGAGGAACCTGTATTTGTCGCCCCAAGTGAACCTTACAGTGCGGGAAGCGGGTTTGAAGGGCATGAATTTTTTGAGGCTCCCTCCATCCGTAAGAAGGGTGATACCTATTATCTTGTCTATTCATCGATTGTCATGCATGAATTATGTTATGCCACCAGTAAATTTCCGACAAAAGGCTTCATTTATCAGGGCGTCATCATAAGCAACAATGATCTTCACATCGATTCCTACAAACCGGCGGACAAACCGATGTATTACGGCGGTAATAACCATGGCAGCATTGTGGAAATTAACGATAGATGGTTCATTTTTTATCATCGCCATACCAACGGTACGGCTTTTAGCCGGCAGGGCTGCATCGAACCGATCGTCATTCGGGAGGATGGAACGATTCCTCAAGTGGAAATGACCTCTTGCGGTCCCAATGACGGCCCGCTTGTGGGTCGCGGTGAATACCACGCCTACTTGGCATGTAATCTGTTCTGTAAAGACGAAGCATTGTATACAGGCGGTTTCGGCTCAGGGGCATGGATGGACAGCCGTTTTCCGAAGATCACGCAGGAGGGAAGAGACGGGGACGAAGAGATCGGATACATCGCTAACATGACAGACTCCGCTACTGCCGGTTTCAAGTATTTCGACTGCCAAGGAATCCGGAAGGTGAAACTCAAGGTGCGTGGTTATTGCCAGGGCAACTTTGAAATTAAAACGACTTGGGACGGACCGGCTCTCGGAAAAATACCCGTTAACTTCACGAATATATGGACGGAATATTCAACGGATCTCGTCATTCCGGATGGCATACAGGCTCTATATTTTACGTACACGGGCAGCGGAAGCGCGGATCTGGCTTCGTTTATTTTAGAGTAGGCCGCCCGCCTGGGAACCAGTTTCCCGAAAAAATACGCAAGCAGTTCAGAGCATTTTCCGGAACTGCTTTTTTTGGTTTGTGTGATCTTTTAATGATAAAGCTATGGAGGCCGAGTATTAAAAAATGACAACGCTTTCTTAAGAATGTTGGCTTACGAGCAGATGGGTCAAGAGGATAGACTAGCAATAAAGGAGGAGCGCATATGGATTTGGATGCACAGATTACGAGAACTGCGGATCACGGCGGTCAGCAGCACCAATTATGGAAGCGGTTCAAAAAGCAAAAAATACTGCATGTATTTGTAGGACTGGGTATGATCTTTCTGCTGATTTTCTCGTACACGCCGATGTTCGGTATTCTTATGGCGTTTAAAGACTACAGTATTTCAAATGGTATCAAGGGGATCTTTACCAGCGAGTGGGTCGGTTTGAGATATTTCGATGAATTCATCCATGATTATCAGTTTGCCACGATTGTACGCAACACGCTTGTCCTGAGCTTACTGAAGGTCATCTTCGCTTTTCCCGCACCGATTCTGCTTGCGATCCTGTTGAACGAAGTGAAAAACATGGCGTTCAAACGATTCGTGCAGACGATCAGCTACTTGCCGCATTTTATTTCCTGGGTTGTAGTCGTCGGAGTATCCTATGCCTTCCTGTCCGCGGATGTTGGCATGGTAAACAGGGTCCTAGTCGAAGCTGGTTTGATTGACAAACCGCTCAACATTTTGACGAGTCCCAACTATTTCTGGGGACTTGCTGTCGGCAGTGCGATCTGGAAGGAAATGGGCTGGTGGACGATTATATTCTTGGCGGCCATAACGGGAATTAATCCTTCGCTTTATGAGGCCGCTGAGATGGACGGCGCCGGCAGACTGGCGCGGATCCGATATATCACACTTCCGGGAATCAGGGGAACGATCGTCGTCGTGCTGGTGTTGACCATTGGCAGTATTCTCGGAGGCGGCCTGGTTGGCTCCAACTTCGAACAAGCCTACTTATACGGTAACAGTATCAACAATCCGACATCGGAAATTGTCCAGACGTACGCATTCAAGGTTGGTCTGAGTGACGGGCGATTTTCCTATGCGGCAGCAATCGATCTCATTCAGTCTGTTATCTCGGTCATTTTGATTTTTTCAAGTAACTTTATCGCCAAGCGGGTGTCGGGATCAAGCTTATTCTAAAAAGGAGGGCTGGTGGTGCTTAAGAGCCAAAGACAGAAGGATGTTATTTTTGATAGCTTTATTTACATCATGTTGTTTATATTGATGCTCATCATGCTGTATCCATTCTATTATGTATTCATCGCCTCGTTCAATAAAGGCTCCGATACGCTCCTGGGTGGCGTATATTTGTGGCCCCGAAAAGTAACTCTGGAAAATTACAAAATTTTTCTGGAAGATCCGAAGTGGTATCGAGCCTTTTTGGTCACGGTTGCCCGGACGATTTCGGGTACGGCATTGGGACTGCTGCTGACAAGCCTGGTCGCTTACGCCCTTTCGCACCGTGATTTGTTGTTCAGCAAAACGTATTTTACGGTCATCATTTTCGCGATGTACTTTTCCGGCGGATTGATTCCTTATTATGTTGTGCTGCGCTCGATCGGATTGCTTAATTCATTTGCAGTGTACATCGTGCCGTCCATGCTCAACACGTTTTTCCTGCTCATTGCCATCTCGTTCTTCCGCGAAATCCCGGGCGAACTAAAAGAATCTGCGCATATCGACGGTGCTGGCGAACTCAAGATCTTTTTTCGGATCATCCTGCCGGTCTCGACGCCGGTACTCGCCACGATGGCGTTATTTATGGGTGTTGGCCAATGGAATTCATGGCTGGACTCCGCCTATTTCGTGCAATCGGAAAACTTGCGGACGCTTACCTTCCGGATGATGGAAGTGATCAACAAGAGCAACACGCCGCTGGATTCCATCGCTGTAGCAAACAGCGCCTCGGCTTCGGCCGGAGTGACGAGTTTCTCGCTGCAGGTGACGGCGATGGTCATCTCCATCGTGCCGATCCTATGCGTATACCCGTTTTTGCAAAAATATTTTGTGCACGGAATTATGTTAGGATCTGTGAAAGGGTAATCGCTGTTTCTATATTTAACCGCTTACATTAAAATACCAGTATATCCATTGGAGGGGTACACTTGAAAACAATCAAGAGTTACAAGCTGCTCACTGCGGCACTGTCTGCGGTGCTTGCCTTTACAATGCTGTCCGCCTGCGGCGGCAACGGTAACGGCGGGGATTCGGCCGCGAAGCAGGACGGTAATTCGTCGGCAGCATCAGGCGGCGTGAAGGAATTGTCGCTGTTTATCGATGAGCCATGGTATCCGGTTAAGGAATGGAAAGGCCCGGTAGCAGAGAAAATCACCGAAAAGACAGGTGTCAAGCTGAACGTCACTGTCGCAACGGACGATAAGCAGCTGCCGCTGATGATTGCCTCCGGAGATTTGCCGGACCTCGTCTTCACGAATGCTAACATTGATCGGCTGTCGGATTCGAAGCTGTCCTATCCCTGGAATGAGCTGATCGAGAAATATGCCCCGGATTTCAAAATCGACAAAACGAGAATTGCGATCCATACGATGGACGACGGCAACTTCTATACGGTGCGAAATTCCTTCGCGACGCAAGAGGAGATGGCTCAAAGTAAATATTCGATTGGCAGCGACGGCAATCCCGGCCTTGCCGTCCGGGAAGATATTCTAAAGGAGCTCGGCAATCCGCCGATCCAATCGCTGGACGATTTCGTAAAGGTTTTAGGCATGGTCAAGCAGAAGCATCCCGATATGGTCCCACTGGTCCTGGATAAGAATTGGATTGAGCAGTACTTTATGCAGCAGTTCGGCACGGAAGCTCTAATCGACGGCTGGTATGAGCGAGACGGAAAAGTCGATTATGCGATCAGACAGCCGAAGATGTTGGAGTATTTCAAGTTTATGAACAGCTTATATCGCAATGGATTCATTCTCGCGGAAAATTTTGCTTTTGCGAATGACCAGATTGACGATCAATACGTGACAAGCGGCAAAGCCTTTGCTCACGGTTATACCGTTTCCGCGGCGGAAGCGGACAACAATAAAATCAAGAGTAACGGGGGCGCCTTTACGCTGAAAATGCTTCCGAGCGCTTTGTCGAAGGATGCCAAAGCCGTGAGTACGGGCCTGGGATTTGCCGGTACGTTCATCACGAAGAAAAATAAGGATCCGGAAGCATCCATCAAGTTTATTCAGTACCTGGCAAGCGACGAAGGCAAAAAACTGACCATGTTTGGTGTCGAAGGCGAACATTGGACATGGAATGAAGCGGGTTATCCAAATCTGAAATACGATCCGTCCGATGCCGATTTCGTTAACGGTAATGGAATAAAATGGTGGTACCTGTATAATGATGGGGTCACCGAAGGCATGCTGTCCTATGTTCCGGGAACGCAGAAGACACAGGCTTTAATGGAGACTAAGGCTATTACGACTTACAAGCCGGCGATCGGTCTTATTCAAACGCAGCCGGATTCCAAAGAAAGAACGCTCAAGACAAAGATCGACGAGATGATTAAAAATGAGAAGGTGAAAATTTATTTGGCGAAATCCGAAGAAGAGGCGGTTGCGAATTACGAAAATATGGTGAAGACCGCCGAGAGTATGGGCTTGCAGGAGCTTGTAGATTGGGCAAATGAGACATACCAGAAGAAGAAAAGTTTGTTTGAGTAACACGATGCCACTAAACCGGTAGGGACGTAAAATCTCTACCGGATTTTGCTTGCTCATGGTACGTTTAGTAGAAATAAACCGGCAGCCGGGGGGATTCAAGACCGTGAGTATCGTGCGCAAAATTGTTATCGGATATATTTTCTTTGTCTTTATCCCGGTCGTTACGTTTGGATATTACTACTACGTACAAATATACGGCAATCTGACTCAACAATTCGTAGAAAGCCGGCAAAAGATCCTGGAGCAGGCCAAGGCAAATATGAAAGCGGATCTGACCCGCATCGAATCCGTCCATCGCTTGCTGCAATATAACCCGTATGTCACGGACTACCTGGGCGGAGTTTATGGATCCGACGCCGACAGCATTTATGCCTACAACCGTTATATCAGTCCGATCATGACACAGTCGCTATTTGCCAATCCGGAAATCGAGTCGCTTCGAATCTATAAAACCAAGAAACAAGCGCTTCGAATTACCGACCGGTTTCTCGATATGTCATCTCTTGATGCACAGGGCAAGAAGATAGCAAGTTCATTAAAACCCGGTCAAGGAGGATGGATTGTCCAAGGTCCGGAAGCTCAGGAACCGCGGCTTGCTTTTTATCAGAACATTTATAACCCGGAGTTTACCGAAATTGTCGGGCTTCTAGAACTGCGCATTGGCGGCAGTCTGATGCAGAAATTTTACAAGGCTATCGGCATAGAAGGTGACTGGGAAGCGATCCTGTTACCGTTTGGTGAAGAGGCAGCTGAGGGCACAGCTTCCGGAATGGATGAGGAGACGCTCAAACTGCTCGGCGGAAGTGACAATAAGCCCTATTTCATTAACCGGAAAACGATCGTGAATCAGCTTTCCTTTGAGGAGCTTGGGGTCAGAGTTGTTGTGATTGGGAAGGTAGACGTCGTGTTTCACACGATCAAACGCAAGGAAATGATCCTGATCTCAACCGTCATCGTTTTTTTGGCGGCATTGTCGCTAGCGTATTATGTACTCGCTTCCACAATCACCAAGCGCATTCTTCGCCTGGCTAGACACATGCGTAACCTGGACGACAACAATATGAGACCGTACATCAGCAAGCACGACAGTCCGAACCGTCAGGATGAGATTGGCTTTCTGATCATGACTTACAATTCGATGATTCAGCGGATGGACGAATTGATTAACAATGTCCACCGGGCCGAGCTGCGAAATAAAGAAGCAGCCTATAAAGTGCTTCAGGCTCAAATCAAACCGCATTTTCTTTATAATACGCTCGAAACGATCAGAATGCTGGCCGAGTCCAATAACGATAAGGAGGTAGCCGACATTTCCTTCTGGTTCGGGAAGCTGATGCGTTACAGCTTGTCCTCCAAGGAGGATCATACGGTTCTCGCCCAGGAAATCGAGACGGTCATCTTCTATCTTAAGATTCACAAGATGCGGCTCCGAAACAGACTGAGCTACGAGCTGGACATCGATGTGGATGCAGATCAGATCGATTGTCCCCGGTTCATGCTCCAGCCCTTGATCGAGAACAGCATCGTCCACGGAGCTGCAGCAACACTTCGGCCCGTCCATATCAGGCTGCGTGCGTATGAAACGGCTGACGAGGTTCGGATCTCCATATCTGACAGTGGGGCAGGCATGCCGGAGGACAAGCTGTCCAGGCTCCGTTCACTGCTCATGGGGGATAGTGACAACTATTCCAGCAGAGAGACCGAGGGCGGTGGTGTTGGCCTGATTAACGTCAGCGAACGGGTGAAATCCTTTTTCGGCGGTGCTTCACGGCTGGTTCTTGATAGTGAGCAAGGAGTAGGAACATGTCTCACAATCATCATAACGAAAGGGGCGGCGGTTAACGATGAAACTATTGATTGTAGATGATGAGCCGATTATTCTTGAGGGATTAGTCAAGGTCATCAAGGACGCGGCTCCGCTCGGTACTGAGGTGCGTGAGGCAGGCAACGCTTTTGAGGCTCTTGAAGTCATGAAGGGTTTTATGCCGGATGTCACGGTGACGGATCTTCATATGCCGGAAAAAAACGGGTTCGAGTTGATGGAGGAGGCGAAAGGGAACGGACTGTGTAAGCGGTTTATTATTCTGACTGGCTATGACGAATTTGAATACGTAAGAAGAGCACTGCGCAGCGGCGTCGTGGATTATTTACTTAAACCGCTGGACAAAGACGAAATTGCTAAGCTGCTAGCAATTATCGATGAAGAGCTGCCTTCCGAAGCCGATTCCGACTGTGAACGGCACACGAAACGCATTCTTGCTTATACGCAAACGAATTTTATGAACGATCTTTCCTTGGATCACCTTGCTGATTTGATGAACCTTCATCCGAATTACATCAGCAGTCTGTTCAAGAAGGTGACAGGTGACACGTTTGTCAATTATTTGAACGCATTTCGGATCAAGGAAGCGCAGAAATTGCTGAGGACGCATCGGCATCTTTCCGTAAGCGAGGTCGGTCGGCGGGCGGGGTTTGAAAATAAACATTATTTCACCAAAGTCTTCAAAAAGTATACAGGGATCACACCAGGTGCCTACCGTGAAACAAATGATTTGGATAATATAGAGGCGGATTCTAAGGAAAGTTGCTAAACTGGGAGATGACTCATGGTCATTAAAACGTTGATTGAACTGGATTGAACACACCATTTTTTCGCCTGTGAGGCGGATTGGAGGAAAAGCATGACGAATACGAATCCCACGGAGACCGTGGAACAGAAGCAGCGATTATGGTACCTCAAGCCTGCCGCAGAGTGGAACGAGGCACTGCCGATTGGGAACGGCCGGCTCGGCGCCATGATCTTTGGCGGAATAACCGAGGAGAAACTGCAGCTGAACGAAGATTCCGTATGGTACGGCGGTCCGCGTGATCGCAATAACGAAGACGCCCTGGCGCATCTGCCGGAAATCCGCAAACTGATTATGGAGGGACGCCTGAAGGAGGCGGAGGCACTTGCGGGGATGACGATGGCGGGGCTGCCCGAATCGCAGAGACACTACTTGCCGCTCGGTGATCTTCTGATTTCGTTCGATCGTCATGAGAAGGCCGAGGATTACGTACGGGAGCTGGATTTAGAACGCGGCGTTTCCCGGGTCAGCTACCGGATCGGAGATGTCCGGTATATCCGTGAGCTGTTTGCCAGTTACCCGGATCAGGCGATCATGATGCGGATTTCCGCTGACAAGAAGGGGGCGCTTTCCTTAAAGGCCAGGTTTAACCGCCGAAACTGGAGATACATGGAGAAGACGGAAAAATGGGGCCAGCAGGGACTTGTGATGCAAGGGGAATGCGGCGGTAAAGGAGGCAGCTCGTTCTGCGCCATCGTGAAGGCGCTTCCAGAAGGCGGAGTGTGCAAGACCATAGGCGAATATTTATTGGTTGAAAATGCGGATGCGGTTACGCTAATGCTTGCCGCGGGTACCACCTTCCGGCATCCCGATCCGGTGCTTTACGGCAAACGACAATTAGAGGTATTGAGCCAGGTTTCCTATGCCGATCTGCTTGCCCGACATGTGAAGGATTACTTTGCATTGTTCGGGCGGGTTACCCTGAGGCTGCCGGATAGCCCAGGCAAAAACGCGCTGCCGACCGATGAAAGACTGAAGCGGTTCCGTGAGGGCGAAGAGGATAACGGGCTGATCGAAACGTATTTTCAATTCGGCCGATACTTGCTTATTTCCTCCAGCCGGCCGGGTTCCCTGCCTGCAAACCTTCAAGGGATCTGGAACGATAGCTTTACTCCGCCTTGGGACAGTAAATTCACGATCAATATTAACATGCAAATGAACTACTGGCCGGCGGAAAACTGCAATCTGTCCGAATGCCATGAGCCATTGTTCGATTTGCTCGAAAGGATGCGTGAGCCCGGGCGGGTCACGGCCAGCGTCATGTATGGCTGCCGGGGATTCACGGCGCATCACAATACGGACATTTGGGCGGATACGGCGCCGCAGGACACCTATCTTCCGGCATCATTCTGGCCGATGGTCGCCGCCTGGCTGTGCCTGCATTTGTGGGAGCATTATCGCTTCAGCCAGGATCGTTATTTTCTAGCGCGTGCCTATGAGACGATGAAAGAGGCAGCTTTGTTCCTGCTCGATTATTTAATCGAGGACAACGAGGGACGCTTGATGACTTGTCCGTCTGTCTCCCCGGAGAACAGCTACAGGCTGCCCAATGGCGAAACAGGAGTTCTCTGCGCCGGGGCCACCATGGATTTTCAGATGATCGAAGCGCTGTTTGATGCTTGCATCCGCAGCGGGGAAATCCTTGAGAGAGATGAGGCGTTCCGAGAGGAGCTCGCCGCCGCCTTGAAGCGGCTGCCCAAACCGCAAATCGGCAAACATGGACAAATTCAGGAGTGGATGGAGGATTACGAGGAGGTGGAGCCGGGACACCGCCATATCTCCCATCTATTCGGGCTTTATCCGGGCGAAGGCATTAACGTGGATTCCACGCCGGAGCTGGCAGCAGCGGCCCGGACGACGCTGGAACGCAGGCTGGCTAACGGCGGTGGACACACCGGCTGGAGCCGGGCGTGGATTATCAACTTCTGGGCCCGGCTGCTGGATGCGGACAAGGCCTATGAAAATGTAAGAGCGATGCTGCATCATTCTACGCTGCCGAACCTGTTCGACAATCATCCGCCGTTCCAGATCGATGGCAATTTCGGCGGCACGGCGGGCATTGCCGAGATGCTGCTGCAGAGCCACTCTGGTTTGATCCGGCTGCTGCCCGCTTTGCCTGACAGCTGGAGTGATGGGGAAGTCAGAGGGCTGCGGGCTCGGGGCGGCTTCACCTTGAATTTCACCTGGACGAAGGGTCAGGTTACTGAAGCGGTCGTAACCTGCGCGGTTTCTGGTCCATGCCGTCTGGAAGCACCTGGTCTTGATCCCGTTTCGTTTGAGGGGGAAGCAGGCCGCTCCTACACGTTCACCAAACGAATGAGTGATGAAATAACACCTTAATTGCTTGTGACTGTTTAAAAACTTATGACCGGATCATAGAGGTAGCCGATTATAGGATATCGTTAAATGAGTTACTGATCCGGCTCATAAGCTAAGGGCTGCTGCTGGACTTGATTTCGGTACTCGCTTGGAGCCATCCCCGTCCACCGCTTGAACTGGCGGCTGAAATGCGAATTGGTTTTATATCCGAGAATCATGGCGATGTGGTCGATCCCCAAATCGGTTTGCAGCAGCAAGCGCTGTGCCTCGTTCAGCAGCGTTTCGGACATAAACTTACGCGGGGCTTTCCCGTAGATCTGCTTAAAGATGCGGTTCACTTGCGAAGGACTCATATGAACCGACTTGGCAATGTCCTGAATCCAGGTTCGTTCGTTTTCCCGAATCTCTCCATGAAGGAGAATGTATTTTACGGAATCTTCTATTTGATCGGCGATCTGCTGGGCAAGTGATTCCTTTTTGGATCGGGCGACGGTTGCAGTCTCTGACAGTTGGCCAACCAGGGATCCAAGCAGCTCGAAGACAGCTGCATGGACCTTCATCTGTTTGGATGTTGGGAGCGGGCTGCGCAGGTGCTCTGCCGCAAGACGATACAGCGTCGATAAAGACGGAGACAGCCCTTGGACTAACGGCGAGTCTGACGGATAATAAAATTCCTTGCAGCGGTTGAGCTCCTTGCAAAAGGATGTATCGTCCACGCTGAAGTGAACGGAAAAGTAGGTGAAACCCTGGGATCCGGCACGGGTGCAGGAATGCGTCATGCCCGGATGGATGAACAGCAGGTCCCCCCGGGACTGCCGGTATTTTCGCCCATTAATCACCATGTCCATTTCTCCCTCCACGACCCAGTGGATCTCGTACATGGGATGCTCGTGGGAAGGATAGGTCCAGCGGGAATCCACTTTTCGCGCATGCAGGCCCAACAGCTGAAATGACATGCGGACATCGGGAAGACGGCCAACATAGACTCCGGGAAGCTCGGTCACGGCGATACCCTCCTCTGTATGGTACAAGTTATCAGTTTGTTACGATTATAGCTTGATCCTTCCGGAAAAGAAATGCGTGAAAAGGGTAAATCGAAGTGAAGATTAGCGTATCGTCAAGGGTCATAGGCGATGATAAGGTAGTATTATCAACCCTTATAGGGAGAAATTGGGGGCAATATTGAATGCGAATTATTCGATATTTGGACGGACGGCAGACGAGACTCGCGGCGGTTACGGATGATGAGAAGGCTTATCCATTGCCTCACTCTGATTTGATATCGTTGATTAATCAGGCCAGGGAGAAAGGCGTCTCACCTGTCCGAATTGTTGAAAGCGCTATTACACCGCAAAATGAGCTGACTGCCGCATGGCCATCATTGCAGCTGCTTACTCCAGTAGATGCGCCGGAGGTCTGGGCAGCCGGCGTCACCTATCAGCGCAGCCGGGAGGCGAGGAATTATGAAGCCACTGGCGGAAGAATGGATGCGGAGACGTTCTACGATAAGGTCTATGACGCCGTGAGACCCGAAATATTTTTGAAATCCACGGCGGCACGCACGGTCGGACCGAATCAGGATGTAACGCTGCGCAGCGATTCGGTATGGCAAATCCCCGAGCCGGAGCTTGGCTTGGTGCTTGCCGGCGACGGGACCATCGTGGGATACACGGCTGGCAATGACATGAGCTGCCGCGATATCGAGGGGGAGAACCCGCTATATCTGCCGCAGGCAAAAATATGGCGGAAGTCCTGCTCGATCGGGCCAGCAATCCGGCTCGCGGATACCGTGGATGACCCCTACGATTTCAAAATCGTCTGTCAGATTTACCGCGAAGGCCACGTTGTGGTGGAAAGTGAGGCAAGCACAAGTCAGTTAAACCGCAAGCTCGATGAGCTGGTCCGCTTCCTGGCGGCGGACAACGATTTGTTTGACGGTACCGTTCTGTTGACGGGCACAGCTATTGTGCCGCCGGCCGACTTCACGCTTGCTCCCGGCGACCGCATCGAAATTTCGATTAGCGGGATCGGGACGTTGGTGAACCACGTTATTTCAAACTAGGGATTTGGGGAGGAGATTGTCATGACAGCATTCCAGGGAGAACAGATTTATCGCAATTTCATCAATGGTGAATGGACGGCGGCTTCCACCGGACAAACGGAGCCCAGCATCAACCCCGCCAATCGCCATGAAGTGGTCGGTTATGTACCGGTTTCCACAGAAGAGGATGTGAACCGTGCCGTCGCAGCAGCCACAGCAGCCCGGCGGGCTTGGCGCAGCCTGCCCGGATCGGAACGCGGCAATATCTTGTTTCGTGCGGCCAGTGTATTGGAACGGCGGGCCCATGAGGTCGCCGAGGCAATGACAAGAGAAATGGGCAAGACGCTGGCGGAAGCCAAGGGGGAGACGATGCGCGGGGTCGCTATCTTGCGGTACTACGCTGGTGAGGGGATGCGCAAGTCCGGTGACGTGATACCTTCGACGGACAGCGAGGCGCTGATGTTCACGACCCGGGTGCCGCTGGGGGTTGTCGGTGTGATCGCCCCGTGGAATTTCCCCGTAGCCATCCCCCTCTGGAAGACTGCGCCGGCTCTGATATACGGCAATACCGTTGTGTTGAAACCGGCCCAGGAAACGGCGGTGACCGCAGCCAAATTGGCCGAATGCTTCGAGGAGGCGGGAATTCCGGCGGGTGTCTTTAATCTTGTATGCGGCAGTGGTTCGGTGGTCGGTTCGGCGCTTGTAGAGCATCCGGACGTGGGCGGAATCACTTTCACGGGCTCCAACGAAGTCGGGAAGCGCGTCGGCGCGGCCGCGCTTGCCCGAGGAGCCAAGTACCAGCTCGAGATGGGCGGCAAAAACCCGATTATTGTCGCCGAGGATGCGAACCTGGATTTGGCGGTCGAAGCGACGATCAGCGGCGGCTTGAAATCCACCGGCCAAAAGTGCACGGCGACCAGCCGGGTGATCGTTGTACGCAAAGTGTATGAAGCCTTTAAAGCGAAGCTGCTGTCCCAAATCGAGGGCATTCGGCTTGGTGACGGCATGTTACCCGAGACCTGGATGGGGCCCTGCGCTAATGAAAGGCAGCTGGAAACTGTGCTGCACTACATCCAAAAAGGGCTGGATGAAGGAGCCGTATTGCTGACCGGAGGGGCAAGGGCGAGCGGCCCGGCACTTGCGGACGGGTTCTATGTCCAGCCGACCGTATTCGATGGGGTGACTCCTCAAATGTCCATTGCAAGGGAGGAAATTTTCGGTCCGGTGCTTGCCCTGATTGCCGTGGACAGCCTTGAAGAAGCGATAGCAACGGCCAACGATAGCGATTATGGCTTGAGTGCCTCCATCTATACGCAAAATATCGGCGCCATGCTGTCCTTTATTCAGGACATGGATGCCGGGCTGGTTCGGGTGAACGCGGAAACAGCGGGCGTTGAGCTGCAGGCCCCGTTCGGCGGGATGAAAATGTCGAGCTCGCACTCCAGGGAACAGGGGCAGGCGGCCATCGAATTTTTCACTTCCATCAAAACGGTTTTCGTGAAGCCATAATCTTGGGGAGGGTGCCATGCGCAATTCGATCAAGTCGATCATGGGGAAGGATGACCTGGCAAGCGGCGACATTACAACGCATGCCCCCGGGGTGCAGGGAAGGCTGCCATTAACAGATGATCTGCTGAGAAATGCCCCAAGCGGAGACCTGTTTGGCATGTCCCAAAACGTCGGGATGGGCTGGAAGCCGGGAGAACTGAACGGAAAGCAGTTTCTGATTCTGAGCACGCAGGGAGGGATTCGCCAAGAGGACGGCAGTCCCGTAGCCCTGGGATATCACACAGGACACTGGGAGGTTGGCTTGCTGATGAAGGCTGCGGCGGAGGAAATTTCCGGCCGCGGTGGTATCCCGTTCGCCGGCTACGTGAGCGACCCCTGTGACGGCAGGTCACAGGGAACGTCGGGTATGTTCGATTCGCTCCCCTACCGGAACGACGCAGCCGTCGTGTTTCGCCGGCTTATCCGCTCGCTGCCTACGCGAAAGGGTGTTATTGGCGTTGCCACCTGTGACAAGGGGCTCCCTGCCATGATGCTTGCGCTTGCGGGCATGCCGCAGCTTCCGGGAATTGTCGTTCCCGGAGGTGTAACGCTTCCGCCGACCGAAGGGGAGGATGCCGGCAAAATTCAAACGATCGGCGCCAGGTACTCGAGCGGCGAAATCACGCTGGAAGCAGCTGCGGAGCTTGGCTGCTGGGCCTGTGCGACGCCTGGTGGGGGATGCCAGTTTCTCGGTACGGCGGCAACGGCCCAAGTTGTCGCCGAGGCGCTTGGCATGACGGTTCCTCATGCCGCGCTCGCGCCTTCGGGCCAGCCCATCTGGGAGGAAATGGCCCGTCAATCCTCCCGTGCGCTGATGGCGATGGAGTCTCAAGGACTGCGGATGGGCGACATCCTCACAGATGCGGCGGTACGAAATGCCATGGTCGTTCATGCTGCTTTCGGAGGCTCGACGAATCTGCTGCTCCACATCCCTGCGATCGCCCACGCAGCTGGATTACAGGTGCCGGCGGTGCAGGATTGGATCCACGTCAATCGGGATGTACCGCGCATCGTCAGCGTACTACCGAACGGCCCGGTTTTTCACCCGACCATTCGGGTATTTCTGGCCGGAGGCGTGCCTGAAGTGATGCTGCACCTCAGACGTCTCGGTGTGTTAGATGAATCGGTGCTTACGGTAACGGGCTCCTCACTGGGAGAAGTTCTTGATTGGTGGGAATCGTCGGAGCGTCGTCATCGGCTGCGCAAGCAGCTTAAGGAAAAGGACGGAATCGATCCGGACAGTGTCATTATGAGCCCGGAACAATCGCGGCTCCTTGGCATCACTTCCACCGTCACGTTTCCAACCGGGAATATCGCTCCGGAAGGCTCTGTGATCAAATCCACATCGATTGACCCTTCCGTCCTGAATGAGGAAGGCATATATCACCATAAAGGCAGGGCCAAGGTGTTTACAACCGAACGCGACGCGATCCGTGCGATTAAGAACGGGGGTATTCAGGCAGGTGATATCATGGTTCTCATTGGCAGGGGACCGTCCGGAACGGGCATGGAGGAGACGTATCAGCTCACGTCCGCGCTTAAGCATCTGTCCTTCGGTAAATATGTGTCGCTTATCACCGATGCCCGTTTTTCCGGCGTTTCAACCGGCGCGTGCATCGGTCATGTCGGCCCTGAAGCGCTGGCAGGCGGACCGATCGGCAAGCTCAAGGACGGCGATTTGATTGAAATTGTCGTTGACCGTAACCGGCTGGAAGGGCGGGTTGATTTTATTGGAGAAGGGGACCTGGAGGTAACGCCGGATGAGGGGGCCCGGTTATTGGCCCAGAGGCCATTCCACCCAGGAATGCGTCCCGATGATGACCTCCCGGACGATACGAAGCTATGGGCTGCTCTGCAAGCCGTCAGTGGAGGCACATGGAAAGGCAATGTTTATGATGTAGAGCGAATCGTCACAGCTATCGAAGCCGGAAAAAAGGCGCTCGGTTGGAACTAAAAACTAGTGAACCTGATCAAAACTGTGTACGGTAAATTATATAGGATTATCATTGCTTTTATTTCATATAGAAGGACTGCTGATTATTTCGGCGGTCCTTTTGTTATTGGACCAGAGGGCTGTTATTCAAGACGGGGTTATAGCTTCAAGCAAACGGACGCGAAGAGCGATTGTGAAATGTTAAGAAAATATGAGCTTGCCGAGATAGCTTCTAGTAGAGCGGCTCCTGTGGGTTCAGCGTAATTTGCCTGTTGAGCTTGTTACCAATTATTACATACCGTATAATTTCAATGTGCGACCAAGTGTGCACAGTGCGGTTAAGAACAAATTTAATAAGATAAGGAAGTCACACATGAGAAAATGGCTAGTGTGCACGTTGGCGATCATGCTGAGCTTAGGTGCATTTACCCCCGCGATTTACGCTTCTGAAGTCCGTGTATCCGTGGACGGGCGTGAAGTACAATTCCCAGATGGACACCCCTATGTCGATCAAAAATCCAGCCTGACAATGGTTCCGCTTGCTTTTGTATCCGACAAGCTCGGAGCGACAACGAAATGGAACGGAAGTTTAAAACAAATCACGATCTCGCTTAACCGTGACATCATTATTTTGGTGATTGGCCATAATTATGCACTGGTGAATGGGAAAAGAGTGGACTTTGAAGGGTCGGCGGTGCTTAAAAATGGCCGCACGATGGTTCCGCTGCGCTTTATTAGTGAAGCTCTGCACTCCAACGTGGATTGGCAGCCTTCGAGCAATCTGGTGAGCATCATGTCTTCGGTGGCCCGGGTTCCGAAAGGAACATGGATATGGGACAGTCACATCATCAAACAGGATCAAGATCAAATCATAAATTTCGCAAAAGTAAAAGGTGTAACATCCATTTACCTTCAAATCGACAGAGATCTAGATCCGGCAATATATGATGGCTTCATCCGGAAAGCGAAGAAGGAAGGAATTCAGGTGGAGGCACTTGAGGGCCGTCCGGAATGGGCCAAAAAGTCTGCGCAGGGGGATATTCAAAAATTTATAGCGTGGGTGAAAGCCTATAATTCCTCTGTTGGCCCGGAAGCAGGCTTCACGGGATTTCATTTCGATATTGAACCCTATGGTCTTAGCGAATGGACCACGGACAATAAGACCATTCTTGAAAGCTGGATGGACAATTTGAGACTGATTGAGAAAGAAAGCAAAGGAAGCGGCTTGAACATTGCGATCGACGTTCCGTATTGGCTGAATACGATTAAATTACCGGGAAAGGATTACAGCATGAGCGCATGGATGCTGGAGAAGTTCGATTCCCTTGTCATCATGAATTATCGGAATCATGCGTTAGGCGGTAATGGCATTGTTGAAAATGCGCAGGCCATGTTGAGGGAGGCTTCCACGCTGAACAAGAAGATTGTTATTGCTGTCGAAACGGTCAAAAGCAATGAGGGTCCGCGGGTCTCATTCTATTCCATGAGCAGCGATATGATGGATAAAGAGCTGCAGTCCGCCCATAATCAATTGGCTCATTATGCAAGCTATGCCGGCTTCGCCATCCACGATTTCAAAAGCTGGCAGGACATGAAGTGAGAAGCCAATCCATTACAAAGTACACCGTATAGATGCTGGGAAGAGAAAGGGAGCCGTTGACGGGAGGCGTTCAATGAAACTATAATGGTTTTATTGAAAGGGGATGCCGAAAATGGCTATCGTAAGCCGCTACACCGTTGCGCTTCATATATTGACTTGGCTGGCTTATTGGTCGGAGAAGGACGAATTTTTCCCTTCCGACCGGATTGCAAACAGCGTAGGAACAAGCCCGGTTTTTCTGAGACGGATTCTCGGCCAGCTCGCGAAAGCAGGCCTGGTTCTGGTGCAGCACGGAGGGACAGGGGCCGGGTGGAAGCTGGCGCGCCTTCCGGAGGAGATCAGCCTGCTGGATGTGTACGAAGCCGTTGTGCAGACGCCACTATTCGAGCTGCATCACAGCCAGCCGAACCCGAGCTGTATCATCGGCCATGGCATTCAGCCCGCTCTGCAAACGGTTTACGAGGACAGCGAGGAAGCATTGAAGCGCCGGCTGGCACAGGAATCGATCAGTGATCTGGTCGCCTCGTCGCTGGAGCACGGGAAGCGGTGATGCCGCGCAACGGCAGGCATTCTTCGAGAGCCGCTTGCCGGAGTGGGCCAGATTAGCGGCCAGCAGCTGCTGGATCCGAGATTCCGGCCTCTGGAGACTCCGGGTGAGAAATCCGTCACGCCGTTAGACTGACCCGCGTTTTTTTTGCTCCTCAATGTAACTGATTCAGTTTCAATGAAAGGAGGTGGCAGGCGACTGCTCACGTTCAAGTGAGGATGGAAGTGGGGAAAGGCCGTGTAGAGTAATAACATCTGCCTGATCGCGGGCGCGAGTGAGAAGCAGGTATGATATTGGACTATCCTTCAGCTGGTGGATTGTCCGATGTATGTTTCGAATCGGCTGGATGTGGGCTCATTACGGTGTTCAATGTAACCGATTCGGTTGTATTGATGACGAGAAGAATGTAAAGATGTAACCGAAAATGAGCTTTTTTTTGCTTCTCATTGTAACTGATTCAGTTATATTGACAAGACAAATCTAAATAAGGAGAGGGATTTCATGGACAAACGGATTTTTTGGCTGGCACTTGGGGCGTTTGCGGTCGGCACGGAAGGGTATATGATCAGCGGGCTGCTGCCAACACTGGCGGCGGCGATGCATGTGTCGACGGCGCTTGCCGGACAACTGGTGACGGCGTTCGCGCTCGTGTACGCTGTATCGTCGCCGGTGCTGACGACACTGACCGGGAGGATGGAGCGCAGAAAACTGTTGTTCGGTTCGCTGCTGCTGCTCACTGTCGGAAACGTGCTGTGCGGGTTCGCCTCTTCTTATGGCCTGATGATGACCGGGCGGATTGTCGCCGCGCTGGGGGCAGGCCTGTTCTCGCCGGGGGCCGTCGCCGTCGCCTCCACGCTGGCCGCGCCTGAGAAAAGAGGGCGTGCGGTGTCGATCGTTATTGCCGGGCAAACCGTCTCCCTGATCCTGGGCGTCCCCTTCGGGATGTGGGTCGCCCTGACGTTTGACTGGCGTACGACGTTCTGGATCGTCGGCGGGGTGGCGCTGCTCGCCGCGCTAGCCATCCGGCTGCTGTTCCCGCAGGTGGCGCCGGGCGCGGCGATCGGCATACGGGAACGCCTTTTGTATCTAAAGAAGCCGGAGCTGCTATCCGCCTTGCTGATTACGCTCGCTTGGGCCACCGGTATTTTTGCGCTCTTTACGTATGTTTCCGAACTTTTTTCCGGCTATGGTGCCGGAGGCCGGACGATCAGCATGGTGCTGTGTCTCTCCGGTATCGCCAGCTTCATCGGGGTGCGGACAGGCGGCTTGGCCGCGGACCGGATTGGACCGAACCGGGCGATTCCGCTGGCGCTTACCCTGCTCACAGCCGCGCTTATCTTGATGTCTGCGTTATACGGCTTTGCCGGCCGGCCTGGTATTCTCGCCATGGCGGTGGCTGCTATGGCACTGTTCGGCTTCAGCGGCTACATGTTCAATCCTGCGCAGCAGCATCGGTTGATCGGGCTGTCGGGGCCTTCGTCCGGCATCGTCCTGTCGCTGCAGTCTTCCGTCCTGTACGTCGGCAGTGCCTTGGGCGCATCGGCCGGAGGAGCTGTCGTGCGCTTCGCTACCGTCGGTGAAATTGGCTATTTCGCAGGCGCTATGACGGCTCTGTCGCTCGTCTTGTTTGCGGTTAGCCTGCGTCTGGAGCGGCGCATGAAGCGGCGGGCAGCCGTAACGGGGCACGCGCACGCTGCAGACGAGTCGGGTGCCGCCGGCTAAGCTCAGCTGGCTTTTACATCCGTCCGCATTTTGTAAATACGATATGTCAATGGTGACAAGATGTTGTCATATTTTGAATGCTACGATTGAGAGGTGATCACAAAATTTCGATAGGAGTGAGAAGGTTTGTTCACACACCGGGAAGTACTTGTGAAAGAAGTTCCGATCCATGTAGTCGAAGCCGGTTCCATATCAAAGCCGACTGTGTTTTTGATTCATGGTTGGCCGACCTGTTGGCTGGAATTTGAAGGCGTGATGCATAGGCTTGCCGAAGAATATCATGTTATCGCCATCGACATCCCCGGGATCGGTAATTCAGTCATTCCTTTGCAGTCATACAGCAAACGCAATATAGCCGAGCATGTTCGAGGAATTATGGATCATATGTATTTGCAAGATGTGACACTGGTAGGTTGTGATGCTGGAGGCCAGGTGACGTATGCTTTTCTGAAGAGCTTTCCTGACAGATTATCGTGCGCGGTAATTATGAATGTCGCCATTCCTGGAGTTGATCCGTGGGCCGAGGTGAAAAGTAATCCTTACATCTGGCATTTTGGTTTTCATAACGTGCCTGAACTGCCCGAGATACTGGTTTCAGGCAAAGAACTTCCTTATTTCTCCTTTTTCTATGACGTGCTGGCCGGAAAAGGCAAGCGAATGAGTGATGCCCGCAAAACATTATATGCCGAAGCCTATTCCCGTTTGGACGCATTGAAAGCAGGATTTGATTTATACAGATGCTTCCAAGAAGATGAACAGGATAATGCCGCGACAAAACATGTTACCGTGTCAACGCCAGTTCTGTACTTGCGAGGATCGGACGAAAATGCAGATATTGAAAAATACCTTGCCGGATTTAGGGAAAATGGCCTGCAAAATATCAAAGCCAAAATCATCGAAAATTGCGGACATTTTTCAGCAGAAGAACAGCCTGAACGAGTTGCAATGGCCATAAAAGATTTTATCCATAATTCTTTGTAACACTAAGAGGTTCGGCTAACAGTACCAACCCCTCATGCTTTGAAATGACAGTTGGGCGCAGTTCCAGACATTTACATGAAGTGAAGAAATCGCTAAAATAAACATATTATCGATTGTAATATTTGGCATTGATTAGACACCGATCATTTTTTGAAAGTGAGGTCTCGAATGATGAGAAAATTGACGATCAGCTCCATGCAAAGTCTTGTACTATAAACAACGGCGGTTGTTTGTATGGAGCTCAGAATTCATTTTTACCGCCTGAATATCAGCGTTCATGATAATTGTTTATAGGATAGGCTTTGCAACCTTAAATTTTAATTAATTTTAAGGAGCAGAGCTATCATGAAGTATGTAAACGCAGATATCATTTTTCCGGAAGAGCTTTTAAAGGAAATACAGAAATATATCCACGGAAGTATGGTTTACATCCCAACCCCTGAAGGACAACGGAAGAAATGGGGCGAAAATTCAGGAAGCCGAAAACATTTGAGCCTCAGAAACGAAACTATACGTCAGCTGTATATTGATGGTGTAACGATCGATGAACTTTCTGATCAATTCTGCCTTTCCATCGATAGTATTAAAAAAATCATTTATTCAAAAATGTAGGCCGTAGAAATCACATCATATGTTATGATGTGATTTTTTGTGTAACAAATGATTCTGAAAGATCTTTTATATATTTCTAAACAGTTTCCTTTGCTACGATTGGAGCAACACCATTCAGAGGGGGCATTTGGATGTCATTACAAGTTCGTCCATATCGTTCTGAATTTGAGGAAACGGTAAAAAACTTAAGTCACAAAGCATGGATCCTTTTTAAATATAATCAAGATTACGATCATCAGAGGATGAGCTGCGTATTTAACGAGGACGGGAATTTAATTTGTGTGGGATACTTACGCCACGGAATTGCGGATAATCATGATGTATTCGAAGTCGAAATGCCCACGAATGAGTTAGCTTTAAACCGGATGGATGAAGTGAGAGCAGCTCTTTTCCCGACATTTATAGAAACCTGTCAAAAGCTGCGTAATCCAAACAAGAAAACGAAGCTGGTTGCGTGGAAGGACTTTTATGGTGACAGGGCGTTTTACGAAGGGAAGGGTTTTAGCTCTTTTCAAACTTATTACATAGCACGGCGTTCACTTGAAGAACCTGTACCTGAAGTCAGAACGCCTGTTGGAGTGAATGTCAAATACCACCCGATGGAATCCAGAGAAGAACGAATCCAATATACCGAGCTGGAAAATCAATTTTATCAAGGTGTAGTATACCGAAGTGTAAATGTGTTGGAATGGATGATGGGTGGTCCGGAGTTACATACCATTTCTGCCTTTGAAGGTGATGAGCTTGTTGGTAGCGTAATGTGTTGGCAAACTGGGGCAGTCGAAAGATTATTCGTCATTCCGCGTTGGCGTAATAGAGGGCTGGGCAGGTTTCTCATCACGAAGGGATTTGAGTATCACCTGAAGAACGGCAGAAACGAAGTGGAGACGCTGGTTCATGAACAGAATAAGGAAGCTATGTCGTTGTTAGAGTCAATGGGATATACCTTTCCTGTAAAATTAGTACTTATGTCAATGGATATTTAGAAAAAGGATCTGCAGCGCCCTGGGAATATTCAAATGTCTTAAGGGGATACTGGAAATAGGTAGGAGATCATTCATTTGGTCGATAATGATCATAGAAACACCCGCATTGATCTCCATTCCATGAAACCCTAGTATAAGCTTAACGACATAAATAGGGGGCGCTTAGCGATGTCCATGTCAATCGCAGATATCCAAATACCTGATAGCAAGCTGGCCAAGGAAGCGGCCGAATTACTCCGGGAACATGGCGATGATTTGCTGTGGAACCATTCAAACCGGGTATTTCTTTTCGCAGCATTCAAAGGCAACCAGAGTCAATTGAAGTATGATCCGGAATTACTGTATATCAGTTCTCTTTTCCACGATCTAGGCCTTACGCCTGCATTCCGCAGTCCGGACAAGCGCTTTGAAGTCGACGGCGCGAATGCCGCTCGGGATTTCCTGCAAAGCCGTGGCGTTCCGGAAGAATCCATTCGTTTGGTGTGGGATGCTGTCGCCCTGCATACTACGATCGGCATCGTCGAGTATAAAGAAACCGAAGCGGCCCTGATGAATTTTGGCGTCGGTTACGACGTCGTGGGGAAAAACTTCGAACTGATCTCGGAAGAAATTCGCCGGCAAATCGTTGATGCGTTCCCGCGAAACCGGTTTAAGCACAACATTCTGCGCGCCTTCTTTGAAGGCTTTAAGCATAAACCGGAAACGACCTACGGCACGATTAACGCCGATATATGCGAGCTGTTTCTGCCGGGCTATAAACGGCCTAATTTTTGCCATCACGTGCTTCATTCCAGATGGGAAGAGTAACAGCGCACGCTCAATCAGCCTAAGCCATGAACCTGGACAAGAGCATACACACTTCATAGCCGCGTAAATGCGGCTTTTTGTGTTTTAAGATGAATGTATGCTAAAGTATGATGCAACAAATTGGAAATTTTTAACGTCAAAGCAGTGATGATTAGGATAGAATCAAGGTATATGTGTGGATACCGCAGGACCGGTTGAACTTTTAAAAGTCTTAAAAGTCATTTAAAGAAACAGGAGACGATCGTAATCTGTGTTAAGACTCCCAAATATGAATCATCGAGGAGAGAGCAAATGAATATGAAACAGATAGATATTTTTCGTATGCAATTTGACTTTGTTTGGGATACGGAGACCTGGTTTTTACCATTAGAATCTGCTCTTGCAGGTTTAAATTCGACCGATGCAAGCTGGCAGCCCCCTGGAGGAGGGAATACCATTTGGCAAACGGTAAACCATCTGAATTATTACAACGCCCTGCTTGTCAAACAACTCCATGACTCTACGCCTGGAACAGAGGCATCTGAACACAAGCCTACATATGGTGATATCGGAGAACCCCCTGATTCTAAATGGGAGGCCGTTTTGGCAGAAGATACATTTGGAGGGCCTGGGGACCCGGCGGATTCTGACGAATGGGCGGCAACCGTGGCAGAAACCCGCCTGATTTGTGAAGATTTGCGTCAATCGCTGGCCCAAATGAACGATAGGCAGCTGGATGAGGAGCGTGTTGGGAGGCTTGCCCGTCAAATGCTGCACATCGTATACCACATCGGACAAATCGTATTCATTCGCAAACAACAAGGTTCTTGGCCAAAGGAACGGGAATAATTTGTATATTCGCTTAAGGGCCCTATAATGAAGTACCAAAGCCTAATTTCTCACCGAATGCCGAGAAATTAGGCTTTTTCACGCTTAATAGCTATATATGGTGAAGAACAAATGGAAAGTAGGGTGTATTAAAGAAGCTGTCGGTAATTCCGATGATAATACCTATGGGTACTATAGAATATTGCTCTGGGCTTAAGTGCAAAGCGATTCACATACAGTTCATAAATTTACTTTACAATAAGCTGAATCGTTTGTGAGAGCCCTGAATTTACGACAAGTTGATGAATACAGATCGATAATGGAGGTAAGATTCGTTTGGAATTGTTTGAGTTTATTTTGCTAATGCTGGCGGCGGTTTCTTTATCCAATTTAGTGAACCGGTTTATCCCCTCGGTCTCCGTGCCGATTATTCAAATCGTACTGGGGATGTTGATCACTTGGCTGCCGTTACACTTTGAACTGAAATTAAATCCAGAGCTGTTTTTGCTCCTGTTCATTGCCCCGCTGCTGTTCAATGATGGAAGGCAAGCAGATAAGGAAGCGCTCTGGAAGCTGAAGAAACCAATCCTTTTGCTGGCACTGGGTCTGGTATTCGTCACGGTAGCCGTGGTAGGTTATTTCCTGAACTGGCTCCTTCCGGTGATTCCGCTGGCGGCATCTTTTGCACTGGCGGCTGCATTAGCGCCTACCGATGCTGTGGCCGTGGGTGCATTGGAGCAGAAAGTAAAAATCCCTCATCAGACGATGCAAATTCTGGAGGGGGAATCCTTAATCAATGACGCATCGGGGCTGGTGTCATTTCAGTTTGCCGTCGCCGCAATGGTCACCGGTGTGTTCTCTTTCAAAACGGCCAGCGTCAGCTTTGTTTCCATCTCACTTGGCGGTGTGGTGCTGGGCCTGCTGCTCACGCTTGCCAAATATGGAGTGGTGAAGTGGCTGCGCAGATTGGGGATGGAGAATGTTACGCTTCACATGCTAATTGAGATTCTGACCCCTTTTGTGATTTTCATGGCGGCCGAGGAATTAGGGGTTAACGGCATCCTGGCCGTCGTCGCCGCAGGAATCGCCCATTCTTTTGGCTACAAAAAAATGAATCCCGAGGTAGCCAAGCTGCGGGTTGTATCCAAAAGCACCTGGTCGGTCATTGTTTTTGTACTGAACGGACTGGTTTTCCTGCTGCTTGGCACACAGCTTCCAGATATTATTCAGACGATTTGGAACAGCGCGGAAATCGGAAATCTGAAAGTCATCATGTACACCCTGTTATTGACCGCAGCTGTGCTTGGGCTGCGCTTCATCTGGGCGATTCTGATGGATATGGTCGAAGGGACCAAACCGCGAGGCCCTTGGCGGCTCAGTGTCAAGAAGGCGCTGATCCTCAGCCTATCAGGCGTCCGGGGAACGATCACACTGGCGAGTACGATGTCACTTCCATTATTTCTTAGTGATGGCACCGCATTTCCGGCGAGGGATCTGATCATTTTCCTTGCGGCTGGAGTTATCCTGTGGACCCTTATTGCGTCCAACTATCTGCTGCCGCTTTTATTGGGGAAAGAAACGCAAACGGAGCAGGAAGAAGAAGAGGTTCAGGCAAAAATTGAAATTCTGAGGAATGTGGTGAACGGATTAAACGAACTGACCACGGATCAGAACCGGCTGGCGACTGCCCAGATCATCAATACGTATACTTCCAGAATCAAATCGCTGAAAAAAGAGGAAAAGAACGATAAAGTGCAGCGTGCCTTGGGCCTGTCTATCCTGAAATGGGAAAGAGAGAACACGCTGCACGCGGTTCAGAAGAAAGAAGTGAATCCAGTCACAGCGTACCGTTACCTTAAAAGAATAAACCAGCTGTTATTTATGCACACAGGAGATGTCCGTTATAAAAAAGAGCTTTTCCCTGTGAAGCAATGGATTGAAGTGTTCGGAATGCTGCATCCGGCCCGCCTGAGTATCCGAGAGAGACGCGCCGAATTGGCCAGGCTCAGAATTCAAAATACGGCTTACGTCATAAAGGAGCTGAATGCGCTGCTTGCAAAAGGGGAGACGGATATGGAGTCGGTCAGCTCGCTGATCCTGCAATATGAACGTACGCTGCTTCTTCTGACCCGAAACGAATCGGACACCTACAACCGGGAAGAGTCTGACATCATGATGCAGGAGCTCGCACGGGTCGGGATTCAGCTGGAGAGAGACAACATCCAAACCATGTTCGAGACCGGACGGATATCCAGACAAGGCATGAAGGAAATGAAACGTGATATTCTCTTCATGGAGCATGATTTGAGAGAAGAGATGGGTTGAGAATCATCCTATTGATTTATGCTGCCTGTTAACGCGTTCGTAGACGCCGATGACGATTGTTTATTCAATTTTCTTACCGAGACCAGACTGCTTGCAAGCAGCACAAATGCACCAAAAAGATAAGGCAAGTCAATATGGATTTCATATAATATTCCTGCGAGTAACGGTCCAAAGATCGTACCAAGACTCGTATAGGCATTATTCATCCCTGCGACGAATCCTTGGTCCTCTCCAGCTTCTTTGGATAGGAGGGTGTTGATGGTTGGACGCAAAATATTATTGAATGAAAAAAATAGCATGGTGATGATCATGACATAATAGTAATTGCCTGAGAATAGCAACGATGCGAGCGTGAAAGCGGATAGCAAAAGCATGGCGACGATAACCCGCTTTTCTCCGAACCGGCGGGTGATCCGGTCGGTCAGGAGCACTTGGTTCAGCGTGCCGATCAAAGAGCACACGGTAAGTAAAATGGCGATTTGCTGCGTGGTGAAGCCATAACCCTGAACGACAAAAAGCGGGAAAATGGCTTCAAAGTGCGTCAGACCAAACGTCATGGCGAAAACAATAAGCAGCAGGATAAAATAACGGGATTTTACGGAAAGACCAATTTGACGAAAGATATTGTCTTTCTTGTCCTGCACAGATTGGCGAAGGCGGCGGATCTCAGGCGACAGCGGCTCGGGGAGCATCCACATACTGCATATCATAGCCAGCAGTCCAACGGATGCGGAAGCGAAGAAAGGCATTGTGATACCCCATTCCGCAAGCAATCCTCCTACACCCGGCCCGATAATAAACCCTGAAGTCATCGATGCGCCTAACCAAGACATGGCCTTGCTGCGCTGGGCATCTTCTGTAATATCCGCAACGTAAGCAATAATCGCAGGGACCAGGGCGGCTGACCCGATTCCGCCGATCAGTCTCGACACGAATAATAAGGTTAAATCGCCTGCAAACGCCGCCAATAAATTAGAAATGGCAAACAAAATCAACCCTGTAATGATCATCGGTTTACGACCGTACCTATCGGACAAATTTCCTGCGAAGGGTGAGAATAGAAACTGCGTCAAACCGAAGCAAGAGACGAGATAGCCGGCGGCTTGGCCGCTTGCTGAAAACATTTCGAGCAGTTCCGGCACGATCGGAATGACGAGGCCCATGCTCAGATTAGCGAGAAACATATTCAATAGAAGTAATGGATATGCGGACCTTGGTAACATCAATGATCTCCTCTGTAGTCAATATATAACGATGGAAACAGGATAAACGGAACTTTTCATTTATGTTAGCATGCATCAGTCCGCTTGAATAATATGAATAATATTTACGACAGGAATCATTTTAATATAGATGGCTATCCGTATCCGATGAACAGGGAGACATAACAAGCGAATAACGGTAAACTTTCCTGAAATGAAAAGGATGTCCCAGGCCAATTAAGGCCTGGGACATCCTCCTTTTTTAGGCAAAATAATGCCCTTCTTCGAGATCGGCGATGAGTCCGGGCTGCATCGGTTTCCAGCCAAGAAGCTCCCGTGTTGCCTGACTCGCTTGCGCAGTGTTGTACAAGCTTGTAATGTCGAGAGCCGCAATGGCACCTAGAAAGCCGAAATGGGCAGCAGCTTCTTCAGATGTGATGCTGACCGCCGGCACGTTCAATTGCCGTCCGATGACCTCGGCGATCTCGCGGAGCGGAATGCCTTCATCGCCGGCGCCAAGCAGCCGTGAGCCCGCCGGGGCGGATTCCAGCGCCAGACGGTACAGAACTGCCGCGTCCAGGCGGTGAACCGCCGGCCAGCGGTTCGTTCCATCACCGATGTAGGCGGCGAAGCCCTTCGTCCGGGCGATGCTGATCATCATCGGGACAAAGCCCTTATCGCCTTCGCCGTGCACGGACGGTGCAAGCGAGACGATCGATGCCCGGATACCCCGCTTCGCCATCGCGAGCACGGCTTCATCCACGGCATGTCCATTGGCGTGTGCCGTAGTTATGAACGGCTTCCCGGAGCCTTCGAGCGCCGCTCCCATGACTTCCACGGCCCGTAAATCCAGAGCCAGTGCACCTTCAAAGTCGGAAAAATCGTTGGTGAACGCCAGATGAATCACGCCGTCCGCAGCCGCGGCGGCGCTGCTTAGCGTATCGAGATCGTCCAGCGTGCCGTATAGCGGTTCGGCTCCCGCTGCCTTTAATCCCGCGGCTTTCTCTTCAGAGCGGCAGAGACCCGATACAGTATGTCCTGCACCGATCAGTTCTTTGACAACCGCGGAGCCGACATACCCTGTTGCTCCTGTAACAAAAACATGCATTTTGAAATCCTCCTTCATAAGTTGACTGCGTGAACATGTTAAGCATAAACTATGAAGTGAACTCTAGGGCAAGCGGTCCAAAGGAGAAATGACGATGAAAATTCAGGAACTGGCGGACAAGATGGGATTAACGATTCATACGATCCGCTATTATGAAAAGGAAGGCTTGCTGGATGATCGGCATGTCCGGCGAGAAAGCAACAATTACCGCAACTATTCGGATGAAGCCGTCGAGCGGTTGAAGCTCATCAAGAAGTTCCAGTCCATTGGCTGTTCACTGGCTGAACTGAAGGAAGCGCTGCGGGACCACGACGCCAACGCGAACACGAACCAGCAGATTATCGATTGGATTCGCGGCAAGAAAAAGGAGATCGAAGGCAAGAAGGAAGAATATGACCAGATGCTGGTCACCCTTAACTGGATGCTGGAGTATCGGACTCTCCTCATGGACGATCCGCAAAAAGCACAAGAGATGCTAAATTCTTGGCATGCCGGCTCAACCGATTGAGCTGCTTTCTAAGTCGGCGTTAACGTGTCACCGAGAAAGCGAATCTTTTAAAAAATCCGCAAAATTCATTGGGGATCTGCCGATCAGTTTTTCCAATGCGGGATTGGTTTGCGAGAAATCTCCCTGCCGACTGGCCTGGAACATACCCGTTAGCATACCGACCATCGTTTCAGGTAGTCCTCTGGACATTAAATGGCTCCGATATTCATCATCCGACACGACAATTCGACGAATCGGCCGGTCCAAGACCTTGGAAGCAATCGATGCGATTCTATCCATGTCAATCGCTTCGGAAGCCGTAAGGTTAGGGGTTATACCGTCATAACTCTGCTCTGTCAGGATTACCGCTGTGGCTTCGGCCAGGTCGGAATGGGTGGTCCAGGCAACAGGACCATCTTCCGGAGCAATCAATTCCCCTGTTTTTAAAGCATCACCCATCCACATGATTGCTGAAGCGGCATAAAAGCCGTTTCGCAGCGACGTGAAAGCCATTCCTGAAGATTTTAGCATTTCTTCTGTAGCCGCATGAACGTTCATGGGAGGAAAATGCGACGTTGCAGATGAAAACATTTGGCTAGTGTACAGCAGCCGTCGAACGCCAGCTTTTTTTGCCGAGTCGATTGCGGTTTGATGCTGACGAACAGCAACCTCTCCCAAGGAGTGGGACGAGATCATTAGAACTTGAGACGCTTCCTCAAAGGCGTGATTGAGACTTTCGGAATCATCGAAATGCCCTTGCCGAACACGAACTCCGCGTTCTTTTAGATCCTGTGCCGTATTCACATCTCGGACACTTACACCAATGTCCCCAGCAGGAACACGCTTGAGAAGTTCCTCTACGACCTGCCGGCCTAATTTTCCATTCGCTCCTGTAACAACAATCATTTTTACACTCATCCTTTCGTTTGCGAATCATGATAGAGTTTCTTGCCATACGATTTTGCTTGTGTAATCATGATCGTATAAGTAAAATTTAAAAGGTCGGGTCCGTGCGAACAACCTGCAAAAAGCTGTTTTTGTTGTGTTCCGGACATTTTAGTCCTTTTGTCTGTTATTTGAGTTCTAGAGAAAGAGGGGGATAGAATGTCGGTAAATCCAGAGGATCCGCGTGTTAAAAGAACCCGTCAGCTGTTCGTGCAGGCTTTTAACGATTTGGTTGGGAAAAAGAGAAATGTCTATTCCATTTCTGTGCACGATATCACGAATCAAGCGGCCGTAAATCGAACAACATTTTATGCACATTTTCAGGATAAATATGACTTTCTTGAATATTGGATGACGGAAAAATTCCAAATGGCTATAAGGGATAGACTGCCGGAAGAAACAAGATGCAATGCGAATAATTTGCGAACCCTTATTCAAACCCTATTCGATTTTCTATTGCGGTTTCAACAATGCAGCACGCCGGGAGACAAGCAGTTTGAAGCGATGTTTGAAAAGGTCATGCATCAGGAACTTCATCGATTCCTGCTTCAACGGATAAATGAAATGGACAAACAGGGCTTTTCGCAAGAAAAATGGGAAGCGATGGCCCTCGTTATCAGTTGGGGCATATTCGGTTCGGCTTTGCAGTGGAGCCGGTACCCTCAAGATCGCTCAGTGGAAACGATGTTTGAAGGAGTCATTGAGGTTATATCGGCCAACTTAACCCCTGTATGGGAGTTTTATAACAAAAATAGCAGAGGAGGTACATAGTAAATTCCGGGCAAGCCGGGAGGTGGACTTTCTCGGGCAACTCTGAAGCTACTGCCAAAGGCAGAGCTTTTTTTTGTGCGAGCGGATCAAGTTGGGCTCATTCGGTGGACCATTTAGGAATATTGATTAACCATTTCAAGTAAATATTTTCGAAATTCATCAGCATAGGATTGCGGTTCTACGATTTTTAGGTTTGTCCCGAAACTTGCTAAAAATTGAAATCCGATAAGGTTCTGAGGAACGTGGATGGTTGCCAGGAAAAGGTCAGAACTATAGTTTTCAATACTCTTACGGCCATACCGTTCAATAAATTGATCCTTTATGCTGGGCGAAATCAACGCTCTTACAGTGACTAGTTCCGGTTGATAACTTGATTCATGTTCTTGTTCTAATGAATGATCTCTAGGGCTAAACGTTTTTTCATCCACTTGAAGATGGTCGATCCTGGATAATTTAAACGTTCTATACCTCAAGCGATGCAGACAGAATCCTTTCAAATACCAGCTTGTTTCGCTAAAATGAAGCTGATATGGCTCGACCATTCTATTCGTGGTCACACCATTTTTATCCATATACTCAAATGAAATTAACCTTCTTGCTAATATCGCTTCTTGACACTTCTTCAAAGTTTGACGAATTTCAGACCTTCCCTCCCAATCATAAAATGACAGATGTATTGAGCTTTTCGGAGCCAACGGGCTAACCATGGCTTCCATTTTTTTAATGGTCACTTCAACTTCTTCGCTGATCAGAATTTGTTCCAATCCGCCGAGTGCCGTTAATATATTCTCCAGGTCGGAGCTGCTTAAGAGACGTTTATCAACCTTGTATTCATCCATAATACCGTAGCCGCCATGAACTCCGTTGACGGAATAGATGGGGATGTTGGATACACTTAATGTTTCCATATCACGCAGAATCGTTCTTTTGGTAACGTTAAATAATTGTGCGAATTCTTTGGTTGAAACCACATCCTTTTTCAGCAGGATCATGATGATGGATATTAATCTCTCAACCTTTTCCATATGTACTCCTTCTTGTTCTGTACATTATTTATAAATGGTGACATAAAGCTGTCACCTCTTATTCATTATACTACATTTATAACAAGAAGGAGGTTTTACTAAATGTCAGCGATTGTCTATTTAAACTTTGATGGGGTTGCAGAACAAGCGATTGATTTTTATGCGAAAGCTTTTTAAAAATGGTCTTTCCAAAGAAGGCCATTTTTTTAATATTCCTATTTGAAAGGAGGACAATCTTATTAATTTATGTTTAAGAACAGATTAGAAAAATTCCTAACAAACACGAGAAAAAACAAGATGTACGGTCAATGGAACGATAATGGACGCCTACTGGATTATTAATATCCTTTACATTAGAAAGAAACCAAAAAAGTCATAACCACAGATATTGGTTATGACTTTTTTGGCGCCTCGATTTTCCGTTAGCTTAATACAACACCTTGCATGAACGGGACATTACTGCATGATCCAGTTTTAGCTTAACTAACGGGCAGTTTTGCTTATAGTCGTGAATCCACGCGGGGGACTTAGAGAAGGCAGTCCGAAGGATCGAAATCCCGAAACCTCATGGTAGAGTTCGGGGTTATTAGTATTTTGCCGTATCCATTTTTTCGTAGGCATATGTCATAGGAACACTAGCGGATCCAATTTCATAAATTATTTTGTCGAGAAGGGCGGATGGGCTTTGTATGCCGGTTCGGATTCAGATCCAAACATTCTCGTATAACGATTGTCCCGTGCAGGGACAGTGAAATGAATGATACGGAGGGTATTAAATGAACGAATTCCAGAAAGGTCTGCAAAACTTGAATGTCGGCCAATTCAATACGTCGGGGATGACCCCTACGTCGGCGCAATATCAGAACTGTCCGGGGGATTCCCGCTTATGTGTTGGTATTTGCTTTTTTTGCGCCGGCGCATGTGGCGGGTTTTGTTCATGCGGTAACTGTTTCCGCTGCAGTAGCTGCTTCAATTGCGGAGGCTGCGGAGGTTGCGCACGTTGCGGAGGCTGCGCCCGCTGCCGTTGAGTTCCAACAAGCTCGCTTGGCGATCCGCAAAACGGTATGCCCCTGCAGATATCGCGTCTTGCAGGGGCTTGCTCCTTTTTGTTTTAGGCATGACGGACAAAACGCTCTACATAACTTGAAAATGAGGGAAAACCGAAGGTGTGTCAATGCGGTTATCACCGGCAGAAGCTTAGTCTTTTACTTACGAAGCGGTTTTGCCTCCGGCAAAACCTTAAGGAGGAATAAAAACTTGAACCCTTCTATGCGTCTGAAAGTGAAAGGGGATACGTTCTTTCTCCCCGATTCGAATGGAGGCGTCTATTTTCGCAACAATACGGGTTCGTTCCGAATGGAAGGCGACATGGTCGACCAGTGGATCGAAAAATTGATGCCGATGCTGAGCGGGGATTATTCCATGGCGGATCTGACGGACGGGCTGCCGGAACCGTACAAGGTACGGGTTTATGAAATCGTGGAAGTACTGCTGAATAACGGCTTTGTCCGGGATTCCAGCCAAGACCGCCCACACAGTCTTGCGGAAGCGGTAGTACGGAAATATGACGCACAGATCGAATTTCTGGACAGCTTGGCGGGGGAGGGCGCATACCGCTTTCAAACCTATCGCGAGGCTAATCCGATTGTGGTTGGTTCCGGCCCGATCTTTATCTCGCTCGTTGCGGCTTTGTTGGAATCTGGGTTGCCCCGGTTTCGTATGTTGATCCTGAACCCGGCGACCACGGATCGCCAGCGGATCTCAGAGCTGACAGCGGCCGCGCGTCTCACGGACTCCGAGATTGAAGTCAAGGAGATCTTTCCGTCGAATGACGGCTTCCTCGATTGGTCTGAGGTCGTGCGGCAGGCGGATTCCGTTCTCTACGTTGCTCAGGATGACGATCCCGGAGAGCTTAGAGCGCTTCATGCGGCCTGCAGGGACGCGAAGAAGCTGCTGCTGCCTGCCATCTACTTGCGGCAGGTGGGCATAGCAGGACCGTTGGTGCACCCGGATTCGGACGTCTGCTTCGAATCGGCATGGCGCAGGATTCACCGAACCGCTCTTGGCGATGCAGATCGGCCGACCCCCGTCTCTACTACGTCGGAAGCCATGCTCGCGAATGTGGTCGTATTCGAATGGTTCAAAGCCGTTTCGGGCGTGACAGTTTCTGAGTTGAACGGAAAACTGTTCCTGCTGAATCCGGAAACATTAGAAGGCGGGTGGCATTCGTTTCTTCCCCATCCGCTGGTCAGGGGTCTTCGTCCGGCCGAGCCTACGGATCCGTTCGACCATTCAATCGATCAGCGAACAGAAAGGCAGAATGCAGAACGTCTCTTTTCCTATTTCAATCGCTTGACTTCGGCGGAGACCGGCATTCTTCACTTGTGGGAGGAAGGGGACTCGAAGCAGCTTCCGCTCTCCCAGTGTCGCGTTCAGGCTGTCGACCCGCTGTCGGAAGGCCCCGCTGATCTGCTGCCGCTGATCGTCTGTTCTGGAATGACGCATCATGAGGCTAGGAAGGAAGCGGGCTTGGCCGGCATCGAGGCGTACGTGTCGCGACTGGCCGGGGTTCTGAAGACAGCCAGACCTGCGCAGCCGGATTCCGCCAGCCTGATCGACTCGCAGCCGTATGGATATGTAGGGATCGGAGCAGGAGAGACCGTAGCAGAAGCGGTTTTCCGCGGACTGCGGAAATGTCTCTTCGAGGAGCTGAAAAGTCGTTCCGAATCCAGCGAGCCCTCCGTTTATCCAATCAAGCTAAGCGGAGTTGAGGACGATATTTGCCGCTATTATTTGCGCGCATTATCTACGATGCAGGAAGCCCCGGTAATCGGATTGGGTCAAGAAGCGTCGGGTTTCCCGGTCGTCTGGGTCGGTACGAACGGGTACTGGTTCGGCGGAGTCGGAGTCAACCGCACAATGGCGCTGCGTGAATCGCTCCGACAGGCGCTGATGAAAACTCAAAACGATGCGGCGGACATTCAAAGCCAAATCCTGGAGCGTTCTTCGGTCAAGGTTGAAGATGTCTTACCGCAGAGCCTGACGATCCCGGGTTTCGATGATTCGGAATCCGGCAT
The DNA here is from genome assembly GCF_016624415.1 of Paenibacillus sp. S28. Lineage (NCBI taxonomy): Bacteria > Bacillati > Bacillota > Bacilli > Caryophanales > Paenibacillaceae > Paenibacillus > Paenibacillus sp. S28. The sequence goes on along the minus strand of NZ_JACVTM010000007.1, from coordinate 273,740 downwards.
CATGCTGCAGTCTGTCAGGCAGATCCTGCAATCGAACCATAAGCGGATCGCGGTCGTTGACTTATCGATAGAACCGTTTATGAAAGAAGAACTGGCAGGGGTGTTTGGCGTGTCGCTGAGAGAGGAGGAGACGCATTGAGCGCAATCGTGACGGTCATCGGGGAAGGACAGCTCGCGGATTTGGTAATCAAGCAATTGTCTGCCGATGGCCGCTATCGGCTGTTCCGGCAGGAGAGCATGGATTCCGGAGAGGCGGCAACGGGAGACTTGGCGCTGGTGCTGAACGATGCTTGGGATCCTTCTGTTCATCTTGCGGCGGAGGAACGGTTCCGACAGTCGGGAACACCCTGGCTTCGCGGCTTTGTTGCATTCGGAGAAGGGATTGTCGGTCCGTTGGTTCGTCCGGAGGGGCAAGGATGCTCGCAATGCGCGGATACCCGGTTCCTGCTGGCGGGAAGTGATCGCAGGGAATCGTGGGGCCTACAGCAGATGCTGGCATCGCAAGGGGGGATCGGCCGGGACGCTTGGGCATCTCGCACGGGATTGTTGCAGATGGCGCGCCTTGTTGCGGCCGAAGCCGTGAAGGTGCTGGAGGGTGGAGAGCCGGAGACGGAAAGCCGGATATACTTGATCGATCTGCGTACGATGAACAGCTCGTCGCACTTCTTTCTGCCCGATCCGCTATGTCCGACCTGCGGCCGATTGCCGGAAGACGATGAGGGGACGGCTCGCATTGAGCTGCAGCCAAGCCTGAAAATCAGCGGTGAAACGTACCGCAGCCGTTCGATGGATGAGCTGAAGGAAGTTTTAGCCAAAGATTACCTGGATGTCAGGACTGGTTTTCTGAATGGGAAAATGGTTGACCTTGTGTCTCCTTTTGCCGATGCGAGCATCAATTTGCCCTTGTTTGGAGGAGATGAGGCTTGCGCAGGTCGGACCCACTGCTATGCGGATAGCGAAATGACGGCCATCCTGGAGGGGCTGGAGCGTTATTGCGGTCTGTCGCCCCGCGGCAAACGATCCGTCGTCCATGACAGTTTCCGCAATGTGCAGGACCAGGCGCTCGATCCTCTTCGCGTAGGCGTCCATGCGAAGGAACAGTATGAACGCGCAGGCTTCCCGTTCAAGCCATTCGATCCCGAGCAGCCGATCGATTGGGTATGGGGTTATTCGTTCCTGCAGCAGCGTCCGATTCTCGTACCGGAGCTGCTGGCTTATTACAGTTCGGGCTGTGGTCAAGGGTTTGTCTACGAAACGTCCAATGGCTGTGCGCTGGGCGGCAGTCTAGAGGAAGCGATCTTCTACGGGATGCTGGAAGTGGTGGAGCGCGACTCCTTCCTCATGACCTGGTATGCACGGCTGCCCCTGCCGTGCCTGGATCACCGTTCGGTCCAGGACCGGGAATTGAGATGGATGACGGATCGTATAGAGGCCGTAGCGGGCTATGAAGTGCAATTGTATAAATCGACAATGGAGCACGGCATACCAAGCGTGTGGGCGCTCGCGAAAAACAAGAAAGAGCGGGGTGTAAACCTCATCTGCGCGGCGGGCGCCCATCCAGATCCGATTCGCGCGGCCAAGAGCGCGATCCACGAGGTGGCGGGCATGCTGCTCACGGTCAACGAGAAATTCGAGGAAAACCGTCAGCAATATGAACGGATGCTTCTCGATCCGTACCAGGTCGTCCAGATGGAGGATCATTCCATGCTGTACGGGTTGAAAGAGGCGGAGGAACGGCTCGATTTTCTGCTGAATGACGATCGTCCGATCCAAACGTTCGCTGAAGCGTTTGAACCGAGGGGCTGGAACGCAGATCTGACCGATGATCTGAAGGCTATGCTGCATGTTTTTCGCCAATTGAATCTTGAGGTGATCGTGGTCGACCAGACAACTCCAGAGACGCGCCGCAACGGATTGCATTGCGTGAAAGTGCTCATTCCCGGCATGCTGCCGATGACGTTCGGGCAGCATCTCATCCGTTTGACGGGACTTGATCGAGTGCTCAGGGTCCCTGTAGAGCTGTCATACTCGCAGGAGCCCTTGTCTCCCGAGCAGCTTAATCCATATCCGCACCCGTTCCCATAAATTTAACTATCAGCGGCGCGGTTGAAGACAAGGAGGAAAGCGATGAGTCTTATGAATTTGGACGTTTTTCTTCACCATTTGCAATATGATCCGGATAAGGTCAAGCCCTTGAATTGGGAGACGGATTGGGATGACGCACCGCTTCCATACAAGCTTTATCGCGATTTGCCAATGATTCCACTGTCCAGGGAAGTGCCGGCAACGCTCGAGGGCAGGGTTACGACCGGTGAGCCGCCTAACCTTCGCGATATCGGACATTTCCTTTACTATACATTCGGGCTTACACAATTGACCCAATCCGTCATGGAACGGGATACATCGGAAGAGTCGGCAGGCGTCTTGCAGATGTGTCGACGCTTCGTACCTTCCGGAGGCGGGTTATATCCGAGTGAACTGTATCTCTATCTGAAGCTTGGTGAATTGCCTGCCGGCGTATACCATTACGATGCGGCGCATCATCGGTTGGCGTTGCTGCGCGAAGGAAACTTCGATGATTATGTAGCAAAGTCGCTTGGGAATCGCCGCGACGTGAGCGGTTGCTTCGGAGCCGCGTTCGTATCTACGGTTTACTGGAAAAATTTTTACAAATATAATAATTTTTCCTACAGGCTGCAGGGACTGGATGCTGGCATTTTGATCGGACAGCTGCTCGAAATCGTGAAACGATTCGGATATTCGTCTAGTGTGCATTTTCAATTTCTCGATCAAGCCGTCAATCATCTGCTCGGACTATCGGAACAAGAGGAGAGCGTGTATGCGGTTATCCCGTTATCGACTGATCCGGTGATCCGGTGGATGGAACGCGGGAACGAGGATCAGGACACGGTTTCCGCCTCCGAGCTGTGCGGGGACTTGCTGCCAATCAAGCATGATCACTATGTCAGGTCACAGAGGATCGCAGATTATCCGATACTGCTTCAGATGAGCGAAGCGTCCAGACTGGATTCGACGCGATTGTTCCGAGAGATTCGGAAGGATGAACAAGCAATCCCGGATCATGCGCTCACACTGCCCCTGCCTCCTGTAGACCGCTTGTCGTATGATTTGGCGGCGGCCTGCCGCAACCGGTTTTCGCCCGAGACAGAATTTATTTCGAAGCCGATCGGTCTCTCCCGGCTTGCAGCTCTGCTTCGGGAAGCGACGGCTTCCTTCTCGTATCACAATGACCTGGATGGCCCGCGGGAGCGGACGGAACCCCGTGTATGCCTGTATGGTTGCTTCTACGGGGTCGAAGACCTTCCGGATGGCGCTTATCGGTATGATGGCGCCGAGCATGCGCTGCAGTCGGTTTCTCCTGGAGATCAACGTCAACGGCTGCAGGAGGGGATGTCGCTTCCCAATATCAATTTGTTTCAAGTGCCGCTCGGCTTTCATGTTGCAGGGAAGAGGAATTTCTTTCAATCGCTGCTCGGCAAGAGGGGCTACCGCATACAGCAAATGGAGGCCGGGATGCTCGTGCACCGTTTATTGCTGGCATCATCCGCCCTTGGAATGGGAGGGCGTCCGCTTCTTGGTTTTGATGCCAATTCCAGCGATGCGCTTTATCGCACGGCTTCCCGGGATGAAACGGGGCTGATTTTTATTCCGGTCGGTCCATATCGTCAACGATTGCGTTTGGCGGGCAGTTTGAGCCGTTGAAATAAAAATATCATCGCTAACGACATTGCCGCGAGCGGTCATGTCGTCAGCGATGAAACCCATGGCTAAATAGTTTTGTTGGTACGTATGTATCACCGTTTCACACAATGCACGAACCGTAATATTTTTAGCCGTTACTCGAAACAAAAGCTAATTTTGTAAATTCGTCAAGGAAAATAAGAAGACCGGCTTAGGGTTCCGGTCTCCCATTCAAAAAAACTGATTATAAGAGAATATTCGGGCTTTTATAGGCGGGGAATAGTATTTTCCAGTCTCCATTAAATTTTTTCAGTGTGAAAGTAATCTCCCTGGGGCTTGATTTATTTTGCTCGGTTAATGCAACTAAGGCAACGTAAATATCTTTTCCTAAAACAAAGAACTTTTTAATGGAGTAGCTCACGATTTGGTTTGAAATCGCATTTCGTTTATAACTTTCGAATGGCTCAGCAAATCCATTTTCAAAAACAATACATTGATAAGCTTCTTCGATATGTAATTGTTTTAGACTTCTAAGGTAGAAATCTAGGGTCTTTTCTGGATCAGACTTATGAATATAATCAAAAAATATAAACGCTATTGCAATACCAATGATGACTCCAATGACTCTTTTAGTTGTCACAACCACCTCCGTTTCAGTTATATCGCCCCATGTGATTATACATAATTTCTTGCATAACTTGTATAAATTTAGAATAAGCCAACCTGGTCTCACCTCGGAAGCAAGGGAGTTTCCGCAAGTGCGGTATTAGGTGTAGGATCAAATTTCAAGCGACCATAATATCGGAAACAATTGAAGAGGCTGTTCCACCGTTTATGAGCGTACAACGGTGTATGGCTTGCTGATTTTATTCCTCCCCAATATCTAAAGGTCATTGAATAGATTAAAACTAATGTTTTTATGGATTTTCACACATGCTTATTAGCCGCATTATTGCGGCTCTTTGTATGGATCCATGAAATTTTTGTGCGTATCCGATGTCACAAATCAGAGCCTTACATCGTTCTTTGTGCAAAATGCAAAAGGAGCTGAGGAATGATGAAGGAATTGACCTGTGTCATCATTGGAGGAGGATATGCAGGGCTTCAAGCGCTCAAATCGATACAGAAAAAAACACGGGGCATAGCGAACGGACGGAGGATTCGGTTTGTTCTCATCGACAAGCAGCCCGGTCATTTGCGCAAATTGAGAATGTTCCGTCCAACCGCGACTGAGGAAGAGATTATGATCCCCTGGAATCAGTTAACTCTTAAGGATGTCGATTTCGTGCAAGGCTCGGTTGCGTCTGTGGAAAGTACCGAGAAGCGGGTTCGATATACAGACTCGCAAGGAAACGATGCCCGAATGCGTTATGACCTTCTAGTCGTGGCGGTGGGCAGCATCGTTCGGGAACCGGATCCCGATCAAGGCGGCATCGCTTTGACCGACCCACAAGCTGCGGAAGACATCCGGGAGCGCTGGCGAGCGAACCTTCAGAAGGCTGCCCGCGAGATGAACCTTGAGGAACGCAAGAGACTGATGACCATCGCGGTTGCAGGAGCTGGGATCAGCGGCATTGAGACGTCGGCCGAGCTTGCGCTCGCCATGAGGAAGGAAGCCATGGCGTTAGGTCTGAACCCATCCGAGGTCTCCGTCTATATGCTGAACGCAAAGGAACGATTGCTCCCGGAAGTGTCGGGGAAACTTAGACGGAAGTTGGAGCAGCAGCTTATCGAATGCGGAGTAACGGTGCTTCACAATCGTAAGGCGCTTCGGGAGGAAGCAGGATCGTTGGCACTCAATAACGGCGTGTGTCTACCGGTTGGCTTGTGTATTTGGACTTTAGGCTTGATACCCAATCCGGGACTGAAGGGTATGGGGCTGCCCCTTACACTTGACGGGAAGGTAATGGTGGATGAATGCTATCGCGTCAAAGGGATGCCGGACGTTTACAGCATTGGCGACTGTTCAGGAATTGTTGATCCGAGAGACGGCAGAGCTACCCAGATGACGTGCTTTGAAGCGGGGGAGCAGGGGCTTCGGCTGGGGTCAATCGTGAAGGCGGATTTAGAGGGCCGTCCGGCTCCAAGTCATCATTCCGCAAAATCGAGTATGGATGCGTTCACCATCGCACTGGGGCAAAAAGGAGTGTTCTGGATACGCAAATGGGGGCTCGATATGGTTATGACCGGAAAACTTCCGGGAAGAATCAAAAAGCTGGTAGAAGATACCGCCAGTATGCTTAGATAGAAATGATCGGAGGGACGGCGATTGGAAGAACTGTACGGTCAATATAAATCACTGCTGTTCATATTGGCTTATCAGCTGACAGGTTCTGCGGCGGATGCGGAAGATGCGGTACAGGACGTGTTTATGAAGGCTTACGATGTACAGGTAGAGTGTTTGGAGGAGCCTAAGGCGTATTTGTGTAAAATGGTAACCAATCGCTGCCTTGATCTGCAGAAGTCAGCGCGGAGGAGGAGGGAGATGTACGTTGGTCCATGGCTCCCCGAACCTTTTCGTACGCCGGAAGTGGATACGCTCGAGACGACGGTTGTCCGCCGGGATATGCTATCCTACGCCATGCTCGTTATGCTCGAGAGACTGACGCCGACAGAGCGAGTGGTTTTCGTCCTGCGTGAGGCGCTGGGTTTTGAATATCTTGAAATTGCCGAGTTGCTAGGTAAGCAGGAGGCGAATTGCCGAAAGCTAATGAGCCGGGCAAAAAGCAAGATGGGAATATCCGAAGGGGAACAGGTTACGGCCGAAGCGACCGAAAGGGAGTGGGTTAGCCGGTTCCTCACATCCTTCGAGCAAGGTAACATCGATGAAATCCTTTCCCTTCTGACCGAAGATGTCATGCTCGTCTCGGATGGGGGCGGAAAAGTACTTGCCTTTACACGACCGATCCAAGCGCGCGATCAAGTCGCCCGAATCCTTGCCGGTGCGTTCGAGGGCATAAAGCCCTACTACCAGGGAAGTCTTCGCTCCGAGTTTGCCCTTTTGAACGGGGAGACCAGCATCGTGCTCCGCTCAGGGGACGAAACTGTGGCGGCTATATTTTTACAACGCCGTTACGGAAAGCTTGCCGGAATCTACATCGTAAGAAACCCGGATAAGCTTACTCGGGTATAGGTAGTTTTAATTGCAGGTTTTCAGCGTGACCAGACACGTTGCCTCCTATCGATGGCCAAAGTCACCAAAGAAGAACAAACGTCAATAATGTCGGATCATCCAAATGGAACCAACTAACCGCAGGTGGTAGGATAACGCTAATTAATCGTGTTTGGGGTGTGCATAAGTATATGAAAAGTATAGAGCACAATAAAAACATTTGGGAAGAAAAAGTAAAGCAACAAAGCCGTTGGAGGGTCCTCCAAGTGAAACATTCCATCCCTTATTCGGAACTCGATTATTTAACTGAAGAAGAGATTGCAAAGAATGGAATACCCCTTGAATTCGGTCACACGTTGGAGCAGCAATTGCAGGGTCAAATCGATGCCGGTTTTGTCATTGCCGGGTTTTACGAAGATACCTTCGGAGGGGAAAAGCTCTTGGACCGCTATACAAGCAGTTTTATTGCAACAAGGGCCGTAAAACCTAAAGAATAATGGATGTTTCGCGATGTTGTTATAGGGCCAATCGTTGAGCTTTGTTTACGATTACAAGAACCGGATTCTCGTAGGGATCCGGTTCTTTTCTTTTTGTATTTCCTTGTATTTGCGATCATTCAAACTCTATCTTTTCCGAATTTTTAATCGGACGAGTCCCTTGCCGTTTTCTTTGCGTGCCCAGTAAAAACAGTCCAAGCAGGATGGCTAGTGCAAGAAAGGCTGCGAACAACCGAAAACCAACATTAGTCGCATGAATAAGGGCGTCCCTTGATGAACTCGTGTCATGATTCTGGGCCCCCGACAACAAATGAGAAGCAACATCAGACTTTGCCACCCATTGAATGATGACCAGAACAAGCGCTTGGCTGATCGCACGGCACATATTGTAAACGGTCCAAAACACTCCTGATGCAGGTCCGGCTTGATTTGGTGGAGCAGCTGACAGCACAGCTTTCGCAAGCGATGGCCAGGAGAGCCCGGTTGCTGCAGATATAATCAAAAGCGGAATGATGACAGCAGTACCCGACATCTCGGGGCCGAGCTGTCCGAGTAATAGGATCGCAAGACCAATTAGAAACGAACCGAGCAATATCATTCTTGCCGGGCCGAAACGGTCCGCAAGTTTGCCTCCTAAGGGAGCCGTGAACAATTGGGGTACGGATAATGGGATCAACATGAGCCCTGCTTCCAAGGGACTGAGGTGTTGAGCACCTTGCAAATACAGTGTCAATAGAATGGAAACAGCGAAATAACCGATGCAATAACTCGCCGTGATTCCAAGCCCAATTGTATAATCCCGATAGCCAAGGAGACCTAGATCAAACAAAGGGTGACGGACTTTTTTCTCAATGAAAACGAATGCGGTCCAAAGAAGAATTCCAAGTGCGAGCAGTCCAAGCGTTATACTCGATGCCCATCCCCAAGTTTGCGCTTCGGACAAGACAATGAGAAATGCGGTTAATCCTGTCCCATAGGTAAGTAAGCCTGGCCAGTCCGTCCTGGCTTTTTGCAATTCCGCAGATTCTCTTAAAATAAAAAATCCAGCGATCAAGCCCAAGATCCCGAGCGGAACGATAACGTAGAACATGGAGCGCCAGCCGAACCCGCCGATGAGTGCGCCTCCGACAACAGGGCCGAGAAGAGAACCGGTCACCCATGCGATGTTGTTGATACCAAGGGCCCTTCCAAGCTCTTGGGGAGGAAATGTCCGCATCAGAATCGGGGTAGATGCAGCCATCGCCATAGCGGCCCCTGCTCCTTGCAGCAGACGAGCGAGGATCAATACCGTACCGGAACCCGCCATTCCGCAAAGAGCGGTAGCTATAGTAAATAAAGCAAATCCCCATAGAAAAATCCGTTTCGTTCCGAACATGTCTGACCAACGGCCGGAAGGAAGCAAAAATACAGTACTTGTGATGTAGAACGAGGTAAGCGTCCACATTCCAAGTTCAAGCGAAAGATGCAAATCCTCCATGAGTGGAGGGAGACCATTGACCACAATCGTCGCATCCAAATTCGTGATAAAGGACACCAGCGTGACGATGAACAATACGGACCATTTGCCTGATTTCTTACGTGTGATCATAAAGGGTACCTCCACGCTGGGATTGTTCTGCTTATGGTCCGCCATAATTTTTTTTGGATTTGCATCTGATAATCCGTGAGTTGCAAGTCAGCGTATATCATGCTACCCCTCCTTAACGCTTTTTTCATCTTGCTTGAGACTTTGCACAATTTTAACACTTCAGAAAATAAATGCCGCCGAAAATGGAGCATCTATTTTTGGCTGGTTTGAGTTTAAAAAAGAATTGAAGCTCGTGGATGCTATCTTCACGCATTAGCTATTGACTCTCTCGCAAGGTGAAGGTTTATGATTTAGAAGAGGTCAGCTGCATCTAAAAATATGGTTTAAAAAATAAGGATAAGAAAAACGCTTAACATAAAGGGTTTTTATTTCGGTGGATGAGGAGGAAAATACATGCCGAATACTTGTGTTCTATGCAACGCCGATCTTCCTCAGGGGATTACCTGCGAATCGATTTTCAACGAATTTTTGGCACTTGAATTCAACGATCCCAGCTATGGTCGGGTTCACTTTCTCACCGTTGCCTCCTACATGATTCAACACCAAGGTTATAGCGATGAGATGTACGCTTGGATCAAATCCGCATTACAGAAGCATTTGGAGGAAGGCTACGCTACGGAGTTGATTCGCCAAGATATGGCCAAAGGACCCGGAAGCACGAAGGGAATTCGAAGGCCATTGGATGCGCAGCCTCTTCCCAAAATATATTGGACCATGACGATCGCTGACGTGGCGGCGCAGATGTATGACGCCGAAAGCTATTGCAAGCTCATCGAGCAGTGGGGACGTACTACGCTGAAAGAGATGGGACCCCTTGTTTTGAAAAAGATTTAAAACTTTTAATCATGAGCTAAGAAAAAACTTTTAATTATCGACGCACCCCTTCCCTGTCCAGGACAGCTCCTGTCAGTTCCAGAACGTATTTACGCCTGACTTGAAGGACGGCTCGGTGGAGCGTCTGGCCATCTTGGCGGATCAGTCGCTGAAGCAAACATCTGCCGTCTTGAAAGGGTAGGAATAGACCGAAAAGAACATCCCTGGTACTGCAAAGTTTTAAGTGAGCCAGAGAACGATAAATGGAAATTTTGTTAAGATCAGGGTATGAAGAAGGACCAGTTCACGTTGTGGAACTGGTCTTTTTGTTCTGTGATTGCAGGCTAAGAGAGCAGTATCAGAGGACAAGAGCATGTTGCCGGTTATCTGAAATCAACATAGTAAAAAATTTATCAACTTTTTAAATAAAAATGTTTAATAAGTATTCGAAATCATATAATCTGTATACAAGGAAAGCAAATGAATTCAAAAATGGAAGCGTTTTCATGAATGGTTGGATTCAGGCGGGTTCGGTAGAAGAGCTTCGAGATCAGGGACCGAAGTTGATCAAAGGGGGCATCGTCGTTTTTTATCACGAGGATCAAGTGCATGCGCTTGATAACCGATGTCCTCACCTCGGTTTTCCTCTCCACATGGGCAGTTTGTGCAACGGAATTTTGACATGCCACTGGCATCATGCAAGGTTTGATGTATGCAGCGGGGGAACGCTCGACCCTTGGGCTGACGATGTTCCTGTGCATGATCTTACCGTTCATGACGGATTGATTTGGGTCAACCCAAGTTCCCGAAATGGCAATCAAGTACAACTGTATAAGGATCGGCTTCTAAGCGGACTTGAGCAAAATATCGGTCTTGTCATCGCTAAGGCCATCGTCGGATTAATAGAGGCGGGCGTTCCGGGGAATGAAATCGCGGCGGTCGGGATCGAATTTGGAGTCAAACAGCGCAGGGAAGGGTGGGGCTCCGGATTAACGATTCTGACTGCGATGACCAACATTCTGCCTAAGCTGGATAAGCAAGGCCAGATCCTTGCGTTGTTTCAAGGATTGCTGCACACGGCGCGCGATTCAGCCGGAAGCGGAACGCGCTTCTTGCTCGATCCGCTTCCGAATACAGACGTCTCCATAGAACGGTTAACGGAGTGGTACCGCGAGTGCATCGAGGTTCGGGATACGCGCGGCGCGGAACGGGTGCTTCTGACCGCCGTTCAGGCGGGGGCGGATGAGAGCCGGTTATTCTCCATGATGAGCATGGCGGCGACGGACCATTTTTATATTAATGGAGGCCACACGCTGGATTTCCACAATAAAGCTTTTGAGAGCTTGAAGTATGTCGGGCACGAACAGCGTGCAGATGTCCTCGCTTCGCTCGTTCCGATGTTTGGGAACGCATCGCGCAGCGAGGAGCTTCATAGCTGGCAATCTCCAGTCAATTTGGTTCAGCCGTTGAAGGAAGCGTTCGAGGAGTTGTCCAGGAAGGGAATTTCCAATGGAAAAGGGGGCCCCGAAATTGACGATGAGCAACTGCTTCAAGCGCTGCTCGGAGACGATCCGCTTCGGACGATTCGCTTGTTAAAGGAGGCTTTGCTCGGTGGCGCCTCTCCGGTGCGTATATCACAAATTGCCGCATTGGCCGCGGCTGAACGGATCGTCCGCTTCCATATCCATAACGATTTCGGAGACTGGATTTCGGTACTGCACACGTTCACGCATGCTCACGCGGTTCATGAAGGCTTGATTCGTTCCACCGATCCAGGGCTGGTTCGGGGGATTTTTCATACGGCGGTTACTATTTACCTCGACCGGTTTTTGAATATCCCGGCTGCCCCGAGACCAAGTGCAGTTAGCGCGAGCGAAGAAGTACCGCAGCCCTCGGAACTGCTGGAGATTCTCGATAAGCAGCAGCAAGTGGCGCCGGCTGCGGCATGGGTGATGCGTTACCTGCGCAGCGGCGGTAAGCCGGAGCCATTATTCAACGTCCTGGGTCATGCACTGCTGCGAGAGGATGCGGAATTCCACTCCTTCCAGATGTACGAGGCAGCCGTGGCGGAATATGACCGCTGGGCATCCGAGTCGGGGCCGTTTGCTGAGAAGGCGTGCGAAACGCTGATTCTTGCAGTTACCCGTTATTTGGCCGCGCATGCTCCGACTTCCCGTGAGTTGCCTCATACAGCGAAAATTGCATGGCGGCTCCATCGCGGAGAGAAATTGTTCGAGGATGAATAGGTGATTCGGTGACGATGTCATTCCTATGATGTAGAATGAATTGTGCTGAAAATAGGCTTTCGATATGATCGGAAGCTTATTTTCTTTTGTATTTAAACACTATTCAGAATTGGTTCTAGGCTGAAAAAAATACCACGATGTAATTACATAATATTTTTTTGTAATGTACGTGGCTTTTTGGCTCCCTCTGGTGTCTAATTCATTGTAAATCAAGAGGAGGTTCACATCATGTCAGGAGCTCACGACACACAACCTGTTTATCCGGATGAACAGGCGATCATCACAAGCTTTGAAAGAGCGTATGAGCAGTATCGTCAAAGAATCCGCAACTATTTTTCGCTGAAATTAAACCCGATGGTTGCGGATGACTTGACTCAACAGGTGTTTTTGAAAGCTGTCGAAAACATTCAAAGCTTTAAAGGCAGCTCTAATTTATTCACGTGGATATTTAAGATTGCTCAGAATACAGTCAAAAACGAATACCGGAGGTTGTCACGAAAAAAAGAATCTCCTTTTGATTTTACAGAATATGAGTCACAGTCGATCTCCCTTGAGTTTACAAAATTTGTTGATTTTCGAATTGATATTGGAGCTGCGCTAAAAGAATTAGATGAGGTTGACCAAGAAATTATTGCACTACGTTTTTTTGTGGATTGCACCTTATCTGAAATCTCCAACATCGTTGGAATGCGTGAGAGTGCCGTAAAGAACAGATTGTACAGATCACTGGAAAGACTAAAAAAGGAATTGAAAGAATGGGGGGAAATTACCATCATGTCTATTCAAGATTTGATTTCAATTGTAGATAAGGGTGGCAGCGAGAGCACGAGCAAAGGTTTGAAAAAGGTTCAACAAGATTTGTTTGCTGAACTCAGCAATAATGTAGAGCGTATCTCGACAAAATACAATCACCATCCATCACAAAAGATAGTGATTGAAATATACCCGGATCTTCCAACGTTTCATCGAGCTGTAGGAGAAGCCGATGCACCCAATTGGTTTATGGGCACATATGAAGGACATATTCTTAAAATCGTATCACCATTGAATCCAGGACCTGAGCATACGTATCAATCCATCCTGAAAAGCACGGTCCATCTGTTCACCATGTGGTTAATCAATGAAATTAATCCGGCGGCTCCAAAATGGATAAGGCAAGGTATAGGCGGATACGAAGCGAAACAAATGACTCAAGACTTTATTAAAGGCTCGACAGAAGATGCAATCCGCAATTTGGCGATCCCATCATTTGATGAGTTAAATAACGATACTTGGGATTTTGAAACGATGAAAGGATTCCAGTTCTCCTATATGTTCGTCGAATTTGTTGCTGAGAAATATGGAATGGATACATTAAACAAAGTGATCCGTCATCCGCATGATTTTAACGGAATCTTTCAATGCTCTGAATTGGAACTTCATAAGAAAATGGTTGAGTATATCAGTGGATGATTACCCGTATAAGGGCACCATCTGAGGTGAAAATCACCGGCATTCGTGCCGGTGATTTTTTGTTGAACGTTCTGTTCTATTTTACAAACCATTAAAGCGCTTAAGCATCTGAGTAAAAGCCTCCAGGCTGGAGTCGTCCCAGTCCGAAATGCGGTGATAAAATTCAGCTCCTTTTTCATTCATGGCCAGAACAGCTTTGTCCCGTCCCAAATCAGTTACAGACAGCACGACGCCGCGGCGATCATGGGGGTCAGGTTCGCTATGAATATAACCTGCTTTTTTGAGCTGGGCGACGAGTCTGCTTACGGAGCTGCGGTCCATAGCCAAGGATTCAGCCAATGAGGTAGCGCTGGACGGACCGTAGGCTAGAAGCCATCGAACCAGCAGGAACGCAGCGGGCTGCAAATTCGGATCAAATACAGCCGCCGTTTTTACATGAAGGGCATGGGATGCGCTTAACAGGGCATTCAACTGCTGACCAAGATGGATTTCCAGCTGCGCTCTCCCAGTTTCGTGATTGTTGTTGTCCATAATAAACTCCTATCGATCCCAAAATAGTTGACATATATCAAACAAATAAATATAGTTGAGATATATCAATTATATGAAAGATATAAGCACTCATCAAGTTCAATGCATCCAAGTAAGGAATCGGGGAGGAATAAATTATGTCAGATCCAATTATTGCAATAACAGGGGCGACGAGAGGCTTAGGACAATTGGCAGCCATTAGCCTGGCTAAGCAAGGCGCCCATCTAATATTAACGGCGAGGAGCGAAAGGGCAGCGGAAATAACGAGAGATATACATAGCCAGCATGCCCCCAACGCAAAGGTGGACTTTTTTTTCGGTGATTTTTCACTCATGGACCAAGTTAGACAGGTAGGGAATGAAATACGCTCTGCTTATTCTAAAATTGATGTATTGGTAAACAATGCGGGCTTGCATGGTTTCGAACAACGTATTACCAAGGATGGATACCCGGAGATGGTAGCGGTCAACTATTTAGCTCCTTGGCTGCTGACGCATCTGCTGCTTCCTTCGCTGAAGAATGCTGAGCAAGCAAGAATTATTAATGTAGCTTCCGAAGCCTCCCGCCATCACGGGGAACTTAAGCTGCCCCAAGACCTTACTGACACAGCGGAGTTTTCGCGATGGGGTTCCTCCAAAATCTATGGAAAGACGAAACTGTTGAATATCATGTTTACAGGTGAACTGTCGCGGCGGTTGGACGGAACAAGCATCACGGTGAATGCGCTTAATCCCGGTTTCAACGTTACGGGTCTGGGACGTGAGCTAGCGTTTTCATCGGTTCTCGAGAAAGCATTGCGATTTTTAAAAATTGGGGATCCGCGGAGAGGTGCGGGGATCATCGTTCAATTGGTCACGGATTCAAGGTATCGGGACGTTACAGGCGGGTATTTTAATGTCGGTTCCGGGAAAGCGATCACTCCCGTACATCCCGGCGGGGATTCCAACACGCAAAGTCTGTTATGGAATGCAACTGAGACATTGTTAAAGCCCTATTTATAAAAAAACTTTGAGATCATCTTGCTGAGATGGTGGGTTTTACAATTACGATGAAAAGGGGAAGGGCGATCATTAAGAAAGACGATAACCCTGCCGGCTATGTGCTGGCAGGGTTTGGTCTATTTTCATCGAAGCGGCAGTCTTTATTCCGGAATAGAGAATTTAATTCTTCTGTTCGGTCAATATGATCGGTCCATCCGCAGTTATGGCGATCGTATGCTCGTACTGCGCAGAAAGTGAGCCATCGGCGGTTCTTGCAGTCCATCCGTCGGCATCAACCGTCATGAATGGTTTTCCGGCATTGATCATCGGCTCAATCGTCATAACCATTCCTTCCTTCAAGCGGAACCCTTTGCCCGGCTTCCCGACATGGGGGTAATTAGGTTCCTCGTGCATCTCCCGTCCCACGCCGTGACCGAGCAGATCCCGCACCACCGAGTATCCGTTGCGCTCCGCATGGCTTTGAACCGCGTGCATCACATCGCCGATCCGGTTTCCGACGACGGCCTTTTCGATACCAAGGTATAAGCATTCCTTCGTTACTCGCATTAAATTACGGGCTTCTTCCGATACCTCGCCAACTGCATAGCTCCAAGCTGAATCGCCGATCCAGCCATCCGCTTCCGCGACGATATCGATGGTGACGATGTCACCTTCCTTGAGCGGTTTAGGATTCGGAAAACCGTGCGCAATGACGTCGTTAACAGACGCGCAAGTCGCATACGGATAGCCGTTGTAGCCGACCGTATAAGCCCTGGCGTTATTCTCCTTCAGGAACCGCACAGCGAACAACTCAATGTCGAGCGTTGTGACTCCTGGCCGGATCATTCCTGCAATGGCTTGATGAAAAGCAGCGACAATTCGGCCGGCTTTCCTCATTTGTTCAATTTCCGCTTTCGATTTCAGGGTGATCATTCCGATTATCTCTCCTTTGCCTGTATGCCTGAAAAAATCACGTCAACGATGCCTTCGACATCTGTCTCGTTGTGCATATTGTGGTGGATGTTCAATGCTGCGCAGCCAACCAGCGAGCCAAATATTAGATTAGCTGTTTTCTCCGGTGATTTAGAACTGGTTCCATCACGAATCATATCCACAAACGGCATATAGATCCGCTCCTGAAAATGGTCTGACAGCTTGATAAACCGGTTGCCCGGGAAGTGATGAAAGTTATCCGCAACCGTCTTAAGCAATATAAATACGGAGGGATCTTGAATGCACTCCTTCAGGAGCAGCCTGGAGAACGATTCCGCTTTATGCAAACTGTTGCCGTCTCCGGTCAAAACGGGCTGTACTGCCGACTCCGTTCGATACAGGGCATCCCATAATAAATCTTCCAAAAGCATGTGCTTATTTTTGTAGTAATGATACACGGTTCCGTAGCCGAGTTCAGCCTTGACCGCAACATCGCGTATTTCCAATTGGATACCCTTCTCCAAATATACTTCCGCCGTTGCCTGCATAATTTGGTTCATCCGCATCTCACGGATTGCGTCATTCTGTTCTTTAGTACGAGGTGACATGGCTCCTCCTTTTTAGACCTGCAGTAATGTCAATGTAAAAACAATATACATCATGTGATGGATTTGCGCAATCAGAAAGAAATGCAGAAATGAAATGGTCTTTTTGGGATACCGAGGACTGCGGGTGTAACGGGGTGCTGGCCATCGAGATTCTTGAGCAGCCGTTTTTTGTAGTCTGGATTCAAAAAATGTAAGACGACGAGAACATACATAGAGAATAGCCGCATAACTGCGGCTTTTTTTGTTTTTAACAATGCCTGGGTTACAGGACGTTGTTTCAGTATCCAGAATACCCGACAATAAGAGGCTTCACAGCTTGTGATGGAAAATCAAATGTAAGCCTATTTTATAAAATGCGACGAGAAACGCCGTTGACAAAACGAGCTACTGCGTGTTACTTTATAGCGGTAGTAAGTATTACTTCATACCAGTCTCACAGAATAGCAAGGAGCGATTGTGTTGGAAAATTTAACGGAAATGCTTAAAGGCGTGCTTGAAGGCTGCGTCCTTGAAATCATAAGCCGCCAAGAAACCTACGGCTACGAAATTACGCGGCAGCTGAACGCCCTCGGCTTCACAGATGTTGTGGAAGGAACGGTATACACCATTCTGATCCGGCTTGAAAAAAACAAGTTGGTGGAGATCACCAAGAAACCTTCCGACATGGGACCGCCGCGAAAGTTTTTCGCGATCAACGACGCAGGGCGTGAGGAGCTGCGGAAGTTCTGGGAAAAATGGGAGTTTGTATCATCCAAAATAAACGAGTTAAAGGAGAAGGAACAATGAATTTTTGGGAAAAAATCACCGGCAGCGACATGACCAAAGAAATGAAAGCTTTTGAATCGCGTGCCCAAAAGCTGCCTGCTGATTATCAAGCGGCGTGGAAAAAAATAAATGCCAACCTTTGGGTGCATTCCGACTTCACCGGCCGCAACCTCATGCCGATTCTTGATGGTGTGCTTGGCCTGCTTGAAGAAACTGCGGCGGACGGCCAGAGTGTTCAAGAGGTTTTGGGTGACGATATCCAAGGCTTCTGTTCAGCGCTGGCCGGCGAAGAAGGGGCAAAGTCTTTTCGTGACAAGTGGCGCGAGCAGCTCAACCATAATATCGCCAAAAAATTAGGCAAATAGGAGGAGGATCACATGAGTATACGAGATATCATCGAAGGCAAAAAAGAGTGGCGGGCGCACGTGGCACGAGTCAAAGCGCTCCCGCGCGATTATCAGATTGTGTATAAGGAGATTCAAAAATATCTCTTTAAAGTAGGCCCTGTGGAGCTAACCGAAGGGACCGGTATACTCTCGGGAATTGTCGATCTTTTTGAAGAGGGCGCAGCTTTGGGGAAAGGCGTGCTCGAAGTGACGGGAAGAGACGTAGCGGCTTTCTGCGACGATCTCATCAAAGATTCAAAAACTTACGCTGACATCTATCAGGAAGCGGTTGCCCGAGAAAGTAACAAGGCCATAAAAAAGGCAACGGATAAAACAAATTAAAAGAGGGGTACCCGGATGGAAAAACCAATTGAAGTGAAAGGTCTGCGAAAATCTTATAAGGACACAGAAGTTCTAAAAGGAGTCGATCTTGAAGTGGGGCGAGGTGAGATTTTCGCCCTGCTTGGCTCTAACGGGGCGGGCAAGACGACGATGGTCAGAATCCTCACCACGCTCCTCAAACCGGACGGAGGGACTGCCACCGTAAACGGTTGTGACGTCGCATCAAAGCCCGACCGGGTACGACAATCGATCAGCCTGACCGGGCAGTTTGCCGCCGTGGACGAAATTTTGACCGGGCGGGAAAATCTGATTATGATCGCCAAGCTGCGGCACTTTAAAAATCCGCGCCAGGTCGCGGATAGCATGCTGCAACGCTTCGGCTTGACGGACGCCGCTGACCGCAAGGCAGCGACTTATTCGGGAGGGATGCGCCGCAGGCTCGACATCGCCTTGAGCCTTGTGGGCAATCCACAGATCATTTTCCTCGACGAGCCGACTACCGGGCTTGACCCCGAGGCCCGCATCGAGGTTTGGAAGACCGTCAAGGAACTTGCCGGCGGCGGCACGACGATCTTCCTGACCACGCAATATTTGGAGGAAGCCGAGCAGCTCGCAGACCGTATAGCCATTCTGCATGAAGGCAGGATTATCGCGAGTGGCACGCTCTCTGAGCTGAAAAAGCTGTTCCCATCCGCAAAGGTGGAGTATGTAGAAAAACAGCCGACATTAGAAGAGATATTCCTCGCAATCGTCGGAAAGAAGGAGGCTATGAAATGGAGACAGTCAAAAATCACTTTTTTAGCGATATGGGCGTTATGCTTGGACGTTCCATGCGTCATATATTCCGCAGCATGGACACCATCATTACGGTCTGTATCACACCGATTGCGATGATGCTGCTGTTTGTCTATGTGTTTGGAGGCGCAATCCACACCGGAACGGATAACTATGTGAACTACCTACTGCCCGGCATCCTGCTGATTGCGATTGCGAGCGGGATATCCTATACGGCTTACCGCCTGTTTATGGATAAGCAGCGGGGCATTATTGAGCGGTTCCACTCCATGCCGATTGCGCGTTCCGCCGTGTTATGGGGGCATGTGCTGACCTCGCTAGTATCCAACATGATTTCTCTTGTCGTCATCATCCTTGTAGCGCTCCTTATGGGCTTTCGCTCCTCGGCAGGGGTTCTGCCATGGCTCGCTGTAACCGGTATACTCGTGCTGTTTACACTGGCTTTGACATGGGTCGCAGCGATTGCCGGATTGTCCGGAAAATCGGTCGAAGGGGCCAGCGCATTTTCCTATCCGCTGATCTTCCTGCCATTTATCAGCTCGGCCTTTGTGCCGACCGATTCGATGCCGAAGGTCGTTCGGGCTTTTGCCGAAAACCAGCCGGTCACCTCTATTGTAGAAACCATCCGCGCTTTATTGTCAAATCAACCGGTAGGCAATGATATTTGGATTGCTCTGGCATGGTGCGTCGGCATTATGCTCGTAGCTTATGTCTTTGCGATAAGGGCGTACAAAAAGCGGGCGTAACATGGTATTCTCCATCCTTCCTGCCGTCTCGAATTCAGCAAACCTTCCATTGATCGGAACATTGCATACATTTTTATTCACGATTTCTGGGCTGCGGTCTACCGTGCAATCATAGATTACACAGATGGCACTGACGCGGGCTATTAATCAAACAGCAGCAGTCTGGACTATTGTTTTCTCGTCCTTGGCTGCTGCTTATTTATTGATGACAATAGGGGGATTTTTGCTTGCGCCCAGGCAACACTGCCGGACACCACTTATCGAATACGGAAGAAAACACCAATATTTTTCTGTTCCGTAATTAGAAACCCGTTTTTAAGCAGACAGAGCACAGCATCTTTTACGGGTGCCCCTACTCTTAAAGTACTGAGGCAAGGGGACGCGCTACCTATAATGCGTACTTTGCCGATGTTGGCAAAGTTTTTTTTGCTTCTGACGATGATGACCACATCCGGAAAACGGCTCATGATATCAGCTCCTAACTTTAAGTGGATATCATAAGGTATTCCGCTTCACGCAGGAATGCTTGGACACCGTGAGGTATTCGGAATGGGGGTGGCCAATACGTTTCAGACGGTTATGGATTGACTTGATTGTAGGGGCTAATGTAAAATTTTGTTATGTTCTTTGTAGTTAATGTACTTACTTACAGGTAAGGGGATGATTCATCAATGATTCATCAACGTGAATGTCCGATTGAGACCATCATTCATGTTCTAAGTGGCAAATGGAAGCCGATGATTTTATGGCTTTTGATTGATTCTACAAAGCGATTCAGCGATCTGGAAAAGCTTATCCCTGATGTTTCGCAAAAAATGCTTGCACAACATCTCCGGGATTTGGAACGAGAAGGCGTAGTCGATCGAACGGTTTACCCGACAGTCCCTCCAAGAGTAGAATATTCTCTTAGTGAATACGGCCAAACCTTGATTCCTGTTGCGGAAGTCATGTGTGCTTGGGGAGAGAATCATAATAAGCGGAAGTATGAAGAGCCGGCGTCATAAAGCGGAAATAATGAACTTGTACACGAATTCAATCAACTCCAAATAAAAGCTGCCACGGTATTTCCGGGCAGCTTTTTTCTTCACTGCAGTCACACTCCTGAAAAAAGCATTGTATCCCTTTCCGTCATACTTACTTTTAAGTAAGTCCCCTACTTTAAAGTGGGTTCTTAACATCCTTTTGAAGCGATGCTAAGCTTGAGCTAACCAAATATTGGGATCCATGAAGAGGAGGACATAACGATGAAAATCATTGTTTTTGGAGCGACGGGGAATACAGGGAAAAGAGTGTTGGCACAAGGGATACAAATGGGGCATGAAATGACCGCATTTGTGCGAAATGCTGAGAAGCTTTACGATCAGCTGGGTGAGCATTCCGAAAAGCATGTAAAAGTGATCGTGGATGATATGTTGGACCCGGTGAGCGTTCGTGAGGCACTTGTGAATCAAGACGCCGCTATAATTGCAGCCGGCCATGCGGGGCAGGGAGAAGAGTTTGTCCGTATCGTCGATAACATTATAAGCCAGTGCGAAATGGAGCCTAGTTTCTCCGGGCGGGTATGGGTTATGGGAGGAGCCGGCCTGCTGGATATTCCATATACGGATTTGATCGGCAACAATTTACCCGGCTTTCCGCCTGAGTACAAAAACCACAACCGGAATTTCGAAAGGCTGCAGCGGACGGACCTCGATTGGACCATGATGTGTCCGGGAACCATGACAGATTCGAGAGAGCATTCAGATTCTGCTCATCTGCATGTCACAACGGAAATCTTGCCTGTTCCGATGCAGGAGACGATCAAGGACTTTTCCGAAGCAGAGGTAGCCGGTCACTTGTTCAGCAGATTTCAAGAGCTGAATGTGGCTTATGACGATGTCGTCATGTGTATGTTGGACCATCTTGAACTCGAAGGATCGTTTAAAAGAAAAAGGGTCGGTCTAGCCTATCAAAGACATATTGCAGTGAGCTGAGGAGGAGGGGATGATGGGTTTATTTGGATTACTGCTCGTTTTGCATATATTGTCTTCGATCGCTTTTATCGGCCCCGCTTTCGTAACGCCCATCATTCGGAGATCCGCCAGAACGGTCGGCCAGCTGCATTTTGTATTAGGTATAACGGCCAAACTGGCCATCATTACTAAAATTGGCGGAACCGGACTTATTCTGACCGGGGTTGGGCTTATGATCATAACCAAGATGGGGTTATCCCAAATGTGGCTGAATGTATCCATTCTCTTAGCGCTTCTCATGGTTGGACTGATCGACGGATGGATCGAGCCGCGTATGAAAAAGATCAGAAAAACCATAGCTGAGCGTCAAGACCAAGGTAATGACATACCTGCCGAATTCGGACTGCAGTTAAAAAAGATCGTGCCCATCGAGATGGCAGCTATGCTGCTGATGATTGCCGTATTGGTGCTCATGGTCGTTAAGCCATTTTAAAAGCCGCATAACTGCGGCTTTTTTGATTAACAAAATATGTGTATTCTTCTAACCCTGACCTTTCCAGGGATAGTCCATAACGATGATCCCTTCAACATATGGGCCAATCGCCTGCAAAAACTCTTGATGCAGGGGGTGCTGAATATAGTCCTGGCAAGCCTGTTGATTCTCAAAAGAGACGCGGATTCCCAGCGTATACCCCTGCATGTGCTCCTTCTCTTCCGTAACGTTCATTCCAGCGCTAATTTCTGTGATACCCGGAATGTTTGCCTTAAAGTCATAAACTTGCATGACGGCTTCTTCTTTTTTTGCAGTCGAAACATCGGGCTTGAATTTCAATAGTACAATATGTTCAAACATCTTTTTCCTCCAGATTCTCGTTTATACTTGACTTTGCAGCTGCTTTAATCGGGATTGTTCCTTTGCCCATTTCACGAAATTCCCGGATACGAGATCCAGGTACTTAATCGTAGGTTCATCGGTCAACTCACCCTTCTCATTAATTTTCTCATGCACTAGGCCGATGTATACTTCATTTCCCGGTAACAGCGGCGATGAAATACCGGAAGAAAACAATATATCACGCAGATGGCCCTGAGCTTTCACCGATCCCAGCAGACCCATGGAAGAGCCTACGATCCAAGAGGGCTTACCGACCATCACTTGGTCAACGCGGGATAACCAGTCAATCGCATTTACCATGACACCTGGAATGGTTGAATTATACTCAGGAGTGACCCATAACACCGCGTCGGCTTCAGCGACTTTGCCCTTGAAATCGATAACCGTCTGCGGCGGAGCGGACTCCGTATCCTGATCGTAAAAGGGAAGATCCCGAATATTCAACACATCCAATTGGAAAAGATGCTTATAACGATGTTGAATATAGTAAGCTAGTTTTAAATTAAAAGATTCCTTGCGGATGCTGCCGACAATGGCGGCTACTTTCATTGTCATCACCTCAATCAGATGGGTACGAATGGAACAGAACAGGTGGGGCGATCACTGTCTTATCCATTCTTGCTTTTCCTCCTATGGAGGACATAAACTGAGTTTATTGAAACCTGAAGAGGCTAGGAAGAGATCTGGTTATCGTAGGATTGGGAGTCCTACGTTCATGAATATAGTAGGGGGCATGGGAATTATGTCGAAGAGATTGGACCGATACGAGGAATTATCTCGATTTTTACGCTCACGGCGTGAAAGGATAACACCTAAGCAAGCAGGATTGCCGGATTCCGGACGCAGACGGACACCCGGACTTCGCCGAGGTGAGGTGGCTCTGTTGGCAGGTGTGGGATTGGATTGGTATACCTACTTGGAACAGGGGCGTCATATTAACGTATCCGTAGAAATCCTTGATCGGATAGCAGAAGTGCTCCGGTTAGATGAATCGGAACGCAGACATCTGTATCATCTGGCCCGTAAGCAATATCCCTTGGTTGAAACCAAGAAAACATCTAAGGTTACACCGGAACTTCAACGCTTTCTAGATAGCCAAAACCTGTCCGCGGCAAATGTCATGGATGCGCGTATGAACATCATTGCCTGGAATGAAGCTTATTGCGCGTTGAATGGGGAGCTGGCCGCTATGTCAGATCGGGAGCGGAATTTCGTATGGATGACGTTTACGTCACCCCGCTTCCGTTACGCTAAGGGAGAACAATGGGAACTGCATGCGCGACGGATTGTCGCTAATTTTCATGCCGGTTATGCGCGTCACGGTGACGACCCCTGGTGGTCCGAACAGTTCGACGCCTTGTCCCAAGTTAGCAGGGAGTTTCGGGAGTTTTGGGACGATCATGAAGTACTCGATGCCATAGATGCTCCAAAGACGCTGCACTGTCCGAATCTCGGGAAGTTGAATTTTGATCTTGTTTCGTTTCAGTATTCAAATGATCCGAATTTGACCGTCTCCATTCATGTTCCTCATCAAGATGGCACGATAGAAAAAATGCAGCATTTACTAAGTGATTATCAGAGCAGCAGGCATGCTGAGGTACTTGAAACTTCTCAAAGAGTTTAGTTGTTAAGGCCGGGAGCGGTGATGGTTGGCTTTTGCCCATGATTTCCACTCGGCCCCGTTCGTTTTGTCCGTACTGCGGTGACAACACCCAATATGACCATGAAGGTACCGACTACTTGAACCCAACCTACCGGCTGCCCCATCAGTACAGAAATCATCAGTGTTACGACAGGAACCAGGTTGAAGAATACGGAGGTACGGTTTGCACCTACCTTCTGTATGCCTTGATTCCACCAAAGAAAAGTCAAAACAGCGCCAAATGTCCCCATAAAGAAAATGCAAATCCATGCTGTTGTGAGTGTCGTTTGCGATATACCCGATGAGGGGAAATTCAGAAAAGGCAGAAAGCAAATGGTAGCAATTGCCATGGTTATGGCTGAGGTGGCGAGCGGCGTGCTGTTGGTCAGAAGCTTTCGTCCCAGTACACTATAGAGCGCCCAAGTGATATTCGCTCCCAGTGCTATAAAATCTCCAAGTGATATGGTTGTGAGTTGCCAAAAAGCCCCGTTGGTAATGACCATAAGAACACCGGCAATCGAGCACAGCATCCCGATGATTTGTCCCTTATGGATGTTTTCTTTCAGCAAAGGCACCGCCAAAAATGCCGTTACGATTGGGTTTGTAGCCATAATCAAGGCAGGATGAAGCGGCGGTGTATACTTCAAGGCTGTGAACTGCAGAGCATTCGTTACAAAAACGCCGACTACCCCTAGTAAAATATAGACCCAGATCGAGGAACGAAGATTGGTCCACGATGGTTTTTCCTTCACCAATAGAAGCAACAGCATGAGTGCTGCGGCTATGAGGAATCTCCAAGCGGTGACCGTCAAAGGGGGCATCGCTTGAATGGCCAGCTCACCGGCATTAAAACTGGCTCCCCAAAACACGGATACGGCGGCAAGGCGGACATAGGTCCATGCATGATTCATTGAACATCCTCCATCGATTTGGAATAGAACCTCTTTAGCATTAGTGTAAGGCATTCCTGTAGAACGATCTTGAACAATGTGCTCTATATTTTGTACAAAAGAACCACAGCAAAAAGCCGCACACCTGCGGCTTTTTATATTCTAACGATAGATGTTCCTGTCAAATCCGACGACAACAATAGGTTACGCAACCGAAGAAAGAGAAGGAAACCAACGCGTTTTCGTCTATATTCATTAATATGGTCGATTCAGTTTTATTTTCGCAAGTAGTCGATCTTAATAACGGCAAACCTTTTGTGATTTTGTACGATTTCGGGAGAAACCACCATCCTTTATGCTGAATATGGCAAAAGCACATCTAAAATTGAGGAGGAGCTACGATTTATGCAGATGAGCAGGAAAATAATCAATAAGCTTGCACCCGTTTTATGTTTGGGGCTAGCCGCCATAGCGATGGCCGGCTGCAGCAGTGAGGAGAACGCAAAGGGGAGTACGAAATCCGCAGAGACAACCGAACCTTTGAGCCACTTATCGTATTGGAAAGAGATGCATAAGGACGCAGCCGCCATTATGAAAAGCTATGGAGAGATTACCGCTATTAAAGAAATCGAAAAGAACACCGGTGTCACCATCGATTATCAACACCCGGCCCAAGGCCAAGGTGGTGAACAATTCAACTTGATGATGGCCTCGAAATCGCTGCCGGATGTCGTGGAGTTTTCGTGGAATAATTATCCGGGAGGCGCTCAAAAAGCGATTCAGGATGGTAAAATCATTCCATTAAACGACTATTTGGATGATGCGCCTAACTTCAAAAAGCTGCTGGACGAGAACCCGGAATGGAGAAGGCAGGCATCGACAGATAATGGTGATATTATCGGCTTCCCGTTCATCCGTCCCGTCAGAAAACTGCAAACCCACGACGGTCCGGTTATACGTAAAGATTGGCTGGACAAGTTGGGTTTGCCTATTCCTAAAACGATCGACGAATGGTACACCGTTTTGAAAGCGTTTAAGGAGCAAGATCCCAACGGCAACGGAAAGGCCGATGAAATTCCGATCATGATCGGAGCAGGCGAGCTTGCTTTTACTGGTGTTTTTGGAATCCCGAACGGCTTCTATCACGAAGGAAATACGGTTAAATATGGCCCCGTTCAACCCGAATATAAGGAATACCTTACCACCATGAACCGTTGGTACAATGAGGGCTTGCTGGATAAAGACTTTGCGGCCAATGACAGCAAAATGTACGATGCCAAAATGACCGGCAATCAGGTCGGTGCGGCTGTGATGGCAGTAGGCGGTGGCTTGGGCAGATTTATGGATTTAATGGAGTCCAAGGAACCGCAATTCAAGCTTGCTGCCACACCTTATCCGACATTGAAGACCGGCGATAAACCGATATTCGGTCAAATGGACAATCAAATTGTAGGCATATTCACGGCTATTACCGGAAGCAACAAGCACGTAGCAGAAACTGTAAAATTCCTCGATTACTTCTATAGTGAAGAAGGACGAATGATCATGAACTTCGGTAAAGAAGGCGTCTCCTATACGATGGAGAACGGTTATCCGAAGTATACGGACTCGGTCATGAACAATCCGGATGGATTGCCGCTTGCGCAATCCCTTAAACAGCATGTCTTGTCCGCTGATGCCGGTCCGTTTTTGCAGGATGTACGCTACATGGAGCAATATGCGGCCAGACCGGAGCAGCAAGAGGCTTTAACCGTCTGGGCAGAACCTTCGAATGAAAAGAGAATGCCTCCGATTACTATCGCCAGGGAAGACAACAGCCGATATGCCTCGATCATGAACGATGTTGACACCTACAAAAATGAAATGATCGTTAAGTTTATTATGGGCGCAGAATCGCTAAATAAGTTCGATGAGTATGTCGCTACCCTGAAAAGCATGGGGCTCGACGATGCGATCAAAATGCAGCAATCCGGATTGGAACGCTACAACAACCGCTAAAAAGCCTACTAAACTGGAGGCGGAAAGCTTGCGGCTTGCCGTTCTCCCGTGTTCAAAGAAGGAGTAAGCCATGCCAAATGTACAGGGAAATATGGTGACGACGGTAGCGGGGAACCGGGCAGACACGAAATGGAGCATCATTAAAAGGGACATAATCCGAAATCGCTACATTTATCTTATACTGCTGCCTGTCATTGCCTACTATATCGTTTTTCATTACGGACCGATGTATGGTCTGCAAATTGCTTTTAAAGATTACGGGCTTGCAGACGGCATTTGGGGAAGTCCGTGGGTTGGTCTCGATCATTTTAAAAGCTTTTTTGGAAATTACTATTTTTGGAGACTGATTCGGAACACCTTGTTGATCAATATTTATGAATTGCTGTTCGCATTTCCCGCTTCGATTATCCTTGCGTTATTGCTTAATGAAATTCGGAAGGGCTTTTTTAAACGGATCGTACAGACGATAAGTTACCTCCCGCACTTTATCTCCATCGTCGTTGTGGTAGGGATGATGATCGATTTCTTTGCCCGAGACGGCCTGGTGAATAACCTTCTCCTCATGATTGGACTTCAACCGATTGCTTTCATGCAGGAGCCGGAATGGTTTCGGTTCATGTACATTTCCTCGGGTATCTGGCAGGGAATCGGATGGGGCTCGATCATCTATCTCGCATCCATTGCCAATATCGACCCGACACTTTATGATGCGGCCCGGATCGACGGAGCAGGACGATGGAAACAGACCTTGCATATTACCTTAACCGGAATTATGCCAACCATTGTGATCATGTTCATCCTCAATATTGGATCCATGCTTTCCGTCGGGAGCGAGAAAATTATCCTCATGTACAATCCGATAACCTATGAGACGGCCGATGTCATTTCCACCTATGTATACAGAAAAGGTATTCTTGGAGCCGATTTCGGTTATACCGCTGCCGTGGGGCTGTTCAATTCGGTCATCAGCTTCATTCTGATCGTACTCGCCAATTCCATTAGCAAACGAGTGAGTGAACATAAATTATGGTAAAAGGAGAAACGGTATGCTTCACAAACGCAGCCTGGGTGAATGGATATTTTCCGGCGTCAACACGTGCTTCATGACTCTGCTTTGCTTCGTCACGCTTTACCCGTTCCTTTACGTATTGTTCGCCTCTTTGAGCGATCCTACAGAAATGGCCCGATTTCGCGGCATGCTGTTTTACCCTAAAGGATTTAACTTGGAGGCATATAAAGCCGTAATGGATAATCCGATGATCCTGACCGGTTACCGAAACACGATTTTTTATGTTGCTGGCGGTACAGCCATCAACTTATTCATGACAACACTTGGAGCCTATGCCCTTTCTCGCCGCAACGTCTATTTCAGCAATTCCATCATGTTCATGATCGTGATCACGATGGTGTTCAATGGGGGGCTCATACCATCGTTTCTGCTGGTGAACAGTCTCGGTATGCTGGATACGCCTTGGGCACTTCTCTTGCCTGGGGCTGTCAGTTCATTTAATTTGATCATTATGCGAACCGCATTTCAAGCGGTACCCATAAGTCTGGAGGAATCCGCGCGGATCGACGGAGCGAATGACTGGACCATCATGAGCCGGATCATTGTTCCTCTCTCGATGCCCGTTATAGCCGTCATGATTTTGTGGTATGCCGTCGGACATTGGAATTCGTACTTTAGCGCATTGATTTATTTGCGTGACCGGGAGTTATTTCCCCTACAGCTGGTTCTCCGTGAAATTCTGATCTCGAACAGTACGGACAGCATGACGACCGATGCAGCGGCCTCAGACCGGTTAGACATCGGAATCACGATCAAGTATGCGACAATTATCATTTCCACACTTCCGATATTATGTCTGTATCCGTTTCTGCAAAAGTATTTTGTGCACGGTGTCCTGATCGGTGCGTTAAAAGAATGATCGTCACACGAATCGGTCATCCAACGAAGGGAGTAAGCTTGCTCTTCCCGAATTATAGGGAGTGAGCAAGCTTTTCTATACTAGGAGGATCGCAATGTTTTCATTCATCCGAAAAAAGAATGCCGGAAGCAAAAGAAGAAGCCTATTCATCAGAATGCTCGTATCCAATTGTCTGCTGCTCCTGCTTCCCATCATCATCTGGTTTGTTTTCTATACCCAGTTTGAACATATCATGAAAGCAAATGCGGAACGTTCTAATCTTGGCATGCTGGAGCAAATGCGTCTTAATATAGACAGCAATCTTAAAGATATTGAACATTTATCCAATCAAATGATACTTAATCCTAAGCTGCGTTATTTATTGGATACGCAGAGCAAAAACTTATCCGAACGATATCATCTGGTACAGTTTTCAAGAGACTATTTAAAAATGTACTCCCACATGACCAACAATTTTGTTTACGATTTCTATATTTTTTTGGACCGAAGTGATTCTGTGATCAAACCGAACCTCGTGACCGATTCGCACAGCTTTTACGATAAATATTATAGCTTTGATCATCTTACCTATAAAGAATGGCGTAAACAGATGATCAGTTACCATAGTCAAACTTACCTGCCGGCTGCAACCTTACAGCGAAACAGCAGCCTGAAGAATGACCCTATGAAAGTAATTACCTTTATGCAATCGTTGCCTGTCGAAGACACCTCCACGATTAAAGGGAGCCTTGTCGTTCTGATCGATGAAGCCAAAATTCACGAAATGACACGAAAAATCGAGTCCGCAAACGGGAGCTCCGTTTATATCGTGGACCAAAATCATGAACTCATCAGCAGTACACCCGGTGCCAGCCCTTTATCAAAATCCATATTGAACGAACTTAAGTCGAATACCGGTCTACTCAATACCAATCTGAACGGACAAGATGTGATGGTATCATTCACCACCTCGGAACAAGTCGGATGGTACTATATTGATGTGATGCCATTGAATATATATCTGCATAAATTAAAACAAATGGAGCATCTTGCGCTGTGGCTTCTCTTGTTATGCATCCTTGTAGGGAGCGCAGCAGCGTATGGAATCACATATAGAAATTATTTTCCAATCAAAAGAATTGTAGAGGCGATACCGGCCGGAAAGTTCCATCCCCGGAAAGCGGCTGGTGATGAATTTGACTACATCATGGAAATGATGAAGGTTTCCTGGGACGAGGAGAGAAGTATTAAGAACAAGCTTACCCAGCAGCTGCCCTTGCTTCGTTCAAATTATTTGCATCGTGTGCTTCAAGGCTATTATGAGCCTCCAGAGCAGATGAAACAATCGCTGGAATTTATGGGTATCCAGTTTCCGTTTCCTCATTTTGCCGTCATTCTCGTTCAAGTGAACGACTTGACCCGGTTCGCACCGAACCAAAGTGAAAAACAATGGGCATTGGTCCGATTTATTATCTCCAATTTGGCTGAAGATTCTATCTACGACTTGCATACGATACATACCATAGACCTGGAGAAAAACCGGCTTGCCCTGCTCGTCAATCTGTTGCCTGATCAGTTGGGGCATCCGGCTTGCCGGGTTAAGGACATCGTCACCGAATTGCACCGCATTTTGGAGACCCGATTCAAGCTGGAGATCAGTATAGCCATAAGCGGAGTTCATGAGGGGCAGCATCAGATTGGAGAAGCCTATTTGGAGGCGGCTGCCGCCTTGGAGTACAGGATGGTAAATGGGCAGCTGTCGATCTTTTATTATCAAGATATCCGCCAGCAAAAGCTGCAATATTATTACCCCGTCGAAACCGAGCTGCAGTTAATCAATTGTGTTCGAAGCGGTGACAAAGAGCAGGTTGTCCTTCTGCTTAAACAGCTGTTCGATATGAATTTTAGCGACGAATCTATCACTCCTGAGCTGGGGAGATGCCTTTTATTCAGTCTCGCCAGTACCCTGCTGCGTATCATGACTTCGGATACACCGGCATACCGTAGGCTTACAGAGGGCGACATACATCCTGTACGTTTCCTGCTCTCCTGTAAAACAACCGATGAGATGTTTGAAAAAGCGAAGGACCTGTATTTATCGGCTGCCGAATCATTCAAATTGGAACGGAGTGACCACAGTGAACAGCTCCTTATGCAAATACAGGCTTGTATTCAAGCGAATTACGCCGATCCCAACATGAGCCTGAATTTATTGTCTGAGCATTTGCAAATCACACCGCAATATATCTCACAATTTTTTAAAAGGGTAAGTGGGCAGAACTTAAACGACTACCTGACAGTCGTACGGATGGATCACGCAAAGAAACTGATGGCGGATCCTGGGCTGACCAACGCACAGATCGCCAAGATGGTCGGCTATACAAGTGACAGCGTTTTCATTAGAGTGTTTAAGAAAGTCGAAGGGATTACACCCGGTAAATATAGAGAGAGTATGACGAAATGTGACAGACGAATACCCTAGGCTGCTAACCGCGTATAGTTCTTTAATGTGTCAATTATTTGAATCATTGAGAAATGAAACCGCCGAGTTGATGAAGGAGGGGGATCTTATGAATATTACGGGTATACAATCGGATTGGATCGTGGAAAAAATCGAATTCGCCAAGTTAAGGGGAGAACGATCCAGAAGCGCCGGGGCCAATGGCAGAATCGGCATTCATGGCAAAAGCTGTACAGTCGATATCGCCAGAATTACGATCGATGGACAAACGGGTTACGGCAGTTCGATACATATGACGCCGGAGTGGGCCGAAGGCATCATAGGCCGCAGATTGCTTGACTTATTTGATGACAGGGGCAGACTGCACGAAGCGTATCGCTTGCCATTGGAATATCCGGTGTTAGATTGGTTAGGACAGAGACAAGGCAAACCAGTATATGACTTGGTATCGGGTGCCAACTTGGAAAGGGGAGTCCCATTCGTTGTCCCGTGTTATGACACCTCTCTATACTTCGACGATTTGCATCTTTCCGATGAGAAGGCAGCCGTCGTATTGATGCAAGAAGAAGCGACACAAGGGTTTGCGAAGGGCCAGCGTCATTTTAAGATTAAGGTTGGCCGAGGCGGACGCCATATGCCGCTTTGGGAAGGGACGAAACGGGATATTGCGATCGTACGGGGGATTGCAGAAGTGGCGGGTCCCACAGGCAAAATTATGATCGATGCAAATAATGCCTATAATTTGAACATAACCAAAGAAGTATTGGCGGCTTTGACGGATGTGAACCTGTATTGGCTGGAAGAAGCGTTCCATGAGGATGAAGCCTTGTACGAGGACCTGAAGGAATGGCTCCGGCAACGCGGGCAGAATGTACTTATCGCAGACGGGGAAGGGCTAGCCTCACCGCATCTCGTGGAGTGGGCGATTCGCGGATGTGTCGATGTGCTGCAGTACGATATCATCTCGCCGGGCTTCACACATTGGATGGAATTAGGTGAAAAGCTGGATGCCCATGGTTTGCGGTCCGCGCCTCATTGTTACGGCAATGCTTACGGGATTTACGCGTCGGGGCATTTGTCAGCAGCGGTGCAAAATTTCGAATTTGTGGAATATGACGACATTACCATTGAAGGCATGGATGTATCAGGCTATCGAATCGAAAACGGAGAGATTCATATTCCGGCGACCCCCGGTTTCGGAATCGTCTTCGACGATGAGCTTGTCACCAATCTGATCAAGCAATCCGGATGGTCCCTTTAAAGCCGATAATAAGCAGAGAATATTTTAATAATGGATATCAAGGAGGCTGCCGATTGGCGGCCTTTTTATGTTCTCTTGTGACCTCTTGATTTATGAAACCACGGGTACATGAGTATTATAAGTTAGCGGCAGCCACTCTAGTAATTGACGGCTGCCGTTAACAATTCATTATTATTTAACTAAAAATTACCACGCATAAGCCTGCGGCGCCTCGCCGCCAGGACCCGGGAAGATTTCGTCGAGACGCTTCAGCGTCGCCTCGTCGAGCTCCAACTCAACTGCACGCAGCGTGCGATCGAACTGCTCCATTGTGCGCACGCCGGTAATCGGCGCGGTCACTGCCGGGTTGGAGAGCAGCCAGGCGAGGGCGACGACGTCTTCTCTTTCTCCGAGCTCATCGCACAACTTGGCGAATGCTTCGAGCTGCGACCGGTGCTTGTCCAGCCGTGCGGTATCACCACTGCGTTTGCCTGAGTCGCCGCGCAGCGCATTGCCAGCAAGCAGCCCGCCGTCCAGCGGGCTCCACGGTAAGACACCAAGCCCGAGGCTTTGCGATGCGGGCAGCACTTCAAGCTCCGGAAGGCGGCATAATAAATTATACTTATGCTGTTCGGATATAAGGCCAAGCATACCGCGACCTTTAGCTTCGCTCTGAGCAACCGCGATATCCCAGCCAGCGAAGTTGCTCGATCCGACGTACCCGATTTTGCCTTGGTCAGCAGCGATTTCGAATGCGTTCCACAGTTCGGCCCAGCTTACGTTCCGGTCGATATGGTGCATTTGGTACAGCTCGATATGGTCTGTTTGTAGACGGCGCAGCGAGCCTTCAAGATGGCGGCGGATTTTATATGCAGACAAACCGGCCTCACGGTTCGGACCGTCGTTGTCGTCATGCATATCATTGTAAACTTTCGTTGCCAGCACAATGCGCTCACGGCGACCTCCACCTTGTTTGAACCAATTGCCGATAATCTCCTCGGTTCGGCCCAACGCGTATTGGTTGGCCATGTCAAAGAAATTGATGCCCGCATCAAGCGCAGCATCCATAATGCGAAAAGCATCCTTCTCTTCCGTATTCCAACCGAAATTCATCGTGCCCAGACACAGTCGGCTGACCTTTAATCCTGACTTTCCTAAATACGAATATTTCATTATTTCTTTCACCGCTCCTTCGTAAAATTAGGACTGATGTGCAATTTGCGGTTCGTACAGAAGAATTATACCTTAAAACACCTGAACATGTGTCAAAATTGACATATAAAATTGTTGTTAAATCCCTTGAAAAAATTTCCGGGATATCGATTCTATTCAATTTTGTACCTCGTGCTTTCGACCAAAAATGTTTACAAGTCGGATACAATTCGGAGATAGTTTGGAGATAAAGTCGCTCTATAGTTAGATACATAAGGAACACCCGCCTTAAACAAGATAAACGGGGATATGAAGAAGGTTTGAGTTCAACCAAGGTAAGACATAGCGTTTGCTTCGGCAATAAAACAACAAGGGAGAGAATAATCATGAAAAATCGTGTAAAAGGAACCATTATGGCTGCACTTGTCGTAGGAATGACCGTTTCCGGAGCGGCAGGCGTCTACGCCGGTAGCAACTTGGAGAAAATTTCCGCCTACCTCAAGCACAATATCAGTTTTAAAATCGACGGAAAAACGTATGTACCGACGGATGGAAATGGGAACAAATTGGCTCCAATCGTATACAACGACTCGACGTATCTTCCGGTTCGTGCCTTGTCTGAGGCATTGAAGGCATCGGTTGATTATAATAGCCATACCGGTGTCATCACCATTGGTACACCTTCTGCACCTAACAATGGGAACACAGGAAACCATACAGGAGCCGATTTTGTGGCTGTCACGTATTCGACTTCTCAAATTCAGGCGATTAAGAGAGAATTTGCGAAATTCGACGGCTTTACAACGGCTTATGCGCCAATGCAGGCGCCGAAAAATGATAGTCTCCAGAATGTAGCTGCGGGTGGCGATTCGGTCAAGTTTACGTTTAACCACATGAGCGTAGAGGTATCGCCGCGGGACTACTCTTTCGAATATGATGGTAAAAACGTCACGCTCTCCAATGGGGTGCAGGCTAAATGGTATACACCAAGCGATACCGCGATGTTGACTTTTAAACTCGACGACCGGTTTGTTACTCTCTACTCGCAGGATCATTCCCTCTCAAACGCACAGCTGGAGAAGGTTGCTGTATCCGTCGCTAAATTGAAATAATACATCCTTAATTCATGTTGGTTATCGATTTCGCTATACCTTAAAATCAGCAGATCGATTATGAAACAGACTTCCGAAATCATCGGAAGCCTGTTTTTTTGTGTAGGGGAGGTTACAAAGACTAGGGCTAACTTGAAAGAATAGAGGATTACAAATCATTCGATAAAAACTCTGATCGTCAGCTCTTCTTGAAAACAAATCGGTATTAGGAGGAGAATATTTTGCTTATAAGTACCGCTGTCTCATCAAAACCAGCTCTAGGCATGGCTGCGACTTCCTTTGCCCGCGCTCCCGCGCAGCGCCTTCTCGGCATCCGCAATTACATGGGCAATAGCTTGCTGTGGACGTTCCAGCATCGGTCCGTGGCCGACCGCCAACAGCGTAGGGTTCAACTCCAGCAGCTTGCGCGCGGAGCTAACCGACGTTTCCTTGCTCCAGGTTGCCATAGCTGGAAATGGGAACAATAGTTTCATCCGGCCCGATACTGCCAGGCCGCCTTTAGACTGAAACGCATCGCCCGCGATCAGTGCGCCGCTTCGCTTATCCAGAAATGACATCGAGCCTGGCGTGTGACCTGGGGAGGAAAAGGCGGCCAGCGATCCGATTCTGTCGTCATCGCGCAGCAGCACATCGGGCTTCGTCATGATTTTGCCTGGCTTCGGAACCCTGCCTTTGATCGGCGTCTGATGCTCCTGCGGCTCCAGTGTTGCATCTCCTTTCAGCAATCTCGCATCCCTTTCCGAAATATAAACCTGCGAGTCAGGAAGCATGGATTTCAGTCCATCCAAAGCTCCGATATGGTCGTTATGCGCATGGGTCAGCACGATTCGGGTAATCGGCTTGCCGATTTGAGCCGCCGTGTTCATGATGCCTTTCACGCTATACGGCAGAGCGGTATCGATCAGCGTTAATCCGTCTTCCTCTTCGACGAAATAACAGCTCACTGGGAAAAAATTTGGCATCATAAACGTGAGCTGGTAGAGGCCGTTATTTTTTGTCAATCTCATGTTCGTGTCTCCCTACAATAGGTATCGTTAGTTTTAAATATTGTTATTAGTTTGCAACCACTTTTCTCAATTTTCGTTCTTTACTGCTCCATGAACATATTTTTTCGGGTATGCCAGGTCCCCGACTATAGCAATGGTCACACGCCAGATACAAGTTTTCCCCAAGCGCTCAGAACGGTTCTGTTTACATCCGGAATTTCTTCGCCATACAGATCAATTTGCTCGATCGGTTCGTTCTTATTATTAATGGCCGATATTCTTCGTCGCGGCTATCCGAATGTACAATTCCTACGAT
Source organism: Paenibacillus sp. S28 (assembly GCF_016624415.1). NCBI lineage: Bacteria > Bacillati > Bacillota > Bacilli > Caryophanales > Paenibacillaceae > Paenibacillus > Paenibacillus sp. S28. The sequence goes on along the minus strand of NZ_JACVTM010000007.1, from coordinate 237,693 downwards.
TTCCTGCTCAATTAATTTAGTTATGCTCTAATTTGAAAAGACTATGCAAGGATTTGTTTGGAATTAAGTAACGCCAAGAATAAAGGTCCTCCAACAATACACCACACATTTCTAAAATGAAAAGGCTGCCAGTAGCTGGCAGCCTTAGTTTCATTTTAATAAGTGACTTCAACTTAGTCCATTTTCGTCGGCACACTTCAATTTACGCAGAGTTTTGCGATTCGTTGCTATAGTCTGCTTTCCCTGAAGAGACGAGCCATATTCCTCTCTAAGAGATAAGAATAACCCGGAGCAAATCTTCAATCATTTGTCGAAGTTCGGAGGAGTCTCTCGCGACTAATTTAAACCCGCGCAATGCGCTTGTTAAAAGATGCGCCAATTTCTCTGAAGATAGGCTGCTTGGGCTGCCGTTGGATTTCGATCGCGATTCCAAAATAGAGGTCAGAATGACTTCTAGCTTGCTGTAGCTCGCATCGAGTGCCTCCTGAGCGAACGAGAAAGAGCTGTCGGTCACTTCTTTTACTTCCGGCGAGTTCAATGATTGATCGAAATTGTTTATAGACCACACTTCAAACGCGTATAACATTTTCTCTTCAGGCGTTTGTTTTGAAGGGAGACCTTCCATTATTTCTTCGATGAGATTGTCGCCGTACAGTAGAATGCTCGCGTTAAAAACTTCCTCCTTGTTCTTAAAATAAAGATAGAGACTCGCACGCGAAATACCGGCGGCTTCCGCTATTTCGTTCATTGACACTCGCTTATAGCCATACTTGAAGAAAACGTCCAATGCAACGGATAGTATATGAAGCTTCTTTTTGTCGTCCATAAATTTATTATTATACACTTTACAAACAATGTCTAGTTGTATAGAATGTACGAATAGACAAATTACGTTTTTCGTCTAAATATCAAATAAGGGGATAGCTTCTATGATAAAAACAGCCTAAAAAAACGAACCTTATGCATTGGAACATTTTCGGATTCTTCAAATAAACTTTCAGCTTTATAAAATTTGAGCATTTAAAAAGGAGATCTTTTATATGACAACTAAGCAGGCACCCATCGGTTCCGGGTTTGGAGCTTCCTCGACAGCAGAAGATGTCATCAAGGGTATCGACCTGTCCGGCAAAATCGCCATCGTTACGGGCGGCTATTCCGGGCTCGGTCTTGAAACCGCGCGTGTGCTAAGTTCTGCTGGAGCCAAGGTTATCGTGCCGACGCGTGACCGCAACAAAGCCGCGGCCGCGCTTGCGGGCATTGACGGTATTGAAATTGAAATGATGGACTTGCTGGACCCTGCCTCAATCGATGCCTTTGCAGAGAAGTTTCTTGCTTCCGGCCAGCCGCTGCACATTCTGGTAAACAGCGCAGGCATTATGGCATCTCCCATGAAACGCGACTCGCGAGGATATGAATCGCAATTCGCGACGAACCATCTGGGCCATTTCCAGCTTGTAGCCCGGCTTTGGCCCGCGCTGCGCAAAGCGAACGGCGCACGCGTGGTTTCCGTCTCGTCCTGGGGGCATCACTTTTCGCCTGTCGTGTTCGATGATCCCAACTTCGAACAACGTGAGTATGACCGCTGGGCGGCCTATGGTCAGTCGAAGACAGCTAACATTCTATTCGCGGTTGCACTGGACCAACGCGGCCAGGCCAACGGCGTCCGCTCCTTTTCCCTTCATCCAGGCAGCATCGTTGGTACCGGTCTCGAAAAGCATCTTTCGAGGGAGGAACTTCATGCGTCTGGCGTCATCGACGAGAATGGACAGCCGGTCCTCGATCCGGCGAAAAATCTCAAGACGGTAGGGCAAGGGGCTGCTACCAGTGTATGGTGTGCGACGAGCCCACAGCTTGACAATATGGGCGGCGTCTATTGCGAGAACTGCGATGTTGCCCCTCTGGGACAGGATGCAGAGAATGAATTTCATTTGGACAACAATTCGACATTAACGGACTCCGGCGTGATGCCATATGCGGTGGATCCCAAGGCGGCCGACCGACTCTGGAGCCTTAGTGAACAGTTGATCGGTTTAACGTTTGCACTATAAATAAGGCTAAGGCGGTAAAACACTCTTTCTAATCCGAAATGGCGCGTATTCTTTTTACTTTCGCACCTGGGGGTATTGACGATTTCTTGTGAGAAATCGGCCAACATTCACTCGGGGAAATTGGGGGACTGCCGAGCAGAATGACACACTGATTATCGGGCCGCCACTGTTTCAGCAAACGCGTTAATATAGAAGCCTGACTGTTGGATTTTATATATCATTAATTAAACAAATAACGGGACAGTCCAGAACCCAATCTGTGCTGTCCCGTTATTTATTAGGACGAACAAAGAAAGGACATGGAATAAACCACTTGCATCTTTCGTATTTTATATATTGAATATATTGATATGAAATGTGGTGATTCGGATGAACTCAGCGGACAGAATACCTTTGTATCAGATGGTTCAAGAGTATATACGTGATTTGATCACGTCCCAGGTATTGAAGGTTGGAGACCGTATCCCTACGGAAAAGGAACTTATGGAGCGTTTCGGAGTAAGCAAAATTACTGTCGTGCATGCCTTGTCCGGTTTGGTTAATGAACGAATCATTACAAGGGTGCCCGGTAAGGGGTCCTTTGTAAGCGATCCGGAATATGAAATTCCGACGACATCTTCTAAAAGTGCAGAAAAGCAAACCAATCAAACCAGCGGAGAAATGCAGACGAGGCTGATCGGTCTGATTATGCCCAGCATTTATGATTATTTTACCATTAGACTTGTCCAGGGGATTCAGCAAGCACTAAATGAAAACGATTACCGTTTCGTGATCTATTTATCGGAGGGCAGCATTGAGAAGGAAAAAGAGGCGATCCAGACATGCAGTAAAATTGGTGTGGAAGGGCTGCTGATTTTCCCGGTTGACGAGGAATTATTCAATGAAGAAATATTAAGCATGAAATTTGCGGGATTTCCGTTTGTTCTCATCGACCGTTACCTTCCAGGGGTGGAAACTCATTATATCGCATCAGACGGTAGGCTTGGCGCTAACCTGGCCGTCAATTACTTATGGGATCTGGGGCACCGTGAAATCGCCATATGCTCTGATTCGCCTATACAAACCGTTACCGTTCAAGAGCGGATCGACGGATATATGAATGCCTTAAAGGAAAAGGGATCCCTCATTAACCCGGCCCACATCGTAACCGGTTTTGAAATCGGAAGTCTTGAGCAAGCTGAAGCACATCCACTGTACCGATATATCCAAAATCGAATGGCAACAGCCTATATTACGCTAAACGGGAGTCTTGGCGTGAAAATACATCAGATGGCACGTCAAGCCGGTTTGAAGGTGCCTGAGGACATATCCATCATCAGTTTTGACGATCCGACTTCCATCATCGAAGGATACAGCACATTCACGCATGTTAAACAGTTTGAACGAGATATGGGCTACCGGGCGGCAAACACGCTGCTTGAGGTCATAAACAGTGATGACGGCCAACCCGGAAAATACATTAAGACCCTCGTGGAGCCGGAATTGGTGATTGGCGAGACGACGGGAACATCTCTTTTTTTCTGACCTGAAGATAACTTTTATGCGAATGAAGAAATTATGGAATGAATCCTACTCCATATTGAATATATTTGAATCATACAAATGAAACCGCTTGCAATAAAGGAGGGGGAAACCGTGCGATATGCCTTGCGCAAAAGTGAGACCGGAATGTGTGAAATCCATGCGATATAAAGCCTGATACGACGAAGATGTAGGAGGTGTTCGGAGAATGGTACCCAAAGGTGCTGTTATCCCTAGATATGAACGACTAAAAAAGAATAGGAAATTAGTTAAAATATGGCAATTTAGATATATATACTTATTTATTCTTCCTGCGATCCTATGGTTTCTGGTTTTTGCCTACTATCCGATGTACGGCATTCTGATCGCGTTCAAAGATTACAAATTCAATCTGGGGATCTTGGGGAGTCCGTGGGCAGGCTTTAAATATTTCGAGCAGTTTTTAAACGATTCCAGCTTTTACGATGTTCTCCGAAATACGTTATCCATTAGTGCCCTTAAGCTTATTTTCGGATTTCCAGCTCCATTGGTCCTGGCCTTGATGCTCAATGGAATCATGCACAAAAAAATCAAAAGAGTATTTCAAACGATTTCCTATCTGCCGCACTTCGTTTCGTGGGTCGTCGTCGTTACTTTACTTCAAAAAATCCTGTCTCCGAACGTAGGTCTCATCAATGATATTCGGTACCAGATGGGGTTGGACCCGATCTTTTTTATGGGAAGGCCGGAATTGTTCTATCCATTGGTCATCATTTCCGATATCTGGAAAGGTGTAGGCTGGGGTTCGATCATTTATTTAGCCGCGTTAACGAATATCGATCCGCACTTGTATGAGGCAGCCGAAATCGACGGGGCAGGCCGGTGGAGCAAACTGTTTAAGATCACGCTTCCATCCCTTACGCCAACGATCGGCATATTGCTCATATTCTCCCTCAGCGGAATACTGAATGCGGGCTTTGACCAAATCTGGCTGATGCAGTCCCCCGCAACATTAAGCGTCTCGGAGATATTGGACACGTATGTCTTAAAAACTGGCCTGCAGCAAGGGCAATTAGCCTATTCCACGGCCATTGGTTTATTTAAGTCTGCGATCTCGCTGCTTCTCATCGTGGTTGTCAACAAAGTATCCAAACGCGTAAGTGACGTATCGTTATGGTAATCAGCTGACGCTGAAGATTGAGGAGGTGTGTGTATGGGGGAGAGAAGGCTGACGCCGGCAGATAAAATGTATGCGACGCTGAACTATTCGGTGCTGCTTTTATTCTGCGCTACGGCACTCTATCCATTTATCTATTTTCTGGCCCTTTCTTTCAATGACGGCTACGACGCGATGAAGGGCGGAATCTATCTTTTTCCTAGAGTGTTTACATTAGAAAACTATGCGAAAGCTTTTAGCAATCCCTTAATCTTAAATTCGTTTTATATCTCCATTTCCCGAACCCTGATCGTAACGGTTGGCTCCGTATTTTTGACGGCGTTATTAGCCTACGCCCTGTCGCGGAAAGGGCTGCCCGGAAGAAAATATATCGTATTCTTCTTTTTCTTCACCACGTTGTTCAGCGGGGGCCTCATTCCGACCTTCATCCTGTACCGGGAATTGCACATCCTGAATACGTTTTGGGTGTTGGTACTGCCGTCCCTTTATAACTTTTTCAATGCGATTATTATGAAAACCTTCTTCGACGGGATCCCGGAAGGTCTGTCGGAATCGGCCCGAATCGACGGAGCAAGTGAGTTGGCGGTATTTGCAAGAATCATACTTCCTCTTTCGATGCCGGTGCTTGCTACCATTGCCTTGTTTGTCGGGGTCGGCGTGTGGAATGACTGGTTTACCGGTCAGTTCTTCATACAGAATGAAAAACTGCAGCCTGCGGCTACGTTCCTGAACAAAATGATCAGCGAAGCGTCTTTCCAATCGATGACGTCGTCGGGAAATAGCGGATCCGCGATTCAAAACATGACCCAGTCTCAGATGGAGCTGCGAGGTGTAACGCCGGAAGCCTTGCGGATGACCTTCGTCATTATTATCACGACCCCGATCATCTGTGTGTATCCATTCCTTCAGAAATATTTCGTCAAAGGCGTATTGGTAGGTTCGCTTAAGGAGTAGTTGGTATAAAAGGCTAAGCCTTTTATATATAAACTTCCAATGGAAGGGGATTGTAGGATGAGGAAGAACAGGCGGCGTAGGAGCGTTCTTGCGATGACACTAATCGCTTTACTGCTGTTAGTGACCATGACGGCATGCACAGGAACAGGCAAAGAGGAGGGAGCAGGCACGGTTGACCCGGGCACGAATAAGTCAGGTTCTGAAGAAATAAAGCCGGTAACCTTGACTTTCCTCAGTGCTTGGAACGGCGGCGGAGCCGGTTTTCCGCAGGACCAGAAAAATAATCCCGTAGCCCAAAAAATCAGGGAAAAAACCGGGGTGACGTTAAACCTCGAATCCATCACAACAAGCGAAGTAGAGAAACTGAATACGATCTTCGCTTCCGGTACGGTCCCGGATATTGTTAACGCACCGTTCTGGTCTACTACCGGAGGAGAAGGTCAAGTCATCAAGAAGGCAGCCATGGAAGGACAGCTTCTGGATTTAACCCCTTATCTCGATAAATACCCGAATATTAAAAGACTGGTGACGACCGGGATTGCGAAGGATTTTGCCGAGTTCGATCTCAATAGTCCCGATTTTGGAGGCAAGACGTATCTCATTCCAACGGAGACCCCGGATGGAACCCCCGAGAGCATTCATAATTGGAATTACGGCCTTTTTGCCAGGGGAGATATCCTGAAAGCTTTAAATGTAAAAGCGGAGGATATTGATACGCAGGATGAACTGTATGATTTATTGGTCAAAATCAGAGATGGCGGTTTCAAAGATATTGGCGGGAAGCCGGTCATCCCGGCCGGAACGATGTGGAATGGATGGGATTATGGACAGTTCCTTGCCGGATGGTCGGATTACTCGATTTCGGACTTCCGTGAAGTGGATGGAAAACTGATCCACTGGACGCAGTCCAAGGATTATGAAGCCAAGTTGTTATACATGAGAAAGCTGCTAAAAGAAGGTTTGTTTGATCTTGAAGCCTTCAGCAATACGAGTACAACAGCGAATGAAAAGCTTACGACGGGCAAGATGGCCGTATTCGGAGCCCAACCGATGTTAGCTGATTTACAAAAAACGCTGTATAAGACGAATCCGGAAATGCAATATGAACTACTCGGACCGATGAAGAATAAGAACGGAGACATCCGGACGCAAGTGGAAAAACCCGGCCGTTCCGGTTTCCCTGTCCTGTTCCTGAGCGCTGACATCAAAGATCCCGATGCGGCATTGCGGTACATCGATTATGTCAACAGCGAGGAAGGCCGATTGCTTGCTTATTTCGGGATCGAAGGAACGCACTATACCATGGAAAACGGGATACCCCAATGGATTCCGGATGTGAAAAAACAATTCGATGAAAACCCGGATCTGAAGAGAGATGCAGGGCTCAATTTCCTACCAGGAAGGTTCATCGGGGCATTCTCCAATGAAGTCACTTGGCCTACGCCCGAAGATCAAAAAACGCAGTGGCAGAAGTTGGAGGAGAGCTTCTCGGCAAAAATGCCTATCAAAATTATAGACAAAGTAAGCGCCAGCTACCTAGCAAGAGAATGGCCCAAGTATCAGGATTTTATCAGTAAAACCAGCAGCTTGAATTTCGATGACGAATTTAAGAAAGCGCTGTTTGCGTCGTCAGATGAAGAAGCCCTAAATCTTCTTCATAGTGTTCAGGAAAAGTATAAGGCCGCGGGCGTGGATGAAATGGCGGAGTTCGTAGCTCAAAAAGCTGCGGAAAGAGATGATGTAGGGTTCTAGATCGTTCAATCTATATCGTGAACAATTTTGGGGTGGCGTTACTGCCATCCCAATTCACTTTCTAACGAATGCTCAAACGCATACGACGAACATTAACCGATTACGGAGGGGAAAAGCATGTTGAACGTTGCGATGTTAAGCAAGTGGCATGTGCATGCAGCTGATTACGCCAGAAAGCTGCAAAATCATGGAAACGTTAAGATCACGGCCGTCTGGGACGAACAGCCTGAACGCGGAAGCGAATGGGCTGCTGAGTTGGGAGCGGATTTTGAAGCAGATTTGGACACTCTGCTGAAACGGGAAGACGTCGATGGCGTCGTCGTGGACGCTCCTACAAGTATGCACGCAGACGTCATGGTAGCAGCCGCTGAGGCCGGCAAACACATTTTTACCGAAAAAGCCATGGCTCTTACCACCCAGGAATGCGATCGGATCTCTGCAGCGGTACGCAAAGCAGACGTCAAGTTTTGCATTTCATTTCCTGCTCTTACAAGACCACACCAATTGTTCGCTAAACAATTGATCGACGACCATATATTAGGGGACATAACGCTTCTACGCATTCGTAACGGACACGACGGTGCTTTAAACAATTGGCTGCCGGAATACTGGTATGATGAGAAACAAACAGGGGGCGGAGCCATGATGGATTTGGGCTGTCATCCGATGTACATCGTAAGTATGCTGCTCGGTAAGCCCAAAAGAATCACCTCCATGTTTCATTACTTCACCCATCGTGCAGTGGAAGATAATGCGCAGTGCTCGATTGAGTTCGTAAACAACGCTGTCGCACTTGTCGAAACAAGCCTTGTGACGTATAGAACTCCTTCCGCCCTTGAGATTTACGGCACGGAGGGCACCTTGATGGTCTCAGATGATAACGTTAGAGTCATCTCGAAGAAGCTCGATTTGCCTTTCTCCGGATGGATTTCACCGAACCAACTCCCTAAAGAGCAGCCGCTTCCGATCATCCAATGGGCAGATGCATTGCTTCATAACAAGCCGATGCCCTTCGGTCTGGAAGAGGGGACAAAATTGACGGAGCTATTGGAGGCGGCATACACCGCTCATAAGGAAAACCGGACGGTAGAGTTCAAATAGCGTGGGGGAGGGAATTCAGATGAGAACTGTAAAAGTAGGAATCATCGGCTGCGGTATGATCGCGGGCGGGAAGCATATGCCGTGTTTGTCCAAGTTAGATCATGTACAGATGGTGGCCTTCTGCGACTTGAAGCCGGAAAGGGCCGAGGAAGCGGCGCAAAAATACGGCACGCCAGATGCAAAGGTGTTTACAAATTACAAAGATCTGCTTGCGATAGAGGATATTGAGGTCGTTCATGTATTGACACCGAACAGCTCTCACGCGTCGATATCCATTGATGCTCTCGAAAGCGGCAAACATGTCATGTGCGAAAAACCGATGGCAGTCACAGGCGCGGAGGCCAAAGCGATGTACGAAGCCCACTTGCGAACAGGCAAGAAGCTAACCGTCGGGTACCAGAATCGCTCCAACGCCAGAAGCCAGCTGTTAAAAAAGATGATCACCAATGGGGAACTTGGAGATATCTATTTTGCCAAAGCGGTTGCGACCCGGAGGAGAGGAGTACCTACATGGGGCGTGTTCCTGGATAAAGAGAAGCAGGGGGGCGGTCCTATGATTGATATTGGAACCCATTCCCTTGATCTGATCCTGTGGTTGATGGATAACTATGAACCGGTTAGTGTCGTCGGCAGCGTCTTCCATAAACTGAAGTATACCGAAAATGCCGCAAACGAATGGGGATCCTGGGATCCAAACGAATTCGAGGTAGAAGATTCGGCGTTCGGGTATGTGAAATTTAAAAATGGAGCGACGGTCATCATTGAAACCAGCTGGGCCCTTAACATTGCAGAAGGTGGCGGCAACCTGCTGTGCGGAACGAAGGGAGGAGCGGATTTTGCTAAAAATGAACTGCGGATCAATGGCGAGAGGGATGGGAGCCTGTTCCTGAATAAAATCGATGTGAATCCGAATGCAAGAGAACGATTCAGCGGAGAAGAAATGACCGATTTCGAGTATGAAGCCAAGCAATGGATTGACAGTATCGTGAACGATACCGAACCTTTGGTTAAACCGAGGGAAGCGATGGTTGTATCGCAAATATTAGAGGCGGTATATATATCCGCAGAAACGGGGAAAACCGTTTATTTTGATGAGGAATAAGGACGTGGAATGAAGACCATAGAATAAAGCGAAGGTGCCCAAAAGCTTGCTTTTGAGGCACCTTCAGCATGTAATCACTTATGGAACAAATGATGTACGCGGCTTACATCGTGCTAATATCAATGACGAATCTGTATTTCACATCCGAGGCTAATACACGTTTGTAGGCTTCGTCAATTTGGTCGGCCGAGATCACTTCGATCTTAGGAACGATGCTGTGCTGTGCGCAGAAGTCCAGCATTTCCTGTGTCTCGCGGATGCCTCCAATCATGGAGCCCGCAAATGAACGCCGATGTCCGATGAGGGACATGACATTCAGCGACAACGGCTCCCCAGGGGCACCGACGTTTACCAAAGTTCCGTCAAGCGTAAGTAGTGAGAAATAAGCATCCATATTGATGCTGGCACTCACCGTGTTAATAATCAGATCAAAGCGGCCGGCGAGTTTTTCGAAGGTTTCCGGATCGCTAGTGGCGTAGTAGTTGTCTGCACCCAATTGCAGGCCATCTTCTTTTTTACTTAAGGTTTGGGACAAAACCGTGACCTCGGCACCCATCGCATGCGCAATTTGAACAGCCATATGCCCGAGGCCGCCCATACCGACTACAGCTACTTTTTTGCCTGGGCCGGCCTTCCAGTGATTAAGCGGGGAATAGGTTGTAATACCCGCGCAAAGCAACGGTGCCGCGGCATCAAGCTCGATGTTGTCGGGGATTCTAACTACGAAATCCTCAGTGACGACAATGTGGGTTGAATAACCACCTTGAGTTGGCTCGCCGTATTTGTCAACACCAGCGTAGGTCGGAACATTTCCTTTGAGGCAGTATTGTTCTTCCCCTTTACGGCAGTTCTCGCATTCGCCACAGGAATCAACCATACAGCCAACCCCTACACGGTCACCGACTTTGTATTTTGTGACATTAGGGCCAACAGCCGTAACAATTCCCGCAATCTCGTGTCCAGGCACAAGCGGATAGTTGACAGGTCCCCATTCGCCGTGAGCCGTATGGATGTCAGAATGGCATATTCCCGCAAATTTGATTTCAATTAAAATATCCTGCGAATCCAGATCGCGCCGTTTAATTTCAGTTGCTCGAAACGGTTTGTCAGGACCGTCGACAGCTCTTGCTTTAGCAGTAATCATCTCGAAATCCTCCTATCCATGGTTGTTCATATGTTGCAAAATCAATTTTATTCCCTAGAGTTAACTCTAGGTCAAGCACTGATTTTATGATAATATCAAAAAAGGTATAAACGACAGAGCCATATCGCAAAGAAAGGAAGATCCCTGTTGAAGACATTTTCAATCAGTGAAGCTGCCAAGCAATTGAACCTTACGATATATACCTTGCGTTACTACGATAAAGAGGGACTTTTGCCCTTTGTAGAACGGACAGCCAGCGGAACACGCTTGTTTAAAGAATCCGATATCGAGGCCTTAAAAGTAATCGAATGTTTGAAAACCACGGGGATGCCGATTAAGGAAATTAAAAATTTTATTAGTTGGTGTTCAGAAGGGGATACGACTCTGAAACAAAGATATGATATGTTTCTGGAACGGAAAGCTGCTGTAGAGGCGCAGATGGAAGAACTTAAAAAAGCGATGGAAGTCATCGAACATAAATGCTTTTATTACAAGACCGCGCTGGATGCCGGGACGGAAGATGTTCATAAGAAAAACAAAATTGGGAGTAACTTCGCCTCGTCTTATTAATAGAAAACCACCTGTAATCCATATATTTCTATATGAGCTACAGGTGTTTTTGTTATTCAGAGGTTAAAAATTTCGATCCAGCAAGATCCCTGTCTGTTCTGCCATGACACGAGGAGGAACAGGCATTCCATTCCTGAACCACCATTCCACGGCCCCCACAACGGCTGCCCCGAAAAATTGCAGGATAACTTCTTGATTTAAGCCTTGATTTTTCCCTTCGGTTACATCGACTTCAACTTTATACTCTTGAACGACTAAATCAAGGAAACGGCTGCGGAAATGAGCCGCGCTTTTGGTGTTCAGCATGATTGAAAAAAACAAATGATGCTCTGCAAAATATTCGAACCAGACATAATTTCCTTCCTGGAAGCTCATTTCGGATGCAGATCGGCAAAGTTCGCTGAGATTACTGATGTGTTCTTCGATAATTTTATCCAGCAGGTCGTATTTATCCAAATAGTGCAGATATACCGTACCTCGATTCACATTGGCCCTGTCGGAAATATCACGGATGGTAATGTCATCAAAGTTTTTTTCTGCCATCAGTTCAAGAATAGCCTTCTTGATAGCTTCTTGGGATTTGACGACCCTTCGATCCACTTTAGTCATTTTTATAACGTCCTCCATCTTAAGATAATCGGCAATTTTGGATCATTTGTTGAGTAACGCACACATTGTGAGGAAATGACCATTGTAAGCATGGGGTTTCTGTATAAAATTATAAACACGAGTTGATTAAACAATCAATGTTCATTTTAAGCTGCAGTAGTTCATTCTGTGTGCATGCTTAATATCAAGTGTTAAGGAGGACCCCATTCATGAGTACGTGGTCGAAAGAAGAATTGAACAGGATCGCAGAGTCCGATGATCTTCACATCTCACCTTTCCGGGAAGACGGTGTTACCTATGGTACCCCGACCTGGATTTGGTCTGTTGTGGTTGACGGCTCACTCTATGTACGCGCCTATTATGGGCAGAACTCCCGTTGGTATCAGGCAGCAGTACAGCAGAAGGCGGGGCGGATCACGGTGGCGGGTATGACAAAGGAGGTCGCTTTTGAACTAGTTGAAGGGGAGATCGGCGACCTCATCGACCATGCATATCGTGCGAAATACAAGGGAAGTCCTTATCTGAACTCGATGATCAGTACGCGGGCCCGTTCAGCCACAGTGAAGGTTGTGCCGCTTACCGTACATTAATCATAACGGCTTGTTTGAATTTGTCCCATGAACAGGAGGCTGCATGATGAATCGAATTGAGAAGAGCCAAGAAACGTACAAGCAGCTATTCCGCGATGGAGTGCCTGCTGCATATGCCACGGATCCTGATTTTCAGGATATTTTGAGGCGGTTTATTTTCGGGGAGGTCTTTCATCAAGGCAGCCTGGATGACAAAATGAGGGAGCTCATCACCTTGGTGGTGCTAACCACAAACCAAACCTTGCCTCAGCTCAAGGCACATGTCCATGCCGCCCTGAACGTCCGACTTACGCCGATCGAAATCAAGGAAGCCGTGTACCAATGCGCGCCTTACGTCGGTTTTCCCAAAACGCTGAATGCCATGACGGAGGTCAACGACGTTTTCAAAGCAAGAAATATCGCATTGCCGCTGGAGAGCCAACAACAGGTTGAAGAAGAGACTCGGTTTGACAAGGGACTTGCCGTGCAGATGGACATTTTCGGGGATGTCATATCCAAAAACCGGGAAAATGCCCCGATCAATCAAAAGCATATTCAGGATTATCTTTCTGCCTTTTGTTTTGGCGACTTTTATACCAGAGGAGGCCTGGATTTGAAAACGCGGGAGCTGTTGACGCTCAGCATCATCAGCGCACTCGGTGGAGCCGAAAATCAGGTCAAGGCACATGTGCAGGGCAATTTAAATGTCGGCAATGACAAGGAAACGATGATCACGGCCATCACGCATTGCCTTCCTTATATGGGATTCCCTAGAACGTTAAATGCTTTGAGCTGCATCAATGAAATCATTCCGGAATAGTAAAGGAGACAAAACCAATGTTTAACGAAACATTCAAATTATCGAATGGTATTGAAATTCCCAAATTAGGTTTGGGTACCTGGCTCCTTGACGATGAACAGGCGGCACAAGCCGTGCGAGATGCGGTATCTCTAGGATATCGCCATATGGATACGGCTCAGGCCTATATGAATGAGGCTGGAGTAGGTGAAGCAATCCGTACCTGCGGTGTCGCGAGAGAAGAACTTTTCATTACGACAAAGGTTGCTGCAGAAGCAAAGAGCTATGATGCAGTTACGCAGTCCATTCATGAGTCCTTAGCCAAATTGGGACTGGAATACATTGACCTTCTGATTATTCACAGTCCACAACCCTGGACGGAGTTCCGTGAGGAGAAGCGCTACTTCGAGGAAAACAAAGAAGTATGGAAAGCGATGGAGGATGCTTATAGAACAGGCAAAGTAAAGGCCATCGGTCTGTCTAACTTTCTTCAGGATGATATTGAGAATATACTTGCAGGCTGTGAGATCAAGCCTATGATCAATCAGATCTTGGCACATGTGAGCAATACGCCTTTGGAGCTCATTGAATTCTGCCAAAAGAATGACATCCTGGTGGAGGCCTATTCGCCCATTGCGCACGGTGCAATCCTTGATAATACTAAGGTTAAGGCAATAGCAGATAAGTATGGGGTATCCGTTGCCCAGCTTTGCCTGCGTTATGATATCCAGCTTGGTCTTGTCGTACTTCCGAAGACGGCAAATCCTGATCACATGAGAAACAATGCCGAGCTTGATTTTGTTATCAGCGATGCAGATATGGAGACATTGAAGAACGCAGAGCAGATCCAAGATTATGGTGAGCATAGCTTCTTTCCGGTATTTGGCGGGAAATTAAAGTAACAGAGCCAGAAGATACGAAGCATACTAATGTTTAATGGAGGAACCCGAATGGCAAAACATGAAGAAGTAAAAAACGGTGTGATTTTCCCTGTGGGAGAGAAGAATGAAGCATTTGCCAAATATTTTGTCGGACAAAGTTACCTGCAGACGTTGGTTGCCGATCCCAACGTTCATGTTGGCGTTGGCAACGTAACCTTTGAACCGGGTTGCCGGAATAACTGGCATATCCATCGTGATGGGTATCAGATTCTATTGGTAACCGGCGGCGAAGGCTGGTACCAGGAAGAAGGAAAGGCCGCCCAGTTCCTGAAAGCCGGTGATGTTGTTGTTACTCATGATGGTGTAAAACACTGGCATGGTGCAGCAAAAGACAGCTGGTTTGAACATATTGCCATCACTGCAGGTAAGCCGGAATGGTTGGAACCCGTTATGGATGAGCATTACGACAAATTGTAATACATGATGAAGGCTAGGACCACTTGTTCAGGTATAAAAACGGGAACGTTCAATTTGGACGCTCCCGTTTTTATTTTATTGAAGCACTGTGATGAAATAACAGCTGTCTATAACCGTTTCGGTTATCCTAAAATAGGGGTGGCACAGAACGCGACATTGGCCTATCGGCTTTAGGTACAATTTAGTATAATGTGGATGATTCGAGATGAGAGGAGAGAGAAAATCATCATGAAGCTTATTGACTTGAGCGTGCCGATTAGCCCGCGTATCCGCGAGCCGCTGCCGGCGAAGATCGAATATGCGACCCATGAAGATGGTGCGCGGCAAGCGGCCGAGATACTTGGACTGAAGCAGGAGGATTTTCCAGAGAGCAAGGCGTGGGCAACGGAAATGGTGACGCTGAATACGCATTCGGGTACCCATATCGACGCGCCATGGCATTATTGGCCGGTCTCGGAAGGGAAGCAAGCAAGGACGATTGACGAAATGCCGCTTGAATGGTTTTATTCCGACGGTGTAGTGCTCGATTTCAGCGCGAAGCCGCCGGGATATGAGATAACGACAGACGACCTGATCGCTGAGCTGAAACGGATCGAGTATACCCTGAAACCTTTTGATATCGTTCTCATTCGGAGCGATGCGGACAAACGGCTGTATCACGAGCATTATGCATTTCTTCATGCCGGGGTATCGGCTGAAGCTACGCTGTGGCTTCTGGACCAAGAAATCAAGGTAGTCGGCACTGACGGCTGGGGCTGGGATATTCCGCTCAACCTACAGGCTGAAGCGTATAAAAAGCAGCCGCGGGAAGGCGTGCTGTGGGCAGCGCATTACGTAGGCAAAGATAAGGAATATTGCCAAATTGAGAAGCTGGCTAACTTGGACAAAATACCGAAACCGTATGGCTTCAAAGTATGCTGCTTTCCGATTAAGGTCGAAAAGGCAAGCGGCGGCTGGGCCCGGCCGGTCGCCATCGTGGAGGAATGAGACAAGAAAATAAAGAACGTTGTTGTAATGAGATTGGAATGGACAAAGCCACCCCTGACAAAGGAGTGGTTTTCTTTTGTGCAATCGCGCCCTTGATTCGATCTGCCGGCTAGCATTACTGATCCTTCGAGCTGAACCGTACCATAAATAATGGCTGGGGGAATTTGGATCGAAGTGATACAATTTGGAGAGCCAACTCCAAACCGTTTATGCAAGTACTAGGGTTTATGAGAAAGGATGATAGAGATGCCGAATGATAACCAAGCTCGTCTTCCCGTTGGTTCAATGAGACAAGATGGCCGCTATCCCATCGACCTGACAGGTCTTCGCAGCCATACGCTTGTGATGCGACCCGGGGTGGGGAGCCTATCCATTGGCCCGTCGTACTTGGGGAAAAAGGCGGATCTTCACGTCGAGCCCGACGCTCATATCAGTTGGACCGTATTCGATGCCTTTGCTACGCCAGCCGGCTCACCTTGGCCGCGTTTTCTGCACTATACAGGCAGTGACGCAGGCTTCTTGGATTGGGCACAGAAGCGTCCCATTGAAGAAATGACGTGGGCCCCAATCCTGTCGGCAGACACGGTGGCGGATGCCAGCCAGTCCATTTTGCATGGCTTGCACATCGAGTTGGGTCCGTCCGGAGGGTGTCTGAACCTAAAACTTCCGATAACGCCTTGCCGCTTGAATGTGTCCGGAAATCTATCACGCCTCTTGACCACTGGAAACATGCCGTCTTCTCTGACACTAGCGCCGCTCACAAGTAGACGCAAGAATGATCCCCCCTTCTTAATGCCTGACCTAGGTAAGCTGCACCAGGTGACGAGCCTGGCGTTACAGAATACGCCGATGGGACAGCCGGTCTCGCTGGAGTGTCTGAACCGCTTTCCGAACCTAAATTCACTGAGTTTATGGGGCAATTTCTGCGATATAGACGTGTTGGCCCGTCAGGCCCGGTTAACGAATCTGGAGCTGCGTTTCATGCCGGATCTGGAAGATTTGCCCCCGTTAGACACGTGGCCGTTGCTTGATAGAATTATCGCATACAACGTAGACGAGGTTACGGGTAAACGTCTGAAGCAGCAAATGAAAGCCCGCACGAAAACCCGGCCGTGGAGCGGTCATGCTTCAGTGAGCCAATTGCGAAAGCCCGAGTGGTGGTCGATCGAGTTCGGGCGCCCATTCTCGTCCTGGCCTAAACGTCTGGCCAAGGTGGCTAACGAAGCTTACAACGTTGCACAGGCAAGCTTATCGCAGGCCCACAGCTTCGCCGATGCCGAGGCAGCCGTTACCGCCTTCACCGTGCGCTTCAATACCTTCAAAGGTATAGAAACGACTGAGAGAGAGGACCTCGGCAAAGCAGTATGGCAGCTCAGCCAGTCCGATCACCTAATTGGCCAGCCTATCACGGAAGAAATGGCTCAACGCTGGTTCGATGCTGCGCGCAATTACTGAAGCATCAACTCAAGATTTTGCTGTGCAAAGTTTATAAAAGGAGTGATGGCGCCATGTCTTTAAATCAACAGCATTGTCATGAATCGATTAGGTACTTAGCGACTTCCTCCTTTCGCGAAAATGATCCGAAGTTTATCGGCACAATAAATGAAGTAAACTATGAGTTGTTAACAGCAAATGAAGCAGAATTCATCGAGCTGCTGTATTTTAAATTGAAAAATATCGCCCTTCGCAATAGAATTCTGTATGGTTTAATCCGGTGCAAGGAATTGGAGCTGAAGAATTTTTTTCAGAAAGCCTATAAGAAGGAACGATATTTGGACATGAGACTGCTCGCCATCCACGGATTAGCGCATTATGCCACAGAAGAAGAGATCGACAAGGTCATCGATCATTTCCTTAAGATTTTGATGAAGAGACCGGAGACTACACCCTATAACTACCAGGAATATGAGTTTTTAAGATCCACCTTCGGGCTGCCTCTCCTCATTAAAAAATACGGGTATCCCTGTTTTGAAAAAGCACTTCAACAAGTCGAGAAACAGTATGATGCTATGCCGGAAGCATTTAAGGGGCATTTTACTTTTGATGCAAATGGAAAGGCAGTCCAGTTGAGAAGTCCCCACGAAACGAAACAAATGATTGAACGTTTTTTTGCGGCACAGAGCGGTCACTAATCAGCTTATCCGCAGTGTCGTGAAGCGGCTTCAATTTATTTTCGCCTCATTAAAAATGGGTAAGAACCTCGAACCAAGGCAAGAGCCCCCCAAAACAAGGCGAGCGCCAGAACGGGATGCAGCGCGCCTGCAATATGGAGAGCCGTAATATATTGAAGACTGATCAGGACGAACAGACCAAGACTCCCCCAGATCATTGTCCGGTTGAGTTTGGCGACGATGCCGAGGATGAACAGGATGAGCGAGATCGATCCAAACATGGGAACGAACAACCGATGATATTTCCAAAGTTCCGAATCCCCGAACAAAGCCATTCCGGCCAGAAATACTTGCACAATGATACAGATCAAAAATACGAACGCAAGGATGGAATACGCCAATCTGCAATATTTCACTCGGGAAGGCTCCTTTTTTATCGCATCAACGTTCAATGTTCCAGTTCCTTTCAAATCGTGCATCTTATTCTCCAACTCCCTTAACGTTTTGTACATATGACGATGTAAGGGTCTGATTTGTGACATCCGAAACGAATGAATAACTTTTGCTGCAACCTATTTGAAGCCGCTTCCGTCTGATGGATTGTTAGCAGGTAGACGTCATCCATCTCAGGATCGGAAGGAGCTTTTTTATGAACAAGAAACGAACTAAACTAACGGTATTATTCACTTTAGCAGGGGTACTCGGCACAACGGCCGCAGTCGAAGCTGACGCTTTAGTTGAAAAGGTTACAGGTTACCTTCAAAAAGATACAAAGGTTCTTATTAATGGACAAGACAGCATGCTTACGCCTGTTTCTATTGATGGTAAACTGTATATCCCAGTTCGTGATGCTGCGGCCAAGCTTGGATATACATTAAATTACGATGAAGCGAGCAAAGAAATTGAGCTCGGCGAAGCGGTTGACCTGATGCGTGCTTCCGGTGTAATCGTAAACGTACAGGCGAATGACGACGGGAAGTACCGGATCGAGCTGCTCGGCAGCACATGGGTTATATTGACTGTGGACAAATCGACGGTTATTAAAAGTCTGGACGGCAAAATGCTAACCCCAGCCGATTTGAAAGCCGGCACACAAATCGATGCAGAATTCGGACCAGCTATGGCGACAAGCTTTCCGGGCCAAGCGCAGGCCGTGAGTGTTAAAGTTCACGCAGATCGCGTCGTCAAAGAAGATACCATCAAAGCTGTGAAGCATACGGATGACGGCTGGCAGGTTCAATTAGGCGACAATTTGGTATTAAACGCGGGTAAGGAAACGCGTGTCATGACATCTCAAGGGGAGTCCTTGAATTGGGAGGACCTGAAAGCAGGTATGAAAGTTAAAGCCTACTACGGTCCGCTTATGACGAAAAGCATTCCTCCACAAAGCCCGCTATTCCTCCTAGTTGTGCAGGCTCAAGCACCTGTTGCAGGCGGAGTAAAAATGTCGCCGGAGACAGCACAGGAATACCGCAACTTGGCCTGGGCGCAGGTGAGTTCGCAAGTTTCCCATATTACGACAAAGCAAGACGAGGCACCTGTTCAAATTGTCTCCTCTAAAGAGGTTGGTGTATTAGCTACTACGTCCGAGCAGAAGAAATTGCTTGAAGACGTCCAGGCTGCGAACGGAAGCGTGGTGACGGTGACTTACAACACGGACCAAGACGAGCTGCTTGGGCCGCTGACCGCCGTGTTCGATTTCAACACAAAAGCTTTTATCGGATTCAACGCTAGAAGATAAATGATTTCTAAGCTGCCATGATATTCAAGCGCCTTGAATTTCATGGCTTTTTTATTTGCCGGAGGAAGTTGTTAAATGAGATGATCTTCTTCATATGTTGCTGATATGTATGAAAAGCCTCCCGACAGGAAGGCTTTTCAGGTCATTCGGTGTTAAGCATTAGCAGGTAAATTAAGCATGTCACAGCTTCACAGACCGTAGCATGCCATAGATGCCGTTTAAATTCTGGATCGGGGAGAACTTTACCTCAACCGCTGCTTTGCCTGCGGTCATTTCGGCAGGGATTTCAAACATTTTGTCATAAAAAGCCCGTTTTCTTTCCAACGGAATTGATTCGGTAGCAAGCATTTTTCCGTCCACCCAAATCTCGATGCTCCCGGCTCTGGACCCATAGCTGAAAGTAACAGAGAGACCGTTCTTGGCTTCCGGGTCTACCTTTAATTCATAGCTGAACCAACCGCCTGGTTCCGCTCTTCTCCCATTCAGGCCTTCCCAAGTTCCGGCATGGGTCCATTCGCCTTTGACTTGATGCTGCAGCTCATATTGGTCGTTTCCAATCTGGATACCGTCGATCGTGGCTTCCCTGATCAGCTGTTCTTGCAGAGATTTCTCTAAGTGTTCGTGCAGGCTGTTCGAATCGGCTTCAACGAACCTCCAATAGATGCCGTATCTCTCGCTATGCTGCTTGAAGTGTGGGGTAAAGACCAATCGATTGTCTTCATCCGTATTTCGGAGCACAAAGGAAAGCTCGCCGTCTTTTTGGATGAAATGCCGGTCGAAGCCTGCAAACCATTCCTGAACGCTCATGCCTTGCGGGATGATGAAATCTTTTATGAGCATTCGCCGGGTAGGGATACTTACGTTAACCCCTGTTTTCGATTCAACCCAATCATCTTGGCCCAATCCGGCACTGAGAACGACCGGACCATAACGAAATCCCACCACATTTGGTGCATCAGGCAAACTGGAGTAATTGGCTTTCATCGGGATGCGGATATGTAACGAGTCGCCATCTTTCCATAACCGATCAATGATTGCATAACCATCCCTGACTTCCGGTTGAATGTTTGCTCCGTTCAGGGATAGGGTTGGTTCGCCTGCGGTCCAATAAGGGATGCGAATACGAACGGACAAACGTCGCTCCTTCTTGCAGGTATCGGTCAGCTCAAAAGACAATTGAACCGTATCGCTGAATGGAAGGTCAGAGTTTTGCGTGATCTTCACCTGCTGCTCCGCCCAATCCAGTGTACTGCTTATAAATTGATTGACATACAACCGCTCACCTGAGTGAAAATAAAGGCTGTCGTTCAATTTGGTGAAGCTCTCCATGCCAGTGCCGGTACAGCACCAGAAATGCTCAAACGGGGAGCTGTACACCTTGAAATAACCAGTCGCCATCGGCTGAAAATACATCGTCATACCTGTGTCCGGGTTTTGGGAGGAAAGGATAGCGTTGATATATGTTGTCTCGTAAAAATCAGCGTATTTCACATCTTGGGTGAGTTTGAATAATTCCCGCGTCAGCTTTAACATATTGTAGCTATTGCAGGTTTCGCAAGTGATATCGGACCGTCTAGCATCGAGCAGATCAGGCTCTCCGAAATGCTCGGATTCGCTGTTGCCTCCTGTTATGTAGCTGTGGTGGTATACGACCATGTCCCAGAATCTTTCGGCAGCCTCTCGATAAAAAACTTCGCTTTCTCCCAGTGTTAAATATCGGTTCAGGGCTCCTATAAATTTGGGGATCATTGTATTGGCGTGCTTGCCCTTCAATATATCTTTGCCTTCCCAAATGGGCTCGAACAGGCTGATTTCGTCAAATTGATGGGCGGCTTCCGCATGTCGGGGATTCCCGGTCAATTGATATAAGTTGTACAGGCAATCGTTCATCCCACCGTATTCCACAGCCAGCACGGTTGATTGCAGTTCTTTGGACCACCGTAAAGTCCGATCCGCTACCCAATCGCCCAGTTTATTGACGAGGTCATAAGCGGCTTGTATTCGGGTCGATTGATAAACGTCGATGAGTCCGGCGATGATCTTGTGCATCGTGTACCACGGCACCCAAGCCGGTATCCGATTTTCCACGTTATCGAACAGCGTTTCGGGGAATGCCGACAAATACCCGTGGTGCAACTGGCAACCGGCCAATTCGGATACAAGATACTCTAAATTAGCGAGGATCCTGTCGTTCCGGCTCTGGGCATAGGCTTGCGCGCATGCTGACAGATAGTGGCCCATGGTATGGCCGCGAATCTCTGTTTTTTCCCAGCCAGGGTAAGTCTCTGCTGTGGACGGCAGTCCCGCAACTTCACGGAATCCGGCCAGCAGGCGATTTGGATCGTAGCTTAGTAAATAAGCGACCTCTTTGGTAAAGGCATTCACAAGATAATCTCCAGTCAGCACGACCTGATTCAAACCAAAATCGTGTAATCTCATTTCCCCGATCGGTCCTTTCTGTACCAAGTTTCTCCTTCAGCGGAGAGTACATCAAGTGTACCTTTTCCTCACTTTTCGTTAAATAATAGAAGGTCGGTTTTTGTGTCAAAATGTCAGCAGTTTAAGCTTACATCTGCTTCAGCATGATTTTTAGATTTACTTGAAAATATCATGGATAAACCTCACCAAGTTTGGTATCTTATTCATACGTTTAGTGTATAAAGGTTTGATCGCAAGGGAGAGACCGACGATGAATTATTTTCGCTTCCGGGTGGATGGCCCGGTGAAAATGGTGATGACCGGGAAATTTATGTCTCCGTCTCCGGAGTGGCAGCATATGAACCGGATCTTAAGGGAGTATGAGTTGTTTATCCAGACTCGCGGAACGTTGTACATTTCATGCAATACGAAGAAATTTGCCTTGAGAGAAGGGGAATTCCTGCTGATGCCGCCTCGATCGCATCAATACGGCTATCAGGCGTCGGACTGCAGTTTTTACTGGCTGCATTTCTCGGCGCGCGGGGAAACGGAAAGCATCACTGCCGATGAACTTGAGCAAGACTGTGATCCTGAGGTCATCGCGATTCCAGAGTATGGCACCTTGCGCAGCCCCAACAAACTGACCGTCATGCTCAAGCAATTGCAGGATTCCGTCAGGAGCTACCGAGAACCAAACTTGAACAATTACTTGACAACAGGTGTCTTGTGTGAGATTTACAATCAGATGTTTTTCGTTCAGAATCAACCCGCCAAGCCAGAGAAGCAGCAGCTGTACAATGACATTGTGGATTACATCAAGTGGTACAAGGAAGAAAATTTGAAGGTTGAACATCTGGCCAAGCATTTCGGGTATAACGCCAAATACTTGACGGGCTTGTTTTCTTCCATAGCAGGCATTTCCTTGAAGCAGTACATCATGCAGGAAAAGATGGAGGCGGCCAAGTTTCTGCTAACGGATACGAATCGGAAGATTACCGAAATCGCCAACCAATTGGGATTTTCAAACAGCCATTCGTTCATGAAAGCATTCAAGAAAAAAACAGGTCTGACCCCATCGGAATACCGTAATGCTTACGCTACCCGCTTGCTTTATTATAAGTAGAAAAAATCCGATCCAGAGCCCTGATGGCTTACTCTATATCA
The DNA here is from genome assembly GCF_016624415.1 of Paenibacillus sp. S28. NCBI lineage: Bacteria > Bacillati > Bacillota > Bacilli > Caryophanales > Paenibacillaceae > Paenibacillus > Paenibacillus sp. S28. The sequence continues at coordinate 214,589 of NZ_JACVTM010000007.1, read as the reverse complement.
GCAGCAGAGGCGAATTTTATAAAAGAAACCGCAAGATATGACATTGATGTCATGCATCCTGCGGTTTCCGTAATGGACTTATTTACTTGTCTGTTTCAGCATCCTCCGTGTCAAGTACCGTCTTTCGATCATTAGGACATTCGAGAGTCGCTCAACCGATTGATATGGTACATGATTGCACGGTAAAGAAAATCTTCTAAATCTTCAGTACTATATTGATTAAAGTAGCTTGTGAATCGTGTATCGAATTTATAAGTATTGGCAATGCAAGCCAGTAACTCTGCATCACAAGGCATGAATTGCATTAAAATTTTTTTCCACTCCTCGATTAATTGCTGCACTTCTTCGGAGGAAGGATCCTGATGGATAAAAGTCGCCATTTGTTTGAATATTTCCTCCATGGCTGAAAAACGTTCCTCTTTTTCTTCGGGTGAACATGCTTCCAACGTTTCATTATACGCTTGATACGCCTCTGTCTCACCATAAATGAATCTTGCCTCATTTGCATATTGCTCTCTTAATGGCAGAGCGGAAGTATTGTTGAAGATTTCCAAATGGCTAATATCATTTCCCGACACATATTCTTCGAGAGCCGCCATGATGGTTTCCAGTCTTTGCTTTTTCGATAATAAGGTTTGTCCTTGCTTCTTTAATATTTGTTTCTGTTCTTGCTTAGTCAACTTTAAAATGTCGGCAATTTCTTTCAAGGAAAAATCCAATTCCTTTAAGAACAAAATCGTTTGTAGTTTTTCCAAACTGCTTCGATCGTATAGTCGGTACCCTTTTTCCGTAAGATGTGTCGGTTTAAACAAATGAATTCTATCGTAATAATGCAGGGTCCGAGCTGTAATGCCTGTAATCTGAACAATATCATTAACCGTTAATAATGGTTTCTTCATCCCAAAATCCTTCGACTTCATCTAGTATTTGAGCAGCGGGCGTTATGGTTGCCTCAAAGATCGTTTTTCCTGTTTTCCTTAAATAATATTGGATTAAATAATATCCGCAAGCGTACCCGGCGCTATAAGGCATATTGACCGGTTTAAAGTTTTGAAGTTTGGCGATCTCGTCGCCGTAAAGATACGGGGCGATTTGATCAAACCCTGTTACGTGCAATTGCTCGCTAATCACAGGCTTAATGTGCCTGTTAAGTGTGTCTGCGTTTGTTTTCGTTACCCAAGGGCCGAGCCATTCTTCGCCAAACATGAACGCAGCATAGTTTTCAGCTAATCCTTCACTGACAATGAGCTCGCCTAAATTAACGGTGTGATCCCACTGGATAAATTGATAACGCACATTATGATTGCATTCGTGTGCCAGCGCAACCTTCATGCGAGGAATGGTGTAATCATTTGGCAAGAGCGTACCCCAGATAAACCCCGGAATGCCCCCAAAGCCGCTATATCCTTCGTTTATTGTTAGAGCACGGCTTTCCGGATTTCCTAACTGCAGGGTAAACAAATATTCGGATACAGGGAGGTGAATTCCATGCTCTGCAAATAGATCCAGGCTTTTCTTTACAGCATGCTCACACTCTAACCAAAAGGATTCGGACGAAATCTGCTCGATCTCTGCCGATATCTGAGGGGTAATCTGATCAGGGGATCGATGCATCATGCTATTAAACGTAATAACGTCAAACCCATTCGCTTCTTCAGCTCTAAAAGGGATCTGTTGAATTTGCCATTGTTTCATAAAGGGAGCCATCATTTCGTTTCTGAATAATTCGAGTTTGTCCTCAGGTAAAGCCTGGGCAACTTTTTGATAAATACGATCTGAGCGCAGCGTTTTTATATTCATTTCTCTCACCTCAGGTAATTGATAGTGAGAATTATGCACTATGACCTTACGTCATAGTCAAGTACATCGGATCAAAAATAAACCATTCAGGGGAAGTTTTTTTAAAATTACTTTTTCCCTTCATTTGTACAGCATGACAACCTAAACTTGAAGTACGACAAAGTGTTACCATGTTAAAACGATTGGAGGACTTCATGATGAGCGAAATCAAAGCCGAAACGCTGACGCAGGTTTTAAGCCAAATGCTTGGTACTGAAACTATCTGTACCGATATCCAGACCAAACCTTTACATGGCGGTACAGTAGGTAATGTACAGCTTGTAACGGGCATTGCCCAAACCACAGATGGCAGGGAAATCACCTATAACATCGTTGTAAAAACGCAGAAGAAATGGGAACGTTACAGGGATCCCGATTCATGGCGCAGAGAATATGATTTTTATAAGTCCAATTTCGGCGCCTTGTTTTCTGAATCATTCCGTTGGCCAGAATGTTATCACGTCGAAATGAACGAAGAAGAGAACGAAACACAGATATGGATGGAATATACCGACGGCATATCGGGTTTGGACCTCACCGGCGATATGTATGAACGCGCAGCCGAGGAATTAGGACGGTTCCAGGGCAAGTTATATGCCGAAGAGCCAGCTTTTTTACAAAATATGACCAATCTGAGCAGAGCGGAGTATATGAAGGATATCTATCTTCATTACCGGTTATGGAATCGAGTGTATGATTATATCCGTTCCGACGATTGCGGTATTCCGAAACATCTACGTAAAATGCTCATCGACATAGATGAAAGCGCGGACGAAATTTTCAGCCGTATTGAAAAGCTGCCCATCGTGCTGTGCCATAGGGATTTTTGGGTGACAAACATCATTGATTCAGACGGTAACATTATACTCATCGACTGGGATACCACGGGTTGGGGCTATTTAGGTGAAGATATGGCAAGCCTTATCGCGGATGAAGCCGATATTGAACACATGGTTGAATACTACCATAGATGTATCCCGGCGTATTACAAGGGCTTTTCGGAACAAGTGGATGTTTCGCACATATCGGATAACTGCGTTTATGAGATGATTCTCCTTTTGTTCGGTTATAGGCTGGTAGAGTGGTTTATGAACGCAGGATCGGGAGACAAACTCCAGGAAACAGATAATGAAAGTACGCTGCACATCCGTACTCTGCAAAAAATCTTTGAGATCAAAAACGAACAATAGTCTCGCAACAAAGCGGGAGAATGACCGTCTATATGATCAGATACATAAAGGGGACATAACCTCTATAACCCGCCAAATTCACTGCCGAAGACGGATATGGCGGCGATCGTAACATTTGTTATTTTGTGAAAAGTTAGCTTCTATTTGCTGCACCTTTTTCAATTAGGCGAGGATATCACAGCAACAAATCGAAAGATCCTTTGTTCTATAATCGAGATGAAGCGGAGGTTAATATGAACGGAGGATAATATGAATGGATAATACATGGAGTGATAACAGCACAAAGGCAATGGAAATATTGGATCGAATGTTTTCAGCCGAAATGGAATTTATGCGCTCGGATGGAAATGACTTTAGCTCTATAAGATCTGCCTTTCACCCCGATATCGTTGTTCATGAGCCTGCATCCCTGCCTTATCCGGGCGATTGGTGTGGTTATGAAGAACTTGGAAAACTCTTTAATACGATGCATAATACTTGGAGTTCCATGAACGTTGAAAACATGGTTGCTACATTAGATGGTGACACCCTTTTTATGGGGGGGACTTTAGTGGCAAAGGCTAGACAATCTGAGAAAGAAGTTCAATTACCTTTCGCTCAAATCTTAAAAATTAAGGACGATTTAGTCGTAGAAGCATTTCCTTATTATTTTGATACTTCTTTAATTAACGCAGCACTTGGCCATTCAGAAATTAATAAATAAGCTTTAAGCTAACGGAGGACAACAGACGATACAGCACAACAGCAGCCGGCAAATCTTAGGCTGCTTTTTTTGTTAATAAAAGGGCAGGATGGTTCTGATTGCTGGTGAATGGGAGTTGACATGCTGATTGAACAGCAGTCAAACTAACGGGTGCTTTGGTTTTGCCCAAGAATGCTGCAGGCACGATTAGATTTAGTCCTTTTTATCCATGTCGATGGAGCGATACCCAGGCACATTATAGTGTCAGGTTACATGGGATCATTTTGAAATTTCTCAAGAGTATGCAGTAACCTTTTTGCATAGATTTTCCTGATGAAAATGCTCACATTATAATGATCATTGGTGTTTTATTTTTTGGCAGATTAGAGATATTAATTCCGTTAAGGGAAATATTAGGATGAATGGAGAGGTGGAAGTGCCTGTATAATAATGTTAGACGACAAGAACGTACTCGCTGGGTAGCCGCGTAGCTGCGGTTTTTTTTATAACCATAAAACCATGTAGAGCCTTACTTGAACGTGTCATCCTAAGGGTTCATTACTCCCGTTGATTAAGCCCTTATCATATCGATTGATACCCCATTAAAGTCTGATTTGTCCTATCCCGAAGGTGTAACCTGTACAATGGCGCTCCTTGTTGAACAGAACGTTCGTGACTACATTTACTACTATGAACTTATTGACATATCGATTGAATGGTTAGATAATAGTTCGCATGCGAAATATTTGCGAAGGGAGCTTAACGTTGCAAGAACAACGGATCCTGGAAATATTCCAAAGCTACCGTGAGGTCCATCAGGCGTTCTTCCAGCTGATGACCAAAGCGGCGAGCAAGCATAAACTCACTGCGCTGCAGCTGATCGTGCTGAGGGTGCTGCGGGAGCACCCCGAGATCCGCCTTTCGGACCTTGCCGAAAAGGTGAAACTCGGCAACAGCACGACCAGCGGCATCGTCGATCGGATGGTCAAGGCCGGTCTCGTGGACCGGGAGAGGACTGAAACCGACAGGCGAGCGATGACGCTGACCCTTTCCGAGAAAGGGATGGCGCTCTGGCGCGAGACGGAAGCCACCCGCTTGCACATGATGCGGTCCCTGCTCGAGCTGCCTGAGGAAGACCAGCGGGAGCTTGACCGCATCCAGCAAAAAGTACTGCATCTTTTAAGAAATTATAGAGAGGAAGAAGCTTAAGCCATGACCACTATGGTATCCAATCACTTGCGCAAGGGGCCGATCATGGCCTCCTTGCTCATCGCCGCGTTTGTGGCGCTGTTAAGCCAAACGGTGCTTAACGTCGCGCTACCGAAAATGATGGCGGATCTCAATGTAACGGAAAGCACGATCCAGTGGCTGTCTAACGGTTATATGCTGGTGAACGGCGTACTCGTGCCCGTCAGTGCCTTCCTGATTAACCGGTTTACAACCCGGAAATTGTTTCTGGTGGCCTCATCCATGTTTGCACTGGGCACGGTTGTCTGTGCGTTATCCGGCGATTTCAGCTGGCTGCTGGCCGGCCGTCTCGTGCAGGCTTGCGGTGCCGGCATTCTAATGCCGCTTATGACGGTCGTTACGCTGACCATCTTCCCGGTCGAGGAACGCGGTAAAGCAATGGGCCTGATGGGGGTCGCAATGATTTTCGCGCCGGCCATCGGACCAACACTCTCCGGCTGGATCGTCGAGAATTATGACTGGCACGTGCTGTTCTACATCGTGCTGCCGCTTGCGATCATCGCCGTGATTTTCGGCGCCTTCTCGATGAAGGACGTCATCAAGACGTCCCGTCCGAAGCTCGACGTCCTGAGTGTGATCCTGTCGACACTCGGCTTCGGCGGACTGCTGTACGGCTTCAGTGAAGCCGGTACGAAAGGCTGGGACTCGGAGGAAGTTATCATCTGCCTGGCTGTCGGCGCGGTCGCGCTCATTCTGTTCATTGTGCGCTCGATCATGGTGAAGAATCCGCTGCTCGAAATGCGCGTGTTCAAATATTCCATGTTCTCGCTCACGTCCCTGATTAACGCCATCATCACTATGGCGATGTTTTCCGGCATGATCCTGCTGCCAATCTTCTTACAGAACATCCGCCACTTTTCGCCGCTTGATTCCGGTCTCCTGCTGCTGCCGGGGGCCATTCTGATGGGTATCATGTCCCCGATCACGGGCATGGTGTTCGACAAAATCGGCGCGCGCTGGCTGGCTGTCGCCGGTCTTATCATCACAACCATCACGACGTACGAGTTCAGCCATCTGGAAGCCGATTCATCATACAACCATATGATGCTCATTTATACGGCGCGGATGTTCGGGATGTCCATGCTGATGATGCCGATCCAGACAGCAGGCCTCAATCAGCTGCCGCGCCGCCTGAACGCGCACGGCTCGGCGATGTCCCAGACGCTCCGGAACGTATCAGGCGCGCTCGGAACCGCCTTGCTCGTCACGGTCATGACGAACAGAGCGGCCTCGCACGGGAAAGAGCTCGTCATCGCAGGCCATATCAACCCGAAAGACGCGGCCAAGATGGCCGAGGTTACGCAGCAGGCGACCATTTACGGCATCAACCAGTCCTTCGTCGTGGCCACCTGGCTGACTGTCGCTGCGCTTGTTCTGGCGTTCTTCATCCGCAAGGTGAAGCCGCAAGAGGATACGTTGCAGGTACCGGTTAAAGCGCCCGAGGCGAGTGAGTTGGCGGCTCAACCGGCGCCAGCTGCAGCTGTAGCCCAACCGGTAGACCAACCGGCACTCGCGGAGGTAGCGGCTCACTCGGACATGCAAAATAAGGATAGCGAATTCCGAAATGCCATTCGAGGGTTTTTAACCCCGTCTCAGCCTGAGAAAGACGAAGGGCAATTCACCGATAAAGAATACCGGAAGGCGCTGCTGAAACTGAAGGATGCCACTAACCAGGAAGCGGTAGCGGAACCGAATGAAGAAATGTCCCCCGACCAAGCTTACCGGGAAACGCTCAAGAAATTGAACGGGCTCCTAAAGGAAAACAAATAAAGAAGCGCGTTTGAACAGCGATCAAGAGAGGAGATCAATCGATGAAAATCTATATTGTGTATGATAGTGAAGCGGGGCATACAGAACAGCTGGCCCGTTCCATTGCCAAAGGCGCTCAAAGTGTGGAAGGCACGGAGGTGTTCATCAATCACGTGAGTAAGGCAAACGTCAAAGATCTTGCCGATATGGATGCGATAATTTGGGGATGCCCCGGACACTTCGGCACGATTAGCTCCGGCTTAAAGGAGTGGATCGATAAGCTCGGGTATTTGTGGGCAAACGGGACGTTGGTTGATAAAATCGGCGCAGTATTTTGTACGACGGCAACCATTCATGGCGGGATCGAGGCGACCTTGCTAAACCTGGTTACACCGATGCTGCATCAAGGCATGATGGTTGTCGGCTTGCCGGCTAATATTCCGGAGAATGCACTGTACGGCAGTTATTATGGGGTCGGAGTGACATCCCCTGTCGAGGATACCCGCGATGACCTGATCCAATCGTTATTTACGAAGGGTCTCGGGCTGGGAGAAGCCCTAGGAAAGCGTGTGGCCAAAACAGCAAACACCATTGCGGCAGGCAAGAAATTGCTGAGCAACCCTTAAGTGACCTAATGCAAGTACCGTTGAGGACATCCTCAGCGGACTTATATCAACAAGAGCGCAGTCCCATTGTTATGGACGGCGCTCTTCTTTTTGATTGAACAGGATCGTGCTGTTCGGATAATCTATCCATACTTGTATTCTACGGCTCAGATAAACATTAATCCTCGACAATGAACAATGTTAGGCCGAAAATAAAATGGCAAGCATAAATACAGTTAGCTTGGGGGAATGGTAGGGTGACTGATATCAATGACAATTTTCATCGGCATATGGGGGTCTATGGAAATTTGTACAGCTGATAACTGTATATTAGTTATTCGAAAAGTTTTAGGTCCTTACACAGGGAAATATGATCTACCTGGTGGTCGATTAGAGAAGATGGAGTCTTTAGAGCAAGGGATCATAAGAGAACTCCGAGAAGAAACGGGATACACAGTTCGAAAGCTTAAAAATATTGGGGTTTGTGATTTTTCTGTGATGTGGACCGTACAAGATCATACAATAGAAAATTTACATCATATTGCCATTCTATATGAAGTTGATGTTGATTCAGAAGAGATCACTAATGCCATTGAATCGTTTGAAGGACAAGATTCAGAAGGGGCTATTTGGCTGGACTTTGATGAAGTCAATGGTAACAATTCATCGCCTTTGGTATTGCAGGCAATTAAATGGGTACGTACTGGGACTATTGCAGTTGCTGGTGGTTCATTTGATTATAGAATCTAAGTTTAACACGCAGTACATATTTACCAAAAATTACATTATTAAGGGAACTGGAGGAACCAGCAGCAGTCGCGGGCAGATTTTATCGTCCGCAGCTGTTACGGTTTGTGTTTCTCAGGATCCATTCATCAAATAGCGTCAAAAGCCGGCTTTAGAACCGTTTCGGCCCAATGGCGGAAGCTGGTGGGCGAGGTGTTTTCCGGCGTACGTTGGAGTGCGTTGAAGATCCCGTCTGCACCGGCTATGTCCATGTCCACCATGCTATAACGGACGAGCGCGTCGGCAGCCGGGATACTGAACCGAACGTAGGCGTCATAGACGCTCTCCGCATTCTTGTCTGCTGCCTGCACGAGCCAGAACACGCATCAGCTCCCTCGAACGCACGGTTAAGAATATCGGAAGCAAGTTTATCGACTATTATGAAAGAACTCGCAAAATAGCAGCAGTTTTGCAGTATCGAATTGCGTGTAGCGGAATTCAATGAAGATGTGATCGGATTCTATGATGCAAAAGGATTCAAACTAAGAAGCAGGACGCTGGAATTGCCTATCGTATAATAACGCGACAGAACAAGTACATGGTTCGAGCTTAAACATGACTACTACATTTTAAGGTTAATTAAGCCACTGGGCAGGATTGTGGAACGCTATGCCGAATACCTCAATAATCAAGTTGATTCAGACAAAAATTAGCATGTTAAATAGGAGAGTCGTATGGGAGATCAGTTGAACTGGGCCGGGAACTATCGCTACAGCTCGTTGGAGCTGCTTGAGCCTAAAAATATTGAAGAGGTTAAGGATCTGGTAGTTAACCGCAGAAGCATACGCGTGCTTGGCTCGCGTCACTCTTTTAACGGGATTGCCGACACCGATGGCAGCCATCTCTCGCTTCGAAAGATGAATCGGGTCATCGATCTCGACAGAGAACACAACATCGTAACAGTCGAAGGTGGCATTCGGTATGGCGATCTGTGCCGCTATTTAAATGATCATGGCTGCGCGTTGCATAATTTAGCGTCGCTTCCGCACATTAGCGTGGCTGGCGCCGTGGCGACAGCTACCCACGGCTCGGGCGTCCATAATGCAAGCCTGGCGTCTTCTGTAAGTGCTATTGAGCTATTGAAGTCGGATGGAGAAGTTACGGTACTCACGCGCGGGGTTGACCCCGAGTTTGATGGGGCGGTCGTCGGACTTGGCGGACTGGGAGTCGTCACTAAGCTCACACTGGATTTAGTCCCCTCGTTTCAGGTAAGTCAGACCGTATATGAACGTCTTCCTTTTTCTGCACTGGATAGCGACATCGAAGATATTTTATCTGCCGCATACAGTGTCAGCTTGTTTACGAATTGGGCAGAGCCCATATTCAATCAAGTGTGGGTAAAACGAAAGCTGGGAACAAACGGGGAGGATGAGGCACCATCCCATTTTTTCGGGGCTTTACCCGCTCCGGAAAAACGGCATATGGTTTCTGGTCAATCTGTCGTAAACTGTAGCGAGCAATTAGGCGCTCCGGGACCATGGTACGAACGGTTGCCTCATTTCCGCATGGATTTTACCCCCAGCGCGGGCAACGAACTGCAAAGTGAATATTTCATTCCGAGGCGGCATGCACTTGAAGCGATACATGCGCTAGGTAAACTGCGAGATCGAATTGCGCCTCTGCTCTTCATTTCCGAGATACGCACAATTGCTTCGGACACATTCTGGATGAGCCCATGCTACCATCAAGATAGCGTCGGTTTGCATTTTACATGGAAGCCGGAATGGGAGCGTGTGCGCGAGTTACTTCCGCTTATCGAACATGAACTGGAACCGTTTGGAGTACGCCCGCATTGGGCGAAGCTGTTTACGATGGAGCCGGAAAGATTACAAGCGCGGTATGAGCGATTAGCGGAATTCCGTCAGTTGCTGCTTCGATACGATCCAACCGGGAAGTTTCGGAATTCGTTCCTGGATCATTACATAATACATTGATGTAAAGTTAGTATGAATTACCCTTTTATTGTATAGTGACAAGAATATATTCGCTTCATAGCCGCCTGGTAGCGGCTTTTTTGTTTAACGATATATGTTCCTTAGGTTAAACGCCGATTACAACCCATGCAATATAGGTTTCACCATTAATCAATTCGCTAACTCTATAGCAATCCCGAAGAAATTGAGTATTCGAGTTTAAGGTATGATGATCTTGGTAACTGTCTACCTATAATTTGTCAGACATTAAATTAAAGGAGTCTGTTATGAAAAACCTTTTTAATCAAACCGATGCAGTGGAGATTTTGAACCGAATAGACAAATTGAGTCCAAATTCACGACCTCAATGGGGTAAGATGGATGTTGCCCAAATGCTAGCTCATTGCTCATCATTCCATGACATTGCAATGGGAAACAGCTTTCCCCCAAGAGGTTGGTTAGGCGTGTTCATTGGAACATTTGTGAAACCAATGTTTTTTAATGACAAGCCACCTGCCCGCAACATGTCTACGATTCCTACAATTTTGATAGTAGAAGAAAAAGACTTTCAAACAGAGAAAGAAATACTAAAACAAAAAATTATAACATTCCAGAATAATGGCCCGGAAAAATGTACGTCTCACCCGCATCCGTTTTTTGGAAAATTGACTCCTGAGCAATGGGGAAAAGGTTTATATAAGCATCTAGATCATCACTTAAATCAGTTTGGTGTTTAGTATTAACAGAGGTGGTAGCCGCGCAACTGCGGCTATTTTTGTTGTCACGATTTATATTCTTATCCAAACACGCGGACAAGAACATATATCATTAGCCGAAAAAGACAAATACATAGATGGTTAGCCGTAATTAATATGGGTAGTCAAGTACAGGTGAGCTCTATACTTAGGGTCATCCTGAAGTATTTCCTATAATATCTCCAAAAAAATTTATTCTCGTACTGAACCTTTTTCCCCATGAGAGCGAATTAATGGTTGTAACACGTTCAGGAGGGGCCCCTATGAATGATAATGAGTTACTATCGTGGCTTGAAAAGGCGAAGTTGGGCGACGAGTCCGCCTTTCAGCTAGTCTATCAGGCGACTCACCAAGACGTCTATCGGACGGTTGCTTTTCTCGTCTACAACAAACAGGACATTGAAGATATCGTGAATGAAGTTTACATGAGCATGTGGCGTACGTTTCATACCTACGACCCGAACCGGCCGTTCCGGTTTTGGTTGCACGGGATTACAGTCCGTCTAGTCCAAGACTGGAAAAGAAAGACATGGCGGCGAATTCGCCTCTTTGAACGAAACCGCCGGATGACATGTGAACATTTCGATTGGACGGACAAAGCTGTGCAGCAGTTCGAGATGCAGCATGAACTTTTCAGCCTTGTCCGCCAATTATCGTACAAATTACGTGTGGTCGTCATCCTTCGCTATTTTCACGACTACGCTCTGGAAGAAATTGCAGACATTCTACAGATCCCCGTTGGCACAGTGAAATCCAGGCATCACCTGGCAATGAAAGAACTCCGTAAGCGGATCGAAATGACGGGAGGAGACGCGTATGTCCATTGAGAAGGAATTGCGTGAAGAGCTTCGCCAGGTGGCGGATTCGATGCAGTGCCCACCCGAATTGTATGGTCGTGTCCGAAAGTCCTATCATCAGTATGCAAACGATAAGAGAGGTAGATCTCCCATGAAAAAACGAGTGCTCGCAGGTATTGCCGCAATAGCCATCCTGATTCCGTCCGCGGTATTTGCTTCTTCCTATCTAGCCGATGATCTATTCGGTTCTGTTTCAACTATTGAACAGCACGGCGGCACACAGGAAGATTATCAAGAGATTGAGGAAATGCTGCAAGCAGCAAAAGGCAAGCTCAACGAAGATGAATTTAAGGAGTATCAGGTGCTGATAAAGCAGCTGATCCAATTAAAGCTGAAGATCACCGATGAAAAAGGGGTCAAACATGAGGAGAAGCTGACCCAAGAAGAACAGCAGCGGTTTGAGCAGCTAGCCTCTAAGCTGGCACCATACTTCGAGAAGATAAACGAAAATGCCAAGCCGTAAAAGGAATGAAGTAGGGACCGATCCAATGTGGATGGGTCCTTTTTTTGTCAGAGTGACCGAACTAAGATAGAACCATTCGAGATTATTCTGCGAAATTCCATTCTGAAAAGATATTTATTTTGGTATATATTTCTTGTTCATCGAATTGATGCCTCAATGCTGGATCTGATTTCCTACACCAAATGTATCTGACGGAGGTTTAACAAACCTACGAGTACAAAGTTACCGCTCATGGTGACAGCGGGCTATGAGTCATGCCTATAGTGATCTCATTTATTACATTAATATTGTATGATAAGCTAAAAAAACAGATATTTCTTTGAATATTACAAGATAATTGAAATAAACCGTTGACTTTGCCTGGATAATGCCGATATACTCACGATGTATTACAAATATATTGGATGAATTGAGGTGGTGGGATATCGGTGCAGGTAAAGATCGATACGATCATTTTACTATGAAAGCGTTTTAATAAAATCGGTGAGGTGATAAGTTTGATATTAAAACGAAGTATTGCGGTCGTGATGTGTGTGCTGCTCTTGTTTGCCCCTCAGGCGGCATTCGCCTATAAGAACCCGGCATCGCTGCCGGACGAATGGGGGCAATATGGACTTGGCGACCCTTACGTGCTGAAGTTTAACGGTACATATTATTTGTATGTGAGCACAAGAGATACCGATGTCGGGGTCAAAGTGTGGAGCTCTCCTGACCTTGTCAACTGGAGCTATGGAGGATTGGCCGCAACCGATCCGGTTACGAAGGGAGCCTACGCTCCTGAAGTCGTTTATTGGAACGGATATTTTTATATGTATACCTCTCCTGCCGGCAATGGTCATTACGTGCTGCGCAGTGAAAGCCCGACGGGTCCGTTCACGGTGCAGACGGGCAATTTGGGCCATTCGATTGATGGCAACGTCTTCATTGACGATGATGGCAAGTGGTATTTCTATCATGCGAACGGAGAAGGAATTCTCGCAGCTGAAATGCCTACGCCGACGACGATCGGTAACAGCGTTAATACGGGTGCAAGCATGAACGGTTGGACGGAAGGTTCTACGCTGTTCAAACGCAACGGCAAATACTATATGACGTATACCGGCAACCATGTATTCAGCAAAGGCTATCGAGTCGACTACGCGGTCAGCGCAAACCCGCTCAAGGGATTCGTGCGTGATACGGACAACCCGCTTCTGATCAGTACGGAAGGTCCGACCGTCGGTCTCGGCCATAATACGGTCGTCGTTGGCCCGAACCTGGATGCCCGCTATATTATTTACCACAATCTCGAAGGAAAAGGCATTGTCGGACCTCTTCGCCATATGGGGATGGACCGGATCGTGTTCAACGGTGACAAAATGTCCGTGCTCGGACCGACGGCAACCGAACAGCCGGATCCGGAGATGCCGGATTTTGAGGACCGGTTCAAAGGTTCGGAACTCAGCACGGCGTGGACGAATGCGGACGGTGGCAACTGGAGCATGGATTCGGGACTTCTGCATCAGCAAGCTGCCGGTACAAGCAGGCTGTTGACCACTGCTGAGGCCGGAAGCAGCTATACGGCAGAATTTAACCTGCAGCTGGCTGAGTCAAGCAAAGCCGAAGGCCAGCGGCTCGGGGCCGTTTTCTCCTACAAGGGGGATAACGATTTCGGAACAGCGCTGTTAGATCCGGCGAGCAATTCGCTGAAGACGCAGTTCCGGGTGAACGGCGCCGATCTGGGATGGGAGGAGAGCACGCTTCCGGAAGGGTACGATTATACAAAACTGCATAATATCCGGGTTGAGAAAGCAGGGGACACGTTCAAGATCTACGTTGACGGCATGCTGAAGCAGACGCGTAGCGCGAAGCTTGGCGGCGGCAGTATCGGTTACGTCACGGAGAACGCGAAGGCTAATTTCGGTTATGTTGCTTTCAGCAACGACGTTAACGGAAGCAGCGATTTTGATGCCGCGAAACCGGTTCCGGGTCAAGTTGAAGCCGTTCATTACCTGCCAGGCGGCGAAGAAGTCGGCTATCACGACCAGACGCCGGATACTATCGGCGATTACCGTGGAGATGGCGTGGATACGGCCACAGCAGATGACAGCACCTCACATGTCACTGCTTTCGAGAAAGGCGAATGGCTGCAATACCGGCTGAACATTGCGGAGGCAGGCAAATACGATATTGATCTCTCTTATGCAGATGCAGCTCTGGGCAGCAAAGTACAGCTCACTTTGGATAGTGGACGGCCGCTGGGTGAGTTTGAGCTGGCAGCTGACAGCAACACTGCTGATGCAGGATGGCAAACCGCACAGCTGAATGGGGTAGATTTGCCGGCAGGTGAGCATATTTTGAAGGTCACTGCCGCATCGGGCACGACCTCGCTGGACAAGCTGTCGTTCCACCGGCACGTGGACGTTCCGGTTCTCTATGATAACTTCGATGATGGACAAGACGACAGCTGGCAGCGGTATGAAGGCTTCTGGAGCGTGAAGTCCGACATTGCCGAGGAGGAGCAGGCTTATGACGCCTATCATCCGATTCCGGGTACGATTGGCACAGTCCACTATATCTCTGGTGGAGAGGGTGTAGGTTATCATGAGAATACACTCCAAAACATCGGCGGCGAGTACCGGGGAGATTCGGTCGATATTCGCTCCAATTCGGCCAGCGGCGGTTACAACGTCGGCTGGAACCAGACGGGTGAATGGCTGAAGTTTAATATTGACGTAGCGGAAGCCGGAGCCTATAACGCAGAGTTCAAAGTAGCAACTACGATGGATGGAGGTCAAATCCGGCTCTGGCTGGACGACACGACGGATCTTACCGGCATCGTAGACATTCCGAAGACCGGTGACTGGAATATCTGGAATGTGGTGCGCAAATCCGGTGTTACCCTGCCGGCAGGTAAGCATACGCTAAAAGCGGAGACGGTCCGCGGAGAATTCGATTTTGCAAGCATAGCGTTGACGAGGAGTGATCAGCCGATACCCGTGCCCGGCGTCGTCGAGGCTGAGCATTACAAGCCTGGCGGTGAAGGCGTAGGCTATCATGACTTGACGCCTGAGAACATTGGGGGCAAATACCGCAGCGATAGCGTCGACATTCGATCCGCTGCAACCGGCGATCAGATCGTAGGCTGGAATCAAACCGGCGAATGGCTGAAGTACAACATTCGCGTCGCGGAAGAGGGATTGTACGATCTCGACCTGTGGGCAGCTACGACGTTTAAGGACGCACAAGTCCGGCTGTGGCTGGATGACACGACTGATTTGACTGGTATACTGAACGTTCCTGCTTCCGGTGACTGGAATAAGTGGAAGTCGGTGACGAAATCCGGTATCCAGCTGCCGGCCGGTGATCATGAACTGAAGGTCGAAATCGTCAAGGGCGAGTATGACATGACAAGACTGTCCCTCACCCAGTTCGATAAGCCGCACGTGCTGCCCGGATTTATCCAGGCTGTTGATTATAAGGTAGGCGGCGAAGGTACGGGCTACCATGATCTGACTCCCGCTAACATCGGTACGGAATACCGGAACGATGCGGTCGACATCCGCCGAAATGCGGGCGGCAGCTACAATGTGGGGTGGAACGCTACCGGCGAATGGCTGGCCTACAACGTAGATATTGCCAAGGCCGGCGTGTATAACGTCGATTTCGTGACCGCTACATCGATGGATGGGGCGAAGGTCCGGCTGTGGCTCGACGATACAACCGATCTGACCGGTGAAGTCGATATCCCGAATTCCGTCACCTGGGAGAACTGGGCGACAACAACGAAGCAAGGCATTTATCTCCCGGCGGGCACACATACCTTGAAGGTCGAAACAGTGGTAGGTGAATTTGACTTCCAGGGAATACGAATTCATCAGAATCCGATCGAACCGAAAGCTGCTCATACTGGTGAATATCAAGCAGCGGTCGGCAGCTTCGGGAAAACTTTGATCGGAGATGCCAATTGGTCGGATTATAGCGTGGAGTCTGATATCAAGCTGATAAGCGATACAGGCGACGCAGGCATTCTGTTCCGGGCGAGCAACCCGGCTCACGGCAAGGAGCTGAATCAGAACAATGCGGATTTCGTACAAGGATATGTCGCGTACCTGAACAAACAGGGCGTTCATCTCGGCAAGCTGAATTACGGCTGGACCTATTTGACAGGGGAGCCGCTCGAGGTGAAATCAGGCGAATGGAAACATGTAAAAGTCGTAGTGCAGGGTGCTCACATTCAAGTATTTGTCGATGATATGAGCAAGCCGGTTATCGATTATACGGACCGCAGCGGCAGACCATTTACACACGGTAAGGTCGGCATGCGGACGTACATGAATGAAACGAGTTACGACAATTTCACGGTTCTCCCCGCTCCCATTAACGCTCCTTCCATCGGCAAGCTGCTGGAGGAGTTTGGCTCAACCGGACAGTTAGACGAGAAGATCCGGAAGCAGCTGGATAAGGAGCTTGAGCATGCCGCCGATGCGGTAAGCAAGAAGAAGCCGGACTGGAAGCAGGGGATCATGCATCTGGAGAATTTGCTGAAGCAGCTGAATAAAGAGCAGAAGCAGGATGACGTTTCTGATCAAGCAAAAACAACGCTCAATCGGAGCGTTAACGTACTTATCGAGGTGTGGAGCGCTAATTTGGGCAAGTAGCAGGCCAAGCAATGATCTAATACTGACGTCCCAGTACCGGAGGAGCTTCGGTGCCGGGACGTTTTGCGTTATTTTATCGGAAATTATTAAGGTAATAGTAAGACGACAAGAGCATATATCGTTTGCAGGCTTTTTTGTTTTCGCTTTAGGTGTTCATATACGTTTCCCCTGATATTTACGGAACGTGTTGTTAAGAATAAAATGGAATCATCCACGATTCTGGCCATTGCTATGTTCAAAATACTCAAAACGTTCATTTCAAAACAGAAAGACAGGGGATTCAATTGCAGATCAAGGTTGTCACTTTCAATATTCATCATGGGAAAGGAACGGATGGAAAAATAAACTTGAACAGAATTGCCGAAGCTATAGAAGAAAGTGAGCCTGACCTTATCGCTCTAAATGAAGTCGACAGGTTTTTTTCCAAAAGAAGCCATTACTTGGATCAAGTATCATGGTTAGCCGGACGATTAAAGATGAATGCGGCTTTTGGGGCAGCGATCACCATCAAGAAAAAGAAGGGTAACATGATCAGACAGTATGGAAATGTCCTTTTGTCTCGTTATCCCATTGTATCGGAGAACAATCATCATATGAAATCTGGTATGATCGAAGGCCGATCTTTATTGGAAGCTGATGTACTCATAAATGATAAGCCACTCAAAATGTATGTCACCCATCTCAGTTTGAATCCACGCAGACGTAATAAACAAATTGAATTTATTGCGAGCAAAATTAAGGAGGATCGTTCACCTGTTGTCATTGCGGGGGATTGGAATATGAAACGGGGAGGTAAGGCATGGAGCACCATAGCGGGAATTGTTCAGGATTGTTATATGGCGGCAAAAACGCCTAGCAATACGTTTCCATCGTTACGTCCCGTTATGCAGCTTGATTACATTTTCACCAGCCGGAATATAGAGATTGCTTCCGTTGAAGTCATTAACAAGATCCCAGCAGCCTCAGACCATCTACCGTTAATGGCAACATTGAGCCTGAATTGATGCTGTATCCTTAACCGCGGCAGACTTTTTTATAAAACAGTTTACTTCAGAAGCAACGGGATCTTGACCTCGGTGAACGGATATGCTAAGTTTTGTTCATATTAATGAGACCTTGAAGGGAGGGATAAAGCGATGGCGGAATTAGAGGTTGTGGATGTTCATGTGAACCTGTCATATCCGCGTTTTTTTGGCATGGTTCACCGAATAAACAATCAGTTACCGGAGCTTTATCCCCCATATATACATCTGCCTAGCGATTTTTGAATGGATGTCGCTCGGTTTATTTATTGTATGGTCGGGTTCATGTGAGCGCCGAGAAGCACTGGTTGGACTGGTGTTCTTTCGGCGTTTTTTGTTGGCTTCCGTGTAACGGGCGGGAACGGTTTATTTTCTCCGCCAACACTTAACTGGAGGTCGATTAGATGTCACAGATTTATGTTTCGAACTTGACGTTTGCCTATGAGGGAAGTTATGACAACATTTTTGAGAACGTCCATTTTCAGATCGATACCGATTGGAAATTAGGATTCACGGGCAGGAATGGAAGAGGGAAAACGACATTCCTCCGTCTGATACAGGGGCAGCTCGAATACAGCGGGACCATATCCGCGAACGTCGAATTCGATTATTTCCCGTTCGAGGTACAACATAAGGAATACCTTACTATAGACGTAATCGGTGAGGTCTATCCGGACTATCTTCACTGGAAACTGATTCGAGAGCTGAACTGGTTGAATGTATCGGAGGATCTGCTGTACCGCCCGTTTAATACGTTGTCGAACGGAGAGCAGACGAAGGTGCTGCTGGCAGCCTTATTCATCAAGGACAACCGTTTCTTACTGATTGACGAGCCGACGAATCATCTCGACCTGCATGCGAGAAAGCTGGTCGCCGATTACCTCAACCGAAAGAGCGGGTTTATTTTGGTCTCCCACGACCGGGCCTTTCTGGATCGGTGCGTCGATCATATTTTGTCCATCAACAAAACCAATATCGAAATCCAGAAGGGCAATTTCTCAACCTGGTGGGAGAACAAGCAGAGGCAGGACCAATTCGAGCTGGCTCAGAACGAAAAGCTGAAACGGGACGTTCAACGCTTATCGGATTCCGCCAAGCGGACGAGTGGCTGGTCGCATGAAGTGGAAAGTACCAAAAACGGCACGAGAAACTCCGGCTCCAAAGTGGACAAGGGGTATATCGGTCATAAAGCAGCCAAAATGATGAAACGCTCAAAAGCAATCCAGCAGCGGCAACTCTCTGCCATTGAGGAGAAAAGTAAGCTTCTCAAAAATATCGAGAACGCAGAGAGTCTACAAATTGCTCCGCTTCCATTTTACAAAGAGCGCCTCGCCGAGCTGGATCACATCTCGGTTTCATACGAGTCGAAAACGGTATGCGAAGACGTGACCTTCGAGATTCAACAAGGGGAGCGGATTGCGCTATCTGGAGCAAACGGTTCAGGCAAGTCCAGTATTTTGAAGCTGATCTGCGGCGAGGATATTCCATACAACGGAGGATTCCATAAGGACGCGCAGTTAAAAATATCGTACGTAGCCCAGGATACGTCTCACCTTCGGGGGGATTTGTCCGAATATGCGAAAAGCTGCGGAATTGACGAAAGCCTGTTTAAGTCGATATTGCGAAAGCTCGATTTCTCGAGACTGCAATTTGAAAAGGATATCTCAACCTACAGCGGCGGTCAAAAGAAGAAGGTATTGATCGCTAGAAGTCTCAGTGAAAGAGCCCATTTGTATATTTGGGACGAGCCGCTTAATTTCGTTGATATCATCTCCCGCATGCAAATTGAAGAGCTGCTGCTCGAATATACGCCGACGCTTCTGTTTGTAGAGCATGACAGCGAATTTGTGAGCAACATCGCCACCAAGGTCGTTGAACTATCCGGGCGATGATGGATGGATTTATACCGATCCGTCCTGAGAGGAGTTAGCTGGGGATGTAAGGAGACAAGAACAGAACATATTCTCTTCATAGCCGCGTAACTGCGGCTTTTTTTTGTTAGCCGTAATTGATATGATTATCTACTTCCCCTTATAAAATCATCTTAATTCAGCTAACTGGCAGGATCGCTTAATCGATTCGCGAATATGAAATATAGGTTGTACTCGAGATCCCATGACTTCATGAGAAAGAACGAAAATCACATCCATTTCCGAGGAGTATTGAAGGCAGTCATTCGATTCAAGGCATATCGTTTTTTTCCTGTACATATCGATTCGAGAGAGGAGTAGAAGTCTAATGAAGTACGCAAAACTCGGCAGAACAGACATGGAAGTGTCCCGCATTACGTACGGCGCAATGGAACTGGGAGGGGGCAATGCCTTCTCAGGCGGATTGACTCGCTGGGAGCTGAAGCCCGAAGAGGACAACATCCGGCTTCTCCGTCAAGCTTTTGAGCACGGGGTCAATTCATTCGATACCGCTGAGCTCTATGGGGCCGGACGATCAGAGTTTATTGTAGGAAAAGCCTTGGCCAATGTAAGAAAACAGTGCGTAATCGCAACGAAGGTAAGCGCTCATCATCTTCGGCCCAAAGATATCCGTACGGCCCTGTGGCAAAGCATGTTCCGGCTGAATACGGACTATATCGACTTGTATTACATCCATACGCCCAGTAACGACATCCCAATCGAGGAAACTATGGGAGAGCTGAGCAAGTTGAAAGAAGAAGGCGTAATTCGTGCAATCGGTGTCTCCAATTTCTCTCTGGCTCAACTGAAAGAAGCCATGCAATATGGACGGGTTGACGCGATACAGCCGGAGTATCATATGCTCCAGCGCAGCATTGAAGACGAATTGCTTGACTATTGTTTGCAAAACGACATCAGCATCATGAGCTACAACTCCCTCGCTAAGGGGATTTTGACCGGAATTTTCCACAAAGGCAAAGAAGTTACGGATTTTCGCAAGGAGAGGCCTTTATTCCAATCAGAAAACCTGCGGAAGACGGAGGACCTCATCCGTCTCTTAGAGGAAATCGCCGCAGCCAAAGGTGCCACTCTCTCGCAAATCGCAATTAGCTGGCTGTTAGGCCGGAGGGGCCTGACCTCGGCCATCGTGGGCACACAGAACGAGAAGCATTTCTTTGAGAACTTGCATTCCACTGACATAGAATTGACCGAAGAGGAAGCGACCAAGCTGGACGAATTAAGTAAACAGACACTAAAAAATCTCGACTAAACATCTAACGATTTGTTCATCGTAGCCATCGGGATTTCCTTAGACCCAATATACGGAAAAGAAATTCAGCCTCATTAAAAGCTAAGAGGGGCTTCATCAATTGGCGGATGATAACCAATTCCATAAGCATCTAAATAAATCACCGGCACATATGCCGGTGATTTTTTGTTGATACACTTCTTTAATTGATTTTTGCCTGGTGTCAAGAGGTGTATACGAATGTAAAGACTAGTGTATAGAACAGCGGAGAGCTTCTTTCTATACTAAAATTATGAAAGACCGCAGCACAGCTTGCAGCGAAAACTAAAACGAAATATACCGGAGGGGTAAAATGTGAAGAGCAAAAAAGCACTTGCTATCGTCTCCTTGACGCTTGCATTGGCGATGACAGGCTGCAGCAGCAAAACGTCGCCTGAGGCAAACCATTCATCTGGAAATGCCAAGGAACCGATCGAAGCAACAGGCACAGGAAACGGCAATGATATGATAGAGGTTTCAACGGTTTCGCCAAGCGATCCTTACTTGAAATTTGACGAAGGTGAAAGCTTCGACAAAAACTCAGTTTATGATGCTTATGAAAAAGATATCGGTGTCAAAATTACAAACAAATGGGTTACAGATATAAGCCAATTTAAAGAGAGGGTAAAAATAGCCATCGCATCCAACGATCTTCCGGATTGCTTGCCTGTAAACGCTACACAGCTTAAAGAGCTTACTGAAGCGGATATGATTATGGATTTAACCGAAATTTATGATCAGCATGCTACGGAAGAGACGAAAAAATTTCTGACCATGGACGGCGGCATGCAAATGAAAACAGCGATGATTGACGGGAAAATGATGGGTATTCCGAGCTCATACAACCCATTCAACTATCAATTTTTGTTCGTTCGTACGGACTGGCTGAAGGAGCTGGGCTTGCCTGAACCTAAAACAATGGATGATTTCTTAAAAATTGCCGAAGCGTTCAAAGCGAAGAATCCTGGCGGCACCAAGGAAGCTTTCGGTATTGCGGTCAGCAAGAGCCCATTTAGTATAGAGACAGGCGTGACCGGTCTGAGAGCGTTCTTGAACGGCTATCATGCTTATGAAAATATTTGGATGGAAGACGGAAACGGCGGTTTGATGAACAGTGATATTCAGCCCGAGATGAAGCAGGCTCTTGCAGCGCTGCAAGACATGTTCAAAAAAGGGTTGATCGATCCTGAGTTTTCGGTTAAAGATACGGAAAAAGCTGCTGAGCTCATCTACGACGGCAGCATCGGCATGGTATTTGGCGCTTCCTGGACACCGGCGCAGCTTGCGAAAGGGGCTGTGAAAGACGGCAAGGTTGTTCAAGAATGGGGAGTGTTCCCGATCCCTTCAATTGATAACAAGCCTACATTGAATCAAATTGGTCTTGGCGTTGATGAATACTATGTTATCTCTAAACAAGCCAAGCATCCGGAAGGCGTGATCCGTTTGTTAAACCAATGGATCGTTGCTGACAATCATCCGACAGAAGAGCAGAAAGTATATGGGTATGGTAAAGACCGAGTTGAAAAAGGCAATAACTACTGGCTGCTTAACCCGCTTCGAGTCGGCAAACAGTTTGACAATAACGGCGAAATCTTGCCCAAAGCCATTGAAAACAAAGACGAAAGCATCCTTGAGACAGCAGACCAAAAAACGCGTTATGCACGCGCCATGCAATACGTTAAAGGCGATACAAACATGTGGTGGGAGTATTTAATATCCGGTCCTCATGGAGCCTTTTCTTATGTTCCAGAAATCCAAAAGAACAAGCAATACCTGCAAAACAAATTCTACGGGGCGCCTACTCCGACGATGGCAGACCGTCAAGAAATTTTAACGAAGAAACGTGATGAAATATTCATCAAAATCATGATGAACCAAGTATCCGTAGACGAATTCGATAAATTCGTTGCAGAGTGGAAGAAGCTTGGCGGCGATGAAATCACGAAAGAAGTTAACGAGTGGTATAAATCGCTTAAATAGAATCTGCAGCGCAGGGAGGGATTGAATCGATGCAATCCCTCCCTTTTTCAAGAACAACCATGTTCTTTAGCAAAGCATGAACAGCACGAAAAGTGAATCAGCGAGGTGAAGATATGAATAGTCTGACGCGAATGTGGAAGAAGGAATGGCCGCTTCATTTAATGCTGCTGCCGGGTTTGGCTTTGATTATTATTTTTAGTTACATTCCGATGACAGGAATCATGATGGCTTTTCAAAAATATGTGCCGAATAAAGGGCTGTTCGGCTCCCCGTTTATCGGATGGAGGAACTTCCAATTGTTAATGGATTATCCGGATATCGGCCGTATTTTCTTTAACACGGTATATATTGCTGTAATGAAAATCGTTGCCGGTTTGTTCGTGCCGATCACCATTGCTATTTTGCTTAATGAATTGCGTAGGGAATGGATGAAAAGAACGTTCCAAACCCTGGTCTATCTGCCCCATTTTTTATCCTGGGTGCTGCTGAGCGGTATTTTGATCGATATTTTATCTCCTTCCTCCGGCATATTTAACCAGGTGCTTGGATGGTTCGGTATGAAGCCGATCTTCTTTCTTGGCGATAATAAATGGTTCCCTTATGTCATGGTCGTCTCCGATGTATGGAAGGAATTTGGATTTGGCACCATAGTTTATTTGGCGGCGTTAACCGGAATTAACCCTACGCTTTATGAAGCAGCTGAAATGGATGGCGCGGGCCGCTGGAAACAAACCCTTCACGTGACACTGCCGGGCATGATGCCGATCATCGTTCTTATGCTTACGCTTAATATCGGGAATGTGCTGAACGCCGGATTTGATCAAATCTTTAACCTGTACAGCGCGCCGGTTTATGAAAGTGCCGATATCATCGATACTTTCGTCTACCGCATGGGAATTCAGCAAGCCCAGTTCGGATTTGCCACAGCTGTCGGCTTATTGAAATCCGTCGTATCTTTTATTTTCATTTCCGTATCCTACGTACTCGCATACCGACTAGCGAATTACCGCATTTTCTAAGAGAGTGGAAAAGTCGGTGATTCAGAAAGGAGACAGACCGTGGTCATGAAACCGTCATTCGGAAGAAGGGCTTTTCTAGTTAGCAATCTACTATTTCTTGTGTTTATATCTCTTTTATGCTTAATGCCGATTATTCATATTTTGGCGATTTCCTTTAGCTCAGGATCGGCTGCGGCAGCCGGCAAGGTTGCGCTGTGGCCTGTAGAATTTACAACAGCAGCTTATGATAATGTGTTCGGTAAGCCTGAATATTTAAGAGCTTTTGGCGTTTCTATAGAGCGGGTTGCAGCAGGGACGGCATTAAGCATGCTGTTAACGATTGTTACAGCTTATCCTTTATCCAAGGACCGCAATACGTTTCGTCTAAGAACCGTTTATGCCTGGATCTTCGTTTTTACGATTTTGTTCAACGGCGGACTTATTCCTACCTATTTGACCATAAAAAGCTTGGGACTTATTGATTCTCTCGGAGCGCTGGTGTTTCCTGCAGCGATCAACGTGTTCAACGTCATCCTGCTATTGAACTTTTACCGCAATTTGCCCAAGGAGCTTGAGGATGCTTCGCGGATTGACGGAGCCGGGCATTTTGCAACACTCTGGAAAATCTATGTTCCGCTATCGTTGCCCGCACTGGCGACAACGGGGCTTTTTACGATGGTAGGGCATTGGAATAGCTGGTTTGATGGCATGCTCTATATGAATCATCCAGAAAATTACCCGCTGCAAACCTTTTTGCAAACCGTTATTATTAAGATGGATTTTCGATTTATTAAATCAGAAAATGTGGAACTCATGCTCCAGCTGTCTGACCGAACAAGCAGGGCGGCACAAATCTTCGTTGCGGCTTTCCCGATTCTTATTGTCTATCCATTCTTGCAGCGGTTTTTCATCAAAGGCATTGTAATGGGAAGTGTAAAAGAATAGGCAGGAAGGTCGTAGATCTCGGGCACAGGAGAACAAACGATGAAAAGTATATTCTTGTTACAGGATTCCTCTATATTCAAAAAAATAATGGCCGCCTTTTTGGCGGCCTTGCTGCCGCTTATGGCTATTACCTGGATGATGAATGAGCAAGGGGCCAATCATATCCGCAGTGAAATATCCGATTCGATTTTAAATACGACACGGTTTTATCTGGACTCTCTGGATCAGGAAGCAGACCGGATCAGCCGATATTTGCCTAACTACGTCATGGACAGGGATTTAATGGAAGTGGCGGCGACAGGTGAGCAGATGAACTTCTACGAGCGGTCGTCTAAAATATTGGATATTCAGCACCGCTTGGATTTAATGAAAAATTCCAGTCCGTTTATTCGCGAGTCGAAGGCGTACATTCCGCAGATCGAGCGCACAGTGCTGAGCAACAGCTTTGAAACCAATCTGAATGCGGAAGAATATGAAGCGATGCAGCCAGACAAGAAGCTTTATACGGGGCCTTTTATTTATTGGCAGGACCGGCTGTTTATTACGATGCAGTACCCTGCAGGCAAAAAAGACCCGCTCTATGTCGTAGGCGTAGAGCTCTCAACCGGCAAAATTAAAGAGACCTTAGCGCAAATCGGCAATAGCAGGGGAGGACAGACCGTATTGTTTAATCTGGAGCGCGATTGGGAAATCAATAGCGGCTCCGACCTTGAATTGCATGATCTGATGAAGCGGCTGGCTTTTGAAAAGCAGGCAGCGAACGTGGATGAAGGCTATGATACGATCCATTATAAAAACAAGCGATTTCTAACCGTATTCAAGTATTCCAGCCTCTGGAATTGTTACATGGTAACGAGCATACCGGAAGAGATGATTCTCGGTTCATTGCAGGTATATCAAGCTTTATTTTGGTGGGCCTGCTTGCTTGCCGTTTTTATTGTATTTTTCTTTACCTACTTTTTAATCCGGTTAATATACCGTCCATTGATCAAGCTGGTGCGTTCTTTCCGCCGCATGCAGCAAAACGAGCTGGAGCCGATCCTGATCGACCGCAGGAAGGATGAGTTCGGCTATTTATACCAGGCTTTTAACGATACGGTGAAATCTTTGAAAACACTGATTGAGGAAAATTATGAGCAGCAAATTCGGACTCAGCGTTCGGAGCTGAAAAGATTGCAATCGCAAATTAATCCTCATTTTTTATATAATTGCTTTTTCGTGCTTTGCCGTTTGATTAAATCCGATAGCCAGAAGGAAAAAGCCTACCAGTTTTGTTTATACATCGGGCAATATTTTCAGTTCATTACTCGCCATCATGATGACAACATTCCGCTGGAGATGGAGCTTGAGCATTCCCGAACTTATGTGGAGATGCAGTCGATCTGTTACGGGGATCGAATACAAGTGCTGTTTGACGTCGAAGCCCAGCCGATTGAAGTGCCCCGATTGATTTTACAGCCTATTATTGAGAATGCTTATAAGTACGCTCTCGGCAATATGCTGGGCACAGGCGAGCTATGGGTGCACAGCAAGCTGCGAAATGATGCCTTTTACATTTATGTAGAAGATAACGGCGAGTTCATTACGGACGAGGAGATCGAAGCGCTTGACAAGAGGCTGCTTTATTCAACGAACCAGATTGAGGAGACAACCGGCCTGCTTAATGTTCATCGTAGAATTCAGCTTCGTTATGGAGAAGAGTTTGGGATTACTGTATCACGCTCTGAGCTTGGTGGACTTCAAGCTATTATTAAACTGAGCATGAGCTAAGGAGGAATCGCCATGTACAGGCTTTTAATCGTAGATGATCTGCCGATTATTGTAGATGGTCTTCTGGAGTTGTTCGAGAAGACGGAGCATTTGGAGCTTGAAGTCATGAATGCCTATTCCGGCGATGAGGCATTGGAGGTACTATCTCATCACCGAGTGGATATTGTGATTTCGGATATTAAAATGTCTGGTATAGAGGGAATTGAGCTGCTGCAGGAAATAAAATCTCAGTGGCCGAAGTGCAAAGTAATTTTATTGACAGGGTACAATGATTTTAACTATGCGAAGAGTGCCCTGACGTTTGGCGCTTTTGATTATTTGCTGAAAGTGGAAAGCGACGAGAAGATCATCCATACCGTTGAACGGGCGATAGAGGAGATTGAAAAGGAACAGGATCAGGCGCAAATGATCTTGCGTGCCCAGTCCAAAATGAGAATCGCGATGCCTTCCTTGCAGAAGGAATATATTTGGGGATTATTTCAAGGCAAGACGATGACGGAGCAGCAGCTTCAGGACGCTTTTGCGGAAATGGACATTCCGCTTGACGCATCGCTGCCGGTCTATTTACTGATTGGCCGGATCGATGCCTGGAAGGAAATGTTCACGGCGCCGGACAAGGCTTTGCTCGCTTACGCTCTTCAAAATATCGCCGATGAATATTTATCCGCCGATTTGCGCTGCTACTCCGTCGTATTTGATATGAACAAAATGGTATGGATCTTTCAGCCTAAAGACGGCCTGGAGTTAACGGCAGATACTGGTACGATGGAATGGACCCGGGCATACCGCTATGTGAGCGGCAATTTGGAGACGATACAGGCTACCAGCAAAAAGCTGCTGAGCCTTTCCGTTTCTTTTCTTATTGGCAGTGAAGCTGTCCCATGGAGTCGGCTGTCGGATCGTTTTCATGCGATGAAATACGGTCTTATGCAAGGCCATGGTTTGTTTCATGAAATCATTATGACCGATAAAGATATTCAGAAGTCTGAAGAAAAAGAGAAGGCGATAAGCTATCATGACGGATTTTTCCACGCTCGCGTACAGCTGCTGATGAGCTGTCTTGAAAATAATCACCGCGAGCAGTTCAATAAACTGTTTGTTGAATTGACAGACTGCTGGAAGGATCCGGATATTCCTGAAGGGCGTAAGGTCGAGGTGTACCACTCCCTATCTGCGGTATTTCTGGCGCATTTGCACAAAAATAAAGATATGCGAGAGTATATGAATACCCAGATTAATCTGGATATGCTGTTCCGCCAGGTGGAGACCGCTTCATGGACGGAGCTTATTCCATACTATTGGCAAATTGGGAACTGCTTTTTTGAATGGAATGCGATTAGAGGAACAGAGCTGCCAGCGGAGGTCGTCAATAAGGTGCATCGCTATATAGAGGAACATATTGCGGATGATATATCCCTAACCGCTCTTGGGGATTATGTCAGCTTGAATCCATCCTATCTTTCTAGGCTTTACAAGCAAATAACGGGAATTGGACTGTCTAAATACGTAAATGATTACCGCAATGTCATTGCAAAGGACTTGCTGCTCAATACCTCTATGAAGGTCAATGAAATCGCCGCCAGGCTCGGCTACAATTCAGCGCTTGCCTTTATCCGCTTCTTTAAGAAGCAGAATGATATGACACCGCAGGATTTTCGAACGGCCCGCACCGAAACATTGCAGCAAGGTAAATAAATGTATATGGAATGTAAGCAATGATCTCTTTTGATGCGCAGAGACACCCCTTACAATGAAGTTATATGCATTGTATACGCAAGGGGGAAGAGCATTGAAAACATTAACGGCTGTACTATTAGGCGCAGGCAGTAGAGGAAGATACATCTATGGACCGTATGCGGAAAAATTTCCGAATGAGCTGAAGTTTGTTGCTGTAGCCGAGCCGGATGATGAACGCAGACAACGTTTTGCAGAAATTCATCAAATCGATGAAGAGCATGTTTATGATTCTTGGGAAAAAGCATTCGAGCAGGGAAAAATAGCCGACGTGATGATCATCTGCACGCTTGATCGGATGCATTATATACCGGCAATGAAAGCGATGGAGCTTGGCTACCATGTTATGCTGGAGAAACCGATGTCGCCGAATGTGCGGGAATGCATAGAATTGGAGCAAGCTTCCCTTAAGTTTAAGCGTTTGTTGGTGGTCACGCATGTGCTTCGCTATTCCCCGTTCTGGTCGGGCATCAAGAAATGCATCGAGGATGGGGAGCTGGGGGCAATCGGCACCATTCAGCTGACAGAGAACGTAGGCTATCACCATATGGTTCATAGCTACGTACGCGGCAATTGGCGTAACTCCGAGGAAACAAGCCCGATGATTCTGGCCAAATCCTGCCATGACTTGGACCTCATCTCCTGGCTGATGGATGAACCGTGCACAGCGGTCAGCTCCTTTGGCTCATTGCTTCATTTTAAAGCCGAGAACGCGCCGGAGGGTGCAGCCGACCGCTGCATTGATGGTTGCGAAGCAGAGAGGGAATGTGCCTTTTCAGCGATTAAAATGTATTTGGAGCAGCCTGCCGATCATTGGGCGCGCTATATGACGCACGAATTATCACAGGAAGGCATTATCCGGGCGCTTAGGGAAGGACCGTTCGGCCGCTGCGTCTATCGCTGCGATAACAATGTTGTCGACCATCAGGTCGTCAATATGGAATTTGCCAGCGGTGCCAACGCTAGCTTTATTATGTCGGGATTAACCAAGAGCGCTACTCGCCGTGTGCAGATTATGGGCACGCAGGGTGAGATCATTGGCGATATGGATAAGGGCTCATTTACGCTGTACCGCTATACGACGGGAGAAGAGATTGAAATTAAATGCAGCGTTCAGGGAGACGGTCACGGCGGAGGGGATGAGCGCATGGTGAGCTCCTTCCTCCAAAATGTACATAAGTTTGATCGCAACATGACCCAAGGTCTTACATCGGCTACAGCTTCCTTGCAAAGCCATTTGATGGCCTTCGCTTCCGAGCGATCTCGTCTGCAGCAAGGCAGAAGCATCAAGCTGACAGAGATGTATCAGAAGGAAGAAGCGGGTGTTTGATGGTTGAAATCAGTGAGACGATGTGGGAAAGCCTAATATTCAACATAATCACTCGCTGCGAAGTAATTATGGCGGATATCCGCGGCGTCCGGGCTTGGGAGGTGTGTACCCCGGACGCCGCACAATTTGGCGAGAAAAGATGGAAATGGGGAAAGAGAAATTTTGTTTTTGAAAGCGGTTCCATTATGGTCTTGTACGGATTTCGTGAAAGGGGGGATCCATTCGTTTGACGAGATGACATATGGCTTTTCCATCAAACCAAACCATGCATGGAGGGACAAATGAAGAACACAAAAATGAAAGCCCTTTCAGTACTGCTGACAGCTGCCGTTATGCTGACACCAGCCGTTCAGCCGAGAGCCGCGCTTGCGAAGCCCGAAGCTCAGGACATCATGAATGTTTCCGCTGTCGGGTCAAATGACCTGCCGCCCCAACTGCGAGAAGAAAATGGCGAAAGGCCCCCAAATGTCACCGATGCCGTTTACGGCCAGGAATCCGATACGCCCCCACAGGGGCCCCAGGAGGATGAAGCCGCAAGTCGGATGGCTGCATCCTCCACATTCAGCGGAACCAATTTGGCTCTGGATAAACCGGTTTTCGCTTCCGGCAACGAAGTAGACTATTTGAATCCGGAGCTTGCCGTGGACGGGAAAGGAAACACCAGATGGTCTTCCGCAATAGAAGATGACCAGTGGTTTTACGTTGATCTTGGTGAGCCGCAGGATATCGACCGCGTTGTGATTCGCTGGCAAACCCCTGCCGACACTTACAAAATCCTTGTGTCGGCAGACGGTGAGAACTGGGAGAACGTCAGGGATAATGACGGCATTATACAATGCAAAGGTGGTGTCGAAACGATCGACTTCTCTGTGCGCGAGGCAAGGTACGTAAAATTCCAGGGTGTCAAACGGGCGCCTGTCGAAGGTACGCTGTACGGATACTCTTTTTATGAGTTCGAAGTGTACCAATTACATGATTTGCAAACGATTATCGACAATGTCTCTGCGTCATTGAAGGTCCAGCCTGGACAAACGAAACTCGATTGGTCGGATGTGGACGTGCCCGAGGGTTATCAAATCAGCCTGTATGGAAGCGACCGCCAGCCTGTTATCGACCAGGACGGCCAAATCCGTACACCACTGGTGGATGCCAAAGTCAATCTCATCGTACAAGTGGAAGATGAGAAAGACCCGAACCGGAAGCTGATTTCAGGGAACATTCCCGTTGTGGTGCCGGGACAGTATAAGCAAACTCCGGATCGGAACGCCGAACCAGACGTCATTCCTTCCCTGCAGGAATGGTACGGGGATACTGGCAAGTATAGACTAAAAAACTCTTCGCGCATCGTCGTGAATCCGCAAGACGAATCCACTTTGCGGAATGCGGCCGAGCTGACCCGCCAGGATTTGCTGGATTTGACCGGTTACGATCTCAAGATTGTGACCGGCAAACCGAAAGCCGGTGATTTGTACTTGTCCATCGATCCATCCCTGACACGGCTCGGCGAAGAAGGCAACCGGTTCAAGGTCGGCGATTACGTTTCGATCGCTTCCGTGTCCGCCAAAGGAGCGTTCTACGGCACGAGAACCGCGCTGCAAATAATGAAGCAGCATCCGGACCGGACCATA
This sequence comes from Paenibacillus sp. S28, assembly GCF_016624415.1. NCBI lineage: Bacteria > Bacillati > Bacillota > Bacilli > Caryophanales > Paenibacillaceae > Paenibacillus > Paenibacillus sp. S28. The sequence goes on along the minus strand of NZ_JACVTM010000007.1, from coordinate 183,257 downwards.
CCGAAAGGTGAAGCCATGGATTATCCGAAATACGCGCAGCGCGGATTGATGATCGATGTCGCGCGCAAGTTTTATACGATCGATTTTCTCCGAAATTACGTGAAATTGTTGTCCTGGTACAAAATGAACACATTCCAAATCCATTTGAACGATGACGTCGGCACACCGTTTGCGGACGGCACGACGGCCGCTTTCCGGCTCGAAAGCACCACCTATCCAGGGCTTGCGAGTCCGAACGGCCATTATACGAAGCAGGAATTCAAGGATCTGCAGCTGCTGGGCATGGAATATGGCATAAACATCATTCCGGAGATCGATACGCCGGGGCATTCCCGAGCATTCACTTCCTACAATCCGGCGCTTGGAAATGACCGGGGGCTCGATATTACCAAACCGGAAACCGTTCAGTTCGTTAAGTCTTTGTGGGATGAATATGTGGACGGGAATGATCCGACATTCATCGGTCCGGACGTCAACATCGGCACAGACGAATACGGCGGGAATTCCGAAGTGTTCCGCGGATATATCGATACACTGATCAAGCATATCAACAGCAAAGGCAAACATCCGCATTTGTGGGGCGAACTTACTCAACATAACGGCACGACGCCGATCAGTACCGACGCTACCATGAACATTTGGCATGAACCTTATGGTTCTCCACAGCAGGCAGTGGATCTTGGCTATGACGTCGTCAACACCCAAAACGTATTCATGTATATCGTCCCTACGCTATACGGTGACTATTTGAATTCCCAATTCATCTACAATGAGTGGGAGCCGGTGAAGTGGGAAACGACGACACTTCCTTACGGCCATCCGCGCGTCAAAGGCGGTATGTTCTGCTTATGGAATGACGTGTCCGAAGCCAACGGCCTGTCGATGGACGATTCGCATGAACGTCTGCTTCCTGGGATTCAAGCGGTCTCGGAAAAAATGTGGACCGGAACGAGGGATGACCGATCCTACGAGAAATTCGAGCAGCGGGCGAAGGCAATCGCCGATGCACCAAACGCCGACATGTCCCATAAAATCACCGTAAGCAACAATGATAACAAAGTCATTTCGTATCTTTTTGAAAACAAATTCAAGGACGAATCCGGCAACCGTTTTGACGGCAAGGGCATGAACGTCAATATAACGGAAGGAAAATACGGCAATGGTGTTCGACTGAATGGCGGGAAGAGCTATATTCAAACGCCGATCGATGCCTTAGGTTTTGGCTGGACGGTTTCGATGTGGATCAAACCCGACACAAACAACCCCGATGACGCTGTATTGATGGAATCTCCTGCTGGAACGCTAAAATTGAAGCAAGGCAGCAGCGGCAAGCTTGGTTTCACAAAGGAGCATTACGACAGTACGTTTAACTATGCAGTTCCGGAAGGCAAGTGGACGCATATCACGCTGAAGGGCGACAAAAAAGGCGTGACACTGTTCGTGAATTTGAACGAATACGTGGAAAGGCTGGAGGAACAATATCCGAAATTAAATACGCTTGTGCTGCCGACGCTCCGGATCGGAAGCGAAACGAATGCGTTTAAGGGTGTGCTGGATAACGTCATGATCTACAACAAACCGATCGAGCTGCTGAGCGGCGAGAATTTGGCGCTCCATCAGGTCACGGAGTCGTCCGAACTCGAATTTCCGTATTACTCTTCCGACAAGGCGGTTGACGGGGATATGTCTCCACTCTCCAGATGGTCGAGCGCTTACGTGGATGACGCTTGGTTTATCGTCGATCTGGGCGCGCCAAAAGACGTCGGCAAGGTCATCATCAAGTGGCAAGGAGCCTACGCCGAAACGTACCAGCTGCTCGTATCCACGGACAAAACGAATTGGACGAATGTGTCCGGCGGTGACGGAGAGATCACCTCTAAGGGCAATCTTCTGGATATCATTACGTTCGATCCGCAGCAGGCGCGTTACGTCAAATTCCAGGGAGTGAAACGCGCCACCGTATTCGGAAACTCCTTCTTTGAATTCGAGGTGTACGGACCCGATCATATTCAGGAGTACAAGCAGCTGATTGCGCAGATGGAAGATCTTCTGAATAAAACGGACGACGGAACGCTGCGTAAACTGCTGCTGCAAGTGCTGAATCGTTATCCGTACGACGCGACGGCCGACCTGGGGCCGCTGCGAGATTTGGTGAACGGCCTGCATTCCAAATGATTTATTGGTAGATCATTTGGAAGTGCATTTGTCAGCAATGAACAAAAAAGCTTGGTCATTTGACCAAGCTTTTTATTTATCTGGTATTTGGAGACCTTTTTCTTCTTTTTGTGTATCTGTTAAAGCTCCATCTTTGAATCGGACTGTCCATAGATGTGATTTATCATCGAACTTTATAGCTGCTGGAACAAATATTTTGATTTCTGCGGCTTCCTTGCTATCGATAGCTTCACGTAGGACCTGCTCTTCAGACAATATAGCCTTGTCTGGTTTTATGCTCGGCAATACAGTTACCTTTTTAGCTCCCGATAGACCAGGATAAGATGTTGCTATTTCTCCTTTAAATAGAATCTTAACTTTTTGACCAACTTGTGCATCATCAGGGAAATTCGAAACCCATACAGCATCGTAAAATTCTCGATTCCCACTTGAACCCAAATCTTCTGGTATAGGATTGACCACAAGAACTCTTTGCGGCTCTCTTTTTATTACATACCATTCAATATTTTCAGATGGGTCATTCCCTTTCTTAACTGTTTCCTTAGGATGGACTGCGGGTTTATTGAAACAGCCTGTCAAAGTAAATAGCATCACAAATATTAGTAGAATGAATCTCAGTTTTATTCGAATCACTCCTTTAGTCTATTCACCGTTTATTTTCCAGAATTAGTTGCAATATCCTTTCTGCCTATTGAAACTGAAATAGAATAAGGCTAGGCTTTCCCAACGTTATCTAAAGTATATGATATCCTTCAACGTAAACTGTCTGTCCCATATCAATTTATCGAGGCCGGCTATCTTGCATCATCTGAAGGTGCTGAAACAGTCTGGTTTTATTCTTCCGGTGGCTATTAATTGCAGGCCGGATCTGGTTAAACCTTATGCTGCATTCACGAAACAAATAGTAGATATGTTTATGGTTTAGCAGATTGTGCGATGGTTGTATACCTCAATCTAACCAAGAGTGAAGACATGTTTGAACTAACGGGAAACGATAGTTCAATAAAAACCCGAAAAAACGACAACCGGCATAAAGGCTGTCGTTTTTTCAATTTGCCTATCGTGTTGCTATTGCGGTACCTGCAGCGGAGCCTGCCGTGCATTCCCGACGAACTCCTGCATGACCTCATTAAACTTGTCGCGTTCGTCGTAGAACGAGCCGTGGCCGCTGTACATGAACGGCACGAGCTGCGAATGAGGGATTAACCGTTGCATCTCCTCCGCCTGGCTGAATGGAATGACCTGGTCGTGAATGCCATGTACGATCAGCGTTGGAACCTGAATGTGTGACAGGTCGGCGGTTAAATCAAAGTCCCGCAGCATGACGATGATCGCGGCCGTCGACCACCCGGCAGCCTGCATGCCCATCTGAATAAACCAGTCCGCGAATGGCTTGCTGATGTACCGGAAGAAAAAAATGTCGGTCACGCCGCGCATCATGTTTGCCCGGTCGTTCAACGACTGCTTCAGCAGCTGCGCTGCCGTCTCTTTGGTGAAGCCGCGCGGCGTCGCCGCGTCGATCAATACGAGTTTGGATACGCCGCCGCCATTGTGCCGCACGACGTATTTGATCGCGATCGCTCCACCGGTCGAATGCCCGGCGAGCACGAAGTCTTTCAATTGCAGCGCATCAACGACGGCGCGAATATCGTCCGCAAGCCGTTCTAAATGATATCCACCGTAGGGTCGGTCCGACTTTCCGAAGCCACGCCAGTCGATGCCGATGCAGCGGTAACCCATGCCCGGCAGCACGTTGAACTGATATTCGAACTGGTCATGATTAAGCGGCCAGCCATGAAGAAACACGATTGTTTTGCTTCCTGCCGGGTTGATATCCTCCACATAGAGTTGTACCCCCGGCTCAACTGTCACATAGTATCCCACTGTCAATGCCTCCGTAAATCAAAATCCTTTCCCGATAGGATACGCGCCCAGCGCCCAAACGTGAATGCCCTGTTGCGGCATAGCCGCATGCCGGAAGGACGGCTGGACTGTGCGGTGATGCTTTTGGTTCAACACACGACTGGATAGATCAATAGCGAGAAGGGGCTGCCTCGCAGGAGACGGCCTTTTTTTATTGGCAAAAAAAAGAAGCCGCTGAGGGCTTCTTATTGTTTATGAAACGTATTCTTGATGAATTCCTGTTCCTCTTTCTCCGTAAGAACGCCTCTCGCTTTCCCGATCGACCCATTTTCGATCATCCAAAAAAAGTTGTGATCCTCATCGACGGTAGAAAAGTCACCGGTCTCCCATTTCTTCGCAATATCGAGCATCCTTGCGTAATTGATCCAACTCGTCCCCTTGACTTGAATGATCTGTTCCAGCAGCTGCACCCGTTCCGGCGTCATTTCGATTGAGACCCACTTTTCCTTGGCCTTTACCTTTTGATGGGTCATATGGTGCATGATATTGACGACGTCACTCTCTGCAACAACAATCTCGGGCTTTAAAGCGTCTTTCAGCACTAGATCAACTTGGTCATTGTCATCCGTGCGAAGGTTCCCAAGGTTGGTTCGGGTTTGCCCAGGTTTCGGAGTCGGTGCAGGAGTTAGATTCTCGGCTTGTTTACGATCCTCCGGGTCAGTCACTAAAGCATCTATGAAGTGTTTGACAAAAAGGCCAGTTCCAACAACGACGGCAATGGCTGCCACGACAACAACCGTGATAACCCATCTCTTCTTAGTGGACATTTAGAGATTCTCCCGTTAAGTTTGTGTACTTCGTACATAAATACACTATAGATATCGGACCATATCCCGTCAATAGTCTGGGAACATAGAAAAGAAGCTGATGATGTAGCGCTTAAAGCCAATGGAGAGCGCTGTAAGAAGGCAGATTTGTTTGGTCAAGCAGGTCAGAATTGTGGGTGTCGTATCGGTCTCTCTAAACAGTATCATATTTTGACATGATTCATCGTTATGATTAACCCATCAAGAAAAACAAATGAATTGATCAAATCAAAAAAAGGAGCTGGGATGATGGCAGCATTTACTCTTGAGGAGAAAGATAGCTTAATCGTTGTAGGGATTGGAACGGAACTGAAGAGCGAGTACACGGACTATGCGGGCATGAACAAGGAAAAGGAAAACTTCTGGCGGACCGTGGAGCAGGATGGAAGGCTTGATGCATTAAAGGCTGTCGCTGCGAATGACTACATCTTCGCCGTAAACGAACTGGTAAACGGCAAGAGGATGTATTATGTCGGCGTCATGACAGAAGCATCGTTATCGGAAGAACACAGAGAGATCCAATTCCCTAAAGGACCATACCTCGTCATTAAAGGCGAAGGGAAGACGGCAGATGATTTAAGTCGTACGCTTACCGGCATTGCCTTTGGTCAAATCTTACCCGAAGCCGAAAACTTCGCCTATGTCGGCGGGCCCAATGCAACGGTCGAGATGGGGCAGCGTGATAACCTTGTATATGGGGAAATGTGGATCCCGGTTGTGAAGAAGTAAATAAAACAAAACAAAACCTTAGGAGGAATGAAAATGAATACGATTACCAGTCATGAAAAAATAACGAAGGTTGAATCCCGTCGGATCGGAAAGACGACCGCTTATTGGACCGTCACCATCATTCTCGCATTCTCTATTGCATTAAGCGGGATCGGGCAATTGATGCGATTGGGTGGCAATGTTGATTTAGTGACTAATATTGGTTACCCGTTATATATTACTTACATTCTCGGGACTTGGAAATTGCTTGGAATCCTTGCGATCGTCATGCCAGGTTTCCCCCGTCTTAAGGAATGGGCTTATAGCGGTATCTTTTTTCTAATGACGGGCGCCACCTTATCTCATGTGTTCGCTCATGATTACGGGGTTGGTGGATTCAATGTAATTCTTCCGCTTTTCTATGCCGCACTTGGCATAGCCTCCTGGGCGCTGCGTCCGAAAAGCCGCAGACTCTAATTAAGGCGTGACATGACGCCACCTCATTCGTGATCCGATAGACTTCCCCTGCCTAATATTAGGTAGGGAAGCCGCGGAGAGGACAATTGTTGCCCTCTAAACAGTATCATGTTTTGATATGATTTATGGTTATGATAAGCCTATCAAGTGATTAAACCAATGAATTGATCCATTCAAAAAAAGGAGCTGGAATGATGGCAACGTATACCTTTGAGGAAAAAGACAGCTTTAGCGTTCTTGGTATTGGAACGGAGCTGAAGAGCGATTACACGGATTATGCCGGCATGAACAAGGAGAAGGAGAACTTTTGGCGGTCCGTGGAACAGGATGGAAGACTTGAAACATTAAAGGCTATTGCTGCGAACGACTATATTTTTGCGGTAAACGAAGCGGTAAATCACAAGATGATATATTATGCTGGCGTCATAACAGATTCGTCGATCCCGGAAGAACACAGAGTGATCCAATTCCCAAAGGGACAATACCTCGTAGTTAAAGGCGAAGGGAAGTCGGCTGATGAGTTGAGTAATACGCTTACTGGGATTGCCTTTGGTCAAGTCCTGCCAGCAGCCGAACATTATGCTTATGTTGGCGGACCCAATGCAACGGTTTAGATGGGGCAGCGAGACGGCTTTGTATATGGGGAAATGTGGATTCCGGTTGTCGAGAAGTAAACGAGATTGGCAAGAAGCATGAGTAGCTTTCTTATACGCTAAAAAACCCCGTTTCTATGTAAAGAAGCGGGGGTAGTTTATTTTTCACTTTTATAAATAATCGCATAAAGGTCGAGTAATCTGTGCCGCCTATCAGTTATCGCCAGCTTCTTTACTGGACTTGCCGGCGGTCAAATCGTCCGCTGACGTATCTTCCGAAATGGAACCACCCTCGGTGGAGGAGGATGAAGCATCCTGCGATGCCTCTTCATCCTTGACTGGCTTCAGCGTCAGCTGGACGGAACGCTTCCCATTCTTGTCCGTGACGAGCTGCTCACTGACGTATCCTTCCCCTTGGACGGTAACCGAGCATTTCAGCAAGGTCAAAATATCCAGCGCATCGCGCAGCGATTCGCCTTTTAGGTCCGGCACCGTCATTTTATCGGTCTCCTCCGTGAGCAGATAGATGCGCTGACCCGGACTCATCGGCGTTCCCGCTGCCGGGAACTGCCGGATGACCGAGGCACCCTTGCCAATGGACTCAAAATCGACACCGGCGTTCAGCAGCTTTTGTTTGGCGTCCTTCACCGCCAGCTTCGTCAGCGTCGGAGCCGCAGGACGTTCCACCGTCGTTTTGCCATCGGACGTTTTTTTGGTGTTTGACTTCGGCACACCCATATACGGCAGTGCTTGAGACACGATTTTTTTAAAGATAGGTGCAGCCACTTTGCCCCCACCGACATCCGGATCATTCGGCTGGTCTACAATGACAATAAGGGCGATTTTCGGATCGTTCACCGGCGCAAAACCGATAAAGGAAACGACGGATTTAGAATAATCCGGTTTTTTGTCCGGGCCGTATTTAACTGCGGTACCTGTTTTACCAGCAACGCGGTAACCTTCGATATATGCGCTTTTTCCTGTACCGATCAACCGGTCTGCCACAACTTGCTCCAGATAGCTGCTCGTTTCCTTGGCGGCTTCCGGGGTAATGACCTGCCGGACGACGTCGGTATTGGTAGATTTGATGACTTTACCATTATCCGGATCTGTGATTTCTTTTAAAATATGAGGTTTTAAAAGCTTTCCACCGTTTGCCACCGCACTGATCGCCGCCAGCTGCTGAATCGGCGTCACGGACACGCCGTGGCCGTAAGAAGCAGTTGCCACTTCGACCGGACCCGGAAGGTTGATCGTCTTGGATATTTCGCCGGGAAGCTCAATGTCTGTCTTCTGGCCGAAACCGAAGTCGTTGATATATTTCAGCAGCCGGTCTTTCCCAAGCATTTCCGAGCCCAGCTTGACAAACGCAACGTTACTGGAGCGCTTCACGCCTTCCAGGTACGTGATCTGCCCCCATCCCGAGCGGACAATGTCATGAAGGGGCGTATGAGTCCCTTTGACGTAGATTTGTCCGGACTTGTAGAGGGCGTTCGGGTTAAATAGTTTCTCCTGTACCGCACCGGCGAGCGTTACGATCTTGAACGTGGAGCCCGGCTCGTACGTAGCCTTCACGGCATAGTTGAAAAAGTCCTTCTGATCCGTCGCGGGATCCCAATACGTATTCGGGTTGAACGTCGGCAGGTTCGCCATCCCGAGAATTTCCATTGTCTTCGGATTGGCCGCAATGACCGTCATGCTGATCGGCTTGTACTGCTCATACGTTTCTTTCATCGCGTCTTCGATATAATACTGGATCGTATCGTCGATCGTCAGCCTTACATTTTTACCATTAACAGCCGGCTTGTACACCATATTTGCTTGGGGAAGCTGGTCTCCTTGCCGGTCGCTTTCGTATTTCATTTCTCCGGGTGTACCTTTGAGGTAATCATCTATGTATGCCTCAAGACCGGCGACAGCCTCATCGTTCCGGTCAGTATAACCCAAAATATGAGCCGCAAGCGTCCCCTTTGGATAATACCGCTTCTGTTCCTTAAGCAAGCCTAGCCCAGTCTCCATCACTTTTTTTTCCTTCTTAAGCTGGGTCTTTAGTTCTTTGTTGAAATCATCGATCCGAGCCTTTTTCGCTTCGTCAATTTTCCACCCTTCATTCCGGACTTCACGGTTTACATGGTATTTCCCTTTTCGGTCTTTGGCTGTTACAAGTGCTTTAAGCTCTAGTTCATCCTTGCCCAAAATGTTGTGCAGTCCTTCGATAATTTCGTTCTCCAATCCGTTCTCGTGGATGACGGCCGGATTGACGATAACGGTATAGGCCGGAATGTCGGAAGCCAGCACATCGCCGTTCCTGTCCGTGATCATGCCGCGGGTTGCTGGAATCGGGACCTTTTTCGTCCACTGGAATACCGCCCGATCATGCCAGTCTTGTCCATTAACAATCTGCAGCGTAAATACCCGAATCAACAGAACAACAAAAAGAAGGGTGATAAATCCACCTAGGAGCAGCGCGCGAAGCTTTATTCTCTTAATCATACTCAGCCCTCACAAGTTCTCTACCCTCAATGTAAATGTTAAATTTCTCTCCGTGTTTCTTACGAATATCTTTTTGTGCCTTCCACATCTGGCTTTTGAAATTGCTTTCAGTACGGTTTAATTTCGCCATAATATCACCCCAGGACAATTTTAATAGAAAAATCCCTAATTGGCTATACTTGGAAATTGAGTTTTATCAACGCGGACGGGGATACAAAGTAAAACTGGCTCCAGGCATGAAGCTATGTAATAGCGTGTATGTGTAAGAACATCAAGGTGTTGGGAAACCTTACTAAATATATGGAGGTCATAGTATACGGAACATTTTAATTCAACAAATAGAAGAATAGTCTAGTGCTCGCTTATGCAATTGAAACATTCATGCTCGCTATAGCGTTGTTAAATGTGAGGTGATGGTTCATGATCAAATGGGTGTTAATATTAGCAGCTGGATTGGTTTTGCTATCGGGCTGCAGTGAGAAGTCGGGCAGATCTATCACCAATACGACCAATCCTTCCACTGCTCCTGCACAAGGGGAGACGATTTCACTGCCACCGAAGCCGAAAGCGTTCCCCGCTGTGTCTGACCCTTATGATGCTGACAAAGCAGCGGCGAATGGTGATATCGTGAACGTTCACGGGAAGATGTACAATCTCGACAAGTGGAAGCTGTTTCTGGGGAATCTCGACATGGGTGTGCCGAATCAGGTGCGAATTACGCAGTACACGGATGAAGGCGACCCAATCTTCTATGAACTGGTCTATGATGGGGCCGAGGCAATTGTGTATACGTATGACAATTCGAGGGACGGGTTTGGCAGCGATGCAGGTCGTCCAAGCACGGTGTGCCGTGGTATTGAACTCGAGAAGAATAAAGAGTACGGGTCTCATTACAAGCTAACCGGGTGCGATAATGAAACCAGCGATACGTTCTGGTTCGCGGATGTAGAGGAGGAAGCTGAGCAGGGCAGCCAATAAACACATAACTAAGCCGGGGGTTCAGAATTAACTGATCAGTAATAGGAGCGTTTTCCTTAGTCGGCAGGAGGTCGGCTGCCTTAACTTGCTGAATTATATGTTGGCGAAATGAAATGATTTTCCGCCAAAAGATATTGCCTTTTAGAGTAAAACAATTTACTTTATAGAGCATTCTACCGGCAGTTGAATAAAGCGGTTGTGCCGATTCAACCAACGCTTGATAGGATGACGTTTTTGGAAATGTTATGCTGTTTTCGACAGTGCGCACTGTACATTTTGTTTAATTGGAGGTAGGTATACGATGCTCGACTTACGTAAAATTGGAGCTTATATTTCGAAGCTTCGCAAAGACCGGGACCTGACACAATTGGAACTAGCCGATCAACTGAATGTAAGCCATCAAGCGGTATCGAAATGGGAACGGGGCGACTCGTTACCGGATATCGGAACGCTTCCGCAGTTGGCTAGATTATTCGGCAAAACGGTAGACGACATTCTAAATGCAGGAGATCACACAGAAGTTCGGGAGCACCTGCACCTAGGAACGATCGTGGAGGAGATCGCTGAGAACAAGCCGGAACAAGTTGCAGAGAGAGTTAATGCCGGTGAGGTGGAACTCGAAGAGCTTGTAGAAGTAGCGCCGTTTGTAAAAGCAAGCGCTTTGCATAAGGTGACTGAACGATTAGACAGCAGCGTCCTTAAGGTAGACGTGATCTTGAGTCTGGCGCCGTTCCTCGGAACAGATACATTAGATGAACTGGTTCGTCAAGTAGAAGGAAGCGAAATTCTGTGGGACGCTATTACCGGACTTGCTCCATTCGTTAGCAGTGACACATTAAACCGACTGGTGGATAAATCGATTGACGGCTCCTTAGAAGTGCATCGTCTGGTTGAAATTGCTCCGTTTCTTGGAAGAGAACAAGTAGATCGGTTGGTACAGCATGTCGAAGAGGGTGGCTTGAGTTGGCATTTGGTCCAAGAGCTGGCACCTTTTATCAGCAAAGAGACATTAAATCGTTTGGTAGACCGGGTTGTAGACGGCACCATCGATGCGAACCGGATCGTAAGCCTCGCCCCTTTTCTGGGTAGGGAGCAGGTGGATCGGTTGATACTAGAAGCTGAAGAAGGCAGCGTGAGCTGGAATGTCGTGAATGAACTCGCACCCTTCATCAGCAGAGAGACGTTAGGTCGTTTGGCAGATCGGGTTGTAGACGGCACCATCGATGCAAACCGGATCATTAGCCTCGCCCCTTTTCTGGGCAGGGAAAATCTCGAAAAGTTGATTGCTGGAGTTGAAGTTGAACATCTTAGCCCGGATCTGCTGGCGAGTCTTGCTCCTTTTATCGATCAAGGGACATTGAGCAGAATGGTAACAAACTTATTAAATAAAGTAAAATAGCCGCGGAGGTTCGGAGCTTGGTGATCCAGAGACCGTCGGCGATCCCTAGAAGTACCCGCTTGAAATCCGGTTTTTCATTGATTTTCGGATCTTTGAACCAGCAAGGTGCTGGTCAATAGGTAACGACGTCAAGTTAACGGGGAGCAATACGACGGCATCCGGCCAAAATCATCGGCTGCCGTCGCAATGTTAATAGGCAGGATCGTACAACTTTCGGTTGACGAAGATGTCACGCGCTTAATATAACAACTGGTGCTACACCCACATAAACCATGGCAGATCCTGCGTCTGAAACAGATCCTAAAGCCGTTTAACTTTGGCTGCTGTCGGCGGATGTAACTACTTGAATTCGGTACTTTATTTCCTTGATCGAATCTGGGTTTATCGCGGGTTCCATTGCATTACGCAAACCATTTTGAATGGCACGATCCCATTCCACTTCATTCTCCTGTAAGTATTCATATACCTCATTCGGGAGTTCTACAACTAACTGGACCTGTTTGGGATCTCGGGCGGGATTGATTTTGGCCAACCACTCAAGCTCGTTTTCAGATGCATTGATATGCACTGGTTTTTTGCGGAATTTGGGCCGGGGTGAGACCGTTTTTGATCGGCCCTTATTTTTCTTGTTCATCAAAAGCCTTTTCCTCCTTACTCACATTGGATAAATCAGTCTATGCATCCGATGGGATTTTGGGCCGGGCGAGAGGGCTCTTATTGTAACCATGGCATGGACGGGGCATGAGGATTTTGCGGATGCAGTCCCACATCCACCGAAAGATAATGACATAAAGGCCTCCCTTTCAAGACATATGAAGAGGAGGCCATCAAATTAAATTGAAATCGGATAGGTAACTCATTCAGATGAACCTTATCACGAAGGCACAAATTATAGGTGTGGTTTTGCATTCGCTTGATTTTGTTATTAAAAGCTCTATAATTATGTTTAATAGATTAAACCAATGAACTTAAGAGGTGAATGGCATGAGCCAGCAAACGGAGGATATTCTACAACAATTTAAAGATTGTATCCCTCTATTGGAGGTGCTGACCGATGTAAACCGTCAAGCTATTATTATGCTGTTAGCACAGAACAAATCGGGACTTAATGTGAATACAATAGCAGGACATATCAATTTGTCCAGACCGGCTGTATCCCATCATTTAAAGGTATTGAAACAGTCTGGTTTTATTAAATCCGAAAAAAAAGGCGTAGAAAACTACTATGTGTTGACTGTCCGTAAACCACTTGAACAACTCAAGTCATTAATTACTGCCGTTGAAGACGAATGCGATGGTCTCAGTGATTAACCAAAAGACTTAAGTTCTAGGGAGATTTTATTCGACATTTGGTTTAATTGTTTAAACCAATAATCATATTATTAGGAGTGATAAGAAATGAAAGCTATGATCATTAACAAGTACGGAAAAAATGTTCCATTAGTCATGACAGAACAACCTATGCCGAATATCGGAGAACATGATGTACTGGTGGAAATTCATGCAGCCAGCTTAAATCCTATTGACTATAAAATTAAGGAAGGGAAAATGAAAATATTATTGAATTACAAGTTTCCTCTAATTTTGGGGAATGATTTCTCAGGAGTTGTAGTCAAGGTTGGCAGCCGGGTCAATACGTTTAAACCTGGAGATGAAGTTTATGGAAGACCACGCAAGAACCGGATCGGAACATTAGCTGAGTTTATTGCTGTTCATGAGGAAGATATTTGGCTGAAACCGGAGAATCTGACCTTTGAAGAGGCAGCATCGATACCGCTGATTGGACTTACGACTTACCAAGCATTTGTTGATATTTTAAATCTTAAAAAAGGCCAAAAAATCTTGATTCACGCAGGTTCGGGAGGCGTAGGAACCTTCGCCATCCAACTGGCCAAGCTGATGGGTGCATTTGTTGCTACAACTGCAAGTGAAAAAGGCTATGAGTTGGTCAAATCGTTGGGGGCTGATCTAATTATTAATTATAAAAAAGAGAATTTTGAAGAAATCCTTAACGGATATGACGCTGTTTTGGATACTTTGGGTGGAGAAGCTTTGGACAAATCATTCCGCATACTGAAACCAGGCGGACAAATTGTATCCATTTCCGGCATGCCGAACGCCAGATTTGGAAGAGAAGCGAAATTGGGTTGGGTGAAAACAACCATTTTGTCTATCGCGAGCCGTAAGATCAAAGCCCATGAGAAAAAGAGCCAAACGACCTATCACTTCCTTTTTATGAAACCGAGCGGAGAACAATTAAAGGTTATAAAGGGGTATATTGAAGGCGGACTCATTAAGCCGATTATTGATAAGGTGTATCTTTTGAAAGATGCCGAGCAAGCATTTCATTACCTAGAAAGCGGAAGGGCTAAGGGAAAAGTAGTTATTAGAATAAAGTAATGTAAGACGACAAGAACTATATATCCATGCACGAGTTACAAAAATCCATTCCACGCCTAATCCATTAAACATAGACTATTGTTATGATTGGCTAGTAGAGTGGAGGGTGTAGATGGATTACATACAACATTTAAGGTCAATGGTGGGGAACGAGAAGGTCATTATGGTTGTAGCTGGTGCATTTGTTTTTGACAAAGAAAACCGAGTCCTGATGCAGAAACGTTCAGATAATGGTCAATGGGGTTTTCCAGGCGGGTTTATGGATTTAGGAGAGAGCGTAGAAGATACAGCAAGAAGAGAAATTTACGAAGAGACGGGGCTTATATTAGAAGAACTTAAGTTATTCGGGATCTATTCTGGGCCTCAGTATGACAAAACGTTTTCTAATGGCGACCAAGTCTCACTAGTCCTTATATCATTTGTTTGTGATCAGTATAGTGGTAAGTTAGTTGAAAGTAACGAGGAGTCGCTTCAAAATAAATTTTATTCTCTTAAGGAATTACCAGAGAATATATTCACTGAACATAAGATGCTTATTGAGGATTTATTATCGAATAAACGGCTGCCGATTATTGGTTAAAGTAGGGTAAGCCGAGCAAGAAAAATCAGGGCCGAGACTAATTTCATAAAAGGGCAACCTGCCATGGGACTTTTTCGATTTTCGTGCGTTCTATCTTTAGACGATACAGTCTATAGAATTTCTATGGAGGAGTGGCCGATGCATGGCAAAGACACAATTGGAGGATATCGCCGTACGTTTGCGCAACGCCCGTATTAACCGTAAACTAACGCAAATGGAAGTATTTCGTTTGACGCAAATCAACAATAAAACCTTGAGCGCGTATGAAACCGCAAAGACCGAACCGGATCTGGTATCGCTGTCCAGGCTGGCCGACCTGTACAAGGTGTCCACCGATTGGATTATTACCGGATTTGAGTTCAAAGGAACAGGCAGGTCAGAAGATGCAGAGGCCGAAATTGGCCGGCTCAAGGACAAGCTTAAGGCACGGGAGCAGATCATCCGGGGAATCCGGGAACTTGTCTCAGAGTAAAAATGAAGAATTGGTTAGCCTTAATTGATATGAATTACAAATACAAGGTCGACGCTTATAACGTTGATAGGGCTTAGCAGAACTTTCTTTGGGTTGGAAAGATAAAGAGGGGTTTGAGAAATGGAGGCACGAGTTATCTAGAAAACGGTGTCCCTGATTGCAGCATTGCTGACAATTGCCATGACCGCAAATGCTTGCAGTATAAGAACACCAACTGTGATATTAATTCCGGAAGGTTACGTGGGTTGGGTACAGATTATTTATAGTCAGCGAGATGGAGAGAAATTTGAAAACAGGGGTGGTAAAAATATCATCCATAAGCACAGAGGTGAGGTTAAATTTGCTGCGTACTTTACATCTTTTAATAATATTGGTTCTGATTGCGTCCGTTACCATTATTGCGGGCTGCCAAGGGGAAAGCAATAAGGATACTTTTCCTGAAGTCGGACAAAGTTTGTCCAAAAGTATAAAACAAATTGATAAACAACCTGGCATACTTTTAACGGGGTTCGCTGCCGACCTCAAAGTGAAACGATACAAAGTTGGAATTGAATATGATCCGGGTCAAATAAGCAATGACCAATTAAAACAAATTATTACTGATTATCTCAGCCATGCGGCTTCAAATTTGTCGCCTCCCAACAATTGGGAAGAGATGCTTAAACCATATCAATTGCGCATTGAAAAGTTAGGGGATGCTCAAAAAGCACCCGTGATAGCTGAAAAAGATATCGGCTCAACAGAAATAAAATGGTTTTTTGAATAAAATAGCACTGCTTTGCAGATTAAACTAACGGACGATAGCCCAGCGATGGAACTCGACCTATTGGGCATACGCATGTGGAATCTTATCGTTATGACCTCCATTATAAAGTATACTCTTGCTGGCAATGGACAACGCTTAAGGTTAAATAACTATTTTCTTACGCGGGAGGTCATCGCTAATTGAAATTTGAACTTGGACGTTGCTTGCTGAATGAACGATTGGTGGAATCCGGAAAGTCAGCAGAATGGCTGGCAAAAGACTTGCTTTTTAAACCGGAACGGGTTTATGACTTTATTGAAAACAAAAGAGTGATGCCACTCAAAATGGCCATATCGATCGCAGATTCCATCGGCTGTGATGTTCGTGACTTGTATGAATTAATTCCGAACGAATAAGAAGTAAAGGGAGATATTAACGAAATAAGTGAAAGGTATAGAGGCTGAACTAAATTGTGCTTATCCATTTGGATGGAGGGTCTAGCCATGGGCATTAGGAATTATCTGATTGAAGGGGGTTCCGGCACCGGCAAAACTTCGGTCTGCAAAGAATTGCAGCGGCGCGGCTACCATGCCATTCAAGGTGACCAATACAGTAACGTACAGACACTTACGGACAGCCCAAAACACCAGCGCACCTGGGTACGAATTTTCCCATTTACTGCGCTCGGGAAATCATAGTTCAAAATAAGGGAGCAGAATGCCATGAGCCGGCACTGTTCCTTTTTTATTGAAGTGCCTAGGAACCAATTGGATTACAAACACACATAATGTCTATAAAGTAATATTTGGAGGAATCGGGTTGTATGGTAACAGGTCGTTTTCCTGAGCGGATTGTAGTTATTGGGGCAGGGATGGCGGGTTTGGTATGTACTTTGGAGCTTATGAAACAAGGATATAACGTGCGTTTATTAGAGGCCAATAGCCAACCGGGTGGTCGCATATACACGATGCGGGATCATTTTGCCGACGGATTGTTTTGTGAGCTCGGGGCTGCATTCATTGGCGAGCATCATTTTCTCACATTGAGTTATGCCCAGCAAGCCGGGGTTCAATTGATAAATTTACCTGTCCCCAATAGAAGTTTGTCATATATCGGCGGGAGATTAATCATAGATTCTCCTGCTGAACCTGCATTATGGCCTGTTCCACTTACAGCCGAGGAAAGAATTTTAGGTTATGCGGGAATGTTGGAAAAGTATCTCACGCCGGGGCTTAATGCGACGGGTAATCCTTTTTTGCCTGGCTGGCCCACAAAACAAGCGATACAGCTCGATTCAATGACAATGGAAGAATATCTTAGAGGTCAAGGAGCATCTTCGGGTGCGATTAAGCTGTTTGAAATGGGATATATGCAGATGTTAGGAGATGGTATTCGCAAAGTATCTGCATTACAGCGTCTGCTTGATTTAAAAATGGCCGGTTCCGAAAGAAGCTCAAAAACGATAGTAGGTGGAATGGATCAACTACCGAAAAAGCTTGCCCTTACCATTGGCTCAAATATCAGTTATGGATGTGCTGTGACGCATATTGAACATAGTAATAAAGAAGTAACAATCCGATTTAATCATTCCGGCGAAGTTTTCACGATCAGCTGTGATCGGGTCATTGTAGCCATTCCCTCTACAGTCTTGCGTACAATTCATTTTTCTCCTTCCCTTAGAAAAGAAAAAAATGATGTCATT
Source organism: Paenibacillus sp. S28 (assembly GCF_016624415.1). Lineage (NCBI taxonomy): Bacteria > Bacillati > Bacillota > Bacilli > Caryophanales > Paenibacillaceae > Paenibacillus > Paenibacillus sp. S28. Next base: position 165,806 of record NZ_JACVTM010000007.1, on the reverse strand, counting down.
CAAAATCAACTTTCAACTTCCGTTACGCGTACCGTCATACAAAGCAGAACTAGATTCTGGAACAACCTAAGTTCCTTTACTACAGTAAATACGGATCTGAAAATTGGATGGTTGCTTGATGCTACATTCTCGCAAACGACATCAAGGAGGGGGTTAATTTGTTCGTACTCCTCCGGTGAATCAGCGCGAGAATTATCTAGAGCTGGTAATTTTAACTCAGCTGTATCAGAAATCAAACAGGTGCTTCCTGAATTGTCTTATAATTATGAAGGTGGGACGGTCTTTTCTTGGGATCATCATCCTTACTCTCGAGGTGCGTATGCTTGGTATAAGCCGAAACAGATGATTCGAATGCTCCCAACACTGACTGCCGAAGAAGGTAGAATTTACTTTGCTGGCGATAATACAAGTCTTTTTCCCGGTTGGATTGAAGGTGCGATCTCTTCTGCGTTACGAACTGTAAATCAAATTATTACCGGAAACAGCATATAATACAGTAATGTATGTATTAATAACTTAATGCAGATTAGTAGTGTTCACTGTTACGCTAACGGATAACCTTAGCACTATAAAGACAGGCTGATCGTTGGTCATAATGATCAGATAACGCTGATGGTAGGTTCAATTATAGTTATTCTATTATTGACTGAATTGAGATTGATGGTTGCGCCAATCGGCAAAGCGGCTTTATATAAGCCATGACCAGTGGCAAGGTTCGTTATCAGTGGCTTACCGAGAGGTACAACAAATTCGTTGATTATATCCTCATACGATTTACCATAAGCAACCTGGCAGCCCGAGCACTCCCCCATAATGATGCCGATGCAGTCACGGAATTTTCCGGCAAGCTTCAAATGATTCAAGTACCTGTAGACGGTATTGGTAGGCTCATGAGTTTCTTCAAGAACAAGAATTTTACCCCTTGTATCGATTTCGAAAGGCGTGCCCAACGTATCGACAAAGGATGTCAAATTACCGCCTACAAGCTGCCCAGTAACGTTGCCCGGAACACGGCTGATCAGCGGCATCCCCGGCGGATTGAAGATGGTCCGGGTTGATGAATACACGGATGTCGCAGAGAAAAACTGATCGAAATTATAAGCGGGCGTATCGGGTTTGAAGTCAATGAGCAGCAGACTATGGAATGTTATTAAATCTACATATTGATGCATTACATTTAAAAGTACCGTTATATCGCTGTAACCTGTCACAATTTTTGGGTTATTGCGGATCACCGTATAATCAAGGTAAGGAAGAATTCCCGCCACTCCTGTACCGCCTCTGGTGGGTAGGATCATTTTAACCCGCTCGTCTTGAAACATCATCATCAAATCAGATGCCCGCTGCTCGTCTGTGCCGGCAAGAAACCCGTTTTGTGCATATACATATTGACCCAATACAACATTGAATCCCATTGCTCTCAAAATTTCGATCCGTGCATTAATTACGTCTGCAGCGAGGGGACTCCCCAAAGTAACGACTCCAACGGTATCGCCCCTCTGCAACATTGGCGGACTTATCGGCATGTGCTGATCTTCCTTCCTGAAAATAGAAGAAGCCATTGTCATATCATATCTTTAGAGTATATTGGCAAAATCCCAAGCACAGTACTAAAAAGGAACTTGAATGAACGAAGAAACCCTCTTTCATCATTTCCGGCCATGCTCCTCGAGCACACGCCATAATTCAGAGGCAGCACCTGTTCTTTGTTGGAACGGCGCCTATGCTTTCCCTTATAATTAGAATGATATGGAAGTTGATCTGCGATGAAGGTGGTGGGGAATTCGATGAAAATCGCGGTAGGGTTTGTGCACGGCATTGGAAAGCAAAAAGAACATTTTCATGAGGCGATGGCAGGGCTCATTAGCAAGCGGTTAGGTGAAATATGTCCAGCGGTGGAGCTGGTCAGCAAGGGGATTTATTGGGCGGACATTACGGACCGTCTTGAAGATGAGCTCAAGGAAAAGCTTGCGCCTGACCATTTGCACTGGAACAAGTGGATCGATGCTCGGGGGTACGCGATTAGCTTTCTTGGTGACGCGATTGCCTATCAACCGCTGCCCCACAAAGCAGGTGACGATGACAGGAACTACATCTACACCGCAATTCACGAACGATTTTATGAAAAGCTGCAGGAGCTCGCGCAGTGCACAGGACCCAGCGCCCCGCTGTGCATCATAAGCCACAGTCTTGGCACGATCATCGCGAGTAACTTCATATACGACCTGCAAAACGGCAGGCTGCCAAGCGGCAAGCTTGCATCAATAAGTGAAAATCCTTCGGCACTCGTTCGTGGTGATACGCTAACACATTTTTACACAATGGGCAGCCCGATTGCGATCTGGACGATGCGGTATAACGACTTTGGCAAGCCGATATCGTTTCCTTCGCCTGCTCTTTTGGCCGAAGGGCTCCCATACGGCGAATGGGTTAATTTCTACGATAAAGATGATGTGATCGCCTATCCGCTTAAACGTTTAAGCGCGGAGTATAATGCGGCTGTGACAGAAGATGTGGAGGTCAGAAACCCAGGTTTTCTGGCCAGCACCCCCCTTAATTCACACGGCGGGTATTACCGTTCTAAGACGGTCATCGAGCGGATTGCCAAATCGCTTGCTGACCTTTACGACCAAACAACCCGACAATCGATTCGTTAAGCCAGCGCCGGCAGCCGGTAATAATGAACGGCTAAGCTATTCCAACGATGGCCAAAGGCGCTATCCATCTCCGCCGGTCCGGCCGTTCATTCGGAATTCCGTAGGCGTGAGACCTGTCTCCTGCTTGAATTGATAACTGAAATAGTGAAGGCTCTTGAAACCGAATCTTTCCGCGATCAACTCCAGCTTCTCACCCTGCAGAAGCGCGAGCTTCGCCCGTTTGATCCTTTCTCTGATAATAAAATGCTTCGGTGTCACCCCCATTTCATGTTTGAACAGCTTGGTGAAATGTACCGGATGATAGCCGCACAAGCTCGCAAGTGCGGCAACCGACCAGTTTATGCCGGGCTCATCCTGCATCGCTTGAATGGCCGGTTCGATCTTGTTCCTCGAACCCTGTACGTGGTCGTTCCCGAGCAGCTGTCGACAGATCAGGGTAATCGCCTGCATCATAAGCGAACGCAATGTCAGCGTATATCCCGGGAGCTCGGATTCGTATTCATTAACCATTTTAGACAGGATCGGTTCAAGTCCGGCAATGGTTAGCAGGGTTGGAATCTTGACTTCTCCGTAAGACGGTATATGAAAAACGGACAGTTGCGGGGCACTGAACGAACCCGGATCGCCATATTTGATTTGGAGACCGGGATGGACGGGCAAAGGAGAAGAGGCGTGCCAATGGAAATGAACGCTGATATAATCAGTCGTTCGAATCGCCGTCAGCTTCGTTTGGCATTCCGGACCGTAACAAACGCATTCTCCCGGCAGAATGGCTACTTTTTGTCCTCCTATTTCGAGCTCTGCGCAGCCGGACACGACATAGAAAAGCTGATTGTCGGGGATCCTCCGATACCCCCAGTCTGTTCCCGCCTCCGCCGTTGCCCGTGCAGAAAAATTGACCGTTGGCGTAATCGTGTCTAATGTTCCGGTATACATGACCAATCTCCTCCGTCTGAAGCTTAAACTTGCAAATACCCAAAAAGATAATGGATTTCGGAAAATACAATAATGAGCATACCATCTATGATAAATCTATAGAAGGCGTTTACATCCATCATTATAAAACGGGCGGGAGCGTGAGGTAAGTTGCTGAATGCAAATCAATTGGCCGAATTCGAGAAAAACGGTTTTGTGAAGGGCGGCATTGTCTTAAACGACGAGGAAGTGGAGCGACTGCGCCAAGAGCTTGATTTAGTCATGGAAGGGAAGTCGGTGAATAAACCGGTACTGAATCGAAACATGCTCGCGGAAAGCAGCGATTCCCTTCATGAGGGGATGAAAATGACGGTCAGTGAGAAAGTGGTGCAAATCGTCAACATTTGGATGGCCAGCGACGCTTTCTTTCAGCACGCAGCTCACCCGGTCATTTGTGAGGAGATCGCCCAGCTGTGCGGCACCGATACGCTGCGGATATGGCATGATCAAATCCAATACAAACCACCCGTCTCCGGCGGTCCGACACACTGGCACCAGGACCACCCGCTTTGGCCGATCATTCAACCCGCGGATTTGGTCAGCGCTTGGGTCGCGCTCGACGATGCGGTCATCGAGAACGGCTGCATGTGGATGGTGCCTGGCAGCCATAAGTGGGGGAATCATCAAACCTATTTGGCGAACACGCCCGATTTCATGCCTTACCATCGTCAGCCGGAGCTGCTGCCGAAGGAAGCAAAAGTGGAAGCGATACCGTTTGAAATCAAGAAGGGGCAGGTTGGCTACCACCATTGCCTCACTTGGCACGGAAGCCCCCACAACCGTTCAGAGCGCAAACGGCGGGCAATCGCCGTTCACTACATGCCGGGACATACCCGTTACGACCCGGACGGCAGCCATCCGATGCTGTCATATGTCACGGTTAACAAAGGGGACATTCTGATGGGCGATCATTTCCCGGTCGTCTATTCATCAGCTGCCAACAGACGATGAAGGCTTGGTGATAGAGGTTGAAGGGGCACTCGAAATCGGGTGCCCCTTTTCCTTGGAAGATCCGATCGGCCGAGGCTTATTTTTCAATCCTTCTTGTTTTTATTATCTAGATAATGGTAAAATGTAAGGGAACATGTGTTTGTTTTTCGTTCTCCACAGTTAGGGGGAATAGGCGTGGTTGGAACCGTTGAAAAAGAGCCGATGCGTTCATGATCGAATTGACAAACCGCCAGGCAAGACAATTTCTGTTATTGAAGCACGGGCTCTTTGGTGAATATCAATTTGCTGGAAAGGAGGGAGTGTTGGATTTTGTGCGGCAGGTCGGCTGTATTCAATACGATCCCATCGATGTTTGCGGAAAAAACGCCGAATTGGTGCTGCAGTCGCGAATCAAAGGATTTACCAAGAACATGCTCGACGAGCTGCTGTATAAAGATAGATTCCTGATCGATTATCCTGACAAGAATCTGGCTATTATACCTCTCGAGGACTGGCCGTATTTTGAGCGGTACAGGCAGGCCGCCCGACAACATGCCAAGCGCTACCCCGGAATGGAAGAGTTGACTGAGCAAGTGCGGGTTCACATCCACAATCACGGTGCGCTAAGCTCGGATGATCTACAATTGGATGGGAATTTCTCGTGGCAATCGGCCATCCACTGGAGCGGCGGAAACAATACCTCCCGGTCGGTGCTGGAACAGATGTACTCGACAGGCGAGTTGATTATCCATCATAAAAAAGGAACACGTAAATATTACGATATCGCCGAGAAATACATACCGCCAAATCTGCTGAATGCGCCGGAGCCGCTGAAGGCCGAGATTGATCATCACAAGTGGCGGGTACTGCGCCGGATCGGTGCTGTTGGCCTGTTATGGAATCGGGCATCCGATGCTTGGCTGAACATATGGGGATTGAAAGCGGAGCAGCGTAACGAGGTTTTCCGCCAGTTGTTGGACGAAGCTCGCATTGTGGCTATTGCCGTAGAGCAATTGAAGGATACGCTGTACTGCCGCGCAGAGGACTGGCCGCTCATTGAAGCCGTCCTGCAAAATCCGGAACCGAAATTTCGCTGCGAGCTGATTGCCCCGCTGGACAATTTGATTTGGGACAGAAAGCTGATCAGTGAATTGTTTGGCTTCGATTACACCTGGGAGATTTACACGCCCGCAATCAAACGGAAATTCGGTTATTATGTGCTGCCTCTATTATACGGAGAAAGCCTAATCGGACGAGCCGAAGTCATCGCGGAGCGAAAAACCGGGACACTCGTTGTTAAAAATATCTGGTACGAGAACGGCATACAGCCAACAAAGCAGTTGCGAACAGCAATGAACCATTGTTTTCAGCATTTCGCATTATTCAACGGATGCGGGACGATTTCGACAGAGTCTATGGACTGATATTTTCATTTCCCCAATGAAAGGACGTTTTCAAAAGGGCGTTATCGTTCGGTTCGGAAAACATCACTTAGTGAGGTGGAAATATGAATAACGAAGTGATATTGCGAGACGTGAATAAAGATGACTTACCGATATTTTTTGAGCAGCAATTGGACAAGACTGCCAACCATATGGCTGCCTTTACTGCCAAAGATCCAACGGACAAGATCGCCTTTATGTCTCACTGGCACAAGATATTAGACGACGACCGGATTATAAAAAAGACCGTGCTTTTTAACGATCAAGTTGCGGGGCATGTATCGAGTTTTGAACAGTTCGGTGAACCAGAAGTCAGCTACTGGATCGGACGAGAGTACTGGGGAAGAGGTATTGCAACTAGATCACTTTCTCAACTTCTTGACTATGTAAACATTCGTCCCTTATTTGCTCGTGCAGCAAAAGATAATACAGCTTCTATTCGGGTATTGGAAAAATGCGGATTTAAGATTTGTGGTGAAGACAAGGGGTTTTCCAATGCACGTGCTGAGGAAGTCGAAGAATATGTTTTTAAGCTGCCTTCTAATGCAGAGTAGCGTTAGCTCAATAAACATTGAAGGCAGCCGCCCCCAAAAGCCGGCTGTCTTTTTCCTACTTACAGAAAGATAGAACATGTCTGTTGCAAGTAAAAATAACAGCATTTGCAATAAAATGGGGGAAACCGGTTTGCACATTCAGGCTACGATTCCTGAACGAACCACGGCCACGCTTGTGATGCCTCCTGTGATGGTGACTGCCGAGAATCAGCCCCATACTCAAGAATTAAACCCGGGGCGACACATCTTCTCCATCCCGTTCATTAGTGGGCAATCCGATGCTTAACCAACAGTAAGATGACAAGAACGGACACACTTATACTGCCGCATAGTTGCGGCTTTTTTTCGTTTTAAATGCTGGAAGGAGCTAGAATTTTGAGTAAGGCTTCTTGTCTAAAGGTCAGTTCAATAACGTAAAATGCTGTCTCTTATGAGAGAAAATACGCTTCTGTGTCGATAAGCAAACAATTTTTTTACTTTATTTGCAGTAAACAACATATACATCCTATAGATGAAAATTATTCCTATTGGAGGTTTCCATGGATCAAAAGGACCAAAGTCGTCAATTAGACCAAATAAAACAAATGCAACAAATGTTTAAAGCGAACATGATAACTCAACCTTATCCTATGTACCCTAACTATGGGAAAATCACACGTTACGAAGAAATTCCGATAAGTTTGCCTGAACAGCGCCAGCTCCGCCATCCCGGCGTGGAAAAATTAATGGTACCCCTTCCGATTATCGAAAATCCGAATTATGAAGGGAGCGAAAAGTTAACAGGAAAAGTTGCACTTATTACAGGAGGTGACAGTGGTATTGGTGCGGCCGTTGCAATTGCGTTTGCTAAAGAAGGAGCAGATGTTGCTATTTCATACTTAGATGAACATGAGGATGCAAATAGAACAAAAACGAGGATTGAACAACTCGGACAACGTTGTATTCTAATGCCTGGTGACTTGCGAGACAAACAACAGTGTATCTCCATTGTAGAACAAACAGTAAATACGTTTGGACGTCTAGATATTCTTTGTAACCACGTAGGCATTCAATTTCAACAACTAAGTCTGCTTGACATTACGGATGAGCAATTTGATGACACCTTCAAAGTAAATATATACTCTCATTTTTACACAACAAGAGCAGCGCTTCCCCATTTAAAACCAGGCAGCTCAATCATAGGCACTTCTTCAGTAGTGACGTATGTGGGTGAGCAGCAAATGATTGATTATACGTCCACAAAAGGCGCAATCGTTGGTTGGACACGTGCCTTGGCAAAAAATGTCGTGAAACAAGGCATCCGAGTCAATGCCGTCGCCCCCGGCCGAATTTGGACCCCACTTATTTCAGCAAGTTTCTCGTCAGACCAAGTCGCTGTATATGGAGCATTTAATCCAATGGAACGAGTTGCCCATCCATTTGAACTTGCGCCAACCTATGTCTATCTTGCTTCCGATGATTCTCGTTTTGTTACTGGTCAAGTTCTTCATGTTGATGGGGGAGAATCCACACATTCTTAATGGAAGGGAGTTACCACTTTGAGATATGAATTTAATCCAGAAGTAAAGCTATTGCTAGTAAACCATTCAAATGAAAAAGTAAAGATGGTCTATATAGAGGATTCCTGGCCGATGTCTAAAATTGGACTTAGACCACCGTACTATTGCTACCCGAGTTACAAGTTGAATTATCCAATCATCTGATTGGGTTGAACTCGTATCATTGATATTTCAGATCCAACCTAATGGAAACACATTATAGTCCCAAATCATCAAGCCAATTCGTCATGAAGTCAGGCTGACCCTGAGGTGATTATGAACACTAACAGGGTCAGCTTTTTAATTTTTCACAGGAATTTGAGATATAATAAAGCTATAGCGGTAGGGATTTTCCTGATTTTTAACCATTCCAGGTGTTTTAGATAACGAAAGTAAGATTGAGCTTGGAGAAATTTAAACCCAACATGAGGTGAAAAAGTGGCAAAAGTATTATCTGGCGTACATGCTGTCGTTACAGGTGGATCAAGCGGCTTAGGATATGCCATGGTAGAAGCACTTCTTGTTGAAGGAGCAACTGTTGCAGTGGCATCCCGTCCGGGAGCAAAAATGACGGAAGCTGTAGAAAAACTTCAAGAAAAAGGATATTCGAATGTTTTTGAACTTCCGTTGGATGTCAGGTCAGAGGAATCGGTGCAAGATGCAGTGAACTGGGTAAAAGCGGAATGGGGGAAAATCGATGTCCTCGTGAACAATGCCGGGATAGGCATGAGGACTGTAAACCCAAAATTCCTTACAGAACCGCACCCTTTCTATCAGGTCACTCCTGAAGGATTTCGAAATTTAATCGATACAAATGTGACCGGTTATTTCCTAACCTCCCGGGGATTCGCTCCCCTGATGGTTGAGCAGGGAAGAGGAAAAATCATCAATATATCGATGAATTATGAAACTATGAAACGAAAAGGATTTGTCCCATATGGCCCTTCTCGTGCCGCGACAGAGTCCCTGTCATTGATCATGGCTGAAGACCTGCGTGAATTTGGAGTGACGGTAAATATGCTTCTTCCTGGCGGGGCCACCGTAACCGGAATGATACCCGAGGAAGTGAAAAGGGAACTTGAAGGAAACTCTCAGCTTCTGAAGCCGGAAATCATGGCAAAACCTATCGTTTATCTTGCTTCCGAGCAATCTGAAGGATTAACAGGTGAACGCCTTGTTGCAACTGAATTTGACAGCTGGTTAAAATAAACAAAAACGTGTCGCGAACCACTGTGGTTTTACGCGTTTTACCGGGACGTAAAGGTGTCAGGACGTAATGTGTTCATCGCACCATCAAAAGGCTTCGACTTGTGTCGAAGCTTTTTGTTTTGAGCTGAAACCCACAATATCCATCACGATAGATAAATTTAACAAGAACCAGGCACTACATCAAATTTTCATCATATATAGATGATATCCGTTTAGAATTGATGAGGAGGATATCATGCAACCTATGTTACCTATGGAAAAGTATTTTGGGCAGTTTGAGCTAGTGCATGCTTTTTATGGGGCTATGCCTACAGGTGTCAGCGTTTCGGAAACCGGTCGTATTTTTGTATGCTTTCCGAAATGGGGAGACGATGTCCAATTTACTGTGGCGGAAATTGTAAAGGGGCAGTTGCAGCCTTATCCCAACTTAGAAACCAATTTGGTTAATACTGCGAATATTACGATGTCTTTCGTCAGTGTCCAAAGTATCGTTGCTGACGGAAGAGGAACACTTTGGGTACTGGATACAGGGGCACCAAATTTTTCTGAACCTATTCAAGGGGGAGCAAAATTAGTTGCTGTTGATTTAAGCACGAACACAATAAGGAGAGTATATACCTTTACTGAAGATGTTGTTTTGCCAACAACTTATCTGAATGACGTCCGTTTGGATTTTCGAGTAGGTAGAGCAGGCTATGCATATATAACGGATTCTTCTTCCAGAGGGCCAGGGGCTATTATCGTCGTGGATTTAGAAAATGGGAACGCGTTTAGACGGTTAAATGGGGCAGTATCAACTTCACCTGATTCTAATTTTTTACCAAAAGTAGAAGGTAGAATTTTGATGAATCGAAACCCTGACGGCTCAACTTCACCTTTTAGAATGGCTTCCGATAGTTTAGCGATTTCTCTGGATGGTAAGGTTTTATTTTATGCTCCGCTAACCAGCCGTCAACTGTTCTCGATCTCAACAGAAGCCCTAAGAGACAGAAGGATACAGGACATGAATTTATCTCAATATGTGCACTATTGGGGGGAAAAGGGTGCGTCTGATGGAATGATCACCGGCTCAAAAGGAACCGTTTATGCAGGAGACTATGAAAATAATAGCATCCGGAAAATATTGCCGAATGGCGCAATGGAAACCATCGCACATGATCCGAGAATTTTATGGCCGGATACTTTTTCGATTGGCCCCGATCAATACTTATATGTCATTGTGAATCAATTACATCGGCAGGCGAGATTTCATTATGGGAGAGACCTGCGGGAAAAACCATATAGTTTACTACGTATGAGAATTGATGAATTCCCTGCTCCTACCTTTTCATAGTCATCGTAAACGAGCAAAAGACTGGCTTTACTCACATTGTAAAATCATACCAGTGTATGTGAGGAGTAAGGAGAGGTGGTACATATGTAACAAGCAGGGGTAATCCTCTGTATTCACTGAAGTGATGAATATATCGAAGCTCGTCATCCGGAATTTTTGGTGGTGTGGCCTCGGTGAAGGTTACGCCTAGCAGTTAGCAAGAGGGGAAATAAAAGTTTCAGTGTGACGAGGAGGAGAACGCCTATAACGGTCGTTCTCCTTTGAACTGACTTACGTATATGCCAATTGAATGTCAATAAACTGAACGACGATTTGGCAGATTTCACCTGCTTGATCGTATCCCCAATAAACCGGATAGGCGCCATCGCCAAATCCGGATTGGAACATGGGGATATGGTAATCGGTGTCGGGAATTTTCCAGTTTAGCCAATCGCCACCATTTCGTTGATACTGTGGATTTTCGCGATAACTCTTGGCAAACAGGGCTGCAAAATAATCATCGTAAAGATTGCCATCAGGATGTTCTGTATGCCACCGACTAGCAAAGTCGCAAAAAGCTTGATGCGCCTGCTTATCGCAAATACATGCCAGACCAGCATCTACATTGAAGCCAAAAAACTCTTCGTTCCCCATCCCTAAAATATCTTCATGTCCAATCAGAGCTTCCTCGAACCGGACGGCAGGAACATCGGAAAATCGCAGACGAACGGCGGCATAGCGGGCACAGTCACCATCCTCGTCCGGCTTCACCACACAGGCTTCGGCTGAGTATGTTCCAACGGACGCCGTTAGGAAATAAGGCTGCTCCTCTATACTTCCCAAATAACATAGCGGGTCGCGGACAAGAATTTGGCCGGTAGGAATGGAGGTGGGACCAAAATCTATAACTGCCAGCTGCTTGCCTGCCATTTCAGACAAAATAAAATAATCATTCAAATCTACAGGGCATTTCAATTTGTCACGCTGCTGCTCCCACTGGGACAGCCATTCACTTGTTGGGATCATGGGCATTTACCTCCTGATATAGGCTTGTAAAAGTAGTGCGTTTTGAGGGTATTGAAGTTACAGGCATTAACACCAAAGTGGCATCCTCCCTATGTTAGAACAGCAACTCGCCTTGAATCAACTGCCTAATGAAATAAACTTTGAACATTCTCATGCTGAAGATCGAAGTTTAACCGCTTAAAAGCTGCGTTGCTGCGACTTTATATGGTTAACCCTATTTAATATGGCTATCAATTAATGTACTCCATATTAACCTTGCTAAGATGAAGATGACGATGTGGCTTTTGGGGCTATTCGTCTTAGGTACATAAAGGCACACAAATTGGATATAGCCGCCACCACGGCAAGCCCCCAGAATAGGTTGGCATACGTCTGGCTAGGCGGAAGATGCTTTTGCCATTCCATTGCACTTGACATCACCGCAATGCTGAATGCGCCGCCGATAAACTGCATCAGTTGGTACAATCCCGTTCCTGAACCCATCTGAGAAGAGGGGAGTAAGCACGAAATTTCGTTAGAAACGCAGCTGCTAATGATAGCAAAGCCTAAATTCATCAGCATGTACACAAAAACATTGGCCACCCAAAAGTGGGTGCCCAGTCCTGCGAATAATACGGCTGCCAATAATACGAGCATAGGAGTCGTACGCAGCATTCTGCTGCTTCCCCGCTCGTCGATCATCGCCCCGACCCTTCTTGATAGCAATGTAGACAAAATAGCACCTGGAAAAATAACAAAACCGGCATGACTTGCACTCAAACCAAAATGTTTCAACAGCATTTGCGGCAGCAAAAAAAGCGTTGCAAAGTTGCATAAATAGGCTAAGACCCCAGTTAAGGCAAGCATAAGATAGGTTCTGTTAGCTAATAATGACGGCATCACAAACGGATGTTTCGCTCGGCGGATATGCAGAGTAAAGACGATTATCCCTGAAATTCCGATCAACAAGGCAACGGGATGATAGTTGGTGAAAAATAGCAGCAGACCTGCTGTACCTGCACTCAGTGTCAGTGCTCCCATTACATCGAAAGACCGTTTGGACATCGACTCTTTTGGAATAAAACACATAAGCAGCGGGGCAATGCACAACAGCGAGGATGTAATGGCAAAAAGATATTTCCAACCGAGATATTGCACCACAAAGCCGCCAATCACCGGGCCAAGTCCAAAACCCAGTGACACGGAGGACATGATGAACGTCATCGATTTCCCCCGGCGCACCTGAGGTATGTAACGGGCTAGGAGCACTATGGACAGGGAGAGTGCCGCCCCGGCCCCGGCAGCTTGCACGATGCGGGCAGTTAGCAGCACCCAGAAATGGTTACTCAGCATCGCTCCAACCGAGGCGCCTCCCGTCAAAACCAGACTAATGCCGAACAATCGGTTAAGCGGAACCAAATCAGACAACCGGCTGTAGGTGATCGAGGAGATGGCGAACATGATAGAATAGCCGGTGACGGTCAACGAAACGATAGATGAAGGCAGGTTATATTCGTGGCTTAAATCGCTTAATGCCAAATTAAACATGGCCGTATTCATCGTGACCAACACAACAGTCATGCAAAGCAACGTAATAATGAAGCCTTCACGGGGAAGCAAGAGAACTACATTTTTCTCGGTCTTCGTATTGTGGAGAGCATCCTCCATGAGATTTCCTTCTTTCCTTCTTAAATTGTGAGAGGTTACATATCTAGCGCTCTAATGCCTATTTCTACAGTCATTGAAAAACCCTCCTAAAACGTTTATTTACTCCAAACAAGCGAAAGCCTGTCATGAAATCAATTGGAGTCCGCTTTTTTCTCGATCATTGCATTTACGTCCCATTGATGAATGGCCAGCCCAGGGCTATTTCATTTTGGAATGGCTTGCTGTACAATAAAAAGAGACCGAAAGGTATCTTTTATATTATCAGGATTCTAGTAAATGACAAGGCCAGAATTGTATAATTTATTTAAATCCATTGAAATAAAAGAGGTTCATACGGGAGGAGCTCATGAAAAAAGGGGATCGAACACGGGAACATATCATTATGAAATCGGCTGAAATTTTTAACCAGAGAGGATATGCCGGCACATCGCTAAACGATATCATTGCTGACACAGGAATTAAGAAGGGGGGCATCTATCGACATTTTGCCAGTAAAGACGAGATTGCGCTGGAAGCTTACAATTACGCTGCCGGCATGGTCAACAGAAAATTTTGTGAGGCGGTCGACCAAGAGCAGTCTGCTTCAGGAAAGTTAATGGCTTTTTTTCGTGTCTATGAGGATGTTGTAAACAATCCACCATTTATCGGCGGATGTCCTATGCAGAATACAGCTGTAGAAAGTGACGATACGCATTCAGAGCTTTGTGGTCGGGCAAGACAAGGTTTGCATACTTTCTTGGATATGATGAAAAGTATTATTCGTGACGGCATTCAAGCTGGGGAGTTTAGAGAGGATCTGGATGTTGATGCGCTAGCATCATTTGCATTTTCCTTGTTGGAGGGAGGGATTTTACTCAGCAAGCTGGATGGAGATAACAAGCACATGTTAATAAATATAACAATCTTCTCGTCCTATTTGCAGCAGTGCTGCTTAAAGACACGTTAATCTGGTGTTCTGGCACACCGCACTAAATAAGCTGTTATAAAGAAGGGCGTACCGAAACAGCAACGCAGTGCAGTGGTACGTCCTTTTACTGGTAGCTGAATACCTGACTCACGTATGTGCTCTAATACTATTCCTTACTTTTGAACAATTTTAAGGTAACGATAAATGGTAGCTTCTGATGTTTTTAGTCAGCATTATCCGTTTCCTATCCTTGCGCTGTCGGGCGGACCACGATTTCACTGACATCCACGTCATGGGGCTGCTCAATTGCAAACGCAATAGCTTTAGCGATCGAGTAGGGGGATAACCCAATATTCTGATAAGCTTCGAGTTTGGCTTTCATCTCTGGGTCCCTTATAGCGTCCAGAGCATCCGATTGCATGGAGCCAGGTGTGTTTGTGAATCCGGGTGAAACAATTGTTACACGAAGCTTATCGCCGGCTTCTTGACGCAGACCTTCTGAAATCGCACGAACGGCAAGCTTTGTCCCTGCATAAACCGACATATTAGGCAAAATGCGATAGGCTGCCGTGGAAGCAATGTTAATAAAATGTCCTGAGCCCTGATTCCGAAAAGTGGGTAGTGCCGCTGCTATCCCATATAGAACTCCTTTAATGTTAATGTCGATCATGTCTTCCCATTCCTCGACCCGCAGATCGTCAAAGGGAGACATGGGCATGAAACCAGCATTATTAATAAGAACATCAAGCTTCCCGAATTTCTCGCTTGCCAATTGGACAAGGTTTGAAAGGTCTTCGGACCGCTTCACGTCAGTAACGAGATAAGCTGCCTTACCGCCAGACTTCTCAATCCGGTTAGCTATAGCTTCAAGCTGATCCGATCGCCGCGCGCCAAGTACAACTTGGGCTCCTCTCTCGGCAAGCAGCATTGCAGTTGCTTCACCGATCCCACCACTTGCGCCTGTTATTACAATGACTTTATCTTGTATTCCGGACACACTCACCACTTCTTTCTTCTATAATATATGTCTCTTACACATTTCATTTTAAGAAAAGTGGGGGTTCAACCGGTAGACCATTCACGCCCGTTCCTTGCCTATTCCCGCCAGAGAAGTATAATGGGTTTAACTGATTTTTGAACAAAAGAGGTTGGTGCATAAACTTGAAAGAGCTCATTTCCGAGTTAGTCCGGTACATTGATCGTCTTACACCGATGGATGGCGTGCACAGCATGGCAATTCCTGAGCTTTATTTCAGACGTCAATCTCAGCAGTCACGGCCAGTGTACAGCAACAGCCATCCTTCCCTTTACATCGTTGCTCAAGGTTCTAAAACGGTGGACTTAGCCGAGGAAAGATATGATGTGGACCCAGGGAGCTATTTGGTCTCTCCGGTACATCTGCCTGTGATCGGACAAATTACTCAAGCATCGCCAAGCTATCCATACCTAAGTTTACAACTGACCTTCGATCCGGATCTTCTTCTCGATATATCGAAAACATCCAGTCCTTCGAAGAAGATGACGACTGAACGAGGAATCCTACTCAATCCGTCTACCTCGGACTTGCTCAAAGCGGTTTTACGCCTTGTAGAACTTCTGGAGACCCCCTCTGATATTGAGGTGCTGGCTCCCTTGATCATTAAGGAAATATTTTATAGGGTTCTTCAGGGCGAGAAGGGAGAACTGCTGAAGCAATATGCCGTGATCGGAAGCTATGCTCAATGTATATCCGAAGCCATACAATGGATCAGAAATCATTATTCCGAGCCTCTAATCATTGAAGAGCTGGCTAAGACGGTCAAGATGAGTCCGAGGAGCTTGCATAGACATTTCAAGAAAGTAACGGCCATGAGTCCGCTTCAATATCAAAAGATCATTCGCTTGCAAACAGCAAGACAACTGCTGCTAACGGAAAACCTGGATGCAGCTAACGCGGGATTTCGTGTTGGGTATGAAAGTCCTTCACAATTTAATCGAGAGTACGCCCGCTTATTTGGACGTCCCCCGATAAGAGATATTCATGATTTACGTGAATTTTCCTTGTAGAGGATATCTGCACATAACAAGAACATACACACTTAACAGCCGCATTGATGCGGCTTTTTTTTGCGGCTCGGCGTTGTAGACGCCATAGTAGGCTGCGCTTCCGGAACAAATCCGTACTTTAAGGGTTCATAGCTAGTATACTCGAGATCTGTGAAGCCGCGATTATTCGTCTTTCTCCCGATTCGACATGTTAAAATAGAAAGCACGAATACGAAAACGAATCCTTCACTTGGGAAAGGACCAGACGATGACGAGCGATTGGAATAACAACAACCCTGAGATTCTTTTATCAAAATTACGGATTCCCCACCTTCCTGTCCAATACGTGTCACGCCCACATTTGATCGAGCGATTGAATGAAGGCATGGCTGGGAAGGCGACATTTCTGACCGCACCGGCGGGGTACGGCAAAACGACCTTGGTCAGCGAATGGGCACGTCAATCGGACGTTCCCGTCGGCTGGCTATCGCTGGACGAAAAGGATAACGATCTGGTCCGGTTTTGGCGTTATGTCACGACTTCTATCGAGCGGTCGATCGGAGAGTTGCCGAGCTCGGTCCATGCTGCAGCTGACGCGCTGAATCCTGGACAGGCCGAACAGTTTCTCGTGAATTTATTGAACGAATTGAACCGCCTGCAAAATCCGCTCGCGTTGATCTGGGATGATTGGCACCTGATCGTGGAACCGGAGATCGTCGAATCCGTTTCATTCTTCTTGGAATATTTACCTCCTTCCGTGTACCTTCTATTCGCAAGCCGTGCCTCAGCCAGTATTGTCAAGGCGAGATGGCGGAGCCGTGACTGGATCCATGAAATTGATGCCGATCCGATGCGATTCGATTTGCGGGAGACGGTGGATTTCTTCCGGATCTATTCCGGGCGGGAGCTGCGAAGGGAGCAGATCGAACGTTACCTCGCCGAGACGGAGGGCTGGGTGACCGGCTTGAAGTTAATTTCGTTATCTTGGCGTTACGGAGGCCGTACAGATGCCGGGAAGAGGCGCCATTCTCCGGAAGGAGGGAGCTTGGAACAGTATTTGTTGGAGGAAGTGTTCGAAGCTTTGGACGAGCGGACTCAGCGTTTCTTGCTGGATGTGTCGGTTCTGGAACGCATGAACGGTCCTCTGTGCGAAAAGGTTGGCGGAGGTAACGGCTCGGTGAAGCTCGCGGAGTTGGTAGACGTCGGCCTGTTTCTCGTCCCGTTGGATGACCGTAGGGAGTGGTACCGGTTCCACCACTTGTTCGGAGAGTTTTTGCGGAATCGGCTAGAGCTCCAAGATCCCGTCAGAACGAACGCCTTGTTCCAAGCCGCCGCCGAATGGTGTGAGGGACAGGAGATGCTTGAGGAAGCGGTCGGTTATTATTTGGCCGGGCAGCGGTATGAGGAAGCCATGCGCTTGCTGGAAAGGATGCGCAGCGTCATGATCCGCCGGGAGTTCCACGCAATCCGGTCCTGGTTGCAAGCGATTCCTGAGCAGATGTTGATCCAGCGACCCTACCTGTTCTTTTCGTATATTTTCTCGCTGTTATGGTCCCATGATGTTGAGAAGGCGAACCGGTATTTGCTGCTGGCCGAGCAGTATTATGAGGAAACCTCGTCCATGTGGGGAGAAGGGGAAAAGAACCGTTATCTGGGTTACCTGTATTACGTTCGCAATTTCAAGGCGACCCAGTATGACATGGACATGATCCGAGCGCTGGAGTATATCCGTTTGTCGCTCCGACATAGTCCCGAAGGAACGGATTTAATTTTCGCGTCTCCCTATATGCCGCTGGCTCCATCGGTTTTCCGCTCGTATAACGGCAAACGGGGCAAGCATCTGCCCAGGGGCCTGTCGGACGACTTTTTCGCGAGCATGATCGAATTCATGGGACGGATAGGCTTGCAGGACTTGACGGTGATTTGCTATGGGGAACTGCTGTACGAACGGAACGAGTTGGAGCAGGCGGAGAACTATTTGAAGCAAGGACTCGCGGGCAGGAGCCATAAAGCCTATCAGCCGGAAAAAGCGTATGTCCCCGCAAGCCTATTCCTGTCGCGGATCGGAAGAGCGAAGCAAGACGTCGCCCTGGCGGAGAAGTGGCTGGAGGAGGCTTGCGCGAGAGCGCAAAAGGAGGAAGCCGATGCAGCGCCGATTCTCGTCGAAGCGGAGATGGCCGCTTTGCGGCTCGAACAGGGGGACCTTACGGAGGCCGTCCGGTGGAAGGAACGGTACAAGCTCTCCGCGGACGATCCGGTGTCCGTGTATCAGCTGTTCGTTTACGTCTTCCTCGTCCGGGTGTTGATGGAGACGGGTGAGCAGCAAGAGCCTTGGGAGTTGTCGGAAAAGCTATTTTCCATCGCGGTCAAGGGCCATCGTCCGATGGATGCACTGGATCTACAGATTCTGCAAGCGATGATGCTCCAGCGCGAGGACAAGTCGGAGGAGGCTCTGCTCAAGCTGGAAGAGGCGTTAGGGTACGCTGAGCCGGACGACTACGTCCGCGTGTTCGTCGACAAGGGCAAGCCTGTCGCGGAGCTACTCGCGGAATACGTGCGGCAGCGCCAAAAAGGGAATATCCGAGACCGCAATGCGCCCTCTCTCACTTACGTCCGCAAACTTTTGGCCTGTTACGGCGGAACGGCCGATCCGCTGAATATCCCGCCAGCCGCTCTGGAGACGCTTCTGACGCCTAAGGAGTATGCGATTTTCCGCCACATGGAAGTGGGCATGGACAATGCGGCGATCGCAGCAACGCTCGAAATCAGCATGGGCACCCTTAAAGCGCATATTAACCGCATTTATAGTAAGCTGCAGGCGAAAAACCGCTTGGAGGCGATAAAGCGCGGACGAGAGCTGCGGGGTGACCGCTGATACTTCCAAATTCGATCTAATCTTCTATAACCAAGGCTATAACCGCGGTTAGATTCAATAGCCAAAAGGATCTTTTATAATTTCTTTTGAAAGACTATTGATTGAGAGAAAGAAAGGATCGGCTGGATGGTATGAAGCGCGTTTTCTTATGGTTAATGGTTCTGCTGCTGGCATTTGATATTCTTCCAATGCCCATCTACGCGGAGTCGGAGGGAACCGACATGGCCGGCAGCGGGTCTGCGGAGGATCCCTTTATTATCACGGGGCTGGATCAACTCAACGCCATGCGCAACGATTTGTCGGCACACTATCGCCTTGCCGCGGATATCGATGCGTCGGATACGGCGAATTGGGACGGCGGAGCGGGCTGGAAGCCGATCGGGGAGCGGGGTAACAGTGACGAATCCGAGCAGTTCACCGGAGAGTTCGATGGAGCGGGATACGTTATTCGAAATTTGACGATCAATCGCCCCTCCGAGCAGGGTGTCGGCCTGTTTGGGATGATCGGCACGGGAGGGGTGGTCCGGAATCTCGGTATTGAAGGCGGCTCCGTCATCGGCAGCAATTTTACCGGCGCGCTGGCGGGGAACAATAATGGGACGGTCGAGCGAGCTCATGCAAGCGTCGATGTCACGGGATATGGAGCGGTTGGAGGGCTGGTCGGTTATGATTACGGCCATATCATCTCTTCCTACGCCACAGGCAATGTAAGCGGAACTAATAACGTTGGGGGATTGGCGGGTCGCAGCGACAGAACGATAACGGAGTCGTACGCAACTGGCAACGTAGTGGGGGAAAATGACGTAGGCGGACTTGTCGGACTGCTGTTTGGAGGAAACTTGACTCGGTCCTATTTCTCCGGCAAAGTTATGGCCCGTGGCTATTACATAGGAGGGCTCGTTGGAAGTCTGGACAGTGGAGACGTAAGTCAATCGTACAACATCGGTTCCGTCAGCGGAGACCGTGTCGCCGGCGGACTTGTTGGCATCTCGGTTTACGGACATATCGGTAAGACGTATACCTCCGGTACCGTTACCACTGCGTCAGGCGATGTCGGCGGAGTACTCGGTGCCAATAACGGCGCCATGATGGAAAATAACTACTGGGATTCGGAGACTTCTGGCCAGAGCAGCGGTTGCAGCTATAACAACGATGATTACGGAGTCGAATGCGTAGTGACCAAGCTCACTACCGCACAAGCCCTCAGCCAAACGAGCTATACAGGGTTCGACTTCGATGCGGACTGGTTCACGGTTGGCGGTTCGACCCGGCCGTTCCTCCGCTCGGAATGGTCGCAGACGATCAGCAACGTTCACCAGCTTCAGTTGATGGCGATGGATCCGACGGCGAACTATACGCTTGCGGATAACATCGATTTCGGCAATCTCTTCAAGGACGATAGCCGGGCGGATATGTGGGGGACGAGCGACGAAGCAGGAGCCGGATTCGCTCCGATCGGCGATTCGGCGCTCGGGTCCTTCACCGGCAGGTTGGACGGCCAAGGGCATGCGGTCCGGGGCTTAATCATTAACCGCCCTGATACAGGACAGGTCGGTTTGATCGGTTACCTCGGCGATGGTGGCCTCGTCCGCAGCATAGGGGTGGATGGCGGCAGTGTCCGCGGAGGGTATTCCAGCGGCGGATTAGTCGGGGACATGGGCGGAGGTACAGTCGAATTGTCCTATTCATCGGCGGATGTAAGCGGCATTGACAATGTCGGAGGGCTGGTCGGCAAGATGTTTCCCGGTGTCGTCAGGCAGTCCTACGCGACAGGCGCCGTCACTGGCACGTATGCTGTCGGTGGACTGGTGGGCCGCGCCGACCTAGGGAGTTTGGTCGAGGATACATACGCAACCGGCTCCGTCGAGGGAAAAGCGGAAGTCGGAGGGCTGGTCGGACGGCATGTTGGCACGATCAACCGAGCCTATGCCGCTGGACGCGTATCGGGCTCCGGTTCGGAGGTCGGAGGGTTAGTTGGGAGGGATTTCAGCCCGACTTCCATCGTAACTTCGGGATACTACGATGCCGCAGCGACAGGACATGGAGGCGGTCAGACGACGGCGTCCTTGAAGCAGAAGTCGACCTTCGAGAGCTGGGATTTCAGTGGGATCTGGACGATCGAGGAAGGGAAAACGTATCCTTTCTTGCAAGGAATTACGGCGAATATAGGCCGGGACGCAGCTCCCCCGGCGATCGTGAACATTCGGATCGAACAGCCGGATAGCATCCTGCTGACGTTCGATGAAGAGGTGAACTTGCTGTCTGCAGGAGGCTTCTCCGTTCTAGCGGACGGGGTTGATGTCACAGTGGTCGGTACCATAATGGCCGGGGCAAAGACCATGAAGCTGACGGTGGGTGAACCATTGCGCAGCGGCCAGGATATCAGGCTGTCGTACGATTCGCAAGCGGGAAGTATCGTCGATCTGGCGAATAATCCTTTGCCCAGCGTGTCGGATCAACCCTGGCCGCCGAA
This sequence comes from Paenibacillus sp. S28, assembly GCF_016624415.1. Lineage (NCBI taxonomy): Bacteria > Bacillati > Bacillota > Bacilli > Caryophanales > Paenibacillaceae > Paenibacillus > Paenibacillus sp. S28. Next base: position 144,236 of record NZ_JACVTM010000007.1, on the reverse strand, counting down.
TATCGAGGTCACAATGACAACGGCTGACGGCAGCAATTACCAAGACGGAACGTGGACAAACCAACCAGTGTCGGTGAGCGCATCCGTTTATGAGAGGACAGCCGAGGTTAACGAGTTTGTCTACTCGTTGGATGGAGGCGAGACTTGGTCGCCTTATACGACTAGCATTGAATTGCAGGACGACGGTATCCATGTCCTCGATTTCAAGGCGGCAGATGCGGCGGGAATGGAAACGGCGGAACGGCGCACGGTTAAAATCGGTTCAAGCGGGTTGGCATTGACCCCGACGATGGTAAAATCGGACGGAGGCACTTATACGGAAGGGGAATGGACGAACCAGAGCGTGACCGTCAGCGTATACGCTGAGGGGGGAACCGGCGGGATTGCCTCGTTCACCTATACGTTAGACGGCGGATCACCGCAAGCCTATACGAACAGTTCCCCGATCGAAATCACCGAGGATGGCGACCATGCGATCGTCTTCCAAGCGGAGGATGAGGCCGGCCATCAGTTGTCCGACGTGCTGAAGGTGAAGATCGATCGAACGCCTCCTGCCATCACGTTCTCCCCGAACGGCAGGGAATCCGTGGCTCCATCGGCTTCATCCCGGACGACGGCAGTGGATACCGGAAGCGGAATCGATCATTCAACGCTTCAATATGCTTGGACGACGGATCTCTCCGCTCCAGCGGAAGGTTGGGTGCCGGTTGCCAGCGGCACCGATCTGACGAAGAGCGGGGCGACCGGCGATTGGTACTTGCACGTAAGAGCATCGGATCGGGTGGGGAACTCGACGGAAGCCGTATCGAATCGGTTCCGTCTGGGCCAGGGAAGCAGCAGTTCGGCGCCATTGCCGGCAAACACGAACCTGGACGGATTGAATTGCGGTGCGGCAAGCGTGGTCGGATTGAAGGGCGGTGTAGTTAAGTTCGAAGGCGGCGAGATCTCGTTTCCCGCCTGTGCATTGGACCGCCCTTTCCAAGTGACGGTTAACAAAATAACCGATACGGATACTCTCCCGTTGTCCGATCATGAGCGTCTAGTCAGCCGAGTATTTGAAATGAAGAAAGACGTGCCGGGGAATTTCCTTGTTAATGTGACCGTCAAGCTGCGCTTGAACGCTGATGTGACCCGGCAGGATGGCGATCCAATTCTGCTCTGCTGGCTAAACGAGGATACCGGGCAATGGGTGCCATTGGGGGATCCGCAAATCGACTTTGAGAACGGCATGGTCAGCGGCACGATCAACCACCTCGGCAAGTTCGCGGCCATCGCCCGAACGGTCGTTAACAACGAATCCGCAGCCGTATTTACGGATATCCGGGGCCATTGGGCTGAAGAAACGATCCAGCATCTGGCGGGAAGCGGGATTGTAAAAGGGTATCCGGACGGCACATTCCGGCCGAATCGTCCGATTACACGGGCAGAGTTTGTTTCGATTCTGACCGCGGTCCTGCAATGGAAACCTAAGGCGGATAAAGTATTCATCGATACAGAGAACCATTGGGCCCGGGCTGCGATCTCCACGGCTTATGCCAATGGAATGATCCGGGGTTACGACGGTAATACCTTCTTGCCGGATCAGCCCATCACGAGGGAGCAGATGGCGGTGATGGCGGCGAATGCCTTACATTTGGAGAACTCGAAGGGTACTCCGTCCTTCACTGACGGGGATCGGATCTCGCAATGGGCGAAAAATGCAGTTGCGTCCGCGGTAGAACGAGGGATCCTCTCGGGATACCCTGATCGTACAGTGAAGCCCCAAGCTCAAGCGACCCGGGCGGAAGCGGTCACGGTGATCAAGAAAATCATTAGTAATATAGAAGATAAATAGAGGCGAATCAGAATAGGCCGTTCCTACAGGTCAAAAAGACCTGAGGCACGGCCTGTTTTTTTTATTGCAATGTGGTCCATATTCATATATATCAATATTATAAAAAAAATTCTGATAATACATAAATATTCTAACAGGAAAATAATCTAACGGGAAAAAATAGCTCAATGAAGACAAATGAAGGCAGCCGCCCACAAAACCGGCTGCCTTTTTCCTCAACTAGCGATGCAGTATGGTGTAAAAAACTAATTTAATTAGTCATGGAGTTAATGAACTCGCGTCTGCGATTGAAACATTCGTACTCGCTATAGCGTTGTTAAATATGAGGTGATCATTCATGATCAAACAGGTGTTAATATTAGCGGCTACGTTAGTTTTGCTATCGGGCTGCAATGAGAAGTCGGACAGACCTGGCGATAATACGACCAGTTCTTTCACTGCTCCTGTACCGGGGGAGACGGTTTCACCGCCAGCAAAGCCGAAAGCGTTCCCTGCTGTGTCTGACCCTTATGGTGCTGACCTAGCAGCCGCGAATGGAGATATCGTGAACGTTCACGGGAAGATGTACAATCCCGACAAGTGGAAGTTGTTTTTGGAGAATCTCGACAAGGGTGTGCCGAATCAGGTGCGTATAACGCAATATACAATTGAAGGTGACCCGATCTTCTATGAGCTGGTCTATGATGGGGCTGAGGCGATTACGTATACGTATGACAACTCGAGGGACGGGTTTGGTAGTGATGCAGGTCGTCCGAGCACGGTGTGTCGGGGGATTGAGCTCGAGAAGAACAAAGAGTTAGGCTCCCATTACAAGCTAACGGGATGTGATAATGAAACCAGTAATACGTTCTGGTTCACGAACATAGATGCTGAAGCCGAGGAGGGCGGCCAATAAGCACATAACTACACCGGGTCGCCACAACATGATTAAAGAACTCAGGAGGATGAAAATTTGAGAAAACTTGTCATCTTGCTTGCTCTAGTAATATAAAGAAGGGAAATCCATACCCTAGAAAATATAGAGATTATTAAGGATTCTCCAGCAAATCATCTTAAAGTGAAATTTTATAGTGATCAAATTAAGCTGGGATTCATCCTAACTGCCGAATTCCTTACCGAAGTCCTCCATTTTTTCAAGGATCGGCAGTAATTTATTTCCCTTATCGGTTAACGAATACTCTACTCGTGGTGGGACTTCCGGGTAAACAACACGTCTAATAACTCCATCGGTTTCCAGCTCTTTTAGCTGCTTTGTAAGAGAACCTTGTGATAACCCCCCAAGAAATTTTTTTATATCCGTATAACGACGTGTATCCCCTTTTAAATACCATAATATAAAGTATTTCCACCGTCCTGAAAGAATATTTTGTGTAAAGGCAATCGCGTACATATCCCTATTTTCATCCATAAACTCTTTATCGAATCCTTCATTACAGACTCTCATTGATATCACTCCCAATCCAAAGGTACAAAAAGATGTACTACGTTCATTTATTTTGCCCTCTTTGCAGATCCATCAAAACAATTTATGATGATGTCAATGCCATTGAGCAGTCAACTGAAATAAACATTTATTTAGCAGGCTAAGTAATATTCTAACACAAAAGAGAGTGATTTATCTCTAAGCCTATACAGAATGAAGGTGAAGAAAAAACATGAGCGGACAACATGAGAAGCAGCTTGCTTAACAAATGGTCTGTGGGAGGTTCAGTTCACCTTTTAAGAAATTCGCAGCCCACTGCATTCCATCCTGTTATGTATAGCTCAGTTGACACCAGAATTTCACCATGATATATTGAGCCCGCTTCATCATAACAAGATGCTTAAATGAGGAGATAAATGAATGTCAGATACAGTGGATTGTGATATTCGTCAGTCGTTAGATAGAATTTCTTCCCAAATGCGCAGGGATTACAGCGAGTCGCTAAGAGAACTTAACCTTTATGTCGGTCAAGAAAATTTACTTTATCGATTATGGTTAGGCGATGGGGTAACACAAATGCAGCTATGTGAACATTTAAAATGTGAACCGCCTACAGTAACTAATATGGTTAAATCACTGGAGCAAAACGGATTTATATATCGTAAACGTGATGAACATGATGCTAGGGTAATGCGAATCTTTCTAACCGACAAAGGCAAAGCATTAGAGAACCCGGTTGCAATGAAATGGAGACAACAGCAGGAAAAATTACTGCACTCCATTTTACCCGAAGAACGCTTGTTATTAAGAAGGCTTTTAAAGCAAATGGAGAGTAACTTATTATAAGTGATCTCTTCGGAATTTTACTTAGCAAACTAACTAACTCCATCAAGGAGATACAGGATCGGTTGACAACAGGCTACTTACTAACACTTGGTATTTTAGGGATCCAAAAATAGAAATTAAGTTCTTGTTAACCGTCGTAGTTGCCAGTCAACCAGACTGTCACCACGGTAATATAACGCTTAGAATAGGATAGGAGAAATGAAAATGAGATTTGGAATTATAGGTGCAGGACCAATCGCGTTAAATATTTCAAAAAAATTAGTTGAGAATGGACATGATGTCAAAATTGCAGATGCTCGCAGTATTGAACGGCTAGAAGGAAAAGAACTTGCAGGAACACCTGTGAATGTAAATGAGGTAATTACAAACATTGATGTTCTAGTCATATCTATCCCTTTCCACGCACTGCCAAGTATTCGCAACATTGTAGATCAAGCGGGGGAGGACGTAGTCATTCTAGACACCTCAAACTATTATCCATATAGAGATAACAAAATCCATGAAATTGAGAAAGGGATGGTTGAAAGTGTTTGGGTATCAAATCAATTAGGGAGACCCATCACTAAAGCTTTCAACAATCTGTTAGCCTATACGTTAGAACATAAAGGGTCTCCCGAAGGTACGAGAGGCCGCATTGCCATAGCGATTGCTGGTGATAACCAGTTGCATAAACAAATAACCATGAACATCGTAAATGAGCTAGGCTTCGACCCAGTAGATAGCGGATCTTTAAGTGATTCGTGGAGACAACAGCCGGGAACGCCTGCATACTGCACAGAACTTACCAAAGAGGAACTAACCGAAGCATTAAATAAGGCAAATAAAGAAAAGGCCCCATTCCTACGGGATGAAGTGATAGAGAGACTATCGGCAGCCAACGGGGGATATTCGCACCAGGACATTGTGAATCTGAATAGAGATATATTTAGTTCTTAACACGCTTGAGTGCCGCGTAACTGCGGCTTTTTTTGTTTTAACAATATGACAAGAACATATATGGTTAACCGTGGTTGAGCATCCTCGATAAGCCATGTTTGTCTCTCAATATAGATGGGGTACTTCGATGGCTAAGGTGTGGTCATGCATTCTTGTTTGAAAATAATCAGATGTATAATCCAGTTTTACATGCTAATCATCTAGGTGTCCCTTGGGATGAAAAATGCCCAGACATAAGAATGCCCAGAAAAGTTGATGAATTAGACCGCTTCATTACATATAATGAAGGTACTGCCCTTCGGGGAGATCGTTAAGGGAGGACACGATGAACGAGAAAGCATTTGACGAACCATTATTTGCAAGCTTGAAGCCGGGCTTAACCTCGTTCTGTTACCGAATGCTAGGCTCCATGGACGATGCGGATGATGCCGTTCAGGAGACGAGTATTCGGGTCTGGCAGAGCTGGAGCACGTTCAGACAGGATTCCTCGTTCAAAACCTGGGTCTATCGGATTGCCACCAACCTGTGCTTGGACAAGCTGAGGCAATCCAAACGCCGCGCGCTTCCCGTTGACCTGTTCGACCCGGCTGTCGGCATCGTCGAGCCGCGCGACACGCTGCCGGACTCTGCCTGGATCTGGCCGTCTCCCGACTTTGGGGGCAATCCGGAGGATCGGCTCGTCCGCAGAGATACCCTTCAACTGTGCTTCATTGCTCTCCTGCAGACTTTGCCACCGCGGCAGCGCGCGGTACTCATTTTGAAGGATGTATTTGAATGGTCCACCAAGCAGATCGCTGAAACGTTGGCGATGTCGCCGGCAGCGGTGAACAGCGCCTTGCAGAGAGCCCGAGAGACGATGGACCGGGCGCAGCTTCGCTCGGATGAGCTCAGCAGCATGGAGGTTCAACCGGAGCAGGAGCTGCTGTCCCGGTATGTGGAGGCCTTCGAGCAATTCGATATTGCTGCGCTAGTAGCGCTGTTCCACGAGGAAGGCTGCATGTCGATGCCGCCCTTCGAGATGTGGATCCACGGCAAGGAAGATTTGTCCGCCTTCTATTCGCTTACTCGCTGGCATTGCGAAGGTTCGCGTTTTGTGCCCATTACGGTGAATGGCGGTTATCCGGCGTTAGCCCAGTATATGCCGGACAAAGAGGGCTCTGGCCTGGTACCCTGGGGCATTCACGTCATCGAAACCAAAGAAAATCAAATCCTGCACGTTCAAAACTTCATCAATACAAAATTATTTTCGCGATTTGGGCTGTCTGAGCGACTCGACCGATGAATTTCGTATTTAGCATTCGTCTATATCATTGAGACTAACCAAACGACGAATATTATGAGAGAGGTGTCTAATCAAATGGAAACGAATCAACCAACGAAAGTAACCGTACAAACCGTCATTCAAGCCCCCGTCGAGAAAGTATGGCGCTATTGGTCCGAGCCGGAGCACATCACAAAGTGGAATCAAGCGTCCGAGGACTGGCATGCGCCGAGAGCGGAAAACGATCTGCGGGTTGGCGGCAAGTTTTCGACGCGGATGGAAGCGAAGGATGGCAGCATGGGCTTTGATTTTGGCGGCGTCTACGATGTAGTGAATCGGCATGAGGCGATCGGCTACACGATGGAAGACGGAAGAAGAGTAGATATTGCTTTCGTCGATCAAGGGAATGAGACGAAGGTCATTGAAACGTTCGACGCGGAAAGCTCCAATCCCGTCGAGTTCCAGCAAGCAGGCTGGCAAGCGATCATGGACAATTTCAAAGCCTATACCGAACAAAACTAATCATCGCGAAGAAGACGCCGGGGAAGATGCCCGGCGTCTTTCCTTTTTAAACCCTGGTATGAGCATGCTCCCCGTTAGCTTTAACCTTGTGCCGCATCCATGTTCATGTAGTTAATGGCCCACAGATGGCCGTCCAAGTCCACGAAGCCCCAATGATACATGATCCCATGATCTTCAGGTTCAGCGTGCAATTTCCCGCCCAAGGAGACCGCAGTATTCACGATTTCATCGACCTTTTCCCGGCTCTCGAAGGCCAATGCGATCGTCATCTGCGCATACTTGCTCGTATCGACGGTTTCCCTCTCCGTGAGCGTATTAAAGAATGCTTGATTGATCAGCATGACCTGCAGGTTGTCGCCGATCACGATGGCTACCGAATTCTCGTTATCGGGGAATTGCGGATTGAGCTCGAATCCGAGTCCGGTGAAGAACACCTTCGACTGTGCTACGTTTTTTACAGGCAGGTTGAAGCTCGTGAATGCGGACATTAATGCCATTTTCAAAACACCTCTTCGTCAAATTAGTTTGTGTTTATTTATGCCTTCGTTTATATAGACGACAGCCGATCCCGGAATTCATCGGTCTGAAGATAGACTTATTCTTTAAAATAGGGCGTAATCCCGCTAGAATATAGGCTCTCCACTAGCTTGAAAAATTGTTCTGACGATAAATCCTTTTGACGCTGGATCCAAAGCCGAAATAAAGAAAGGGAAGTTGTCAGGTAAAACTCAATGAAGTATGGCGTTAAGGCATGGTTTTGCGGAACGTTTAATTCTAATTGCCCCAAAGTGATCTCTTTTTTTAAGCGTTTTAAAAAACGGGCGCTTCCATAATCTCCTAAAAGGGCATTAAGAACCAGGAGATGTTCTCTTTTGTCCAGACAATAGAGCGTATCTTGAAACGTATGTATCGATAGCTCTTGATTCGCCAATTCTTTTTTCATGTCATTCAATAAGTCATTTTCAACAGAGTCTAACAATTCGTAAATGTCAGTAAAGTATTGATAAAAGGTGCTGCGGTTATATCGCCAATAGAAATATTATCCGACAAATCCTAAAATACTGATGGTTGATCAAGGAATAATAAAGATTTATGATCACATCATACAACACGTTGTCTGATAATCCAAAGGAAATGTTAATAAGATGGGGTGGTTTTCATGTCAGCAAAACAAGCCAGAATTTTAATTTTTGGTGCAGGTGTCATCGGGAGCATGTACGCAATGAAGCTTATTGAAGCAGGGTTTGACGTTACGCTGTTTGCACATTCTAAAAGATTTAAATCATTAAGCGAAAATGGCCTGCAGTATAAAGAAAAAGGTTCCGTTAAATCGATACAAGTGAAGGTCATTGATACGCTCGAAAATGACGATATATACGATTTTATTTTCGTCACCGTTCGTTATGACCGGTCCGAATCAGCGTTGTTAGCGCTAAAAGATAATCAAAGCAAACATATCGTTACGATGACTAGTAATTCAATTGGGTTTTCTTCGTGGCTGGATATCGTAGGGGATCGACTTTTACCCGCTTTCCCCGGCTTCGGCGGACAGATGAAAGATGGAGTATTGCATGCTCGATTTCTACCAAAGATTATAGCGGCAACTGCATTTGGAGAAGTGAATGGTGAAGTGACAGAACGCATCGAAAAACTCGCGAAATTATTTAAAACAGCAAAGCTTCCCTACGTTATTAAAAAGGATATGCAAGCGTATCTCATCACACATTCCGTATCCGACATTGCCATGCTGAGCGTTTTGCACTCTGAAGATAAAATAACTGACAAAAAAACAGTCAGAACCAGAAAGACGGCACGCCAAATAACAGTCACTTTAAAAGCGTATCTAAGGGCCATACAAAAAGCTGGCGTTTCAATAGATCCACCCATGCTTAAAATGGTGGTTAAATTTCCAAACTTATTATTGGATCTGTTCTTTATGACATGGCTACGAACTAAAATGGTTCGCGATATGATGTTACCGGACTATGCGAATCGTGCTAACAATGAGATTGTGCAGCTGAGTCATGATTTAATGAAATTTTTAAGTCAAAAGGATATCAAATCGGTTGCGCATTCCATCTGAATAGAGGGAAGACGACAAGAACATGGTTGAAGATAGCAATCCAAAAGAACTTGGAAACTTTTGTTGTGATACTATTAAAAATACCAGTCGTCCGAAGATCGAAACTTGAATGTACGATCTTACAAATACAACGCAAGGAGGCTTAAGCATGAGTGAAAAAAAATGTGGTTACGAGAAAGTAAATGGACTAAATATGTATTATGAAATCCATGGGAGTGGTAAACCACTAATTTTGCTCCATGGCCAGTTTGCGACTGCCAGCATGTTCGATCCCATATTACCGGAGTTGGCTCTTCACCGCCAGGTAGTTTTAATTGAACAGCAAGGCCATGGTCATACCGCAGACATTAACCGCCCCTTAAGTTTTGCTCAAATGGGTCGTGACACCGCTGAACTTGTGAGTCAATTAGGGATCACGGAAGCGGATGTGTTTGGATACAGTGCTGGTGGAACAGTCGCACTGCATCTGGCGAAGTCTAATCCTCACCTTGTTCGCAAGCTGGCACTAGCCTCGACTATTTATAGTATGGATGGCTATTTTCCATATATAGTTGAAGGCATAAAACATGCTTCTGCCGAAGCTTTTCCATTACAGATGAGGCAAGAATACGAACGTGTAGCCCCCCATCCTGATAACTGGTCCAAACTTATTGCCAAAGGTGCAGAAATGGCGAATAACCCGAATTCAGAGGATTTTCTTGAACCGACGCAATTGCAACAAATTACCGCGCCCGTCCTCCTCGTCAATGGAGACAGTGATATTATTCGCCCAGAGTATGCCAATGAAATGGCAAAGCTGCTTCACACCAGCCTCATCGTAGTGCCTGGAGATCATGTTTCGTATATTTCTACTCAACCTCAGATTTTGCTTGGTCATCTAAAGAAATTTTTCGAGTTATCCCATAACCAGTAAAGCCTAAGGTATCACCGCAGCAGCTTCTGATGATTCTGTCATTCTTTATTATTTAATCTGCCGATACTCTGAAGGGGAAACACCGGCGATGGATTTGAAGACGGAGGAGAAATAATGTTGATCGGCGAAATTCAGCTTGTTTGAAATTTCGTTAATGCTGAGATGGGTATTCAGTAAATATTGCTCGGCCAATTCAATTTTGTGTTTGCGAAAATAGGCGTAAGGCGTGATCCCGTACGTTTCCCGAAACATCTTGATCATATGATTTTTCGAATAGCCGAGTTGTTCACACAGATCGTCCAAATCCACCTTATTCTCGATATTGCCGTCCAGATACGACTTGATCTGTTCGGATATGGTTGGCGCTTTATGTTTTAAATGGTTCTTTAAGCGCAATACGATTTTAAGAAGAAGGACGGTTACTTCGTCTATAAAGCTGGGATAGTCCATATGTGTGGCCGACGATAGGTTAATGATCTCATTCATATAGGAGAGAATGTTGCACTCCTTGATGAGATACGTATTTTCAGGGAGATATTGTTTGAATAAAGATTCGGCAAAATCACCATTAAAAATAATCCAAATTTTAATCCAGGGCTGATCTTCGCTGGAATAATAGATATGGTCGCTGTTTTTAGTCAATATGTAAACGTCGTTTTTCTGAGGGTACAGCGTTTGGGAATTGATCTCTAGAACGCCGCTGCCGTCGATGATATATTCAAACGAATACAGGTTTTCTCCATGGCGTTCGATCCGGTAATTCTTATCACAGTAAGAGATGCCCGACATGAGCACATTGAGTGGAAGCTTGGAATCATTAAGATGCCAAAAATTGAAAATGGTTTCGTTCATCATGATAATCCTCACATTTACAATGATAAATCCTATTAAATTACGTTTTGGAACATGATAAATTATACACTAAGAAACGCATTAATGGGAGGAATCCAAATGAATCTTCGTGCACCAGCTGTTCCGCTGATTACGGTTGACCCTTATTTTTCCATCTGGTCTATGGCAGACAAGCTCAATGAATCGGACACCAAGCATTGGACGGGCAAACCTCACCGGATGACCGGCACTGTGCTGGTTGATGGGAAAGAATATGTTTTCATGGGCATTAAGCCGGATAGCCTGCTCATGGAGCAGACAAAATTGGATATTCATGCTTTGTCGAGCCAATACGAGTTTGCATGCGATGAAATTCGGTTAACCGTTACGTTCACGACTCCGCTGTTGTTGGATGATTTGAAGCTCATGTCCAGACCGGTGTCTTATATTCATGTGAAAACCGAGTCGAACGACGCGAAAAAACATGACGTCACAGTGGCCATCAGTGTAGATGGAGAGCTATGCCAAAACTTGAAATACGAGTTTCCGACCGTGTATACGGATCTGAGCGAACCTGGTTTTGCTTGCGGCAAGGTGGGCAGCAGCATTCAGCATCCGTTAACCAGAAGCGGAGATGATCTTCGAATTAACTGGGGCTACGTCTATCTCGCATCCAATCATAGCGGCGCTTCAGTAAGCGCTTCCGAAGATACAAACCTCTACGGAACCGTAAATCATGCCATGGGGCTATCGATCGTTCTGGATACGGAGCAAAATGCAGAAGGGCTTTTTGCAGTCGGCTATGACGATATCAAATCGATCGAATATTTTCATCAACATCTGGATGCCTATTGGAGAAAAGACGGAGAGACGATTGAAGAGGCGATAAAGCAGGCGCTAAATGAATATGATACGTTGTATGAAAAATGCGAACGGTTTGCTGAAAAATTGTATCAAGACGCCTCGGCATCGGGAAGCGAAAAGTATGCAGACCTGGTATCCCTCGCTTACCGGCAAGCGATTGCCGCCCATAAAATCGTAGCGGGTCCGGATGGAGAAGTTCTGTTCATTTCTAAGGAGAACTTCAGCAATGGCTGTGCGGCTACGCTTGACGTGACTTACCCATCCATTCCACAATTTTTGCTATATAATCCCGAATTAGTGAAAGGGATGCTTCGGCCGATATTCAAGTACGCTTCAACCGAGGTTTGGCATTATGACTTTGCTCCCCACGATGTGGGCACCTACCCGCTTCTGAATGGGCAAGTATACAGCAACGGAACTACACCCGACTGGCAAATGCCGGTTGAAGAATGCGGCAATATGTTAATATGCGCTGCGGCTGTCGCGATAGCGGAGCAGGATGTTTCATTTGCGCAAGAAAACTGGGGACATCTTGAAACTTGGTGTCAGTATTTGATCCAAAACGGCATTGATCCGGATAACCAGCTGTGTACGGACGATTTTGCAGGGCACTTGGCCCATAACTGCAACTTGTCGCTTAAAGCGATTATGGGTATTGCCAGCTTTTCTATCTTGAACCGCATGGCAGGAAACGAGGAAAAGGCAGAGGAACTCATGGAACTCGCCCGATCGATGGCGGAGCAATGGAAGTCTATGGCTGCGAACGATGACGGTACGTTCCGTCTGGCATTCGATCGCCCCGGCTCTTTTAGCATGAAGTATAATGCCATCTGGGATAAAATCTTCGGCCTGAACTTATTCCCTGAAGATACGTTCAAGGCAGAGACGCAAGCCTATATCGAGAAGCATTCGGGTACCTACGGCCTTATGCTGGACAATCGCAACACCTACACTAAATCCGATTGGATCGTGTGGAGTGCCGCGCTCTGCGAAGACAAGGATGATTTCAATACGATCGTCGATCGGTTATGGCTCGCATACGATCAATCGGAGAGCCGCGTTCCGATGACCGATTGGTTCCAGACGACCGACGCGAAGATGGTTGGTTTCCAGAACAGATCGGTACAGGGCGGGTTATTCATCAAGCTTATTATGGATAAGGAGATTTGCAAGCTTCAATCGTAGTCAACGACTTGCATTAGAATAGCGAAATTGTCAAATCCCCCTTTGAATATTTATTCCGAAGGGGGATTTGCTGTCTTTAGTGGACAAGGTAGATATCAGCTGAAAAATCACAATGCGTGCCAAGAAAGCCAATGGTGATAACGTTTATTTGAGTTAGATTACATTAAGCTAAAGGGGAACCGATAGCTCAATGAATACAGGTGAAGGTTACAGCGAACATTATGATCCGCGATCCAATAATATAAACTGACCAGACGCTAACCAAAGGTAACTAGGAATATTCAGGCGCTTTTTTCTAATTTGATGTCATTAAGCATAAACATAAACATAAACAAAGGCGATCCTTTAATTCTAAGTAACAGATTCATTGGAGGCTGATGGGATTATGACCGAAGGAGATTGGGTATTTGCCAGCTACAGAGGGCAGAAGGTAACCGGCTTTTTGTTGCTGATGCGGGAATCCACGGTTTTGGTTCAAGCCACAATTCCACATGATTTGGGAATTATCGAAGTTTCTACGGATCGGGTTTCTTGGAATAACAACGCTGTGATATGTATGGACGATTTACCGGAACTTATAGATCTCTCCTTGGATTGGAAAGATAAAGAGTGGTTTGAGAAGTGGACACACGAACTATCGTTATGGAAGCGGTTAACGGATCAAAATGTATCGATGAGGTCGTGAATGAACAGGCCCGGTGTTAAACCGATGCTATATCTGGGCTGCAGTCGTTAAGTTAACGGACAGTTTTGTTGAATGAGTTGTCAATTTAACATTTTAAAGGAAGAGCATTTCTTTGTCATGAGAAATGCTCTTTATTTTTATATAAAACGATATTAATTTATTGTAAACAATAAATTATGTGGCAAAGTAAAAACTGACATTAAATAAGTGAGGTGCACTTATGAAACGAGGAACAACACTCTTTTTAAAGATGGCTGTTATTATGATCGGAATACCAATTCTCGCATTGTGCATATTTTTAGTGCCTAAGATTGGGAATTTTGCTGGAGAATTGTATCCCACAATAGTTTATATGAAATCTCTCGTTTTAATGGATATGTACGCAGCAGCGATTCCTTTTTACTTTGCTCTGTATAATGCCTTTAAACTTTTAAGCTATATTGATAAGAACCAAGCGTTCTCGGGATTATCGGTAAGAGCATTAAGAAATATAAGATACTGTGCCATCACAATCAGTACCCTGTACCTGTTAGGTATGCCACTCTACTATCTCATGGGAAGGAGAGTTGACCCTCCAAGTTTCATACCGATGGGATTGGTCATTATTTTCGCCTCTATGGTGATCGCCGTTTTTGCCGCTGTTCTCCAAAGACTTTTACAAGAAGCAATTCATATAAAATCAGAAAATGATTTAACGGTCTGAAGTGGAGCAAATGGCGATTATTTTTACAATTGATGTGATGTTAGTAAAACGAAAAATGAGCGTAACGGAGCTTTCGGGGATTTGAGCTAAAATATTAATCCCTTTACTTAAACGATGATCGAGGCGTATAATCCGTTAAGACATCGGAGTAAGGAGAGGGAAAGTGATGATGAACAACGGGTTGGTTAATGCTATTATCGCGTATATTATGTGGGGGGTTCTCCCGCTTTATTGGAAGTTGTTTAACGATGTGCCGGCAGGCGAGATACTGTCACATCGGGTTGTCTGGTCGTTCGTCTTCATGGGAATTTTCGTCGCCGTCCAGCGTCGCTGGGGTGACATGAAACGGATTGCGGCTAGCCGCTCGCTCCTGCTGTCGCTCACCGCTAGCGGACTGCTGATCGCTGCCAATTGGCTCATCTTCATCTGGGCGGTCAACAACGACCATGTCGTCGAGACAAGTCTCGGCTATTATTTGAACCCGTTGGTGAACGTGCTGCTTGCGGTTGTCTTCCTTCGTGAGAAGCCAAACCGTGGCCAATGGCTCGCGATTGCCATTGCTGGCGCCGCGGTGCTCATCATCGCCATCGACTACGGACGGTTCCCATGGATCTCAATCTCACTGGCTGCGACGTTTGGTTTGTACGGCCTCGCGAAGAAGAAGATCGGACAAGACGCTTCTGTAGGCTTGCTATCGGAGACAGCTGTAGTCCTGCCCGTTGCGCTTGGTTACTGGATCTATTTGGCGGCTGTGGGAAAAACGACGGCATGGACGTTACCTGTGTCCACTTTCGTCGAACTGCTTCTTTCTGGCGTGGTAACAGCGCTACCGCTGCTATTCTTTGCGCGAGCGGCCGCCCGGATGTCGCTGTCCACGCTCGGCTTCGTACAATATATCGGGCCGACGATCATGCTGTTACTGAGCGTATTCGTGTTCAAGGAATCGGTCTCGCCGGTTCTTCTCATTGGCTTTGCGCTCATCTGGACAGCGCTTGTCGTATACGCTACGGCATCGGTTCGCGGCACGAAACTCGCGAAGGCTCGCTGACGGCGGCATAACGTCTACCCGGTACCGTTATATCAGCCATTTCCGTCCGCTGAGGGGGAGATGGCTGTTTTCTGTTCGGGGTTAAACTAACGGGCAGGATAGTTTAAGATTCATGTGCGGTGAATGTTATCCTAAGTAACTGCGAATTCAGTGAATAAAAGGTTAAAGAGGCCCTGCAGGAGAGATGGAATGAGGGCAGTGGCGTACAATACATACGAGTTATTGACAAAAATAACTACCCCATATATAGTGTAGTCATCTACATAAATTAAAGGAGAAACCTATGCCAAGCTTTTTCGATATGTACCCTTATAGCCTATACATCAAAGTTATTGCACAACGGGTCCGGGAAATCATCGACCAGCTTCTGAAGGACCATGGCTTGAATAGCTCGCAAGCGATTCTTCTCTCGCATATTCATCAATCCATTGAGGAGCATATAGAGATCAATCGAAAGTATCTTGAAAAAACAATGGCTTTAAGCGGTCCATCTGTGACAAATTTATTGAACGGTTTGGAAAAGTCCGGATTTATCACGCGTACTAGCAACCCTAAAGATGGACGCAACCTTCGTATTGACATAACAGATAAAGCCAAACAATTTCTTAGCGAGAGGAGTGATGCCTTCTCGAAATCTGAAGAATTGATCACACAAGGGATGTCGGATGCCGAAAAAGCCATGTTTGTTTCTTTGCTGACCCGTGCTTTTGAAAACGTTGAAAAACTGCCGCCGAATGGATGAATTTACCACATTTGATTATTTTTTTGAACAAATATGTAGACGGCTACATAATTTTATTTTTAAGTTCAGGAGGTTTCCATGATGAATGTTCAACCAAACGGACTGGAGCTATCCAGAATCGGACTCGGCTGCGGCCATATGTCAAATGTCAATGAAGCTGTCAAAAGTGCAGGCATTGCTGCCATTCATACCGCTTTTGAGAGCGGAATCAATCATTTCAACACAGGGGACTTTTACGGTGCCGGCCGAAGCGAAATGGTCATCGCCGAAGCGCTCAAGGGGTACAAAAGGGATGACTATTTTATATCGCTGAAGTTCGGAGCACTGAATACGCCAAGCGGCTCCTTGTACGGACTGGATGTTTCCCCCCAACATGTTAAAAACTATCTTGCCTATTCGCTCACACGACTCAATCTTGACTATATTGATCTGTATCAGTCCGCAAGAATTGATCTGGGTATTCCTGTAGAAGAAACGATCGGCGCCATTTCCGATTTGGTTAAGGCCGGCTATGTCAGACAGATTGGAGTCAGCCAGGTTGACGCAGAGACGCTGAGAAGAGCGCATGCCACGCATCCGATCAGCTGGGTGGAAGTCGAATATTCGCTTTTTAACCGAAGTATCGAGAAAGAACTTTTGCCAACTGCGAGGGAATTGGGCATCGGCGTTGTTGCTTTTGGGGCATTGGCTCACGGTCTTCTTGCCGGCCAATGGACAGATGAGCGGATCGAAAAGAGCAAAGGCGGCTATGTTCCATTGTTTTTTGAAGAGAATATAGGAAAGAACGTTGCCCTGGCCAAAATACTAGAAGAGATCGCCGTAAAAAAACAAATGACGTTATCCCAACTGGCGTTTGCATGGATATTATCCAAAGGTGAAGACATCATACCGCTTATCGGTACCGTATCGCCGGTTCATCTTCAAGAAGCTTTGCAATCACTCGATATTCATTTGACCGAAGAAGATATCAGGGAAATTGAAGATGCAATACCAGAACAGGAGATCGCCGGCGCTTCTTTTCCCAATATGCAATTCAGAAACGGGAAGACTGTTTGCGTATAAACACGATCATACAAATGAAAGGATGTTGTTTGTTATGATTATCGTTACCGGAGCCAATGGGAAATTGGGGCGGGCCGTGGTAGAACAACTACTCAAGCGAGTACCTGCCGAGGAGATCGGTGTCAGCGTCCGCGATCCGAATCAAGCACAAGAGCTTCGAGAACGTGGAGTTCGTGTCCGTCGGGGCGACTACGACGATGCCGAGAGTCTGCACCACGCTTTTGAGGGGGCGTCACAGGTTCTCATCGTTTCGTCCGGCATCATGGGCGAGGCTGACATCCCGCATGGCATTCAGCAGCATCAAACCGCGATTGACACGGCAAAGAGGGCAGGAGTTACTCGGGTGCTATACACAAGTCATATAGGTTCTTCCTCAACATCACACTTCGCCCCTATGATTCACCATGCGGCTACGGAAAAACTGCTGAAAGCTTCAGGTATGGCCTTCACATCGCTCCGTAATGGCTACTACGCCGCATCGGCACTCCTGTTGATCGGTGGAGCCATAAAAACAGGGGAACTGATCGCTCCTGAGGATGGTCCGGTTGCCTGGACAGCCCACTCCGATTTGGCCGAGGCTGCGGCGGCGATCATCAGCGAGCAGAAACTGGATGACATAACCCCCCATCTTACGGGATCCGAGGCCATTGACATGGAAGGGATTGCGTCAATCGCTTCCGAGGTCTTGGGGCGGACCATCCGCCGAATCGTTGTGTCGGACGAAGAGTTTCGAGACCGCATGATGGCTCAAGGCGTGCCGGAAGCGAGTATAAATATGCGGATGGGGATGTTTCTGGCAAGCCGTCAGGGCGACTTCGCTCAAGTCGATCCGGTTCTGGCTGATTTGATCGGCCGGCCTCCGAAAAGTTTTAGAGAGGTCCTGAAAGAGTCGATTTCTCAACAGCAAGGTTGATTGAATTAAAATATGCTAAGAGGGCGTCCATATGACTGCTCCAAACTGTCGGTAAAGTGACGGTGTAAGACGACAAGACAGCATATTCGTTTGGTAGCCGCGTATCTGCGGCTATTTTTGTTTTAACGATATATGTTCTTGTCAAACCCGACAACAAGAACATTATGGTTTACGGAAGCAATTCGACGTCCATTTGGACCCTCCGTTCTCGGGTTTCGCAAGTAGTTCTATCATGATAAGATAGTAGCCGGTCAGAATGACCACCTGCTTTAAATTACTTCATAGGATAGTATTAATGAGAGGCAGCATATAACTTTTATAAAACAATTTGGTGGTGATTACTTGTCAACTTCGAATAAAATTCAGGCTGTATTTATCGACAGGGATGGGACGATTGGTGGCTCTGAAGAGGTTATTTACCCTGGTGCCTTCAAATTATTTCCTTTCACGAAACAATCGTTCGAAAACCTTGGGAATGCTGGGCTACCAATTTATGCCTTTACAAATCAACCAGGTATATCGCGCGGAGAAGCAACGATTGATGATTTTCAGAATGAACTAACATCCTTTGGCTTTGATCATATATATATATGCCCACACCAACATGAGGAGGGCTGCACCTGCCGCAAACCCTCTCCAGCTTTGCTAATACAGGCAGCAGTAGATCACGCTTTGGAGTTGAAGAATTGTGCTGTTATTGGTGATAGGTGGACCGATATGATTGCTGCTCAAAGAGCGGGGTGTATCAAGGTGCTAGTAAAAACAGGATCTGGAGAGAAGGATTTTGCCAGATATCGTGATAATCAATTTTTTGGGGAGTGGCTTGAAGCTGCTCCAGATTATGTAGCTGAAAATGTATTAGAGGCTGTCAGCTGGCTTTTAAAATAGCTATTCAACTACCGGAATGACAAATGACCAGTAATGTTCTATAGACTTCTCTCCAATAAGGTTCCAACTTGTTTGGCCATAATTTGCGGGGGATACGGCATTTCGTTTCTACTCCACCATTCTATTATCCCTACATAAGCGGTATTAGCATATTGCAGCATAAAATCTTCACTTAAATCCACTTTTTCTGCCCATACTTTTGAAGCAGAGTGAACAAGGAGGAAAGATAATAGAGTTTATGAAAAATCGATTAGAACAAGACATCATTTCAACAGCGGAGAGCTTTGCGGAAAATTTTTCGGATCGGGGTCATTTTGATTTTAGCATTCAAAGTCTACGAAAACTAGACGATATTCTCGAAGAGTTATGTGATTACAAATTAGATAACGACGCATTGAATTCTGTTTCATCTATGGCTGGAAGTTACATCTTTGAAGTGGCAAGAAGGAATTATGGAGGCCAGTACTATTGGGTACAGGATAGAGACCAACCTGTTTTGGTTACCGGTGAGCCTGATTATTCAATTTCTATATTTGCATTTGATAAAGTTAAAGGCAGAATCCAGAACGGTAAAGAAGATGAGATTCCATATTATTTTGACGGCTATATTGAGGCAGTTAAAAAAGGTAAGAAAACCGGTTACCGCGCTACTATAGTTTAGATGATAGGAGATGAAGCGAACGAGGAACGTTAGATGAACATAAAGTAAGGACGCCGTTCATCCTGACGACGAGTCCAGAGCAAAAGAGATTTTAGCAACGCTCGAGGACGGCGGACAAGTGGAGATGCCGCTTAGAAGATGGATTGGAGCCCGCTAATCGTGAAAGACAAGTTCGGGGTTGCGTTCCATGTGAAAGTCCGGGCGAGCAGTCGAAGCAATAAGCAGGAGAAACAAGTACTTCTTTACATTCAGGGCTTTTACACTGACCCCGACTCATCATCGGGGCTTTTTTGTTTTGTATGGATGATTGCGTAGAAGCGTCTTACTAAATTGCAAGGGAGATGTAAGGAAAGTCGATAGCTTAGACCAGCCTGGCAAGGATAACATTGGAGCAAACGAAAACCGAGATTTTCTAAAAGGAGGAATCGAGATGAGGCTGTTTGAACTGTTGCTTTTGTTGTCGAATATCGGCATGTTTGCCTTAACAGTCCTATTGAAAAAAGGACGGCGTAGAGTTCCAGTATTCGTTGTAAGCGGGATCGCCACACTTGTACTGGTCATTCATTGGACGGTGGAAGGATACAGAGTTCAGCTCCTATTCTCATATGGTATTACGATCATATTTTTAGCCATTTCAGGTTATCGCTATTTTAATAAAAAAGGTCCCAGAAAAATCCCTCGATTCATATTGGGTTCTGTTTATACCGCTATAGCGATCATGCTGGTCGTCACAGCGGGTCTCATGTATGCTTTTCCAGTGTTTAACCTACCCGAGCCGACAGGCAATTTTAAGGTAGGAACGCAGACTTTTCATCTCGTGGATACAAATAGAGAAGAGATTTTCGACGAAGCTAGAGATCGTAAGAGAGAGTTGATGGTCCAGGTATGGTATCCGGCTCAAGCAGGTACTGGCAAATACGCTCCCTTTATTCCCGATACCCCGATTTTACGTTACATGGCTGCGAACTATGGCCTTCCCGGATTTACATTTCAACATCTGAAGTATGTATCTAATCACGCTTATTCGGAGGCTGAAATCTCTTCGGCACAGACATCATACCCGCTGATCCTTGCGAATCCCGGCAACGGCTCTTCCAGGTTCCTCCACACGTCGCAAGCCGAAAATCTCGCGAGTCACGGATATATCGTAGCCGTGATCGACCACTCCTATAATACATTTGCAACCGAGTTTCCGGACGGTCGAATCACGACCAGCACAACCGACAATTTATTCTCGCCCGACCATGATTACGCGACGGAAAGAGAGAATCGCGACAAGTTGGGAAAAGTGTTAACCGACGATGTGGCTTTTGTGCTGGACCAATTCGAGCTCATCCAATCGGGGCAGATTCCAAGTCAACTACATGGGAGGATTGATCTCGGTCATGTCGGAGTGTTCGGTCACTCCATTGGCGGAGCGACCGCCTATGATGCTGCTTACGATCCGCGCATTGCGGTGGGAATAGACCTTGATGGAGGGCTTTATCGTCTGCGTGACAAAGAGGGGCTGCGAAAGCCATTTTTATTCATCAACTCGGAAAGCTATTTCGAACAATTAACAAGGGTGATGAATAACCGGGTCTACTCGGATGAAGAGCTTAACCGTATGGGGTCAACAAGAGAGTGGGAAGATCAAGTAGCGGCGGATAAAAAGGTGGAGCTTGAACGGATGCGCGAAACGGTCGAGGAGGGGGGACAAGTTCTCTATATCGATAATACGGAGCATTTGAATTTTACTGACATACAGTTCATTTCTCCGATTTTTAAGATACTGGGCATTACAGGGGAAATGGCGCCGGAAAGAGCGAACACCGTTATCAATGCCTATATGCTGGATTTTTTCGATATGTATCTGAAAAATCAAGGGGGAATCTTAATGAAAGGAGAGGATAGCCACTTTCCGGAGGTCAACCGGATGTGATAATGAAACCAGTAAAATTTATAACGAGGAGAACGGCATCCTAAATAATACGAAGAAGGGAAATCCCTCTAGGATCTCCCTTCTTTGAACTACATGTGTTAGACCAGGAGCCTGCTAAACGCAAGGCTTAGAAGTTGATTACCAAGCGTAAATGCCTTTCTCATCCAGAAACTCGCCGTTATGACGTTTGCCATCTATGGCATAACCCACGATAATGGCAGCAGCGGCTTCCTTGGATTTACCGCCTGCGGCATTGCCGTTGAGATCGGTGGTTGTGAACCCTGGCGTTACCGCAAAGACTTGAGCGCCGCTGTTTCTAACTTCATAAGCCATCGATAATGTCATGGCATTGTTTGCCGTTTTGGAGGAATTATAATCAAAAGCGTTTAGAGTGGATTCCGCATTTTGCATATGATCCAAGGAGGCCATGTCGGTTGAGACGTTGATGATGGTTCCTTCGTTGTTCTTGATCAACGGGAACAGACGCTGGTTCAAACGGAAGGTGCCGAAAAAGTTAACTTCAAAGGCGTTTCGCAAATTCTCCTCTTTAGTATCCATAAACGAGCGGGAGAATGCACCAGGCATGCCAGCGTTGTTAATCAGCAGTCTCAAGTCAGGATAGTTTTGTTTGATCGTATTGGCAGCTTGTTCAATAGACTCTAAGGATTCCATGTCTACTTGTACAAATTCTACGTCCAGTCCTTTGGAAGTCAACCCAGATACGGCTGCTTCGCCGCGTTCGGTGCTGCGGGCGCCTAGAATGACTTTCCAGCCGGCTTCACTCAGCTGCTTAACGATTTCAAATCCGATTCCTTTATTTGCTCCGGTTACGAAGGCGGTTTTTTTCATCTCAAATCCCTCTTTCTGTATAATGGTTATGCTACCTGATTTATAAGTTACTATGCTACACTTAGTGTAGGTCAACATAAATTTTTAATAAGTGAGGGGTTATATGCTTACAATCGGAGAAGTAGCGAAATCAGTCGGAATCAACATCGGTGCGATCCGTTTTTACGAGAGAAAAGGATTGCTGGAACCGGCTGCACGCAGCGAGCAGAATAACCGTTTATATACGGAGAACGAGTTGAATTGGCTGGTGTTTATCAAATGTCTGCGTGAAACCGGAATGAGTGTGGAAGATATCAAAATGTATTACGACAAGGTCAAAGAGGGTACCTCGACCCTTCCGGAACGAATTCAACTGATTCAAGACCAGAAGCAAAAGCTGCTGGATGACATTGAAGCGAAAAAAAACCAGCTCGTCCATTTGGAACGAAAGCTTGAACGGTATTATCGCGGGGAAAATTACTAGAACTCTGGGGTGAAAATCGGTATAGGTAAGATACCAAGAGCATACACACTTGTAGCAATGTTATCGATTAGGCACCGAAAGAGCTTCCGCTGCTGCTTGGGCGATGAACTCCGCAACAGCGAGCTGATCGACGTATCGATGTTAATGTCTTCGCTCGAATCAGGTTGATATTTTGAGGAAAATAAATAAGGAATGGATACGAGCTTTTAGATAAACTGCCCCTAGACTTGAACGTAACTGTTCGAGCGCTAGGGGTTGTTTATTAGGGAGAGCTATTCGGAGGGTTCTCAAGAGTCTTTATCACAAGTGGAAAATAAAGCAGATCTGTTCAAATATCGACTCTGGCGAAAGGCCGCGGACATCTCTTTGGATAGAATAGAAGTCACGGCTCAGCACCATCTGGAGCATATCGGCTTTAAAAACACTGTCACTGTCTGCACTTAATGTCTCGGAAGCCGCAATCTTATCGAATAACGACACAAAAATTTTGTTCAGCTCAATGTAGATGGGGCTGCTTGTCCGCGACTTGGGTCGGTTTGTCTGCGAGGAGTCTTCGACGCCAATCAAGAGCTGCGATTTCTTCTCGCGAAACCGGATGAACAATCGGATAAAATATTTCAACTGCTCTTGCGCCGGCTCCTTGTGGTGTTGCTCCAAGTAGGACTCGTATTCTTCGAATAGAAGGTCGGCGCTGTCGCGGATCAAATCCAGGCACAATTCACTTTTGTTCTTGTATCGCCGATAGAGCGTTCCAGGCCCGACCTGCGCTTCCGATGCGATCTGGTTCATGCTGACGGCTTCTACACCATGTTGTTCAAACAGCTGAAGCGCCGCATCCAAGATGCGCTGACGATTCGCCGCCGCGTCGCGGCGTTCGGAACGGGCTGGGGATGTATCGGTTTCTTTCATCTGCACATCACGTCCTTGAATTTCGATTTCAATCACGGTTGACAAGTGGAGACATCTCCGCTTAATATGAAGTGGAGGGTTCTCCGCTTAATCATATCATATGGACTAGGAGTGTTCAACGAATGACACAAATCAATTGTGCTTTGTTAGTTATGGACTTGCAGAACGCCATTGCCGGGCACCTCGGCGACAAGAAAACGCTGTTCCCGTATAAGATGGCGCTGGAAGCCGCACGCAATCACAACATTCCGGTCGTCTTCGTGCGGGTCGCCTTCCGCGAAGGCTATCCGGAGATCAGCCCGATGAACCAAATGTTCGCGAGAGCGGCTCAATACGGCGGCATGACGCTGAACGACGAGACGACGCAAATTCATCCGGAGCTGGCTCCTCAGCCAGGAGAGCCGATCGTTACCAAGAAGCGCATCAGTGCCTTCACCGGCAGCGATCTGGAGATGATTCTTCGCGCTAAGGGCATCAACAAGCTTATTCTGAGCGGCATCTCCACGAGCGGCGTTGTACTGTCGACGTTGACGGAAGCAGCGGACAAAGATTATCAGCTTACCGTTCTATCCGATGCTTGCTTCGATCCCGATCCAGAAGTGCACCGCGTTCTGCTCGAGAAAGTATTCACCAAACGGGCGGATGTTGTGACGGTAGACGCGTGGGTCGATACTTTGGTGTAAAGAAGGCGTATTTGTAATGGAGATTTGGAAAAGAAATTTATGGGTCTGCTGGTTCGGCATGTTCATGACGGGTGTTGGCATGAGCCAGATCGCGCCTGTCTTGCCTCTCTTCATTAAGCAGCTAGGCGTTGAGAACGCATCCTGGATCTCCCAATTGTCCGGCGTCGCATTCGGTGTGACTTATATTATCTCCGCCATATTCTCGCCAATCTGGGGACGCGCGGCTGACAAATACGGTCGCAAGCCTATGTTGCTCAGAGCCAGCCTTGGCATGGCGATCGTCATCGGCTGCATGGGCTTTGCGCCGAATGTCTACTGGCTGATCGGTTTAAGGTTGCTGCAAGGCGTTATTACGGGCTATGGCACGGCCTGCACGACGCTGATCGCGACCCAGACGAGCAAGGAACATTCGGGTTGGGCTCTGGGCACGCTATCAACGGCCAACATCGCGGGCTCCCTGCTTGGACCGTTGATCGGCGGCTTAATCGAAGAGCATTTCGGGATGCAGAACATTTTTTACATCACGGGTGGCTTCATGTTCATCGCCTTCCTGACGACCTTATTCTTCGTGAAAGAGACGTTCGTCCGTACGGAAAAAAAGGTGCCGAGCTTCAAGGAAGTCTGGGCTCAAGTTCCGCAGCCAAGCTTAACGATCACCTTGTTCATTACGTACTTCGTAATGTCGATCGCCACATATTCGGTCCAACCGGTGCTTACGGTCTTTGTCGATCAAATCGCACATCATCTGGGCCACGTCGCATTGATCTCAGGAGCGATTTTCTCGGCTTCGGGATTGGCTAATATCATTGCTGCTCCTCGGTTGGGGAAGCTGTCAGATAAGATCGGGGCACATCAGATCATGCTCTTCACTCTGATCGTGGCAGGTATATTGTTCATCCCGCAGGCGTTCGTCCATAATCCTTGGGAACTGATGGCGCTTCGCTTCCTGCTAGGATTGGCGGCAGGCGGGCTAAATCCTTCGGTCAA
Organism: Paenibacillus sp. S28; assembly: GCF_016624415.1. NCBI lineage: Bacteria > Bacillati > Bacillota > Bacilli > Caryophanales > Paenibacillaceae > Paenibacillus > Paenibacillus sp. S28. Next base: position 119,024 of record NZ_JACVTM010000007.1, on the reverse strand, counting down.
CGTCTTACTGAAGAAGATCACCCCGTCCAATCTGACAGGCCGCGTGTTCGGATTGAATATGTCGGCTGCCTATCTCGGCGTCTTTGGCGGTTCGGTGCTTGGCGGTCAAATCGCAGGGCATCTCGGCGTCCGATATGTTTTCCTTGTCACTGGCGCATTGCTCTTAATGAATGCCATTTGGGTTTACTTCAAAGTGTACGGTAAGCTGCAGAGGGAGAAATTGCTAGAATAACGCTCAGAAACAAAGCTCAGAAACAAAGCTCAGAAACAAAGCAAGGAACAAAGCAAGAGACAAAGCTCGGAAACAAAGCTTAAGGTACAAATTGCATGCACAGCCAAAGCTAAAAACGCCCCAAAGTGATATGTATTTACTTTCTGTTGCTGGGGAACAAGGGGCCGGAGTCGCGACCCGATAAACGAAAGGAGCGCATCAAATCATGCAGATCAAGTGGTATGGCCATTCGTCATTCCAGTTCACCTCGGACGCCGGAACCAGGATTCTTATCGATCCCTACTACAAGTTCCTCGGCTACCGCATGCCGGTCCCGATCGAATCGGACATCGTCGTCGTGACTCACGATCACGGAGATCACAATAAGATTCAAGCCGCCTCAGGCGATTACTTGGTCGTGAACGAGCCGAAGGAGTACAGCGTAGGAGACGTGGATATTAGCGGCTTCCGCACGTTCCACGACAAGGTGAACGGTCAGAAAAGAGGCCCGAACATCGTGTTCCGCTTCCGGATGGACGGGTTGACGATCTGTCACTGCGGGGATCTGGGCCATCTGTTAACGGAGGAGCAAGCGAAAGCCATCGGCCCGGTGGATGTCCTCCTCGTTCCCGTGGGCGGAAGGATGACGCTGGACGGGGAGGAGGCGGCACAGGTGATGCGGCAATTGCAGGCGACCGTGGCGATTCCGATGCACTACAGCACGAAGGCGCTCGGCCTACTCGGACGATTGTTCTTCGCTAAGGAGGATAAGTTTCTCCAGGCTGTAGGGGCGAAGACGACCCACGTTCAGACGCTGAACTTGTCCAAGGAGAACGTGCCCCAATATGCCGGTACCGTGACGATGGAGTATAAATAGCAGCCAACCAGCTTCTGTGAGGAAGCTGGTTTTTTCCTTTTCTCCTCAAGCTTGGCTGCTGCCTTCGAATGAACTCTCCGAAGAACGGGACGCCCGTCGACAAGAACATACATGCCTTTAGTCGCTTAGCCGTGGTTTTTTTGTGATTTGAAATATGTTGTTGTCAAAACCCCATGTAATCCAAGGCACAAAAGTCAGAACTAACGTTCTTTACATATGCGTTGTTATTGGATTAAATTAACTTATCCCATATCAGAAATGGAGGTTAATAAATGAGTAATAAAGCAGCTTTAAGTTATGATCAAACAGCAGAAGAAATACTAAAGTATAAAGAATTCGATGAACAACGCCTTCTTGAGCCAATAAGTGAAGGTAAGTGGTCAGTCAAGGAAATCATAGGACATCTATATTATTGGGATAGGTTTATTTTACGGAATCATGTCCCATATATGAATGAGGGTGCAAACCTGAATGCTTTCCCTAATCATGACTTACATAATAGAGAAGCCATCGAATACATAAGTGTTTTTACAACAACAGGTTCTTTAATAGATGAGTTTGTCCTGAATCGAAGAATATTAATTAAAGCGATATCTGGAATCGACAGTAATGCTAAGTTCACAATTGGTTCTGGAAAACGTCAATTTACAGTTGATAAATACTTGAAGATATTCATTGACCACGATTTTCATCACCTTAAACAAATGAATGAACGACTAAGCTAACGGGATACCATAGTTGAATAACTTACAAGTAAGAAGCTGCCGGTTGCTGACCGGCGGCTTCATTTTGATCGCGCAAAGTTTTACCTTCTAGTTTAATACTTTGTAGTCTCTTCTTCCGCCATTGACAGAGGTGATTACCGAATGGTTACTTCCTGTAACAGAAACCATTCTCCTGATAAAGGAACTCGCCTTTTTGCTGAACGGCAACCTGATGCTACTCTAGGTTGAGGTATCGCATGATCCTGATGTATTTGCCAAGCAGAAGTAAAAAAACATTTTTGAGGGCGAGGATAATCCCAAAAATGAACCAGCAGCATTAAAGTAAGACGACAAGAGTAAGCGAACGATAAAATTGTCTTAACTGGAAACGATTATTTATATTGTGTTAATCTGGCTAGTGATGAACTCAATTTAGAGAGGGGGATGTTACTTGAAAAGAACCGTATTATATATTGAAGATAATGAGAAGATAGGCAGCCTGCTAAAAGAAGAATTGGAAAAACGAGGATTTTCAGTTCAGTGGCTGCTTTCTGGTGAAGGAGCCGAGAAAGAAGTAAATCAGCATGAGGTCGTTATATTGGATATCATGTTACCTGGTTTAGATGGTTTTACTGTGGGAAAACGATTAAAAAAGGCAGCTCCTGCTGTTCCTATTTTGCTGTTATCCGCTCGAACATCGATCGATGATAAGGTAGATGGCTTACAATTTGCTGATGACTATTTAACGAAACCATTCCATACGGATGAATTAGTTGCAAGATTGGAAGTATTAATCCGTCGAAGTGGTGGTTTACATTCCGAACGCATTTTATTAGGAAATCAGATTGAAGTAGATTCAGAAGGCCAAATGGTATTTGACAAACGCACAGGTGAAGAAATTATATTGACAGGGAAACAACATCAAATCTTAATGTACTTCTTACGGCACCCTAATCAAGTTATACCAAAAGAACAAATTTATGAAGCTATCTGGGAAGAAGTATATATAACTGGTGATAAAACATTAATGGTACATATTCATCGACTGCGTCAAAAGCTGGAACGTCATCCAGATTCCCCTGAGATTATTGAAACGTTGAAGGGAATAGGCTATCGGGTGAAATTATGAAGCATACTAGATCATTATTTCGTCGTTTTCTAAAAGTACATTTTCTATTTATCTTTCTTCCTCCGATAATGCTTATTTTCATCAGTGCGTTTTTTGGGGTTTCAAATACACATGAAAAAAATGTAAATACGTTAAATCTGTTTTACGTTTCCGTGCTATTGTTTGGTTTTATTATGGTCGCATTTGTTATATTATCTTGGCTGTTTTTCTTGAAACTTCAAAAACGTCTCGCCCGCTTACAGGAAGTCATGTCATCTTCAGCTAAAAATAACTCATTTCCTAAACCCATATCAGTTCAAGCGGATCGTATGGATGAGATTGACCAGTTAGGAAGTTCTTTTAATTGGATGATTCAGCAGCTTGAAGACAGTCGCAAGCGAGAGTATGAAGAGGAGTTATTACGAAAACGACTCATTGCGAATTTATCTCACGATTTACGAACGCCACTTACTATTTTGAGAGGACACGTCACCAGATTAAATAAAGAATCTATAAGTTTAGAAGGACAGAACTCATTAGCAGAGATAAACCATACGATTAGTAGAGTCGGAGATCTAATGGATGATTTACTTTCCTACACACTGCTTACATCAGGGAAACATCCTTATCAATCCATTGCAACAGATATTGGACGTTTAGTAAGAGCATCTGTTGCGGCGTGGTATCCTCTATTTGAAGAAAAAGAAATTCAGCTCGATGTTGATTTACCGACAGAGGAGACTTTTTATTGGGAAGCAGATCCTAAATGGATGACACGAGTTCTGGATAATTTATTTCAGAATATTATTCGCCATGCAGCAGAGGGGAAATATACAAACATTGTGGTTGATGTAGAAAAAGAACTGATTATGGTTGCAGACAGAGGTCCAGGTATGGATAACTCATCCTATGAGGGCGGAGCAGGGATTGGTTTATCGACTTCAAATTATATGTTGAAAAGAATGAAGCTAAAAGCTGAATTTACATCCAATGAAAATGGTACAAGAGTAGCTATTGGTAGAGCTTAACCTAGAGTTAACCCAGAAGTAAACAGCATGATAACCGAGATGTAACCTTGCTTCTTTATAATTGGAACCATAACAGAAAGGAAGTGTTATGGTTGATTACAATTCATAACTTGGTGAAACGTCGCGGAACTCAAGAGATCTTATCAGGTATCAGTTTTAAGGCCAGACCAGGTAGAGTAACTGGTTTTTTAGGTCCAAACGGGGCAGGTAAAAGTTCTACTCTTCGAATATTGCTTGGGTTAGATCGAGCCACCTCAGGAAATGCACTAATTGATGGGAAGCCATTCGCAGAATTACATAATCCTCTAACAACAGTAGGTGCCGCACTTGATGGATCTGGAGCTCATCGTATGCGAACAGGACGGGAGCATTTGCGTTGGATGGCACATGCCGCAGGATTGTCTCGCTCACGTGTCGAGGAAGTGCTGGATATAGTAGGTCTTACGAATGCAGCCGGTAAAAGAGTCGCGAAGTATTCCCTCGGTATGGGGAGAAGACTTGGGATGGCAGCTGCACTGCTTGGCGATCCCAAAATATTGGTTTTAGATGAGCCCGTAAACGGCCTCGACCCGGAAGGAATTCGCTGGATTCGGACATTTTTACGTGAACGTGCTGCGTCTGGTAATACGGTGTTGCTATCCAGTCATCTCATGGGAGAGCTTGCAGAGACTGTTGATGATGTGGTGATTATTCATCACGGAAAAATCGTTGCAGATGGATCATTAGAAGAAGTCATAGGTAACCATTCCACGCTAGAGGAAGCCTTTTTTGCCCTGACATCTGGACTTGCAGGTGATGTTGTATGAGAGCGTTCAATGCGGAACTATCTAAATTGTTCTCCCTACCGGGAATTTGGCTTGCCTTTCTGATCGGAGCATTTGCCCCAGCAGTCATTGCCGCCTTGGACAGCATAGCACAAAAAGAAGAGATTATAGCTGGACTTAGCACACGGCTATCGGAAGTTGGGTACATTGGATTAGGTCTTGGTGTGCAAGGCGTCATTATTCTCGGTGTGCTTGCCGTCAGCAGCGAGTATTTGGCAGAGAGCAGTGAATCCGGCGGAGGACAGCAGATTACAACAAGTTTAACGGTTGTTTCATCAAGGATTCATTTTTTGCTGGCAAAAGCAGGCGCTGTGACAGTGATCAGCATATTGCTTAGTGTTGTGGCTATTATGACAACGGTGTCTGCTACGCATCTTGTTCTTGGCGAGTACACCCCTGCATTTGAATGGCCTAAACTACTCGGTGCAGTTTGTTACTGGGCATTCACTGCTCTTTTAGCATTTGGGATTACTGTTCTAACAAAGCATGGCATGATCCCGCTTGCTGTGCTCATCATAAATACATCCTTTGTATCATTTAGTTTCCTGCTTTCTAAGGTTACAATGTTGGCGTTATACTTACCGGATCGGGCTGGCTTTGAAATGTTTATGTTTCTGAGCAATAGATTTCTCACCCCGTTCACAGGCGGTTTAGTCATGTTTGCCTGGGTCGTCGTTCTTTTCATTGCTGCAGCTATCGTATTCCATAGAAGGGACGTTTCATCATGAGTTTCCCTTCGAGTAAAAAGATAACACGAATCCTTGGCGCTGAACTGGATAAATTAGTTACACTACCTTCAATATGGATCACTCTTACAGGTACATTCATTCTTAATTTACTGTTAGCTGCATCTTTTACTTCGGTTGGTTTGCAAGGGACCGCAGGAACGCAAAGTATACTGAGTATAGGACTTGCTTCTATGAGATATCTTCAAGCAGGGTTCATTATTCTAGGTATCTTAGCTACTTGTTCGGAGTACAATGGTGGACAGATTCGAACTACTTTAACTACGATACCTTGGCGGGGGATTCAATTATCCACGAAGCATTTTGCATTGGCAATTATAATCATTCCTGCGGCATTTATTATTGCTGCTTCAGGTGTACTATATACTTTTACGATGATGAAAGACACAGCAGTAGTGATCGAAATAGACACGATGATAAAAACACTATTAGGTGCAACAGGTTATCTAACATGTACCACACTTCTTAGTGCAGCTATAGGTGCTTTATTTAGAAGAACCACTCCTGCTTTAGTGGTGCTGCTTGGTTATTATTTCGTTGTCAGTCCATTGACGAGGGATTTTCCTACTATTAGGAAATACTTTCCGGATACGGCAGGATCTTATATGTATATGCCGCCTTCACCTAATGAAATAAATGTCCTTACGCCAATGCAAGGAACAGGGATTTCAATGTTGTGGACACTGATCTTTATTACAGTAGCTATTGTACTTTTCCGTAAACGAGATGCCTAAGGTTTAGGTTCTCAATTTGACAAAAAAATGAGTCAAATCGCGGATTTGCTGTAGTGATGACGGGAAATCCTGCACCTTTAAAGTTATGGAGAAAATCGGAATGAAGTATGAAGGGATTAATCTAACGGGCAGGATAATTCAATCGTTTCTTGAATACATTTTGAGGTGGAGTATTCATGAAGTTCTTTAATATCACGTTAACAGAAATCAAATGAAAAGAGATGATATAGATCGCTTCAATCGCTCAAAAGATAGATCAATATATGAAATCACACTTAACTTGGGAATCATATTTCTCTGGATATTTTAATGGGACTGTTCTTGTGGCCCAAAAAGGAGAAGTATTGTTATCTAAAGGGTATGGGTTCTCTAAGCTGGAACATAACGTACCTAACTATGCGAAAACGAAATTTAGAATTGGATCAATGACGAAACAGTTTACCGCTGTTGCGATATTACATCTTTTTGAATTGAATAATCTAAATGTTCATGAAGGAATAAATAAGTATCTTTTCAATTATCCAAATGGACAGTCAATCTCAGTCCACCACCTTCTAACACATACCTCAGGGATTTCAAACTTAAACTATTTTCATTCTATGAGGCTTTATAATACAGCAGAAAAGTTAGTGGAGCGCATTAAAGAATTGCCCCTATTATCTGAACCAGGAGAACAATTTTCGTACAGCAATGCTGGTTATATGTTATTGGCATACATACTTGAGAAGATTTCAGGACTGAGCTATGAGGACTATTTAAGAATTTACCTATTGGAGCCGCTTTCAATGTATTCTACTGGGTGTGACAATTTCAGAACCATACTCAAGGATAGAGCATCTGGTTATAGTATGTGGGGGGAAGTTTGTAACACCGAATTTATAGATATGTCTACAGCATATGGAGCCGGTAACTTATATTCTACAATAGAGGACCTTTTTTTATGGGATCGAGCTATATCTGAAAAAAAATATATATTCAGTGAAGAATTGACGAGATTATTATTTAACCCAAATTTGAATAACTACGGATATGGTTGGTTTATAACAGAAGATGATTATACGAATCTCCTGCTAAGTAGGTTAAGAGTTCACCATTCCGGCGGAATAAATGGCTTTAGTGCTGAGTACAGTCGAATCATTCCCGATGATATAACAATTATTCTGCTAAGTAATTTTGACTCAACACCTGTTTACACAATAACTAAACAACTTATCGAAATCGTCCTTGAAAGCAATTCGAAGGGGTTATTTGACATCTAAGAATAAGGGATGATTCCCATTCCTCATCACGCGAAATCTCTGGAAACGGAGTCGGTACGAATCATGAAAGAAGCCTGCCTCCCATGGATGGGTTTAAGATGAAATATTATGAAAGGCAGCCTACTATGAACAAATTTATCGAAATAAAGGGTGCACGGGTTCATAATTTGAAAAATATCGATCTTAGAATTCCACGAGGTAAATTGACCGTGATAACCGGAGTATCCGGCAGCGGGAAATCCAGTCTTGCATTCGACACATTATATGAGGAGGGCAAGCGCCGATACCTCATGTTTTCGGGTACGCAGTTTATGGTGGACGCCGCACCGACCTTTGATCAAATCACAGGTCTAGCCCCTACCGTCGCAGTGGAACAAAGAATTATTCGCCAATCCAATCCACGTAGCACGGTTGGAACGCGGACAAAGATTGGCAATATGCTCGCCGTTTTATTTGCTACATATGGCAAGAGAGATCCCATTTACGACGATGGGCTTTCCCTAAGCATGGACATGTTCCTGAGGAACTCACCAAAAGGAATGTGCGTAAAGTGCTTAGGTAATGGAAACGTCTATTCGATTGATGAAGATAAGATATTCTCAGATGGAAGAACACAGTTAAAAGACCTATTAGTCGAACGGTTGCTATATCGGGGAGGAGCCAGAAAGAGGTTGGACGAATTTTGTTCATACCATGGACTGACTGTAACGCAACCGCTTCATACTTTGAGCAATGAACAACTGTTAGCTTTAAAAGATGGAGACCATGGAAAGACAAGTTTTCAGGGTGTCATTCCTTGGCTGTTGAATGGATTTAAATATGGTGAAATTAGCGGTAGGCAAAACGGCATTTTATCTGAAGCGTACGGAAAGAAGGAACCGTGCAGCAAATGTGGAGGAGCCGGCTTGGGTGAACAAGCAATGCATACAACAATAGCCGGAAAAACCATAACAGATCTGGAGAATATGTATATTAGAGAATTGAATGATTTTTTAACAAAGGACAACTCTGAATTATTCGGTATGACGCTTATCAATGAGATTCATCTTAAGTTGGATTGTATGATTGATGTGGGCCTTCACCATCTTTCATTGTCGCGCCCTGTCCCAACCTTGTCGGGTGGCGAAATACAACGCTTGTTCCTCGCTTCCTCTATCATTGCTCAGATGGATTCCATCATCTTTATATTCGATGAGCCGACCATTGGTTTGCATGAAATTGAGAAAGCAAAGCTCATTCAAATTATTCAAAATCTGGTTAATCGGGGGAATACGGTAATAGCTGTTGAGCACGATGAAAATTTTATGCGTGCTGCAGATTATATCATTGATCTAGGACCTGATGCTGGAATTTTTGGAGGTCATCGTATCTTTCAAGGCAGCTTCGACGATTTTATGACCTGTGAATTATCGAGAACCTCGCCATATCTAGCCGATCAAAAAAAGCTGCAAGTAAAGCAGACATATTCTAAGGTAAACCCGGAAAAAATGCTGACGATTGAAAATGCATGCCTACATAATCTTCGCCACTTAACTGTACAAATCCCTCTCGGGGTAATGGTAGGGATCGCGGGGATATCGGGCAGTGGAAAATCGAGTTTTATCTCAGGCACTTTGGTCCCTAAACTAAAAGAGTTTCTTACAATTACAGATGAAGACGAAGAAACGGTATTTTTATCCGATGTAAGGGTAAGTGGAATTGAACATATCAAGAAATGCTTGGTCATTGATCAAAAACCTATAGGAAGAAGCAGAACCTCTTGTCCGGCTACTTACACGGGGATATACGATCGGATCCGAAAAATGTTTGCAAGCACGTCTGATTCGATAGAGAGAGGATATGGAGCAGGATTATTTTCACTGAACTCCGAAGGTGGATGCCGTCAATGCAAAGGTGATCAAGTGATTAAATATCATGTGGGCTTTGGAAACTATATCGAACAAAATTGTGATGCTTGCGGAGGAACAGGCTTTATAGAAGAAGCCATGGAAATAACGATTGAAGGCAAAAATATACGGCAAATCCTCGAAATGAGCGTATCGGAAGCGATAGTTTTTTTCGGAAATGAGGAAAGTGCCGCATATGATAAAAATATCTGCCATTTACTTTTCACTCTTGAACGAGTGGGACTGGGATATATTAAGCTGGGGCAGCAAACACCGACCATTTCCGGCGGGGAGTCTCAAAGGATTAAACTTGCTAAAGAGCTTGGCAAGCAATCGGGGAAGGATCGATTGTATATTCTCGATGAGCCTACAACCGGCTTATCTTTTTCAGATAGTGAAAAACTAATCAAGCTGATGCTGGAATTAACAGAGAATGGGAATTCGGTCATTGTGACTGAGCATGACCCCGCTGTGTTAAGCAATTGCGATTATATTATAGAGTTGGGTCCAGGAGGCGGCAGTGATGGTGGGTTTATTATTGCGCTCGGATCCCCAGAGCAGTTGAAAAGAAACGAAAAATCGATTATCGGCAGGTATTTGAGATGAATTTAGAGTGGCAATATTCCACGCCCCAGGCGGAAGGCATGAATGCGGAGATGTTAGGCGACCTTGATGATTTTGTTAAACAAAAGCGATATCGGCTTGTCAACAGCGTCCTTGTTGTGAAAAACGGGAAAATCGTATTTGAAAGATATTACAACAAGTATAATGAAAATACAAGAAATCAGATTAAATCGATATGGAAAAGCATTCTTTCTTTACTGACGGGGATTTGTCTCGATAAAGGCATGATTCGAAGCCTGGACGAGCCAATCGGCGATTACTTGCCCGCGTTTCAAATGGGTGTCCATCCTTATCATAAGGCCATAACGATTCGGCATCTTCTCACTATGTCATCAGGGATTTTCTGGAACGGCGGAGTTCATTATCATTGCCCAATGGTCGAGCAAATGAAGCGGACGAGGGATTGGATCGCACATGTCGCAGATGTTGCGATGAAGGACAATCCTGGAAGCAGCTTCGTGTATAAAGAATGGGATGTGCTATTGTTATCTGCTGTTATTGGACATGCTTTCGGAAATACGTCGTATGAACTGTGTGAGGAGCTTTTATATAAGCCTCTAGGAATATCGAGTGGAAGATGGGCTGAAAGCCCTTGTGGTGTATCGTATACCGTGATGAAAGGAGAGGAACATTCTAATTTATCTGCCAGAGATCTTGCGAAGATAGGATTTCTAGTTCTAAACAACGGCATTGTAGAAGGCCAACGGATTGTTTCTGAACATTATATTAAGGAAATGCTAAAGCCAAACGACAACAACAGCTCATACGGATATTTGTGGTGGATACTGGAAAATGGTTATGCATGCAGGGGATTCGGCGGCCAAGAGATAAATATTCTGCCTAAGCAAAACATGATAACAGTTATTCAGGCTACCCCCACTCCATCAAGCAAAACTTATGGAGATATTCATAAGGAGATTCTTGAGAAATCTGTTGTTTGATTTAGCGCAGTATGTGCTAGTAAAATGGGGAAAGAAGTCAAATATAAATCGTCGAGCCAACTGAACAAATGGGGAAACAACAATCTAAAACAACACTGCAGCAGCCGGCTACTAAACGGCTGCTGTTTTTGTTGAACTAACGAGCAGGATAGTTATAAAGCACGATCTCAACGTTCCGAAAAAACTTAATTTAATCAGTTGATCTTTGCGCTATATAATTAATTATTAGAAACGACATGAATTCTCTAAGGAAACTAAATTGTGCACAAATAGTTGCGATATGAGAACGTAGCATACCTATACTTTTGATAAGAGGAGGGATCAGATGGATTGGCTCACGAGGATGAATCGAGCGATGGATTACATTGAATTGAATCTAACCGGCAAGATCGAATTGAAGGAAGTTGCTCAATGTGCTTGTTGTTCTTCCTATCAGTTCCAGAGAATGTTCTCATTTATTACAGATGTGTCTCTTGCGGAGTACATAAGGAGAAGACGGCTCACTCTTGCTGCAATTGAATTACAGAATAGTGATATGAGAGTTGTTGACATTGCGATAAAGTATGGTTATGAATCTCCAGTTTCATTCGCAAGAGCTTTTCAATGTTGCATGGTGTTAATCCAGCAATGGCTCGAGAAGAAGGGACTGACCTCAAAGCCTATCCTCGTCTTTCCTTCCTTATTTCAATTAAAGGAGAAAAGGCTATGAACTATCGTATCGAGACAAAAGAACCCTTTCAAGTATTCGGAATCGAAAAAGTGTTTCAATTAAACGGAGTAGATACCCCAGCAGAATTATGGAAGCAAAGCCATGCTAACGGCGAGGTTGAAAGGCTTACGGACAATGCAGGTGATCTACCAGCTTTTTTAAATCAGAACTATCATAAAGTACATGCTGTTTGTAGCTACAAAAAAACGGAAGAAGGTAGTTTTCCGTATATGCTGTCCGCATTTAAAGGGGATTCAAGTATAACGGATGGGTACACAATTATAACAATACCAGCTCAAACATGGGCGATTTTCCCCTCTGATCCGTTCACATGGGACAAATTTGATGAAACCATTGAGACATTATATAAACGATTCTTCTCCGAATGGCTTCCTACTGCTGGATACGAGCAGGTCGATGGGATGGAATTTGAAGTTACAGGAGTTAAAGACGGACTTAATTTCGTTGAGCTATGGTTTGCAGTAAGGAAATTAACTTAGGTATGGTTGTTTAAACACATTTTCTTGATTAGATAGAGCAGTTTTCAAGTTGCAGCTGCTCTATGTTTCGTTAAGCTAACGGGAAACAATTCACGTAATTCATTCAAAATTTTTGAGGAGAGCAAGAGTATGGGTGTTTTCCGGGTATTTTCCGTTTTGATAACCAGGCCGGAAAGCAATGAGAAGATATTAGTCGAGATGAAATGGTTCTGAAATCCGCACTAAGCTAACGGGAACCGCTAGCTCACTGAAAACATCTGGAGGTTGCTGGCTTTTTGGTCGGCTGCACATCGCTCCCTTTAATCGAGCATACATTTTGTGTATATTTAACACACACCAATAAAAGGAGATTAAATATGAGATCAATTGATTTAATTCTTTTAAATTTCAATGAAACACGAAGAAGAAGTATTAAGGTTTGGACTTCGATTCCTCAAGAAAAACTACATTGGAAACCCGATGACGAAGCAATGACTTGTTTAGAGATGATTAGGCATGTACTAGAAAGTGAACATTATTACCATCTAGCTATTCAAAATCGTGGAAGTCTAGAAGTATTCGATTCTCCTTTCGAAAAACAACCATTTTCCACTGTACATGCTGAATTAAATTTTGCAGAACCATATAGAAATCACTTCTTAGAGACTGTTAAGTCATTTTCTGAAGAAGATCTCACCAACATTAATATTGATCGTTCTGATGTAGGTTACGTGAGAAGTTTAGGCGACATGTTACTAAGAATCGCTTACCACGAATCAGTTCATATCGGACAATTGCTCGATTATTTAAGAACTGCACAGGTTCCAAGAATACGAGTTTGGGATTAATAGATAAACTGCGTAATCACTTAGATGGTACGCCTATTTTTAGTTACTACGTTCAAAGCTTTATTTGAGTCCTAATACCGCGCAGCATCCAGCAGTTTCCTTCAACAAGTAATAGTTAGAGGTGTAGAAAATCTATGAACGTATTTTTTAAAGGAACAAAAATGGTATTTGTATTGCTCATTTTGTTAGTAACGATTACAGGATGCACCACCAAAAAGCCTATATCTCCAACTGAAAATCAATCTCTATCTGATCAACCTCAAAATACGAAGCCTATAGAAAATGCTGTAAATGAAACACCCGTTGCCGAAGTGAAGAACATACCCAAAAACAAACCGATTAATTATGATCCTGCCTGGCCGGATCGTTCGGTGAAATCTTCTAACGGGCATCTTGTGAATAGTTGTGTTCCTGATGAGCTACGCAATAAAGCAACTACATTAACAACCAGTGATGGGGTATATCTGTCGGCACTTGTGCTTGGCAGCGGAGATAAGGGAGTCCTGCTTGCACACGAGCAAGGCTATAGCATTTGTTCTTTTCTTGACTTGGGAACAGAGCTGGCTGACAGTGGATATCTGGTTGTTATTCCTGAATCGTAATCATGGTGCCTCACAGAATACTCCGGAGGATAACCAGAATATAGATCGTGATGCAGATGCTGCCTTAAGCGAACTCAAACGATTGGGTGCAAAAAGAGTGTTTTTGGCAGGAGCATCATGTGGCGGTAGTACAGCAATTATTGCAGGCGTTCGTCAAGCGCTGCCTATTGAGGGGCTGATTATTCTTTCTTCTCCTGCACAATGTGGGCCCCATGATGCCATTCCAAGCGTCGAGAAGATTAAAGCACCATCCATGTTTGTTTTTTCACCTGGCGATTATGGAGGCTCAATTGAAAAAGAAGTGCGCAAATTATATCAAGCATCCGGAGCAGCGGATAAAGAGCTGATTGCGGATGAGAGTGGCTATCACGGAACAGATATGTACCACAAGGGAGAGCACGGTGATGCCTTAAAGTCCAAGCTTATTGACTTTGTTAAAAAGGTATTTAATTAAAGTAAATCAGGCGAAGCGTTGTAAAACGACAAGAACATACACGATTAAAAGCCGCATAAAAGCGGCTTTTTTTGTTTTAACGATATATGTTCTGGTCAGAACCCGACGACAAGAACATATATATTTTGCCGAAAAAGACAACAACCTGTACGGTTATAAGCACAGCCACGAATGATACGGAACGGTCATATCTTTGGTTTCTCCTGTGTAACGTTCTGAGTGGCTTTATCCTAAAGAAGTGGGGGGCAGAGTCTCAATCGGCAGATTAATGATGCTTGTATGGCTAATCCGTAATGTCTCCGCACCAGCGAGTGATACCTTCATTTATTTTTTGCATTGGATTCGGATCAGATAGAGAAATCACCCAGGCAATATGTCCATCCGGACGAATAAGTGCCGTGTGGACGTCGTTCCAATCCGCGTCTGCCTCAGCCAAAGATGCATGTAATACTTGAAGATTGCTATACGTTTCCCATTGTCCGCTATTCTGTTCATTAGAATGGAAATGCAACAGAAGAAAAGTACCTTTGTGTTGGAGCTGATAGGTGTTAATCAATTGCCCGTCTTTCAGTTTTAAGCTGAGATCTTTGAACCGTTTCCCGTTAAAAGGATGGGAAGGGGCTTCGGCGTCGGGAGCATAATGTACATCAATTGCGGAAATCTGAGCAGCGATTTGATAATTAGCCTCGGGTATTTGAATCAGATTAGCCAACATGCTTCGCAGTTCCGTGATGGGTGGAGTCACGTCCAGAAGCAAGGTTTGGACCTCGGTATTCCGGAGCAAGGCCGTATTCCATGGAAAACGTTCGGTATGATAACTGTCCAATAGCCAGTCCGGAGCCCAGCCTTTGATTGCTCCTGCTAGCTTCCAGCCTAAGTTCATCGCTTCTTGTAAGCCAACGTTCATTCCCTGTCCACCAGCGGGAAAATGAATGTGCGCCGAATCTCCCGCCAAAAACAATCGACCATTCCGATAGCGTCCCGCCTGCCGCGTAGCATTTCCAAAACGGGACATCCATTTCACTTCGTTCAATCCCAGGTCGCTTCCGGTCGTACGGATGAGCGATGAACGAAACTCTTCCAATGTTACGGTCTCATCCTTAGAGATGTTTCGTCTATTCACGTCGATAATTAAGACCCGATAGATACGATCATTGATCGGCATGATGCTGACCAAACCTTTTTCTGTAATTCGGGATATGACACTCATAGGAGCCAAATCAGATAGAACAGCATCCCCCAGAATAGCCGTGAAGGACGCGTCTGTACCTACAAAGGATATATTTGCATGTTTGCGAACCAAACTTCTGGCTCCGTCTGTACCTACCACATAAGCCGATCTTAACGTTGTTTCTCCATTAGGTCCGGCGATCTTAACGTCAACCCCATCCTCATCCTGATGCACAGTTAGAGCCTCATACCCTCTCCAGACCTCTGCGCCAAGGCTAAGAGCCCATTCCTCCAGCACCTTCTCCGTCTCACTCTGCGGTAAAAAGAGAGTGTGATTGGAAGAAGAATCCAACACAGAGAAATCCAAAGGAGTTTCTAATCCGGCAAAATGTCCTCTCGAAAGTAAGCGGCCTTTACTGATTAATTTTGATTTCACTCCACGCATATCTAATATTTCAAGGGTTCGTGGATGTACGGTAAGCGCACGTGAATATGGGGTTGTCTCTTTTAATCGCTCAATGACACAGACCTTTACACCGGCTAATGCCAATTCTCCAGCTAACATCATGCCGACAGGTCCGCCACCGATTAGGATGACTTCATATTTCATATAAATAACCTCTTTTCTTAAACATTATGGGAAGATCACGATAGCGTCTATTTCGATAAGCCATTCAGGATCGGCTAGCGCTTGAACACCTATATAGGTACTTGCTGACTTCGGCCAGTCAGAGCGAAACACATGAAATCCGGCGTCAAAAATAATCGAAATCAATTCCGGGTGGTGGTTTACCACAAAAATGTTCATTTTTGCAATGTACAATGGATCCGCTCGCGCTGCTTCCAATGCATACTTAAGATTGGTGAACACTTGAATTGCTTGCGCGTAATAGTCCCCTGAACCGATCAATGCGCCTGTTTCATCTACAGCAACCTGACCTGAGATGAAGGCCAGTTTAGAGGCAGTAGTTACCACGACATGGGAAATACAGATGTAACTTTATCCGTCAATGTCCTGGGATTCACGATTTCCATAGGCAGGCATGAACCTCCTTCATTAATTATTGTTTCACTTGAATCTTTTTTGGTATATATAAAAAAAGATGTTATTAAAATTATATATAATTATTGTTTCAAATGAAACAAATTAATTGTACGTTTCGCTCTTTATCCTGTCAACCCCAGTCTCAATAAACGAGCATATCTTTATTTCTCTGGAAACAATCTGTGATATGATGAGGCAAATTAGTCGAGGAGCCAGCATAATCATGGATACTGCCAGTAAGAACAAAACTTCCATTCATGAAGTTTTCGTTCAGTTTCTTGAGCAAAAAGGGAAGGGGAGTTAGCCAACCCGAATCAGCCGGCAGGTGAGCCGATTTCTACCTTCGTAGGAAGAGCCTATACGACTTCCAAGTTATGCTATTCCGTACGGTATCTTACAGAGCAGATCGCGGAAGGAACACTGGTTCCCAGAATTGAGGTGGAAGCGCCATGAACAGATATCAAACGGGTAGCGGATCAATTAATGGAACGGAAGTATAGCGGAAAAATTACGATACGAAGGTGACTACCAAGCGAGGGCTAATTTATTTGGATTAAGACAGGAATGACTTGTGAAGGACTTCCTAAAATGCTTGTCGAATGTGTTCCTATTCGAGCCCTTCTGAAGAGGTGTTGAGACCAATGCTTAGGAAACCATCGGACAAGGATCTAGAAAAGTACTTCCAAGATATTGAGGAAATATTACGAGAGCAGCAAGGCATGACCTTCAAATTTATTAATAAAGATGGGCGGTTTGTTCATACTTATTGCGCTGGACAATTAATGTCCAAAATGGGTTTGGATGAAAGAGACGTCGTTGGGAAAGAACTTAAGGACTTTCTCCCCGCTGGGAAAGCGGCAGCCAAGGAATGGCACTATGTTAAAGCTTGGGAAGGAAATGAAGGAGTCACGTATGAAGGGGAATCGAAAGGCATCTTTTATTTGGCATCTCTGAGACCAATTCGACGAAATGGTAAGGTCATTGAGGTTATTGCCTCATGCGTGGATATTACGGAACGGAAAAAGGCGGAACAAGAGCTGGAAAGAACTAAGAAATTGCTGGAATCTATAATTGATGACTCGGCAGATGGTATTTGTATCATAGATACGGGAGGTAACGTGGTACGTGTAAACCATTCATTTGAAATGTTATATGGTTGGTCTGAAAATGAGTTGGTTGGCAGGCAGTTGCCCATTGTCCCGCTGGAAATGGAAGATGAATTTAAATCCATTACCCAAGAAATCCAAGGTGATATGCTGGCAAAGACTTTTGAGACGGTTCGGCAGAATAAAGCCGGAGAGTTAGTACATGTTTCTATAACCCTTTCTCCAATTAAAAATGGTTACGGCGAAATTATTGCATTGACAGGCATTACCCGGGACATCTCAGAACGAATAAAATCTGAAGAATTTTTCCGGAAAGCAGATAAATTAAATGTTGTTGGACAATTGGCCGCAGGGCTAGCACACGAAATCCGCAATCCTTTAACATCACTAAAGGGCTTTCTTCAGCTTATGAAGGAATCTGATAAGAGAAGAGTTGAGCACTGTGAGATTATGTTATCTGAGGTCGACCGGATGAATAGTATTATCAATGAGCTATTGATATTCTCAAAACCGCAGCCGAAGGTTTTAAAAAGGAACGATATAGGTGCTCTTTTGTATAGTGTAATAAATTTATTAGAAGCCCAAGCTACAATGAATGGGGTTCAAGTTTACATAGAGATACATGGAGATCTTCCTCCAATTTGTTGTTCGGAAGTGGATATTAAACAAGTGTTCGTCAATGTATTAAAAAATGCAATCGAGGCAACTCCCAATGGCGGCAAAATTCATATCGTCGCCTTTGAGCAATTGAATGAGCTCATTATCCGTATTAAGGATGAAGGTATTGGGATACCTACTGACAGCATTCATCGGTTAGGGGAACCCTTTTATACGACAAAGGAACAGGGGACAGGGCTTGGTTTGATGATGTGCTATAAAATTATTCATGACCACAAAGGGAACTTGAGCATTCGAAGCGCCGTTAATCAAGGAACCACTGTCGATATCAAATTACCTGTTACGGACTAACTATTCTGGAATATCGATACGGTGGTTTGAGATTATTAATCGAAATTTAATGGACACAAGGAAACAACGGGGGCGAGATCCATATCTCGTCCCTTCTTTGTAAGTTTAATGCATCATGCAGTTTCATCGATTCGTGCGGCGCTAGTGTTGGATTATTCATTCAGAATGATCAGCTCCTTTTTTTCATCAAACGTTAGATTTTCTAACGCATCGGATCTTATACTAAAATGGATTTCTGGAAATGGGATCCGGATATTCCCATTCATTCGCAGGAATAATAACAAAATCTCAACCCCATAATTACTTCTGTGTAAATCATGATCTTGCCCAAGGGAGGAGGACTCACTGTGCCTAATGAAAACAAAATTGATTTAGCCACTGAAAATGCAAGAAAACCAGCAGAACGTACACTTAACTCGAACGGCAATATGCTGGAGAAGCATGCGTCTAACGCGGTTTCTGAGGCACAAACGGCTTTAAATCAGGCGATAAGCTCGATGAATGAATCTAATGCGGCAACAAATCCGAAAGCTTTGGAGAATGCCCGGCAGAAATTGACCCAAGCAGAGGAATTTTTAGATCAAGCACAAACTTCAGCAAATGCATTAAGTCTGCCGGATCAACAATAAAACAGTAGAGTCTGGCTAATGCAATGACACAAACGTTTGGATAAAAAAAAGTTGTTCTACACAACGAAACCAACGAAACCACTCCCTTGTTAGGAGTGGCTTTGTTTTTATATGCTGATATATCTTTTGTGGTTAAAATGAACTTTGTGCTTAGATACATTACGATCATGAGATGTATTCGAAGTCTAAAGAAACGGTGTTAGGAAATTTTATCCTTGCAAAGAGCTTCACTCAAGTTAGTCTCATTGTTTTGGTCACTTGATTCGGATTTATAAAAATCTTGTTTATCCAAGAAAACGGTGGCCAACATACCTCCAACCAGACCCCAGAATGGCGCACCGATATGGAGAATAGAGATCCCAGAGATTGTGATTATAAAGGAAAAGAGAGCGCCTGATTTGAATGGACCAGAGAAACTCATTTTCAAAGAGTCAACCAGTACACTAATCATGGCGATCCCACCTAGTAATTGAATTAATGAAGCAGGAATGACATGTGGAATTTGCGAAGCTATTGGAGAAAATAGAGCTAATAAACAGGATAATACTCCTAATACAATAGCAGCGACATACCTATGTTCAAGTTTGCCTGATTCTTTATTAACAAGTAAGCCCGTCATGGGACCTGCAATACAGGCTGGGTGGCCCCCAAAAAAAGCATTTATGATGGTACCGATTCCGCTCCAATTAGTCATGGCATTGATCGGTGGACGATAGCCATGGGTCTCTAACATAGCAATCCCTTGGGCATTTTGAATGGCAATAACTGTTAAGAGTAACGGGATGACAAGTTCCCCTACAACGGCAAAACTAAATGATGGGATGATAAAATGGGGAATGCCCATTGCTATATGAAGAGGCTGTGCAGAAACGTCCGGCAAAAATATAAGACATATCATTGCTGCAATGATCGCTCCTAATATAGGCGGAAACTTTTTTGAAAATCGTACGAAAAAAGAAAGCGCAAGAAAGACAAGCAGCGGGATTCCGTTGAGTAACGGATTTTTTACAACCGAGCCGATCATTCCAGTTCCGAAAGGGAGCAAGACGCCTGACACCATCCCCATCATAACCGGCATAGGCAAAACCTTCATTAATTTTGTAACAAGGCCAGATAATCCTAAAAGAAAAATAAGGATACCGGTTATTATATAGGCACCAACTACTTGGTTGAAGGAATAATGGGTTAAGCTTGAGCCCACAAGAATGGCTCCAGGTATCGAAAAGGCATAGCCTATGGGCTGCCCATAATATAAGGAGACGATAAGCGTTAGGAGCCCCCCCACTCCATAAATGGCGAAAATCCATGAGCTGGTTATGCTGCCAGACAAATGACCTTCTGCAGCAGCTTGCAAAACAATTAGTAATGGTCCTGCTGAACCAAAAAGCCAGGCCACAAATCCATTCGATATATTCCCAACGGATAAAAGCTTTGGAAATTGTATGGTATTTTTTTTGAACACCAAAGTCCACACTCCTTCAAACTTATGAATGACACTGCATCTTAGTGTATACTCAATTTATCAATACTTAAAATATCTGTTATATCTTTTTATTATATCTTTTGGGTATGATGGAGGTTTTATCTTGGATATTCGACAGTTAAAATACTTTGTCGCTATAGCAGAAGAAGGTAAGATTACGACCGCAGCAAAGAAATTAAATATTGCTCAACCCCCTTTAAGCAAACAACTCAAACAAATGGAAGATGAGCTAGGCGTTGTTTTATTTGATCGAAATAACAAAAGTCTTCATTTAACCTTGGAGGGGGAAAGATTACTTCTTCGTGCAAAAGAACTTTTAAATAAACTTGATGAAACAATGGTTGAAGTTCAAGAATTGAGGAAAGGCGCCAGTGGGATTTTATCAGTTGGATCCAATCTTTATTGTGCATCTTTAATTCTTTCTAAGGTGGTAGATATTCGTGAGAAAAATCCTGGTCTTACTTTCAAAGTATGGGAAGGTGAAACGATTCATCTCATAAAAATGTTATCTAAACGTCAGATTGAGATTGCGATAACAAACAGTCCAATAACAGAAAAAAGTATCTCTCAAAGGAAATTGGAAAGTGACCCATATGTGCTTGTTTTGCCTGAAAAATGGACGTGGAGTGGATCAGAACAATGCAGGCTAGAGGAAATCATCGATTTACCATTGATTCTTCTGCGACCAAATTATGGTTTAGGTGCGTATGGACAAATTGTCAATGAATTTCAACGGTTAGATTTAGAACCAAATATACTTTGCGAATGTCAGGATTTGATTATGTTACTTGGTCTCGTTTCATCGGGATTTGGTGCAACGATTTTACCACTCTCGTTATTATCCCTTCATTCATTGGGAGGATTGAGAGTCATTCAGCTAAAGGATCAGACCTTATTATCTGAACCCAAAGTAATTTGGAGGAAGCATAGTTATTTATCAAAAGCAGCAAAAGAATTTTTAGAACTATTTTAGAGACCAAAAGGGGGATACTTTAAGACGATAAGAACATACATGCAATAGCCGCGTAGCTGCGGCTTTCGTCGCACTCTGGAACACATTCTGATTGGCTCCTCAAAATGATTCATTTTTGGCTCTATGGATTACCAGTATGACTAACTATACTGAACATGAATTCAAGGTCAAAGGGGCTGAGACAGGTGTTGAAAAGAAAATTAGGGAGATCGGGTCTGGATGTTAGCGCTCTGGGAATAGGTTGCTGGGCGATCGGTGGGCCTTGGCATGATATGTTAACCGGAGAACCTTACGGTTGGGGCGAGGTCGACGACCGGGAATCGATTGATGCCATTCACTGTGCGTTAGATTATGGAATAAATTTCATCGACACGTCTGACAATTATGGGGCAGGACACAGTGAAGAAGTAATCGGACAAGCTCTTCAGGGAAGGCGCGATCGAATGGTTATTGCTACAAAATTCGGTTATGTCACAAACGGGCAGACCAAGGAAGCTTTAGGTCAAAATGCAAGCGTCGAATACATTAAATCTGCATGCGAAGCTTCGCTGCGAAGACTGAAGACCGATTATATTGATCTTTATCAATTCCATATTGGGGATTACCCGGATGAATTGGCTCAAGAAGTAAAGGAAACGCTTGAGGATCTTGTTCGCGAAGGCAAAATCCGCTATTTCGGGTGGTCTACCGACAAGCCCAGCCGCGCCGAAGTATTTGCACAAAGTCAGTATTGTACGGCTATTCAACACGAGTTCAATCTGTTTCACGATAATACGGATATGCTCAAGCTATGCGAAAGGCATCATTTGTCGAGCATCAATCGGGGGCCTCTTGCCATGGGGCTCCTTACCGGGAAATATTCGGAGGTAGTTTCCGTGGTGGATCCAAAAGATATTCGGCGAAGAAACAACTTGGATTGGCTGCATTACTTTAAAGATGGCATTCCATCTTCGGCGATGACGAACCAGCTGCGAGCGATACGGGAAATTTTGACTTCAAACGGCAGGACGCTGACCCAAGGTGCCCTTGCGTGGCTATGGGCAAGAAGCGAAATGACGCTTCCCATCCCAGGTTTCCGCACTGTACGGCAGGTAAGTGAGAATGCTGAGGCAATGAAATTCGGGCCGTTAACCCCGGCAGAAATGGCGCAAATCAGCCAACTGATGACCGAAAAATTCTGACTCGCCTAATATAGCAGATTTTCGAAAATGTATGGCTAAGGGGCGTCTTCTACAGTTTACCATGTGGTCAAAGACCAAGAGGATGTGTCAGTGATCTTAATCCATGTGAAAGGTGCTAAATGAATTATAATGAAAACCGTTCTTGTTCATTCCTTCGGAGGACCCGAAGTGATGAGAGTGGAATCAACGCGGATCCCTAAGCGGCTCTAATTGGGGCTACGGGCTCTTTCGTCATGGGCGTTCCGCATCGTGAAGATTTTACTGCCTTAGCCAATCTGATGGCTAACGGGGTGATAAAAACCGAAGCCCCTAATGTATTTGATCTGGATTTCGTTCGCCAGGCGCATACGAAGTGTGAGCAACGGCACGGCAGAGGCAGAGTGCTCCTCAAAATTAAATGATAAGAAAAGAAACCACATTGATTTTTTACAGAAGTCTATCCTTCATTACGGCAACGGTTTATTTTCTGATGTTCCCTTCTTCTCCAGCAGCGCCAATTTGTTGTCTAGCATCCGGGCGAGAAGAGACTGCGATTGTTCCAATTCTCTTTTCCTATGGTCCATTTCCTTCATCTTCTTACGCAAAAATTCAATGGCCCGGGAGAGCTCAAGTTTGTTCTCGTCTTCTTCCTTCAAAATAACTTTGATTTCCCTTATTGTAAAACCCGCAGCCTGAACCCTTTTAATCAGTAAAAGGTGTTCGACCGCTTCCTCGGTATATTCACGATAATTATTGTCCCTGCGCTCAACGTGGCGTCTATCCAGCAATCCTTCCTTCTCGTAATAACGAATGGTCGGCGGATTTAACCCGGTCTTCTGCGCCAGCACATGAATTTTCATACTTCCTCCCGCGTAAGGCTTGACCTTCAAGTATACTTTATAGTTTATACTTTAGAGGTCTAATGGAACCTTGTCAAACCTATTAGCACAATAGTCGATCGAAAGGAGGAGCTGTGAATGAACGCTCAGAAAAAGAATTCACCGACCAGAGCTGTAGTTTTGGGGGGCGGTGGCGTGACGGGGATCGCATGGGAGGTTGGCGTCTTAGCGGGACTCCTCGAATCTGGAGTAGACCTCCATCGAGCTGACGTGATCATCGGAACGTCCGCCGGTGCCTTTGTCGGAGCAGCCTTGGCCAGTGGATACGACATGAATAATCTGTTTGCCGCCCAGTCGGAGGCGAACGCGGCCGAGTTACCCGTCGCCGCTTCCGATGAATTGAGGCAAGCGTGGTATAGGGCATTTGCCACGGGAGGAAGCGATCCGCGAAAAGTCGGGGCAGAATTCGGCCTTATCGCCAAAAATACTCCCTCTCCCGTATCGCCTGAACAGCGGCGCACCGTGGTCGAGAGTCGTCTTGTGACCAGAAAATGGCCGGCGAATCTTAAGGTGACCGCCATCGATGCCGATACCGGGCAACTTCATACTTTCGATCATCAATCGGGAGTTTCATTGCTCGATGCCGTGTCGGCCAGCGGGGCCGTTCCGGGAATTTGGCCGCTTGTATCGATCGGTGACCGCTTATGGACCGACGGAGGAATGGTGTCCACGACCAATTCACGGCTGGCTGAAGGCTACGAACGGATCGTGATTCTTTCCCCGATGCCAAATGGTTATGGCTCCATCCCGGGAGCGGCGGAGGATGCGGCAAGCATGCGTACAAGCGCGGGCGTTTATCTCATAGCACCTGATGAACGCAGCGTTGTGGCCATCGGCCCGAATCCGTACGACCCGGTCCGCCGCAGCGTAACAGCGATCGCCGGGCGGGAGCAGGGATGCGCTATCGCCGAAGCCGTTCTGACTATGTGGTAAGAAGCCGTTTCTTTCTGTCCTAACGGACAAAAGGGTGCAAAAGATGGCGGCGATTTCGCTCGTTTATCTTAAATTTAAGTACAGCCGACAAGGATAGATGCTTATCTTGCGAATCCATCGAAGCATTAAGCTATTTCAAGGGCTGATTGATCTGTACGTCTTGTTTACGGGAAATAAGAGGGGTAGGATAGTTCTACTATAATGTTTTTTTAACTATACATTGCATCCAGATTATGCTGAAATAATGAGTGAATGGGTTTAAAAATGATAATTGTGGTTGATGGACTTGGGGGAATGGGAAATGTCTTTTATAAAAGGAATAGAATTATGCCGCCGATTTCATATCGAAATCGTTGAGCCTGTAATGAAGGACAAATACTCTTTCTTGTCTTATTCATCGGCTCTAATAGGTCCCGGTAGCGAAGTGCTCGGATATGATACGGAAATGTCGACTGATCACGATTGGGTTCCCCGGGTATATCTTTTTCTTAACCAACCAGATATCGGGTATTCCGAACACATACAATCAACACTGCAAGAACGAGCTCCAGAACGGTTCTATGGCTTTCCCGTAGATATAGGGAGGAGCGTAATTACCACGGTGCCGAGGTTCATTGAAAGTTACCTGGCTGTAAACAAAATTGAAGAGTTAGAGCCAATAGATTGGCTAACCTTTCCTTCGCAGTCACTTCTCGAAATAACACGGGGAGAAGTTTATAGGGACGATAACGGTCAACTTTCCACATTACGCAAACGATTCGAATATTACCCTCACGATATTTGGTTATACCTTATGGCATCCAGTTGGCAGCGAATCGGTCAAGAAGAACATCTGATGCATCGTTCGGGTTTTATAGGGGACGAACTTGGCTCAGCTATTATTGCTTCTCGCCTTGTCCGCGATATTGTAAATCTCTGCTTTCTCATGGAGCGTCAATATGCACCTTATCCAAAATGGTTTGGTACTGCATTTAAACGTTTGAAATGTTCTGATCAAATACTTCCTTACCTTTGGACAGCTCAAACGGCAGTTACATGGAGAGAACGCGAGTATGTTTTGAATAATGCTTACAAACATCTATCAAATATGCACAACGGACTAAAGATCACTGAAAAGATCCCTGATGAAGTTTCATACTTTTTTGATCGTCCTTTTAAAGTAATGGGCGGTGGAGATATTGCTTGCCTCATCGCAAATCAAATTGTCGATACGACATTCGGCAGTTATCCAAAAAACGCTTGATTGGTAACATTGACCAGATCACAGACAACACAGATTTCAGGAACATGAATAAGTGGTCTGAGGGAGAAGGAGTATACGCAAGAAAAGCTTTGAAAAAACTATTTAAGCCCGGTTTGTAATTTAAATCCAAAAGCCTTCCACGGTGACCGTTAAGAGCCGGGATGAGGCGCTGCAGGCTGTGCTTTCCAGAATCGACCCCTACGGCACTGTGCAAGAAGTTTTTGGATGGCACGTTGGTCACTGATTCCATTGAATATTATAAGCAGAATAAAAATGCCAGATGCCATACGGCCAATCGATGACATTGCTTATGATGGTGGAGAGTTAGAAGCATGTGTAGCTGTTGTGGCTGCATTGCGGTATTGGCTGGGTGAGAACCCAACCATATTTTTAAACATTTTATTGAAGAAACTTAAGTCCTCGTAGCCGACATCCTGGGCAACTTCCATAATTTTGCGATCGGACTGCTCCAGCAGTTGCTTCGCCACTCGAATGCGTGTTTCGTTGCGGAATTCAGTGAATGTCTTGCCGATATATTGCTTAAATTTGGTTGAGAATCCGGTCTGACTCATCCGGCACATCTCGCTGACCTGAGCAAGCGTTAACGGCTGTGCGTAATGCTTGCGAATAAACTCGCTGATGTGCAGGATGACCTTCTCGTCAGACGATAATTCCTGCAGGGGGGAATGCTTCCGGTCGTGATGGCAGCGGCTCAAAAAAATAAAAAGTTCAATCAGGCGCGTCTTCGTCAAAATACGATATCCAAGCTTTTTCTCTTTGAAATCGAGAATCAAGCGATGGAGAAGGGATTCCATTTCGATCTGTTCATAAGGCTTCAATCGGAGATGCCCTTGAAAACGTACTGTCTTTCGAAGAAAGGGTTCCAAGTAGAAGAAGTCTACGAAGGAGGCGACATCGGCGAGCGGTTCCAATTCGCGCCGTAACAACTCGGGTTGAAAGAGCACGTTATATACGACCGGGAGATGCGCATTGCCCGCTCGATAAGCATGCTCCTCATCCGGCTCGATCATGAAAACGTCGCCTTCCGCAATATTGTAGTACTCTCCTTTATAGTAATGCTCTCCTTGTCCTTGGGCAACGTAAGCAAGCTCGATGAAGTCATGCGAATGGGAGGGGACGATCTCCCCCGAGCTGAATCGGTAGGGAGCGGCATGAAACAGGAAATCACGGCTTTCTAGGAACTTTCCGCTGTCCATTCGTGTCATGTGATCATCTCCAATATTTTACATAGGACTAATCATAACTAAATTATAACGCTTTGCAGGCAAACGGGTAAGACAGAAAAGGCGAGCCGAATGACCCGCCCGCTCTCGTTCCTAAGGCTGTTTGGCGACCAAAGGAAATAAACCGCCGCCGAACGGTTGCCCTCCCTCAAGACCTGCATGTTCTGTTACTAGATGGCTTTTGCCGCTGTAAATGGTTCCGTCCGGCATGTAAATGATTGCCAATACACGTCTTGGTTCGTCGCTTTGATTCGCGTGTGCGAAGTGGAAGGTGAGACCATGGTGGAACGTGCAGCTGCCTCGTTTCAACGGGACCTTCACGGGCTTCGTCTTCTCTAGCTCTGTTCCTTTGATCTGATCATATAAGTCCTGAGGGTCTGCTAAGTTAATCCCTCGCAGCGTGCCCACCTTATGGGAGCCAGGAACAAACATCATGCAGCCGTTATGTTCGTCGACATCATGCATTGGAATCCAGACAGACAAGGCGCCGGGTTCAGTCATCGGCCAATACGGAAAATCCTGATGCCAAGCCGTCGGCTTGGAATCCTGCGGCATTTTCCACAATCCGTGGTCATGGAAGAGGCGAATGCCGCTCGCGCCGCTTAGCTTCATTGCCATCTTAGCCAGCTTCGGGTGAAATGTGTAACGGCTCATACCGCCATGATCGCGCCAAAGGTTTACCTTCTGGTTTAATACCTTGTAGTAGCTCTTGCCTTTGACAGAGGTGGCTACCGAATGATTACTTTCCTGTGTCATGGCTTCCTCCAAAAACTCGGATAATTCATTCATTTCTTCTTCCGTTAGGGCATTCTCGATTTCAACGAAACCATTCTCCCGATAAAAATCAATTTTGCTTTGCGGTAACAGTACATCCATCGCGATAACTCCTTTCCAACGTATAGGGTGGTCATCTTTGATTACACATTACCAGAGGAATATGTTCTAATTCTTGGTTTTTTCTACAATACAGTAAGGTTATTTTTCAAAGTGAAAATGTAAGAATCACCTGAATCTGATGTATAGCCGTACATCCGGGATGAGCCGATTGAAACGCCGCCATCTTCTGATTCGATGCTTATTTACCATACCAATTTTATTTCCGACTGCCCGTTCCAGCGATCTGGATAAGCTCTTTTTCAAAAATGGGGAATATAACGTATGAAACTAGCTACATGTGCAAGCAGAAAAAAACGCTCATTAAATGAGCGTCAACCAATCAATAACTACAACGGTTATTGATAACGAAGATTAGTTACTATCCGTTCGTTCACTTATTTTCTTATTTGCCTGCATATCTTCAAGCAGCTTGTTATATTTTTCGGTTGCCCGCTGGTATGCGTCGGATCCCAGAAATAAGCAGGTCGGTGGATTGTCGGATTCTACCAGCTCGATAAAAACTTCAGCAGCCTTTTCGGGATCACCAAGCTGCTTGCCATGATTTGCTGCAAATTGTTTAATACCTTCGTGGAGAGGAAGATAATCCGCTATTTTATAATCCGCGACAACAAGAGATTCGGCTGAGTTAAACTCAGTTCTAAATCCCCCCGGCGCAACAACCGTTACATTAATGCCCATAGATCTAACATCCTGGGCTAACACATCAGACATCCCAATAATAGCTGACTTTGTGGCAGCATAAATACTCCATCCCGTGTGTGGAGCAACTCCAGCGATGGATGAAATATTAATGATGTGGCCATAGCGTTTCGCCCT
Source organism: Paenibacillus sp. S28 (assembly GCF_016624415.1). NCBI lineage: Bacteria > Bacillati > Bacillota > Bacilli > Caryophanales > Paenibacillaceae > Paenibacillus > Paenibacillus sp. S28. The sequence continues at coordinate 90,423 of NZ_JACVTM010000007.1, read as the reverse complement.
CATGTAGGGTAAAACACTTTGGATCACGTAAATACTGCCAAACACATTAACTTCGAAATTTGACATGATCTCTTGTTTGGAAAGTTCCTCTATCGCTCCTCCAATTCCGTATCCGGCGTTATTGACCGCTACATCGATTTGTCCGAAATATTCGTATGCCAATTTCACGGATTGATCAATAGAATCGGAACTTTTCAGATCCACTTGCAGTGGCAAAAAACGACCCTCTGGGACTTGGCCAACAGCTCGTTTCAGCTCCTCTAAGATTCTTGATGTGGCAGCGACCCGGTAATTGTTACTTAACAACTTTTTTACAAGAGCAAGTCCAAGACCTTTCGAAGCCCCTGTAACATACCATACCTTTTGATCCAGCAATGATATCTCATCCTTTCATTTAAGATGTGTTTATTATGTATCAGCACCTGCTCTGACCTGTATAAGAAAACTTTCAACATTATGCCTATTCTTGTCATACTATTAACAAACACAATGCTTTACTTTATATTTAAAAGCATGAGAGACATCATATTAGAGCAGAGGTGTTCCGTGTGACCGAAATCGCTTTGCAACAACAAGAGTTAGCGGGACTCATCAAAAAGTTTACCGGAAAAGATGGGGACCATAAAACCCTAATTCCTTCACTCCATCTCATCCAAGACTCCAAAGCAATGGTCCCAATATGTAGGATTCAAAAGCCCTCCTTATGCATTGTTGCCCAAGGTGAAAAAATAATCATTCTGGGCAATGAAAGTTACAAATACGGGGTTAGTGATTATTTAGCAGTGTCTTTAGACGTGCCTATATCGGGACAGGTGATCAAACCTTCGTCAGAAGCTCCCTTTTTGTCAATCAGGCTTGATCTTGATGCAGGAGAGATTTTTGAAATCATGAAGGAGACCCATCTGTTTCCAGAAAGCACAGAGCATTATCCGAAAAGTTTATTTGTAGGTAAAATGAACATTAATCTTCTTGATGCAGTGATTCGGCTAGTAAGACTATTGGATACTCCAAAAGATATTTTAGCGCTAGCACCATTAATCATTAATGAAATCATATATAGGTTACTTACTCAAAAGGAGGGGGATGTTTTCAAGCAAATTGCTACATCTGGGAGTCATTTTGCAACGATTGCAGAGGTCGTAGAACGAATTAAAACAAACTTTAACAAACCTTTACGCATTAATGAATTAGCGCAGATCGCCAATATGAGTACTTCATCTCTGTATCGACATTTCAAGCAAGTCACTGCGATGACACCCGTTCAATATCAGAAACAGCTGCGATTACAAGAAGGGCGGAGACTTTTAATAACTGATAAATACAACGTCGCGGATGTGGCATTTCATGTCGGCTACGAAAGTCCTTCTCAATTCAGTCGCGAATATGCCCGATTATTTGGGTGTCCTCCGACTACCGATATTTTACGGATGCAGTCCACAACTAATTTGTCTTCTAGTTAAAAGATCAGTTGATTAAACTTAGGTCCCGAGCATGTTCGCACTGCTCGGGACCTTTCATATTTGGTTATCCGTAATTGAGGTGTGGCCATTTATAATTATTGATTGCTATTCGATTTCGCGTGACGAAGAGCAGAATGTATCATACTGTTACGTTCAGCAAGACAATAAGATTTCAACTTTCGTGCCTTGCCATACTTTGGACTGCACTTGGATTTCGCCACCGTGTGCTTCCACGATGGCTTTGGCGATGCTCATTCCGAGACCGGAGCCAACCGTCGATTCTTCCGTATTCGTTCCCCGGTAGTAGCGATTGAACAAATGTTGCAGGGTTTCCTCGTCCATTCCTTTACCGTTATCGATCACTCGTATGCAAGCCTTGTCGTTGATCCTGCCGACAGAGACAGTGACGACTACGCCCGGGGGATTATGCTTAACGGCGTTGGACAGCAAGTTGTCCATTAGCCTCTGCAGCCAGGTCTCATCTGCTTTTACCATTAAGGGACGCTCATCCCCAACATAGTGAAACTGATACTCGGACATTGTGGCGTCGTTGACGTACTCCAGAACGGAGCGGCGTACTAACTCATCCAAATCCAACTCCCGAAGACTCATGATAGAATCTCCCTGCTTAAGCTGATGAATCATGGAAAAGTCGGAGATCAGCTCAAGCATATAACCCCCTTTTTCCCGAATCGTCGATCCCATGATCTGCATTTCTTCCTGACTCCATTGCTCAGGCAGACTCTCCAGCATATATCCGTAGCCTTGAATGGTGGACAGGGGGGTGCGCAGATCGTGGGAAACTCCTGACATCCACTCCGCTTGTGCCTTTTCCAGCCTTTCACGTTCCTTCTCGGTTTGTGCCAGTTGATGAGTCATCTGATAGAAGGATTCAATCACTTCCTTATACAGTTTGTACCTGATTCGCAATGTGCCGTTGCGGCGGAATACCTTTCGCTTGTCCTTGGTGGTCAGCACTTCGTCGTATTGCCCCTTACGCATGCGCTCGAACCAGCCTGCGAACAGAATGAGCGGCTGACCGTAGCGGAATCCATGCCATATGGAGACCGGAACCGCCAAGAGAAGGATTAGACCAGAAAACCATAAGAGACCACGTGTTGCCGTATCGAGCACCGGATGCTTCAGGGGACCTCCGGTTGGATTAGGCGTATAGAGGATCCAGGTCCTTCCGCTCAGCTTGTCCCGCTGGGAGACAATATTTGTCTCATAATTGCTGGGTGATTGCTGGATGGCCAGAACATCCAGCGGACGATATGCCTTCTTGATGTTTGCTTCATCACCGATACCTTGTATGGTATTGCCTGCGGGGTCAATCACCTGAAGATAGCTGCCGGTGTCACGCAGTCGCTGTTCCAAGGTGGGGACCGCTTCACTTCGCACCATCCCCTGCATCCCGTAATCGTCAAACAAGGCCATAAGCTGGTCGAGATTGGGACTATGGTAGCCCAGCATATATAGGTGCGGCTCGTTGAAGGCAAAATTTAGCTCTGTGTTTACGGCATACGTTCCAAGTGTACGTGTCTCTTGAATATCAAGCAATTGAGCGACGGAGTAGGAGGTCGGCAGCACATGCTGCGGAGTAGAGTTGACATTGTAAACAACTTTTCCTTCGGCATTAACAACTTGCAGCCACATTCCTTTTTCTTCGATAAGCTTCTCCCACTTGGACGAAATCTGAATGGTCCCATCCTTGGAGTTAGCTTCTTGAGCGATCAGCTGCAGGGCGCCTGCCGGAAAGTTTCGGCGCATTTCATTGTTCTTCGCATTCTGAAAGTACAGGATGCAGGCAACCAGCGTAATGGCCAGAATCAGCAGGGAATAGAAGATCAATTGATACGTAAAGTGGAAAGCCATGCGTTGTTGTATTTTCATCGCTCCTGCGACTCCTTCACCAGCTTGTATCCGAGCCCGCGGACGGTAACGAGCAGCTTCGGATCACCGGGATCGATCTCGATCCGTTCCCGTATGCGCCGAATGTGAACCATGACCGTCGAGTCATCTCCCAATCCGTTGATCCCCCAAACCTTCTCGTATAGCTGCGTTTTGGAAAATACAATTCCAGGATGCTTACAAAAGTGCAGCAGCAGTTGGAACTCCTGAGCGGGGCATGGAACTTGTTGTCCATCCACGATCAGCTCGCCCTCCGCTTCGTTAACGGTAAAGCGGCCGAACCGGTACCCCCCTAGATCGGGCTGCTTCATTGGGTTGGCTGTAGGAACTTCCGGCTCCAGTCGGCGGATGCGCGCCTGAATTCTCGCGGCTACCTCCAAGGGATTGAAGGGCTTTGTGATATAATCGTCCCCGCCCATAGCGAAGCCTCGCAGGACATCGAGATCGGAAGCCTTGGCCGTCAGGAACAAAATATGCGGATTCCCATATTCGCGGAGCTTCGAGCAGAGCTCTAGTCCGCTGCCGTCGGGGAGCATAATATCGAGCAGGACGATATCGGGGGCAATGCGCGTCGCTACATCGAGTGCTTCTGCACAAGTTGACGCCGCGTACAAGCGATGAAACCCTTCCCTGCGGAGCACCATTTGGAGCATCGTAACAATCGAGGGCTCGTCGTCAACGATTGCGATTTTAATATCTGATAGATTAGTCATCATGTTCACCCTTTCCCATAGTAGCATACTCACATTAACAGAACCTAAACAGCTGGGAGCAATATTAAGGTATTGTTCATCGCTTCGTTTAGGTTCTGTTTTAGTAGCGTTGATAAGATTGGAAATGAGGTTGCTAAGCAGCCACCAAACGCCGCTGACATTCAATAAGGTATTATCAAGAACGCAACGCGCAGCCCCAGGAATGGCTTGAGAAACGTGACCTGTAGTCGCAGAATTCGTTCTTGCTACATTTATCAAATTAGGAAAAGGAGATTTTATGCAAATGAAAAAAATAAGCGTATCATTGTTGTCCCTAGCCCTGCTTACCTCTGGATTCTCTTCCGTGCATGCAGCAGAGAAAGCCTCTACTGTATGGCTTAACGGTGAGCAAATCCAATTGAGCAACTCGGCATCGATCGTAGAAAAAGGGGTGACACTCGTTCCGATGCGTCCGCTACTGGAGAAGTTGGGTGTCAAAGTGAACTGGAATGGAGCGACCCATACCGTTAATGGTACCAAAAACGGCCTATCCTTGTCCCTGAAGATTGGCAACGCCAATGCAACTGTAAACGGCAAAACTGTCAAGCTGGGTGTTTCTCCAAAGCAAGTCCGGGAAGTAACGTATGTGCCACTTCGCTTTATCGCGGAGACTGCAGGCTATCAAGTGGCCTGGAAACAATCCTCTCGCCAGATAAGCCTTACTTCCAAGCAGCAAACGGAAGGCAGCCGTGGCTATTTGTGGAAGGTAGAGCATAAAGGCAATACGGTGTATCTGCTGGGTTCACTTCACTACGTGCATGAAGGAATGTACCCGCTAAGTCCAGAGATTGAGAATGCCCTCAAAGCAGCTGATTACTTGGGTGTTGAGGTCGACTTGTCAAAGGTCGCTCCTGAAGAATTACAAAAACTGGTGGTGGGACTGGGTCTTTATAAAGATGGTACAACTCTGAAAGATCATATCTCCGCTGAAACGTATAAGAAAGTCACCGCCCTTCTAAAAGAAAATGGAATGCCAGTGAACAGCTTCGACCATTTCAAGCCGTGGTTCGTCCAACAAAACGTTCTGGGCATTATCGCTGGTAAAGAAGGCTATCAGTCAGAAATTGGGATCGACCAGTACCTGATTGATAAAGCCAACAAAGCGAAAAAACCGGTTGTTGCTTTGGAAACTATCGATTCCCAACTCCAAACGAACAATAACTACTCAGACGCGCTGCAGGAAAAATTGCTGCTCCAAACACTGAACCCATCTGCTGGGGTCACCCTTGTTCCGGATGGAGGGATCGATACTTTCGCCAAAATGTGGAGAGAGGGAGATGATAACGCATTGAATGCGTATATCAACTCTTCAGACTGGGATGCTGAATATCACAAAGCTTTGCTGACTGACCGCAATGGAGAAATGGCCGACAAGATAAAAAACTATCTAAATGGTGATAAAAAAGAAACCTATCTAGTCGTCGTCGGAATGCTGCACATGTTAGGCGACGAAGGGGTCGTTCCATTGCTGAAGATGGAAGGCTATAAAGTGGAAAGACAGTAGTCCTTATACGATTTGTGTACACAAAAGTTATCATAATGATGTTCTCAGCAACAAAACCTAAAATTTAGACGAACTGTTCTTTCTTAGCTCCTTGGTTATTGCTTACCTCGTGCTGAACCGACTAACGATCTTTCTGACGCGACCCTAATGGAGTCTTGGGAAAATCAATCAAGAAAGCAATCAACATCCAAAAGGAAAACAGAGGCGTCATTCCATAATGAATTAAGGAGGGATAATTTATGATCATGACCACTACATCAACTATTGAAGGTTCACCGATCAGGCAGTATTTGGGCATTGCCACTGGTGAAGTGATCATGGGGGCTAACGTATTCAGAGACTTCAAGGCTTCCATTACCGATCTGGTAGGGGGGCGCTCGCGCGCTTATGAAGGTAAGCTTCAGGAAGCAAGGGATGCGGCATTTGCTGAGATGACCCAGAAAGCTTCGAGGATGGGAGCTAACGGGATTGTTGGAGTCGATATTGACTATGAAGTTATTCGCGAGGGCATGTTAATGGTCGCTGTAAGCGGGACTGCGGTAATCGTATAAGCCCACTTAACAGCATTGCTAATGGATTGTGTTGGAGCGCGCGCTAGAAAATATTAATTTATATTGGGAGTGTTTATGATGTCAACCAAAAAGGGCTTGCAGCAAGAAACTTTGGATCCCGCCCTTCGAGTTCGCCCCCTCGTGCGATGGGGTGTTCTCGCATATTTCCTCTACATTGCAGTCTTCTACGGTATCTTTGTGCTCAACGGCATCGACTATACGCGAGTGGGTGAGAGTGAGCGGACCCTTCTTCTCGGGTACGTAGCAACGCTGTCCGGCGGTGCTGTACTAACCTTCACATTCCTCACGATCTACGGATGGTGGCGCCCCGCCCTGGTAGAACGGCGAAGTCTTTCTCGATGGACGATGACGTTCCCGATTATCATGGCGGTCATCGCGATTGTGAACATGCTGATCGGAGATTTCACCCGTGTTACGCCCCTCATGTGGCTATATCTCATCGTCGGCAGCATCCTGGTCGGCTTCAATGAGGAGATGATCCATCGCGGTCAATTGATAGTCGCTCTGCGCAGCCGATTCGGTGAAACTGGGGTCTGGCTGCTCTCAACAGCGATGTTCGCAGTCTTCCATCTGCCGGGCATGTTTTTGGGCCTCGGAGCCGGTGCGCTATTCCAGGTAGTGATGGCATTCGGCCTCGGTTCGATCTTCTATCTCGCCAGGAGGTCGACCGGATCGCTCGTGGCCTCCATGTTCCTGCACGGACTTTGGGACTTTAGCGTTTTCTCTACACATAACTCGTCGTTTCACCTGGCTGGTATATTAGCTCCGTTGTTGGCGATCGGTGCGGCGATCACGGTTCCGATCATTCTCCGCCGTGAAAAGCGACGCGATAGTATGAAACGTGTAAATCAAGAAAACTGAAGAATGGGTAACCTCAACTAACTAACTAACCTCATCCAGTAGGATTACTCAATCACAACATCTTCAAGGAAAATGTCGTCTTATCTTCAGATAAGTAAACCTTGAAGGTGTTTTTTACGTCCAGGCAAATAGCAGGGTCGAAAGAAGAAACGAGTGCGATAAGTTGATTGTTCATGAAGATGACGAAATTATTCCTATTATTTGTGAACACATAAGATCGGCATCAGAAACATTCTGTGAGATCAAGGATATTGGGGATTTTTGGTGGAAAGTATTCTCGGAAGCATTTCGCAAAAGTTGTGGCGATACTTTCCAAACACAGCGAAGCTTTGGGATTTTCTCGCTTTCAGAGACCATACAGAACTACAACTTCAGGCTGTGTAGCGGAAGACATTATAAAGATCCAATTCGAGCATTGGCAAAGACCAAAAATTTTCGAAGACACAAAACCATTTCTTCAATCGGTGCGTGGTCTAACGACGCTTATCCTCTCCAATATAGACACCAAGGATATTCATGAAGCAATAAGATACCATGATATCCATTTTAATGATGTAATAACCAGTGAGGACTTTAAGTCCTACAAACCTAATCCGGAGTTGTTTAAGGAAGCGTTACTAAGATATAATTTAGATCCAATCGAGGTTATCCATATTGGAGACTCTATATTAAGTGATGTATGTGGGGCACAGAATGTTGGAATCAAAACGATTTGGCTGAATAGGCCCAATGAAAAAAGCCTGAGGCATAAATCCGGACTACATATGTAAGGACTTGTTTGAAGTGAGGGGTGTTTTGAACAATTTATTACGCTAACCGGAAATGATAGTTCAATAAATAAACTAAAGCACGGCTGCCGGCATGGATTGGCAGTCGTGTTAAGCTAACGGGCAGGATAGCATGATGATAAAGCTATGCAATTACTTAAATTATGAATGAAAGAAGGCATAGAAAATGATACGAGAAATTGAACAGCAATTCACTGAAGAGATCCTTACCGAAGCAATAAAGCGATATGACCTTAATAAAGACACTGTTCGTTCATTGGGCGGTTATGAAAGCTTCGTTTATGAATACCAGAAAAACAATGCATTTTTCATATTAAAAATCTCACATACAATCAGAAGATCAATAAATAATATACGGGGAGAAATTGAATTTTTAAATTTTTTGTCGAATAAAGGACTGGCAGTTTCAAATGCTGTTCCATCGACCAGGGGGAATATGGTTGAAGAGATTGCTGCAGAAAATGGTTCGTTCCTAGCCATTTCATACGAAATGTCTCTTGGAAAAGAAGTGTCAGGTGAAGAATGGAATGAATCGCTTTATGAAAAATGGGGCGAATTTCTGGGGAAAATCCACCATGCCACAAAGAGTTATGAATGGAGTAATCCGGCGTTTAAACGACAAGCCTGGGACCAAGAAGTTCAATTAAAAGCGGAGAAATACCTGCGACCTGATGATGAAATGATATCAATTCTAAAAGAAAGATTAACAAAACTTACTTCTCTGCCCAAGTCCAAAGATACATACGGTTTGACTCATACTGATTTTCATCAAAGTAATTTTTATCTGCATAACGGAGACATTTATTTATTCGATTTTGATGATTGCAGTTATACGTATTTCATAAACGATATCGGAATTACATTGTGTTATGCACTTTTTTATCCCTTTAAGGAATTTGAAAATAAAGCGGAATATTATAAATTGTTTTTCCGCCATTTTATGAAAGGATATCTGAAGGAAAATACAATCCAAGAAGAAGAAATAGTACATTTACAAGATGCTATTAAACTTCGTTATGCATTGCTGTATATTTATTTTCATCAAGCAAACGATGTGTCAAATTTGGATGAACAATCAATGAACTGGTTAAGAGAGCTCCAACGAGTAGCCGCTTCTGATGAACCTATGCTGCCGATTGATTTTGTTCAAGAATTTAAAAGTATTTATAATAGTATTCATTAACCTGGGAGCATTGTATTGTACCGGCTGCCGGGTAAAACTGCCAAAACATCTGTAATTGATTTTGGAGTGGATGATAAATTCGTGAACGAAAGTTATGGGTATGCAACGGTATAACAAGTATCTTTATTGGGCTAATGGAAAAGGCTTTCATCATTGATATATTGGGAAGAGGTTGACGTTCATGTTAGCAGAGCGATTTATTAATGACAATCTTGGAAAGTGTTTGCTTAACCGGAATAATTACCGACCGTTTCCTACAATCGAAGACCGAAGTCAATGGAAACAGCTACCATTGAATCTTAGGTCTTTTTGGATCAATGAAGCCACAAGTAAGCTTCATTATGCATGGCCTACTATAACTGCCACTCAATATATGGATTATAGCAGAACGGGTAATCGGGTCGATTTTGACAATGCTTCGTGGAAAAGAAGAGAGGTGCTGTCTTCTTTAGTCATCGCCGAATGTTTTGAAAATCAGGGACGCTTTATGGATGATGTCATAAATGGAATATGGTGTATATGTGAAGAAACATTCTGGGGAATCCCTGGTCACGGTTATATGATGAAGAGGCAGGATCCACTTCCAGACATATCGGATCAGATCATTGAATTATTCTCTGCCGAGACGGCCGCGCTGCTTGCATGGACTTATTATCTGCTGAAAACCAAATTGGATGGAATAAGCATTATGGTAAGCGAGCGTATACAGCACGAGGTGAAAAGGAGGATTCTTGATCCTTATTTACAGCGGAATGATTTTTGGTGGATGGGTTTCAATCAGGAGAAGATGCTGAACAATTGGAATTCATGGTGTAATTCAAACTGCTTAGCGGCGTTTTTGCTGTTGGAAGACGACCCCAATCGACGAGAAGCAGCGGTGGTCAAGGCGATGAGAAGCTTAGATATGTATCTACATAGACTCCCTTCAGACGGCGGTTGTGAGGAAGGTCCGAAGTATTGGATGTATGCCGGAGGAACGATTTTTGATAGTCTGGAACTGCTTTACGGCGTTTCCGGCGGTAAAATTGATGTATACCAAGAACCTCAAATTAGGCAAATAGGATGTTATATTTACAAAGCTTTTATCGATGACTCGTATTATGTCAACTTCGCTGACAGCCAGGCACAAGTCCATATCCCCGCGGAACTTACATATCGATATGGACGCCGTATTGGAGATTCGAGGTTGTGTGAGCTTGGAGCAAGGGTCCAGAGAATGAAGCGGGAAGAAGGGACCCGCTTAGAGTTTTCATCCATGTTTCGCCTTTTGCCGGCTTTATTTAATTATACGGAAGTAGAGCAATATTCCGGAAAATCTCCTTATATTCGAGATGCATGGTTTGACAGCATTCAAATCATGGTGGCACGAGAGCAGGAGGGTTCGTCCAAAGGGCTATTCCTAGCTGCCAAGGGCGGGCATAACGGTGAAAGCCATAATCACAATGACATTGGACAATTCATTGTATATTGTAATGGCTCCCCGATGATCATTGATCCCGGATTATTGACCTACACATCTAAATCGTTTTTCTCGGAGCGATATACCCTATGGGCGATGCAATCAGGATATCACAATCTCCCTATTGTAAATGGCGTTCAGCAACAGGACGGAAGACAATTTAGGGCCGATGAAGTCGAGTATAACCTGAATGATAACGTTACATCGTTATCAATGAATCTCGCGGGAGCCTACCCAGGGTTCGCCGGAATAAAAAGCTGGATACGATCAGTTAATTTCTATCGTGATTTGTCCCCGAATATTGAAATCAGTGACAATTTTCTTCTAAATCAAGTGACGGATGATATCACACAAATTCTAATCACGCCTCACCCTCCTCAAACCCAAGAAATTGGGAATATTATCCTTCAAGATAAAAATTACAATAGGGTAAAAATACAATATGATAGCGAAATGTATGCGTACTCAGTAGAGAAAATTTTACTCGAGGACGAAATCATGAGAGAGATATGGGGGGATGCCTTGTATCGGATTAAGCTTACAGCCATTAAACCCGCCGCGCAGGGTGAGTGTGTAATCAGGATTAGCAGATAGTGGCGTTATGCTAAAATGATGAGCAGGGAAACTAAGCTCAATGAGGGCGAAATGAAGTAATCACTAAACTAACGGAGACTTTAGTTAAACAATAGAGGAGCATATCACCGTCTGATATGCTCCATTTTTTATTACGCTAGTAGGCTTTTTGATGATCCTGTAGTGCTCATCTTCGTCAGACGCCGCCTACCAAATTGGCCAAAAGAGCCAGTGCAGAGAACAACTTACCATCGATTGCCGTCGTTTGCCCACCAAAGACCTATCGTCGAGCAGATGGTTCCTCATAGCTTTGCAAGCCAGCATCGCGCAAAGTTCTTCCGACATAGCCCAACTCTCGACGTGCAGCAGTATCGTTGACGGTGAACTCACGCCCAATCACGCGTATCATCGAGCGTGAGATCGGCGGATCGCCGTCTTTCCGCGTGACGGCCCACATCGTGTCGAACAGCTGGCCAATGGCGGAGGCGAGCCAGTAGGGCATCGAGCGCAGCTTATCGATGGACAGGCCCTGCAAGTTCGCAAGCGAGGCGACGAACTCACGGAAAGTCTGCCCTTCCTGGTCTTTGATGAAGAAGGCATGGCCGCCTTCTCCGCGTTCAAGAGCGCATTGTATGGCTTCAATCACATTGTCCACATGGCAGGTTGAAAAAGGGTAATCGCCGCGGTCGATGAACGCGAACTGTCCAGACCCGACTGCTTCGGGAAGCGCTCGGCTAAACGGATCACCAGGCCCCCAGATAGCCGGTGGGCGAAGCGCGATCGTGCGAAAGCCGGGTTTGTTGGCTGCCAGAACCAATGAATCGGCCCGTGCCTTGCTCGCTAGGTAGGCGGAGAAGTGGTCCGGGAAAGTCGGCGCGCTTTCATCGGCGTCGCGGATGAGCGTACCGCCGTTATCCATGTGGATCCCCGCCGCGCTGATGTAGACGAATGTCTTCGCACAGGCGGACTCGGCTGCCTTCAGCAAGGCTGCGGTGCCATCAATGTTGGTACGGAAGAAGGGTTCGCGAGGCCCTGAAAAGCGGAAAAGGGCGGCAGCATGTACAACCGCATCGATCATCGGTAACACGATTGGCGTGCTGCTTTCGAGATCGGCATCGACCGGCGTCGCACCCATGGCCTTGAGTTTGGAGTGAGATGATACAGAGCGTGTGAGGGCGAATATCTGGTGACCATCCTCCACGAGCTTCGGGATGAGGCGGCCGCCGAGCAGGCCGGTGCCTCCCGTGACGAGAATTTTCATTGTGTTCTTCCTTTCGGTTCGGAGTTCAGGATAGACCGCATGGCGCCGCCACGGATTGATGGTACAGCGTCAACCGACGCGCCTCCCGTCAAAACCAGACTAATGCCGAACAATCGATCATCGTATTGTGGAGTGCATCTTTCATAGAATTTTCCTTCTTTCCATCTTTTGGTTATTTATCTAGCGATCTTAGCGAAGTGCTCCAGCGTACGAACCAATTGGGCTGTATAAGACATTTCGTTATCGTACCAAGCTACGGTTTTCACCAATTGCTGGTCACCGACGGTCAGAACTTTCGTCTGCGTGGCGTCGAAGAGCGAACCGAATGTGATGCCTTTGATATCGGAAGATACAATTTCGTCTTCCGTGTATCCGAAAGTTTCTGGATCGGAAGCTTGTTTCATAGCAGCGTTAACTTGCTCAACCGTTACCTTGGTATTCAAAACGGCAACGAGTTCAGTCACGGAACCTGTTGGTACAGGTACACGTTGAGATGCCCCATCCAGTTTGCCCTTCAGTTCCGGAAGAACCAGGCCAATGGCTTTTGCGGCACCGGTGGAGTAGGGGACGATGTTCTCCGCTGAGGCGCGCGCAGCTCGGAAATCGCCTTTTGGATCCGGAGCGTCAAGCGTGTTTTGGTTACCCGTGTAAGCGTGAACGGTCGTCATCAGCCCGGATTGGATACCAAACTTGTCGTGCAGAGCTTTAGCCATAGGGGCCAGGCAGTTGGTTGTGCAGGAAGCGCCGGAAATGACGGTTTCCGTTCCGTCCAGTGTGTCATGGTTCACGTTGTATACGATTGTTTTCATGTCGCCTGTAGCGGGGGCAGAAATGACGACTTTCTTCGCTCCGCCTTTCAGGTGAAGCTCGGCCTTTTCTTTCGTGGTGAAGAAGCCTGTACATTCGAGAACAATATCAACGCCAAGCTCTCCCCAAGGAAGCTCTTCAGGATTCCGCTTAGCCAGAACCTTAACCTCTTTGCCGTTTACTTTGAAGGCTCCGTCATGGACTTCAATGTCACCGTGAAAAGTGCCTTGCGTCGTATCATATTTGAGCAGATGAGCTAACATTGTAGCGTGCGTAAGGTCGTTAATCGCTACAACCTCGACGCCTTCCACATCTTGAATTCGGCGAAAAGCGAGTCGTCCGATTCGTCCAAAACCGTTTATACCTACTTTTACAGTCATTGAAAAATCCCCCTATAAGTTTTATTTATTCCAACAAGCCAATGCCTGCAATGAAATGAAAATGACCCAGCGCTATTTCATTCCAGAATGGCTTGTTGTATAATGCGAAAAGAGACCGATCGGTATTTTTTATATTAGCATGATATTAGTGAATTGCAAGGACGAATTGGATAATTCGTTTTAAACAAATGAAATAAAATACGGTTCATACGGAGGAGCTCATGAAAAAAGGGGACAGAACACGGGAACACATCATTATGAAATCGGCTGAAATTTTTAACCAGAGAGGATATGCCGGTACATCGCTAAACGATATTATTGCCGACACAGGAATTAAGAAGGGGGGCATCTATCGACATTTTGCCAGTAAAGACGAGATAGCGCTTGAAGCCTACAATTATGCTTCCAGTATGGTCGCCAGTAAATTTTCTGAAGCGGTCGATCAAGAGCAGTCTGCGTCAGGAAAGTTGGTTGCTTTTTTTCGTGTCTATGAGAATGTCGTCAACGATCCCCCATTTATTGGCGGATGTCCCATGCAGAATACAGCTGTAGAAAGTGACGATACTCATTTGGAGCTTTGTGGTCAGGCAAGGCAAGGGATGCATACCTTCTTGGATATGATGAAAAGTATTATTCGTGACGGCATTCAAGCTGGGGAGTTTAGGGAGGATCTGGAGGTTGATGCGCTAGCATCATTTGCATTTTCCTTGTTGGAGGGAGGGATTTTACTCAGCAAGTTGGATGGGGATAACAAGCACATGCTAATGAATACAAAAATCTTCTCGTCCTATTTGCAGCAATGCTGCTTAAAGACCTGTTAATCTGGTGTACTGGCACATCGGAATGGAGCTTGCAGCTGTCTTATGCAATAGCCCAAACGGGTGGTTTTTATATTTTTCACGGAGTTGTAAGAAAGAATTGATCTTTACTTGAACGTTTAGAGGAGAAGGTGTGACCACGATTGCAAGGCTAAACGTCGTATATATAATAAATTTTAAATATCAGGTTTTGTAATATTTCAACTGCATTTCTCACAAATTTGGGGAAATGCCAACGTACTATGTGAAAAAGTTCTCTTTTTATTCACGAAGGAGCAAAGCATTCTGTCAGCCCCCGAAGGTCGTAAAGTTTAACGTCTAAACCTGATGTTTTATTTTTTTCATTTTGTGTACAGGAACAGTGTTGAAGGGAGGCAGTTAATATGGGAATCGATACGGTGCTATGGAGTAAACTCGTGACTGGAATGACACTAGGATTCCACGCTATTTTCGCGACACTTGGCGTGGGTATTCCATTAATGATTTCACTCGCCGAGTTTATCGGTATTCGTAAGAAAGATCTTCACTATATTCTAATGGCAAAGAGGTGGTCACGAGGGTTCGTTATCTCTGTTGCAGTAGGCGTAGTCACAGGAACAGCAATTTCGTTGCAACTCTCCTTGGTATGGCCCAATTTTATGAAACTTGCGGGAAATGTTATTGCGCTCCCATTGTTTATGGAAGTGTTCGCCTTCTTTTTTGAAGCCATTTTCCTAGGGATTTACCTGTACACGTGGGAACGGTTTAAAAACCCGATGATGCATTGGTTACTAACGATTCCTGTTGTCATCGGTGCAGGGATGTCAGCAGTATTTATCACGACAGTAAACGGATTTATGAATCAACCTGGGGGATTTACGTTTGAAGGAGGACAATTCACAGCCGTTGACCCCGTTCAAGCAATGCTGAGTACGGCAACATTCTCCAAGGTGTTTCATGTATTAAGTTCGGCCTATTTAACAGGAGCTGCTCTGCTGGCAGGTGTTGCAGCATTTGCAATACTTCGAAAAGGGGTTTCAGCATACCACAAAAAAGCCTTAAAGCTGATGATGGGCGTCGTCCTCCTGTTCGGATTGCTCAACACGTTAGCCGGGGACGTATCCGCCAAGTTTTTGGCCGAGCATCAGCCGGAGAAGCTGGCCGCTGCAGAATGGCATTTCGAGACTGAAAACGGTGCGGACCTGGTTTTATTGGGATGGCTTAACGCTGAGCATGAAATCATTGGGGCGCTTCATCTTCCGAAATTTCTCAGCTTCCTGGCCTTTGGAAACTTTAATGCGAAAGTGATAGGGCTCGAAGAGTTTCAGACGGATGAACGTCCACCGCTCCTTGTTCATTATTTGTTCGACTTGATGGCAGGAATCGGATTCACATTATTGGGAATTTCGCTGCTGTATTTTCTGTTTGTAATCTGGAAAAAGCGTAACGAACTCAACAAGTGGTTGCTGCGAATGATTGCATTAGGAGCACCGCTTGCTTTTTTAGGAGTTGAACTGGGGTGGTTTTACGCAGAACTCGGCAGGCAACCTTGGATTATCCGAGGATATATGCGAGTAGAGGAAGCGGCTACGACATCCCCAAGCGTCAGGATCCTTTTTTTCTTTTTCCTTCTACTATACATCGTATTGGGAACCGTAAGTGTTCTTGTGCTTCGTCGCATGTTCAATAATAATCCGGCAGAAGTTGAGATGGAGACGTGGACGCAGCATGCAAGCGACAAATCAACATTGAAGGGTGAGCACACATGATGAATTACGAATTGATTGGAATTTCAGTGCTCTGGTTGTTTTTGTACGGATATATCATCATCGCTTCCATTGATTTTGGCGCAGGTTTCTTTGCCTTTTATGCTCGTTTAACCAAACAGGACCATGTAATCAACAAATTGATTTCTCGTTACTTATCGCCAGTTTGGGAAATCACGAATGTATTTTTCGTTTTTTTCTACATTGGCATGATCGGCTTTTTCCCGGAAACCTCCTATTATTATGGATCAGCCATGCTTGTCCCAGGAAGTCTTGCGGTCATTTTGCTCGCTATACGCGGTTCGTTCTATGCATTTGAAAATTATGGCTCCAAAAATAATATGGTTTATCTGTTTCTGTATGGAGCAACCGGAGTGCTTATTCCTGCTTCTTTGTCAGTGGCGCTGACATTATCCGAAGGCGGATTTATTTTGAAACAAGGAGAGACGGCCTCGTTGGATTACTGGGCACTCTTGAGCAGTCCACTGTCTTGGAGCATCGTTGGACTGGCCATCGTATCTGTTTTATTCATTAGCGCTGCTTTTCTGGCTTTTTACGCTTCACGTGCTGAAGATCATGCAGCATTGAAATTGATGCGAACCTATGCGCTTTTTTGGAGCACGCCTACAATCGTTATCGCACTGACAGCATTTATTTTTTTGGGTCAACACAATGAGCGGCATTTCCAAAATATGATGGATTTATGGTGGCTACTCGCGCTCTCCGTTGCCTTTTTCATGATTGCCATGTGGTTATTATACCGAGGAGGCCGTTACGGGATGGCGTTTATATGCATCATGCTGCAATTCTTCAGTGCTTTTTTTGCTTACGGCATTGGGCAATATCCTTACATTCTTGACCCATACATCACCATTCAAAGTAGTGTCACCTCTTCGTCTATGGGATTCGCACTGGTTGTGGCGTTTATCAGTGGTATGTGTCTCTTAGTTCCTTCATTGATCTTGGTCTTCAGGCTTTTTCTGTTTGATGCAGATTATGTGAAAGGAAACAAATAGAATAGTACATTGTTTCATACGGAATATTCCCTCAAGGCCACTTTCCGGAAGGAGGAGAGTTTTTACGTGAAGAGAAATAAAACCCTCATTGCTCAACACATGTCTGCACAACGAAAATATCTTGTTCTTCTTGGCATCATATCCGTTGCACTTGGTACAGCTATTGTTGGTCAGGCTGCATTGCTTGCAGAAGCCATCCAGCGTATCTTCGTGGAAAAAGCCTCTTTCTCATCCGTGGCTATGATCCTTGGCATGCTTTTGGCGATGATGGCTTTACGTACATTGTTTTCATTTGTAAATGGGAGAATTGGTCTCCATATGGCTGCCACTGCAAAGACCAACATGCGAGAATCTGTTTTGCACAACTTGACCCGTGTTTCCATGGGTTTAAGTCTTCAAGGACAGACGGGAGAGAGGGTCAGCGTAGTATTGGATGCCGTAGATGAGGCGGATAGTTATTTCAGTCAGTACATCCCGAAAATGGTGGAAGCCATGATCATTCCGATTTTGGTCCTGATCGTTACATTTACTCAACATGCCAATTCAGGTTGGATCATGATGTTTACGGCTCCGTTTATTCCGATATTCATGATCTTGGTGGGGCTAAAGACGAAAAATAAATCGGAAGAAAAATATGCGCAGCTGGCCAACTTTTCCGGTACGTTTTTGGATTCCCTTCAAGGGTTGGTTACATTGAAAATATTCGGGCGAACTCAGCGTCGGCAACAGGAGATAGAGCGCAGTAGTCTCAACTATCGGGACACAACCATGGATATTTTGAAAATCGCATTCATGAATACGTTCATGTTGGAATCCATTGTGATGCTTAGTATCGGTGTTATCGCCCTTGAGTTGGCCATTCAGTTGGTTGTTTTCAAATCAATGGCGTTCCACACTGCTTTACTCGTTCTGTTACTCGTTCCAGAATTTTATAATCTCTTAAAAAATACAGGCACCGCTTTCCATAGCGGGCGGACAAGCATGGGAGCGATCCGTAAGGTTGAGAGTATGCTTGAGAAGAATAGGGTAGAAGCGCATGTAAGCGATGGTAACGATCGGATGCCAAATTTTCAATTGTCCCATGCAAAGCCACTTTCAGTACCCCCTTCGATAGAACTGAAAAATGTACGATTTCAGTATGCTCCAGATTCATTTGAATTCCACTCGGGAAATGTGTTTCTTAAACCGGGGGACAACATTGCCATTGTTGGTAAGAGTGGAGCCGGTAAAACGACACTGCTTCATCTTATTGCCGGTTTGCTGAAACCGGATTCGGGGATCATTCTGGTTAATGGAAACCCACTCTCTCATGATCATGAAGAAGTATGGTTTAAACATGTCAGCTACATCACACAGCACCCTTACATTTTTGCAGGTACATTCGCAGAAAATATTGCGATCGGTGCAGGTAGGGACGTATCTAGGGCAGAAATCGAGAAGGCGGCAGAGGAAGCCGGACTTACAGCCGTTGCAGCACAACTGGATAAGGGGTTTGATACATTCGTTGGCGAGGGCGGACGTGGACTATCTGGTGGTGAAAAGCAACGTCTGGCCTTGGCACGCGCATTTTTGAAGCGACCTGCCATCATATTGTTCGATGAGCCTACAGTAGGGCTCGATTTGCACACCGAAAGCATACTGCAACGTTCCATTTCCATATTGTCGAAAACGTCTACCATGATTACTGTGGCACATCGTTTATATACGATTCAACATGCCACCAACATCTTGTTTGTTGACCATGGATCGATCGTGGATTCAGGGTGTCACGAGGAGCTTCTGAAACGCTTGCCCCAATATGCTGAAATGGTCGCTGTTCAACAAAAAGGAGAATTAGCATGAGTGAGCTGGCTATGTTTTCGAAAGCAATGTTTCAAGAGCGGAAGGATATTATCTTTTCGATAATAGGAGGGTTTATTGCTGGAATAGCCGGTGTAGCTCTCTTTTCCGCAAGTGGCTATCTGATTTCTCAAACGGTATTTGCGCCACCGCTCTATACATTGATTATCCTTACATCCCTTGTGAAATTTCTTGGTTTTCTCCGGTCGGTGAGCCGTTATGGAGAACGATTGTATACCCACCGGGCGACGTTCTCCATCCTCAGCCGTTTGCGAACTTCCTTTTTTGCTAAACTCATCCCTTTGACCCCTGGAATACTGAATAAAAATCGAAGTGGGGACTTACTTGCACGGATCGTTGGAGATGTAGAAAGTTTACAACACTACTTTCTGCGCGTTGCATATCCGCCGCTTATTGTAATTATGGTGTTTTTGGCAACGGTGCTTTTTACAGCTTCCTATTCCTTCTGGATTGCTGGTTTGCTGGTATTGGGAATGTTGATGACGTCACTGGTCGTGCCTGGAATCGTTCTGTTGGGACAACGAAAAATACATGAGCGTGTCCGCGAGCAGCGATCGAAACTGTCCACGGAAATCACAGAAACACTGTATGGATTTCGGGATTTAAAGATTTATGGGCAGTTGGCACAGCGTGAGGAGCAACTTCAGCGCTCTTCTGCTACTTTGGCAGCTGAACAGCAACGAGCTGCTGTCCAATTGTTACTGGGACAATCCATGCATGTTTTTGTTACATTTTTTATTGCTTGGGGTGTGCTGACGCTCAGTGCCTATTTGATTCTGGACGGAAGACTTGCTGGCGTATTTCTTGCCATGCTGGTCATGGCCACGCAAACCGTTTTCGAAGAGGCAGCTGCTTTGGCTGTATTACCTGCATATAAGCAAGATAGCGAACATGCAGCCAATCGGCTGACGGAAACAATACCATCTCAAGCTACGACATTGCGATTAAGTAAGTCTGAGTCTTTGCCAACCGATTTACCTGTATCCATTGAAATAAGCAACGCTACTTTTCAATATGAGGGGGAGTGGAGGCCAGCACTTATGAATTTCTCACTACATCTTGCTGCGGGTTCTAAAACAGCGATAGTTGGGCCGAGCGGGTCAGGAAAATCTACGTTAATCGAGTTGTTGCTCAAACTGCGAACAACAACATCGGGGAATATACGCATAAACAAAGTCTTGATTAACGAATTGGAGGAGGCAAACATCTGGGAATTGACAAATGTAGTGTTGCAACAAAGCCATTTTTTCAAAGGGACGCTTCGTGAAAATCTGTTGGAAAAGGCAGATGAACATTCTGACGAGGAGCTAATGGAGGTACTTGCTAAAGCCCAATTACCAAATATTTCGCTAAACCAGGTGGTCTATGAGAAAGGTGAAAACTTATCCGATGGAGAAAAACAGCGTCTTGCCTTAGCACGAGCCATGCTACGCAAAGGACAACTTTGGTTGCTGGACGAACCAACGTCTTCTCTGGACTATGTAACCGAGCAACGCGTTCTAAAGCAATTGTACGAGCAAGCGAGCGGAGATACACTTCTTCTCATTTGTCATCGCCTCACCGGTCTAGAGAAGATGGATCAGATTGTTGTCATGGAGCAGGGCAAAATTGTGGAGATCGGCTCATTTACGGAATTGATGGAACAGAAGGGATACTTTTATAAGTTAAAACAGATTGAACTACAGATGATTGGTGAATCTGGAGTTTAAAACGCTTGAGCTCCTGTAAGCTAATCGGTTGGTTCGGTTCACTCAGGACGTAGGAGGGCGATTGAAATGATGACAAACCATAGAAGAGTTTTACTAGTTGATGACGAGACACGCATTCGCAACATTCTACGAATGTATTTGGAGTTCGAAGGATTCATAGTCGAAGAAGCACCGAATGGTACACAAGCCATCCAAAGATATGGTGAGAAGCACGCAAATTATGATTTGATCGTGCTGGATTGGTTACTGCCTGACATGAATGGGATTGAGGTTTGCAAGTGTATGAAACAGATACAACCTGATATTCCGATTCTGTTGTTAACTGGGCGATCGGAAGAAAAGGACCGCATTGAAGGTTTTGAAGCGGGAGCAGACGATTACGTCATCAAGCCATTTAGCCCAAGGGAAATTGTGCTTCGTATCCAAAACATGATAACCCGTGTATATTCTCCCAATCCCTATGTTTCTGAAGATTTGCTAAATAACGCTTTCAAGATTGGTGAAATTGTGCTTTATCCTTCATCACGCCGTGTTATGGTGAAACAAAATGAGGTTCATCTGACTCCGAAAGAATATGATCTGCTCTATTTCCTGATCACACATCAAGAAAAAGTATATTCTCGTGAAGTATTGCATACTGAAATTTGGAAGTCATCGCACAGAGAGATTTACGACCGTCGTACAGTAGATACCCACATTAAACGCCTGCGTGATAAGCTATTCTCCTATTACCCGGAAGGAAATGGATGGATTCGTACATTATGGGGACATGGGTATATGTTCAAACAAATTTAAGTACAATACTAAACTGGCTTCAGGCATTAAGATAGCAGGCAGGACTGTTTACTAATGCGAGCTGTTGTTGTTTGAATTATTGACAGAATATTGCGCCTATCTTATATTGAACTTAATTAATAATTACCAAATGCGATGAAGAGGACAAGTAGATCAGGAAACGCCGTTCAGAGAACTGCCGGTTGGTGCGAGGCAGAGGATATCCGAATCAAAAATCACCTCAGAGCTGGCCTCCGAATTATAGTAGATGGGCCCGGGATTCTACCGTTACAAAGAAGCATCGTTGTTGGACGATGGCTAAGAGGGCGTTTATTATAAACGTCAATCAGGGTGGTAACGCGGAGCAACTCCGTCCCTAATGGGATGGGGTTTTTTTGCGTCTTCAAAGAATATTTATTATATTGGAGGGTTATCGAATGAGTAAATTGATGTTACAGAACGTTTGACATTACAGCAACTTGAATTTGATGATGCTGATTGGGTACGGATTGGTGTAGTTTAACAAGCTGGGTTAACGATCAGAAGTTGAGCTGATGAAAGGGTGATATTGCAATGCAATTCAAGTTGTATACGGATGTGCATGAGTTTTACAATGACACCTATGATGTGTTGATGCGTCATGAAGCGCAAAATTTGATTCCTCTTGGCAATATCATAATGGGGCATGAAGGAAAAGACACAACAGACTGGCGTAACCCTGTAAATTGGCTTATGGCAACTATTACGGATGCTAAGGGCATACAACTTACCGCCATAATGACACCGCCACACAATATTACGCTTTATGCAACAGACAACATCATTAACCCAGATGCGATAAACTGTCTGATAGATGGGCTGAAAGACCGTGAAATTCCAGGTGTGATAACTGAAAAAAACTTGGCAGAATATTTTGCCAAAGAATATACCTTGCGCAGGGGAATAACCTTTAAAACCACCATGAGCCAACGTATCTATGAACTTACGGCAGTAAACCCAGACATTCAAAAGGTTGGTATCGTTCGATTGCTAGATGAAAAGGATATTCACTTTTTCCCATACTGGGCTGAAGCATTTTATGCAGCGGGGAGTTATGGCAAAACAGAAATGTCCATCCCGCAAAATGCAGACCCTTACCTCTACCGAATAGCATCAAAAAAGCTCTATATTTTAGAGGACAACGGGATACCCGTTTCTATGGCAGGATATACAAGGGAATTGCAGACGGCTATTGGCGTCGCATTTGTATATACCCCTCCATATGAACGCAGGAAGGGTTACGCTACTTCAATTGTGGCGCAAATAAGCCAACTTGCATTGGATAAAGGGTTTACTAAGTGCGTCTTATATACAGACCTAGCAAATCCCACATCTAATAGTATCTATCAAAAGATAGGCTATATGCCAATTTGTGATTCGCTCCAGTTAAAATTTGAATAGTACAATGATGCGGACAGAACTTCTGCTACCTTAGAAAATAAGAGCATCATATAGAGTTATAATGAAACCACTTGGAGTTATAGGGGGAAACACATTCTATGTTAGGCGCTGAGATCAGCATAATGGAGTATTTTACGGAGCAAAACATCGAACTCCTTTTGGAGCGTTTCCGCTCGCTGGGGCCACTGCCCGGCATTCTGCTAACTTTTCTAAAGTCTTTCGTTCCGCCACTGCCTACTATCATGATTGTCGGCGCCAATGCCGCCATCTATGGATTGTGGCTGGGTTTTTTATATTCGTGGATCGGCCTTGTAACGGGCAGTTTTCTTACGTTTTGGCTTTTTCGCAAAGCGTCGGATACACCATTTATTCAACGCTGGGCGGTCAGGCCCAAAGTACGGATGGCCATGGTATGGGCACAGAGGAACGGGTTTAGCTTTGTTTTTCTCTTAAGCATGCTCCCGATAGGACCGTTCGTAGTCATAAACATGGCCGCGGGATTAACGCGAATGCCGACGGTTTCCTTTGCGGCAGCCGTAACTCTAGGCAAAGGTGCCATGGTATTCTGCGTTTCCTATATCGGAATGCATCTGTCCGATTTTATTGCCCAGCCCGTCAAGTTAATCGGAGTGGCATTGTTTATTGCAGCTTCCATATGGTTGAACCGGAGGCTGCAGGCCTATTTTACGTCCTCGGCAGCTGTGGCATCCGAGCCCTCGAACACTATGGAATAAAGCGGGGAGAGAACTTGGAGTTAGATTATAAATATTAGAATCATGAAGGGGTATGTTGCCAGGCTGATTTGGTCATGTAAGACAGAAGAATATACATGCTTATTAGCCGCGTAACTGCGGCTATTTTTGTTCAAACGATAAATGTTCATGTCAGCTTCACTTATTCTAAAAGGTTGTATCGAAACCGCCGATCGCGCTAAAATGGCATTAAATGTAACGCTCAGAAAAACGGGGGCTTCGCCGTGACGATGAAATGGATCGACTTGTCCAGGAATGCGATAGACTTATACGAGCAGAAACATCGGGGCGGGCATCTCGTGTCCGAGCACTATCACCAGACGCACCAGCTGCTATTTGTGCTGGAAGGGGAAGGCACGATCCGGCTAGGGGGGGAAGTACGGAAGCTTACGGTCGACGATACGGCGCTGATCGTTCCGTATTCCGTCCACTCCGTCATGTCCGACTTCAGACTGACCTTGTTAGTGTTAGCGTTTGACGAGGCAGTGCTCGATCCGGATATGAGGGCGCAGCTGCTCCACGCCAACTTTCCGGCCTCCTGCCTGATGAAGCCGGGATTGTTTGCTGCGAGCGAACTGCGTCAGCTGCTGAGGAAAATGCTGTTCGAGCAGTCCAGGGAGCTGTCGCCGCTCGTCCGGCTTTCGCTCAAAGTCCAGCTGTCTCAGCTGCTGCTCTTGCTGGTTCGATCGGCCGGAACGGAGGCCGCCGGAGCGGGCTCCAGCTCCAACAAGCTGCGTGCAGAGAAAATTCGCAGCTATATCGATTCGAAGTATTTTGATCCGCTGACCGCTGGGGACATCGCCTCCAAGCTGGACATTAGCACGCGGCACGTGAACAACATCTTCAAGGAACGGTACAACATGACACCGATGCAATATTTGACCGAGGTACGCATCCGCGTCGCCCAGAAGTTGCTGGTGGAAACGGGTAAGGACATTATTTCGATCTGCTTCGAGGTCGGCTACGATTCCGTGTCTACGTTTTACCGGTCGTTCAAAGCGGTCGCCAAGCTGTCGCCAAAAACGTACCGGGAACTGAACGCGCCCGAGCAAGCTGAGTAGCAGGGATCCTTCCGTCAAACGGACAGCGAGCGCACAAATGTGGGATCAAACGAACAAGATAACGATCAAAGGACGACCAGCCGATTGATTGAAACATATTTTCCCCTTCATCCCCCATCGGCTAAACGTCGGCGGGGATTTTGTTTTTCGCTCGAATAATTCGCTTCCAAAATTGAGAATCGTGTTCCCGTAATCGTAAGAAAAGTGGTTTCGCATCGACTACAATACGATTATACGAAGCGAAGGGAGCGATGAACGATGGCAGTTCGCAACATCGGCATTATTATGAACGGCGTTACCGGACGGATGGGAACCAACCAGCATTTGGTCCGTTCAATTCTTGCGATTCGCAAGCAAGGGGGCGTCGCGCTACCGGACGGCGACGTCATCATGCCCGACCCGATTCTGGTCGGACGGCAGGAGAGCAAGCTGCAGGCGCTGGCCGCCGCCCACGGCGTCGAACGTTGGAGTACCGATCTTGAAGCATGCCTCGCCGATCCGTACTATGAAATCTATTTCGACAGCCAGACGACGGTGCGCCGCGCCGAAAGCATCAAGCAGGCGATCGCCGCGGGAAAGCATATTTATTGCGAGAAGCCGACGGCCGTCGATTTGGAAGGGGCGCTTGAACTGGCCCGCATCGCCGCTGAGTCCGGGGTAAGAAACGGCGTCGTGCAAGACAAGCTGTTTTTGCCAGGATTGCTCAAGCTGAAACGCTTAAACGACTCTGGCTTCTTCGGGCGTATCCTGTCCGTGCGGATGGAATTCGGCTATTGGGTATTCGAGGGCGACTGGCAGCAGGGTCAGAGGCCATCGTGGAACTACCGCAAGGAAGACGGCGGCGGCATTATCGTCGACATGTTTGCACACTGGCGTTATGTTCTCGAGAATTTGTTCGGGGAAGTGAAGGCTGTTTCCTGTCTTGCCGCTACACATATTCCGAAACGTCTGGATGAACAGGGCGTTCCGTACGATTGCACGGCGGACGATGCGGCGTACGCCATATTTGAGCTGGAAGGCGGCATTATCGTGCAGGCCAACTCGTCCTGGGCGGTGCGCGTAGACCGCGACGATCTGCTCACGGTTACGGTCGACGGCACCGAAGGCAGCGCCGTGGCGGGTTTGCGGGACTGCAAGACGCAGCATCGGGTCAACACGCCGAAGCCGGTATGGAATCCGGACATTCCGAACCCGTTCCAGTTCCGTGACCAATGGGTGGAGGTGCCGGACAACGCGTCATACGACAACGCGTTCAAGGTGCAATGGGAAATCTTCTTGAAGCATGTCGTCATCGGCACGCCGTTTCCGTGGGATTTGCTCGAAGGCGCGAAGGGCACCCAGCTTGCCGATCTCAGCTTGCAGTCGTGGCAGGAACGCCGCTGGATCGACGTGCCGAAGCTGAGCCTGTAAAATAAATACTAAAAAATCGGCTTTTCAGCACCGAGAAGGTTGGATGAAGCTAGGGACTGAGCAACGCAGCGTAGGTGAGCCTACGTGAGTAGCGGAAGGCCCGGCTGAATTCAAGATTCGACGTCGAGTAAGCTTCATAGCTATACTTCGTGATCAAAAGTCGATTTTTTAATTACCTCTTAAGGAGGGGAATACAGATGGCCAAATCGTTGCTCCTCCCCCGCGCAGGGGGAGTGTTGTATGAGTATACACCGGGCAAAGCAGGCTCGTTCTCCGTGCCGGCCAAGCCGTTTACGGGCCGCATCGCCTTCTCGGCCGCCCATGTCGTCTGCGATCCGTTTGCGGACGCAGATCCGCTGCATCATTCGCAGATTGATTGGAACTCGACGCTCGCCTACCGGCACCATTTGTGGTCGCTCGGTCTGGCCGTGGCGGAAGCGATGGATACCGCGCAGCGCGGCATGGGCCTCGACTGGAACCGCTCG
Source organism: Paenibacillus sp. S28 (assembly GCF_016624415.1). Lineage (NCBI taxonomy): Bacteria > Bacillati > Bacillota > Bacilli > Caryophanales > Paenibacillaceae > Paenibacillus > Paenibacillus sp. S28. The sequence continues at coordinate 63,842 of NZ_JACVTM010000007.1, read as the reverse complement.
AAGGAGCTTATCCGCGCTTCGATCGCGGAAGCGCGCTCGGTCGATGGCAAAATCGCCTGCGGCGCAGGAACCGACCATCTGTTTCCGGGACCGTCGGTCACGATCGCCGACGTGGAAGCCGCCTATGAAGAGCAAGTCGGCTTCATCGAAGGCGAGGGCGGTCAAGTCATTCTGATGGCGAGCCGCGCGCTTGCCGCCTGCGCGAAAGGGCCCGAGGATTACGAGCGGGTATATGGGCGCATTTTGGGGCAGGTGAAACAGCCGGTCATTCTGCATTGGCTTGGCGACATGTTCGATCCCGCTCTGGCCGGCTATTGGGGATGCAAGGATGATCTGGACGAGGCGATGGACGTTTGTTTGCGCGTCATTCGGGCAAACGCGGACAAGGTCGACGGGATTAAAATCTCGCTGCTCGATGCCGGTAAAGAAATCAAGATGCGCCGGCTGCTGCCGGAAGGCGTCAAGATGTACACCGGGGACGACTTCAACTACCCGGAACTGATTAAGGGTGATGAGCAGGGCTACAGCCATGCGCTGCTCGGTATATTCGACGCGATCGCGCCGGCCGCTGCCCAGGCGCTTCATGCACTAGACGCAGGCGATCTGGTCAGTTATGAGGCGATTATGGAGCCTACCGTTGCCTTGTCGCGTCATATTTTCCAGAAGCCGACGTACGCCTACAAGACAGGAATTGTGTTCATGGCCTACTTGAACGGCCACCAACCGCATTTCCGCATGATCGGGGGAGCGGAGGGATCACGCTCGATCGTCCATTTGGCCGAGCTGTTCGTGCTTGCCGACAGGGCTGGGCTGTTGGCCGATCCGGAGCTTGCCACCGAACGGATGAAGCCTATCTTGGCGCTGGCGGGTATTCGGCCGTAATCATTTATAGAGATGTTTGAAATCAAGGAGGGATCAGTATGGAACCGCTTCGTTCCATAGACAGACTCAGCTTGAACCAGATTACGACCGATCGGCTGAATATGCGTGAGGCCGTGGAAGCATGCGTTCGCGCCGAAGTACCTTGGATCGCGCTATGGCGGCATAAAGTTGGCGAGACCGGCCTGGCCGAGAGCAAGCGGCTTGTGCGGGACGCGGGCCTGCGCGTCTCCAGCCTGTGCCGTGGGGGTTATTTTCCGGCGGCCACCGCGCCTGCGCGCAAAGAGCGGTTGGACGACAATCGCCGCGCTGTCGAGGAAGCGGCCGAGCTCGGCACCGATGTGCTCGTGCTCGTTTGCGGACCGGCGCCAGACCGGGATATCGATTTCGCCCGCAAGACGGTCGAAGAAGCGATCGCGGAACTTGTGCCGTTCGCCCGCTCGCACGGAGTCAAACTCGGTATCGAGCCTTTGCACCCGATGTACGCCGCTGAACGCTCCGTCATCAATACGCTGGCGCAAGCCAACACGCTCGCGGAGCAGCACGACCCGCAAGACGTCGGCGTCGTCGTCGATGCGTTCCACGTCTGGTGGGACCCCGAGCTGTACGCGCAAATTGAGCGAGCCAAGGGGCGTATACTCGGCTTCCACGTCTCCGATTGGATCGTGCCGGTACCCGACCTGCTAATGGGCAGAGGGATGATGGGGGACGGCTTTATCGAGTTGCGCCGGATGCGTCATGCCGTTGAAGCGGCCGGTTATCTGGGGGCGATCGAGGTGGAGATCTTCAACCGGCAGGTATGGGATATGCCGGGAGACGAGGCGCTCACGCTAATCAAGGAACGTTATTTGCAGCATGTATGAATTATAAATTTGCAGCTTTGGCGAACCGGGAGAATCGTTCCCGGCACGTCAAGGCATAGCTTTGGAGGGAAGGAATGTGAAGATTTGTCGCACCGCGCTGATCGGGATCGGGGGATTCGGCGCTGAACATGTGAAAGTCATGCAGAAGCTGGTCGAAGAGGGTAGCCTGCAGGTTGCTGCTTTTGCGGAGCCGAATGTCAGCGCTCATCAAGAGTCTTACGGCAAGCTGACCGCGCTTGGAGCCGTCCATTATATAGACTACGTGCAGATGCTCACGCTGCATCCGGATATCGATTTCGTCGTAATTGTCACGCCGATCTCCTCCCACAAGCCGATGTGCATCCAGGTGATGCGGATGGGCTTTCACGTGCTGGTGGAGAAGCCCCCGGCGGTAACGATTCAGGACTTGGACGAGATGATCGCGGTGCAGCTGGAGACCGGGCGCTTGTGCCAGGTGAACTTCCAGAATACGTCGGGCCAGGCGTTCCGAACGCTGCTGGAAAGGATCGGCTCCGGTGTGCTCGGGCAGGTGGAGCATGTGGTCGGCATTGGCATGTGGAAACGGCTTCGCTCTTACTATGATCGAACCCGCTGGGCTGGCAAACTGGTCAGCGACGGCCAGTATGTGCTGGACGGGACGTTCAACAATCCGTTTGCTCACTTGCTGCACCATAGCTTGCTGGCGGCCGGAGGAGGCTCCGCAGACTTGTACCCGGAATCGGTGCAGGCCGAGCTTTACCACGTCAATGACATCGAAGGGGACGATGTCTCCTGTATTCGCGCCGTTATGGCTAACGGTGTGAGCGTTCATTTTTACGCCATGCTTTGTCGCGAAGTAAGCGAAGTGCCTTCGATTGCAGTTTACGGAACGCGAGGGGAAGCGCATTGGAATTACCAGAACAAGCTGACCATTCGCGCACAGGACGCCGAAGAGGATTTGGCGTTTGGTCCGACCGATTTGATGTGCAGCATGTATCTGAACCTGATGGAAGCGATTGAAACCCCAGGGAAACCACTCTTCTCGCCGCTCAAGGCAAGCCGAAGCTTCGTGCTGGTATCCAACGGCGCCTATGAGTCGGCTCGCGCCGTTCGTGCCATTCCCGGCCGATTCGTGACCGAGAGGGAGGATGGAGACTCCACGGTGCGCTTGCTGCCCAGCTTGTCCGAGAAGATGAGAGACGCGGCAGCGAAGCGGCAACTGTACAGTGAATATCCGCTTCCTTGGGCGACGCCGACCCGGCTGTTCCGGATGGAGGGCTACAGCCGATTCGAGCTGCCTGCCAATATGCGCACAAATAACGGTAGACCGACCAATTAGAGGCGTTCCTTCAGGGGTCTTCTTTTTACAATGTCGAGGTTTAATCTAAAGATAAACCATAAATCAATAGTTTCCCTAGGCAACTCCACTATTCACTGTTTTTTTGGATTCCAACACAGTTAAAGATGGGGTTTCTTGTTGCAAGGGGAGGCCGACCATGTTACATGCATTAAAATTTCATTTTATGTAATTTTGGAGGCATGCTACCTATTTAAATGAATCAGGACCAAATGGTCTCTGGTTCTTTATTTTGTTTACCTGACTAATTCCTCACTCTACAGTTTACATACAACTACCTTTTTAAGTTATTACCAAATTGATTTAAGGGAGTACATTTTTTTATTTCATCCTGAAGGTAAAATGATAAACATGAGAGCTCCTTATTACAGTCGGAGGGATGGGAAAAATGAAAGCGGTTTTAGACAGCTCCCGAAAGTACGGCGCAACAAAAAGGAAAAATAACTTTCTGTACTATATCAAAAGAGACGGTCTGTTATATTTTCTTTTGCTGCTGCCGATGGCGTATATCCTGATTTTCAAGTATGCACCCATCTATGGCCTTGTGATGGCATTCCAAGATTACAACATTTTTGAAGGAATTAGAGGGAGCGAATGGGTAGGACTGGATGTGTTCCGGTTTATTTTTGAGCAGGACAGCTTCTACCGTGCATTGAAGAATACGCTGGTCCTGAATGTGCTGGACTTGATCGCGGGTTTTCCAGCGCCCATTCTTCTGGCGATTTTGCTCAATGAAGTAAGACAAGCAAAATTCAAGAAAATGACCCAGACCGTGTTGTATCTGCCCCACTTTTTGTCCTGGGTTATTATTGGCGGTATGGTCTATCTGATGTTTTCTAACGGCGGCATGATCAACAATTTCCTGTCGAGCTTTGGTTTGGAGAAGATTGAGTTTCTGTCGCGGAAAATACCTTGGCTGATTACTTATATTGCCGTTGGCGTATGGCAAAATATCGGATGGGGCACCATCATTTATTTGGCAGCCATTACCGGAATCAATAGGGAGTTGTATGAGGCTTCCGATATTGATGGCTGCAGCAGGCTTCGCAAAATGTGGCATATTACACTGCCTGGCATTAAGTCAACTATCAATATTTTGTTGATTCTCCAAATAGGAAGAATGGTTTCTATCGGATTTGATCGTCCCTTTGTGATGGGGAATTCACTGGTTAGCGATTACTCTGATGTTATCAGTACTTTCGTGTATAGAGTTGGTATTAGTTCGGGTGATTTCTCCCAGGCAACGGCGGTAGGATTGTTCCAATCCGTGGTCGGCCTGATCCTGCTGTTATCTGCAAACTTTGTTGCGAAAAAATTAGGCGAGGATGGGATATGGTGAGGATGGCGATCAATAGGGGCAAGATGAAAAAAATGACTGTAGCGGATATTGCCATCATTGTATTTATCGCGGCATTGTCCTTCACATGTATCGTACCGTTTCTGTATATGATTGCGCTTTCTTTCAGTTCCAACGAAGCAATTATTTCTCAAAAGGTAGGACTGTGGCCAGTAGACTTCACAGCAGAAACGTACAAAACCATATTGAGCGATATGGATATGCTGTATACGCTTGGATACAGTATTGTGCTTACGATATTTTACACGTTGGTATGCATGTTCCTGACCATATGTGCAGCGTATCCGTTAACGAAGAAGCGGCTGAAGGGAAGAAACTTTATTTTGACGGCGTTGGTCTTCACCATGTATTTCAGCGGCGGTTTAATTCCCTCCTATATTCTGGTTAAAAACCTGGGCATGATGAATTCGGTTTGGAGCCTGGTTTTGCCGGGTGCCATGAGCGTGTTTAATATGATCATCCTGAAAACCTTCTTCAGCAATCTTCCGGAGAGTCTGGAAGAATCGGCAGCCATTGACGGGTGTTCGGATCTGGGCATTCTCATCAAGATTGTGCTCCCCCTTTCGTTGCCATCGATCGCCACATTAAGCCTTTTCTATGCGGTGGACAGATGGAATGGATTCCAGGATGCGCTGTTCTATATTACGAAAAAAGAGCTGTACCCTATGCAGATGAAGCTATACCAGATCATTTCGGCCAATCAGCAGTTGGATAGCCAACAAGGAGGAGAAGGAAGTGTCGGCTCCTATATTGTCCCTGAGTCTTTGAAAGCGGCCAGTGTCATGTTTACAACGATTCCGATTTTGCTGATCTATCCTAAACTGCAGAAGTATTTCGTGGATGGTGTGATGACTGGGGCTATCAAGGGATGATGGGGAAACAGATTATGATGAAGGGGGGATCACGGCCTCGCGGATGATTTAAAAGAATCAATCACAAGAACGAAAGGGTGGTTAACGTGTATAAGGGCATAAAGAAGAAAGCAGCAATTCTATTCAGCACAGTGCTTCTAGCCGTAGGAGTGGCAGGCTGTGGTGGCGCAGGCAATAACAATGGGGAGACGGTATCAAAAGGGTCCAACGCATCGGAAACGGGCTCCGGTTCCCCAGTAACCTTGACAGTGGAAGTGTTTGACAGAGGTATTCAGGGACAACCGGACTTAAACAACAACAAGTGGACCAAATATGTCAATGAAAAATTCGGGAAGCCTAATAACGCCATTGTAAAATTTGTTCCTGTCCCCCGTTCCCAAGAAGTCGATAAGCTGAATGTGTTGATGGCTGCCAACGAGGCTCCTGATATTTCCTTCACTTATGACGGGAATACCGTAACCCGTTTCGCAAAAAGCGGTGGCCTTTATACACTGGACGAATTGTTGGAGAAGCATGGTCAGCAATTAAAGTCTTATCTGGGCGAGAAAGTTCTTTCCTACGGGAAATATGAGGGCAAACAAATCTCGATCCCAGGCAAGCGGACTCTGATTGCTTGGAACGGCATGTTTATCCGCAAGGATTGGCTGGATAAGCTGGGAATGCCTGTTCCAACGAATCGGGATGAATTATATAATATCCTCGTTGCTTTCCGTGACAAGAACCCGGGTAATGTGGATGGTGTCATTCCGTGGGCAACAGCGGCTTCCGGCATGAACTACACCTTTGGCAACCTGATTCCTTCGTTCTGGGGTCCGATGTCGGAGGAGGAATTCGTTACCACCACCAATTGGCTGAAGCCCGGCACTAAGGATGCTTATAAATGGCTGAACAAACTGTACAATGAAAAGCTGATCAGCCCCGACTTTGCGCTGGATAAAACAACCAAACAAGCGGATGCCGATGTGACCAATGGCAAGGTAGGCTTCTACGCTGCCAACTGGGATTATCCACTTTCACAAAAAATTCGTGAACCACTGAAGCAAAATGCACCTGATGCCAACTATGTTGCTGTAGATACCTTCAAAAACGATGAGGGGAAATACCTGAAAGAGATGTACAATGAAAACGGGATTTTCTCCTTCATCCCGAAAAGCAGCAAGAATGCGGAGCTGGCCATAAAGTATCTGAACTGGATGGCTGATCCGGAGGTGTTGTTCTTCCTTCAGTTTGGCGAAGAAGGCGTCAACCATAAGCTTGTAAACGGCATCCCGCAAGGGATTGCGCAATCCGGCGAAAATATGCAAACGAGCAATCTGAATATGGATTATACTCTAATTGTTAACGGTGCAGAGCTGGGCGATACCGAAAAGAATGTCCGAACGTACGCAGCAGCCTTAGCAGCCGGAGATCAAAACTATGAAAAACTGGCTGTCGAATCATACAAGATCAATACGACGGATGGTTATACAGGCTTCTATTACGGCGTCTCGAACGAAGCTAGTATCAAGTACGGCAAAACGTTGGGTGACATGAACAAGCAAATGAGTGACAGGCTGGTCGTTGCCAAGCCGGCAGAGTTCGACGCCTTGTATGACAAGCTGGTGAAAGAATATATGGACGCCGGCGGTCAGGCTGTTCAGGATGAGAATATAAAGAATTATAGAGATGTCAAAGCACAGAGCAAGTAATCCATGGCATAAGGATAAACCAGTCTGTGGTTTATCCTTTTTTCGTTGCTGTTCCCGAATAATTTTGCTATTATTCGGGGGAATCCATATGTTCAGGAGGATACCCATGTACAAGGTCATGATTGTAGATGATGAGCCGTGGGCAATTAAAGGAATCCGCAACGCCTTCGATTGGGATAAATATGGATTTGAAATTATCGGACAATTTAAAAGCGCTTACACGGCGTGGGATGCCATAAAAGCGAATGAACCCGATTTGGTATTTACGGATATCCGTATGCCTGAGATATCCGGACTGGATCTGATGAAGAGGGCCAAAGTAGAAGGGCTGGACATTGAGTTTGTCATCGTAAGCGGTTATGCGGAATTTGAATATGCACAGGAAGCGCTGCGCTATGGCGCGCTGGATTATTTCCTGAAACCTTTGGATATCGATAAGGCTGATCCCTTCATTGCGAAGCTGGCCATGCACTTCTCCCGAAGAAGCACAGCACGCAACCAACTCCTTCTGGATGCACTGACCTCGGCGAATGAGGACGAGATAAAGAGCTTCCTACCACTTCCCGATGATGCAGCTGTGTACTATTATCAGGTGTTGACCATCTATTTCGAGGGAGAAAATAAAAATATTAGGAACCTGCTTTCTTTGGAGGGAAAGCCTGTTTATGTTGTGGAAGTTGAAGCCGGTGCCCGAAAAATGCTAGTTGTCCTGATGACGGAGCATAGGGCTTGTCTGGAAGGACTTTCGGATAAATGGGTTCTCAAAAAGACGGGCATCCACGTTATGGGCGTCAGCAGCATCTCTAATCAACTAAAGCACATGAGCAAGCTCGTTAAAGAAGCAGACCTGTCCGCTTCCCAGGTTTTTCTTGAAGAAGCTGGGGGCGTCGTTCACTACGAGCCGAAGCTTCATCTGGTGAAGCCATGTATCGATGAAATCCACCACATCCTACTGGGAAATCAATTTGACGATGTGGATGCGTACATTAAAGGGCTGCAGGCATATTTCAGGGATCATCATCTGGGCATGTCTGAGGTTGTCTACCTGTGGAATCAAGCCGTCGGGATCCTTATCAAAGCATATTCTGAGGAATTGAAGGATATGGAACTGGAATTCCTGAATTATTCCGAGATCAAGGAACGATTTGAACACTTTGAATCGCTATGCAGCTTTTTACATGAGGTTCTCGACTCCATCAGGATAGGAAACAGCCGCTCTGTGCAGGAAGGGGACATCCAGTCCTGCTTCAACAGGATGATCAATTATATCAACCATCATTTTGAGCAGAAATTGTATTTGAAGGATTTATCTGCCCAATTCTTCATTAACCAGGTGTATTGCTGCCAATTATTCAGAAAAAATCTGGGCAAAACCTTCTCAGAATATGTGTCGGAGCTGAGAATCAAGAAAGCCCGTGAGCTCCTGAAGCGAACGGATCTATCCATTGAAGAAGTGGCCATTCAGGCCGGGTATGTCGATTATTATTATTTCAATAAAGTGTTTAAGAAGCATTGCGGGATGACCCCTACCAAATTCAGAAAAAGTTGATATGAACGGAGCGGCGGGCCATGAAGATCAGTAAACTGAAATTGAAGCATCAGATATGGCTTATCTTTTTTTTCTCAATCATCATATTTACTGTCATGGAATTTTATTATTATTATAGTTTCTCTAATTTAACTCAGAAGAGAGCCGCCCATTACAGTAACCAGATGATAGAACAAACACGCCGCAAAATTGATTCTGCATTTAGTGATATCAGGGTCAGCACCAGCATTGCGGTCAATAGCAGACGGGTTCAGGAATTTTCAGTAGTGGATGATGATTACCAAAGGGCGTTTAACAGCGGTCCAAATGCATTGGATCTCATGGAATATATGAGATCCTTTAATTCGTATGTGGACGGAATTGTAATTAATGATATTCGGGGAAGACGGCTTTACAGTTTGGCATCAGCAAGCGGAGATATTTTTTTTCTCAATCGTTACGATACCTTTATCCAGAAGTATAAGGAAGATCCTTCGCTCCGGGACAAGGGGATGTTCACCTCGATTCTAAAAGATGACAGAACAGGAACGGAACAGTTCTTTTATATAGCGCCGATTGTGGAGGCCATCGGGGGAATCTATTTCTCCCAAATTACGGGTTACTGTACCGTTTTGGTCAATATGGACAAAATGCAGGGGCTTGTAGAAAATACGGAATTAACGCCCAACTCTACCTTGTACATTCTGAATAGCCGGGATGAGGTGATTGCTTCCACCAATTCCAATGCCCGAGGTGCGTTATTCAGGGAAGTTCTGTCTATGGATAAGGGCATTCTGCTTAACGGGGTCAAAACAACGATTGATGGGGAAGATATTCTTGTCCAGGTTAAGGGTTTGGAGCAGGCAGACGGGTGGCGGGTTGTGAGTATGATTCCAGTGCAAGAGCTTACCGCAGACATGAACCCTATACGGAAAGTCAGCATTATCGTGGGGATTGGGATGATTCTAAGCATGCTTATCATGGGCAGTTTCTTTATGAACAATCTGATGCGTCCAGTGATGGGACTTGTTCTTGATATGAAGAGAGTGGGGAGCCGGGACATGGGCTTCCGCATTAAAGTCCGGTCTACCAATGAAGTAGGCATGCTGGCCGACGACATTAACCGGGTAATCAATGAAAGGGAACAGATGGCAAGAGATATGATCAATACCCAGGCCAGATTATATGAATCTGAGCTGAGTCAGAAACAGGCGGAGTTTGCTGCCCTGCAAAGCCAGATCAACCCCCATTTTCTCTATAATACGCTCAATTGCATCAGCAGCATCGGATTGGAATACGGAAGCAGGGAGATCGCGCAAATTGCATCTTGCATGTCCAAAATATTCCGGTACAGTATAAGAAAAGATGATCTTGTACGGATAAGGGAAGAGCTGGACTGTATTCAGGCTTATGTGAACATTATCGCCATCCGGTATGAAAATAAATTTATCATCGAGATCGAAGTGGACGAGGGACTCCTGGAGATGCAAACCCCCAAGATGATTCTCCAACCCATTGTGGAGAATGCAGTCTATCATGGGCTGGAACGGATGGATCAAGGGGGCCGGCTTCAAGTTACCGGGAGCATAGATGCGCATGGGGACGTGTGCTTCCAAATCACGGATACCGGGAAGGGCATGGACCCGGAGCAATTGGCTTCCCTACAGGCTAAGCTGGGCATGGCATCCCCGGAACCTGCACCAGATGGCCAACCTGCTACAAGCATCGGACTTTCCAATATCCATAACAGGCTCCGGCTATTGTTTGGAGAGGGTTACGGGATCGCCATACAAAGCCAGTTCGGCCATGGAACAACAGTGACCGTGAGGATTCCAAAGCTGTTAAACAACCGCAAACCTTCGGAAGAATAAGGTTATGTCGATAGCCGGACACACTACAATGTAATGTTTTTCTTCAGGACACACCCCTTAATCGGGGATTGTGTCCTTTTTTTCTTCGAATTCCCGGCGATAACAATCAGACGTTGAGAGGGTTAAGTATAATCCGAAGGTCAAGACACTTTTTCTAAAACGGTTACCAAAACAATTTAAGATAGTACATTTTTTAAATTTTCTCTGAAAGTAGAATGAGGACATGGCTGAAAAAATCAATGACAGGGGGATGGATGAAGTTGAAAGCGGTTTTATGGGATAGGAAAAGATTCAGGTATTTGCTGTTTTGTCTCGCAGTGCTGCTGATGCTGCCGCAATGGAACGGAGCGGCTATGGCGGCAGAGCAAACGCCAGATAGGGCGGATTTGGCATCCCGGCAGGAGGGAAAGGATGTGTCTGATTTCTACAATGTTATTATGCAGACAGGGGCCGACCCATGGGTTTACAAGCATACGGACGGCTACTACTACAATGTCTTTGTCAATGCCAGCGGCATCATGATCCGCAGAGCGAAGACCATTACCGGCATTGAGGCGGGCGAGAGAAGCCTAGCCTGGACACCGGTTAAAGGTACCATGTACAGTTCCGATGTTTGGGCGCCTGAAATGCACTATCTCAGAGATAACGATGGCCTATTCAAATGGTATATCTACTTCGCAGCTGACGACGGAACCAATGCAAACCATCGCATGTACGTGCTGGAGAACGCCAGTGATAATCCGATGACGGGAACCTGGGAGTTCAAAGGGAAGATTACCGATTCCACCGATCGTTGGGCAATTGACGGAACAGTGCTGACTGTAAATGAGGATCACTATTTTATTTGGTCCGGCTGGGAGGAAACCGACGGAAGCTTTCAAAATTTATATATCGCAAAGATGAGCGATCCACGGACCATCAGTTCGGAACGGGTCCTGATTTCAACGCCTGAATATGACTGGGAAACTTCCCCGGGGAGGATCAATGAAGGCCCCGAGGTCACTGTAAAAGGCGACACGATCAATCTGATCTATTCGGCCAACGGAAGCTGGACAGACAGTTACTCCCTCGGGTTGATCACGGCCAAGATTAGCGACGATTTAATGAACCCAGGCTCCTGGGAAAAGCGGGATAAGCCGATCTTTTCTAGCGCCAATGGTGTTTACGGACCTGGCCATCATAGTGTCGTCTCATCTCCTGATGGTACGGAGGACTGGATCATTTACCATGCTGCTCGCTGGCCAGGGTCAGGATGGACCCGTAAAGTCTACGCGCAGAAATTCACTTGGAATGACGACAATACGCCGAACTTGGGAGAGCCGGTAGATCCGAACATACCGATTGCCATACCTTCCGGCGAGCCGATGCGTAAGCGCTATGAAGCGGAGAATGCGTTGTTGGTGAAGGATCCGAATGGAGAAACTTCTCCGGCTGTCCAGCGGGAAAGCACCGCATCAGGCGGGATGAAAATCGCGGGTATCAAGAACGCCAATGATTATGCACAGTTTACAGTAAATGTGCCGGAGGCGGGATTCTATAACCTGTCCGTGCGCAATGCCAATGGCTCTCCCAATGCGGCGGATGCCTCCCATATATTGTCGGTCAACGGCGGCTCCGGTGCCAAATTGAACATCGTCTATTCTGGTCCGAATCGTTGGGGAACCTCCGCGGCGAAAGTCTTCCTTAAGGAAGGCGACAATATCATCCGCTTCTCGAAAGGGAGCAATCTTGCCGAAATCGACAGTATGGATCTATTTAAGCTGGATACATCGGAAATTTTATTTGAATCCCCGGGATTCACCCTGGGGTTGAACGAAACCCGCAGTTTGCCCCTGTATACGGTAACGGGCGCTACCTATACTGCTATCGATACAGGAGCTACCTTCAGTTCTTCCGACACGAAGGTAGCCATTATTGATGAAGGGGATCAGATTAAAGCTGTCGGGGCGGGCAGTACGACAATTACCGCGACATATAATGGGAAAACAACAACGGCCGCGGTAACCATAGTCGCAGAGCCTAGATCGGTGCAGTCACTTGACATGAGCGGATTGGACAGCGTCCTGACCAGCGGACAGAGTAGCCGTCCATTGCAGGTAACTGCTCGCTATAACAACTATGAAATGAAGAATGTGACAGCTGATGCTCAGTATACCAGCAGCGATCCTGAGGTGGCCCGGATTGATACTGTCTCGGTCACCCCTTCGGTATACGCAGATAAACCGGGTACAGCTCTTATTACAGCCGAATACAACGGCAGCAAAACGGCAATCCATTTGACGGTAATTGAGGCTTCTGATGCGGTTCAGGTGGTTTCCGAAGTGAAGACTCCTTCCGGAGTGACTCCTGATCCGCCCAGCGTTGTGGATATTGTCTATAATAGCGAGTCGATGACGGCGGAAGTTGTCAGCTGGAAGCCGGAGGGAATGGACTTCAGTTCTCTTGGTACGGTTCAGGTGCCAGTCATTCTGAAGGTGGATGGCCGAGATATTCCTTCCACTGTATCCGTAGAAGTTGTTGCAGGATGGGGCCTTGATGACATTGTGAATCAGCTCCGCAATAGACTGGCGAATTTCTCTTATCCGTTGGGCACTGGGTTAGGCAACTATAGCCAATCCAAGTATGACGCTTTTGTGGCCGAGGTGGATAAAGCGGAGGAGATGGCCTTCAACCCGGATCTGAGCAAAGAGCAGTTTGACGGGGAACTGGATAATCTCGCTCAGGCGGAAGAGGCTCTGTTAGGTTCGCTTAACAGCGTGCAGGATGGCGTTGCCTATAATGCTTACCGGGATTTCTCCGGCGATACGGTAGGCAAATACCCTTACGGTATCACCACCGAAGATCTGACCAATGGAGCTACCGCAACGGTAAAGGAAGAGGATGGGAATAAATTTCTTCGACTGACCACGACCGCTACCTCGGGCAAGGCAAACCTGTTCCTGCCATATACAGGGGAGGTAAAAGCGGAGGGGGATCAGCGCATCGTCATCGAATATCGCGCCAGATTAAACAGCAGCTTCCAATACGCGAATGGCGCCATGATGAGAAACGACAGCGGTACCGGCAATTATTCGATGGTCACTGCTTTTGATACCGGTAAGTTTATTGTACAGAACGGTGGATCCAAGAAAGCAGTCCAAAACGTGTCCTACAATACTTGGTACAAAATCAAAATGGTGGCCAACTGGGATAACAAGACCTACACCGTCTATCTCGACGATGTTCCGGTAGCTACGGATTACAATTTCCGCCATACAGGCGGTGACAAGCTGATCGGACAACGGTTCGGTATTGACGGATACGCCAATGCCTCCATCGATTTTGATGATTTCAAAGCTATGGTCATAGGAGGACCAAAGGCTGCGCCAGAGGGTCTTGGGAAAGTCGATGAAACAGCGGCTGGCGCCAATGATGGACGTATCACCGGGGTGAATGATTCCATGGAATGGTCTTCAGATCATGGGGGCACCTGGCTAAATGTAGAAGGTGATACACTTGCCAATCTGCCGCCCGGAACGTACTGGGTTCGATACCGCGAAACGGACACACATAAAGCAAGTCCTTATGTGGAGTTCACTATTATGGCTTTTAATCAATCGATTCCTGTCACTAGTGTGAGACTAAACCAAACCAGTGCACAATTGTATACCAACTATGGTCGCTCTACTGTCCAGCTCACCGCACATGTAGAACCCGCTGAAGCATCTAATAAGACCGTGATTTGGAGCACGTCAAATCCGGCTGTAGCTACTGTGGATGAGCACGGACTTGTGCGTGCCCACGCTTCTGGCACGACTGTGATTACGGCGACTACTACAGATGGCAGTTACACAGCGTCTTGCGTTGTGACTGTCGGTGTATATGCGACCAGCGGCGGCAGCAATTCTGGTGACGAGCCTGCCAGTTCGACTGCCCCATCTAAGCCTGCCCCGATCACTAAGAATGGGGACGGCAGCACAACTACTATCGACACAGACCAGGCAACCGGAACGGTTACGGAAACCACCGTCTGGCCGAATGGCGACCGTAAAGTCATCACGAAGGAACGCAGTGGCACTCTGACCGAAGTGGTCACGAAGCAAGACGGCAGCAAAAGCGAGACAGTGAGCAAGCCGGACGGAAGCAGCCGTTCTGTCGTCACCGATTCGCAGGGTGTGAAGGTTGAGACAATCACGACGTCTCTAGGGGAAGTAACGGCCGAAGTTCATCTACCCGAAGGAGTGGCACAAGCACGGATTACAATTCCCGTCAAGAAAGCCTCCGCCTCCACTGTAGCCTATACGGTCAGAGGTGACCGCTCCAGAACAATCATCGGGACCTCCGTAATGACGGAGAATGGATTGAGTATCCTAGTCAGGGGCGATGTAACGGTGAAGCTGGTAGACAACAAGATCACATTTAAGGATGTTCCTGACCACCATTGGGCTGCGGATTCGATTGCTTTTACTGCTAGCCGTGAACTGTTCCTAGGGACAGATAAAGAGAATTTTGCCCCCAATGCATCCATGAGCCGCGCAATGCTCTTCACCGTGATGGCCCGGCTGGACGGCGCCGAGACCGAAGGGGGCTTGTATTGGTACAGCAAGGCGCAGGACTGGGCAGTGGCTGAGGGGATCAGCGACGGCAGCGTTCCGAAGGCTGCTATTACCCGTGAGCAGCTGATCACGCTCCTTTACCGGTACGGCGATCAACCTGCTGTGGACGGCATCGGCAAGAGCTTTGCGGACAGCGGCGAGATTTCCGCTTGGGCAAAGGACGCCATGAGCTGGGCTACGGAAGTGGGAATCCTGAACGGCAAGCCAGGGAACCTTCTGGACCCTGCCAGTGTTGTCTCGCGGGCTGAAGTATCCATCATGCTCGCGCGCTTTATAGCTTGGCTAAAGTAATGCATCTTGTTAGAAATCCGATTAATGGAAGTGTGGCTCCGATTGTTTTACCGAGACAAAACTCGAACGCTTGTTAACAAACGGCGCGTGAGTACATTGGTCAAACCTTCGATATGATTCATCTTATCTTGGTCAGCTCTTCCCATTCGATGGGCCCATTCGACCCGGTGTCTCGGATGGATGTGTGCTCCAGCTTGAATTCGAGAATCGATATCCGAACTGCGGATCTTGAGCGATCGCGACTCGAATATGTTGCTCAAGATCCGCTAAGCATTCTCCCGGCAAGGAGATTTTTCTTGCATTATTGAAAGACCCAAATGAAAGCTCTTGCGAAAGGAGGGGAAAGAAAAAATATAAGCGCAAACAAATTGAATCTTGAGTTGTGGTCTAAAGTGGTCAGATATTCAAGTCGTATGATTGCGGTGATGATCATGATCGCCCTTTTTGCCGGGATGTTGCCCACCTATGCAGCAGGTAATCCATCCCCTAGAAACGAAGGTCTAGTCATCTCGACATGCTCCTGCGGACCAATGGATAAGTCATCGGAGTAACCAAATAAATGCAAAGGAGAACATTTCCTTATCAGGAGCCGTATCATACTTTTTTTTAATACTACAAAGGGAAGCATCTTACTTATATCTTGTCTTCCGAATCGAACAGACCGAGAATCACTAAAATCCATTATCATTTCCTCCTCTTAAAGAAGGTCTGATTTTGGGTTCTTTTTATTTTATTGTGATTTTTTTATGGTTGGGGCGGTGGAACTGTTTCCTGTTTTCAAAAAGTAAGCCGCCTTGGATTCGGGATTATAACCAACAAAACACTGGGTTTGCAGTTAAATTTTTTAAAAAAATACATAATTTCATGCAACTTTATTAATACGCTAAACGTGGATACATTGAAAGGAGTACACAATGGATTTAGAGCTTCTTTATCAACGGTATGTAAATGATTTATACCGATATTTATTTTCCCTTTCAAATGATCATTATTTAGCGGAGGATATGGTGCATGAAACATTCTATCGGGCTTATTTATACTTAGAAAGTAGTGAAGTTGATGCAGTTAAGCCATGGCTATTTAAAGTAGGTTACCGCGTGTTTATTGACTATACGCGCAAAAGAAAGAGGTTAATTTTAAAAGAAAAACTAAATGAACAACTAGATTACCGGTCACCGGAAAAACATACTATCGACAAAGATGGTTTACAAAATCTCCTTAGATTAATACGAACTCTGTCTGACAATGAGGCCCAAGCTATTTTACTCTGTGATTTTCATCAGCTAAAACTGATCGAAGCTGCGGATATACTGAATCTTAATTTAAATACACTAAAAAGTCATCTAATACGCGGTAGAAGAAAATTAAGAGAAATACTTCAAAAAGAGAGGTCAAGGTAATGATGAAGGACGATGACGATAAGAAGAAGGACGATCAATCGGGATCTGATGATACAAATCAAAATGTAAAAGGACCTAAATTTAAAACTCATGACGATTATTATGATACCCTTAATGATTTTGTTAATGACTATAGGTCAATTGAGAATTTCGAGGGATCCCAAGAACAGAAAATAATAAAAAAGGCAAAATTCCACTCGAGAATGACAACGATTATAAGTGTGCTCGCAATTCTATTATTATTAAATCCAGCTCTTACTATTGTCACCTATATGTATTACTCGGGAAAAGCGAACCAGATGTTAGACACCATAAGCAAAGTTGCATATGTTACAGAACCAAACACTAAAATAGAAGGGCAGGGTATAAGCAGTAAAATTGGGATTTTTTCTATGGATGCATATTTTTACACTCTTAAAAGGGTAGGGAAAGAAGACTTTAGAACTGCCGAATATAATATTCATTTTCTAGGAAATCATGTTTCTTCAGTAGATCGAAGGAATTTACTTGATAAACCGGTACCCGAAGCTTTTGTTTCATCTGAAAGCACTGGATTTCTTCACCCTGATGCTTCTATGACATTTGATGATTTTAGGGAGCGAGAAGTCCTTAATGGCCTGGCCTCTGATACTGTAGCAGAAGTTTATATTTCTTTTGATAAAGATTACACACCAGAAGAAATCAACAATTACTTTCCGAACCTTGATGTTGTTTGGGTAGCGGTTGAAACCGGGGAATCTGGTGAAAATGCAGAGGGCATATATACATCGCCATTAGGCTATCCCTTTATGAAAGATAGCGATCCCTGGTCACCATTTATTGGGTCGAAATCAAATGAAGAAACTTTTATCAGTATATTGAAGTCACTGTCCAAAAATGAAAAATTAGCAACCCAAGTTTCTAGGGCAAAAGCCCTTTCTATATCCAAGGGTTTAACTTATATAGAGAAGAATGGTATTAAAATATATGGTGCAGTCGTTACCGGCCCAGTCAATGAGATAAGAAAAATTGAAGACAAGCCTATGATTCGTACCATAAAGGTGGAGGATTCTAAATTATGGAATTGGCATTCATAAAAGGAAAAGATCCTAACAAGAAGGAATGCACTTGGAAGTGGCAGATATTTAATATCTTAGGCATGATATCTTCATTCTTAGGAATTTTGGAATTGGCTATCATTAATATTGGTTTAATACAACAAGACTTGTTAGTAATGAATATATTCCCGTTAAAGGAAACTGGGATTATAGGATTGGTTTTGGGAGTTCTGGGTCTTTTTAAGAGAAGGGGAACAAGGTCATATGCGTGGTGGGGAATAATTTTAAATGCATTTATCTTATTTTTTAGCTATACTATTTTGATTTTTGCTTTATTCATAAACACAAAACCATGATATAAGAAACTTCTGTTTGATTAAAACAGAAGAATGATGATAAGGTTGTAAGACGACAAGAACATACAAGCTTATAAGCCGCGTAAAATTGCGGCTTTTTTTGTTTTAAAGATATTGTAGTTTTTAGCATTTTATAATACGTGTCTGAGCAGGGTCCAAAGAAGAACCGAATACGATAAGCTGATGCCCGCAAAAACGGAATAACATATATATAACTGACTTCAGACATTAAGCTAACGGGCAAAATAGTGCTAATTAGACTACAGGAATATCGACAAATTCACCCCCTAACTTTTATTAAGAATTTAATTTATATTGAATTTGTGAACAATTAAAGTACGGTTAGGAGGGGAGAAATGAGTCAACTCCGGAACTACTACGAGAATTCACAAAATAAAGAAAGCATACAATTGATTTATAACACAGGTAATAATCTTAATGCTAAGTATGAGGTCATGGGTAAATACGGAATATCAAAAGAAATGTTTGAAACTTGGACCATAGATAAGCTTAACTTGTTGGGCAGTGAACGCGTTCTTGATATTGGGACAGGGAATGGGAGGTTCTCGATCCCCACCAGTAAAATTTTGAAGAATAATGGCGGGTTTATGGTTTGCTGTGACTTAACAGAAGGAGTTATGAATTCAGCACGTATTCAGGCAGAACAGGAAGGGCTACCTATCCTCCATATGATTGCTGACGCTGAGAAATTGCCGTTTCTTTCTGATGAGTTTGATGTCGTCATGGCTAATCACATGCTTTACCATCTACCTGATTTGAAAAAAGGATTGAAGGAAATTAGCAGAGTTTTAAGAAATACAGGACAATTTTTAGCTACTACTAATAGCAGCCAGGGGATGCCTGAATTCTTCGCACTGCATCAGGAGACAATGCATCAGTTACATATACCATTTGAAATTAAAGAAGATCCGATTCCTTTTTCCTTAGAAAATGGGGAAGCAATACTGTTAGAGCACTTTAATCGAGTAAAACTATTAACTTATGAGGCAGGATTCAAGGTAACAGATCCAGAGCCTGTGTTAAAATACTATATGGCAACTCAACTCTATCAAGGTCCTTTTCATGACATATCATTAAGTCGAGAACAACGGGAAGCAATCTCACACACTTTCCTTACTCTAACTAGACAAAAAATTGAATCATGCGGTGGAGAATTAGTCATTTCAAAACCAGTCGCGGCTTTTATTTGTGAATTGAATTAACTAACAGGAACGATAGAACCGAAGTTCATGATGGGCTTGCCACTCTACATCGATGGCGTCCTCGTCTTCGGAAAAAATGCTTAGGGAGGACCATATCCTATGAAACTGCTAACCTATCTTGAAGGTAATACATACCGTCTCGGTGTCGCTACCGAGGTAGGCATCGTCGACGTTGCGGCGGCGCTTGGTGACGGCCCGGGGCCACGCACCGTACACGAAGTGATCGAAGGAGGGGAGGAAGCGATACGGACGCTGCAGCAAGCAGTTAACCGCACACTGGCGTCTTGCAGCGACGTCCTGCTCGGAAAATCTGGTCTCAAGCTCGGACCGTGTGTTACACACCCGAACAAAATCATTTGCGTCGGCCTTAATTACCGCAAACACGCCGAGGAGACAAACGCGCCAATCCCGGAGTCTCCGATTCTGTTCAGCAAATTCAGCAACACGTTGGCTGGTGACGGCGAAGACGTGCCGCTGCCGCGCACATCGCAGAAAGTTGACTACGAAGCCGAGCTCGTTATCGTGATTGGCAAGACGGCCAAATATGTCGCCAAGGAAGAGGCGCTGGACTACGTATTCGGCTACTGCGCCGCCAACGATTTGTCGGCGCGTGACCTGCAGATGCGCACTCAGCAGTGGCTGCTTGGGAAGTCGTGCGACAAATTTTCGCCGCTCGGGCCGTACCTCGTTACCGCGGACGAGGTCGGCGATCCGAACGCATTAGACATCAAGTGCATAGTAAACGGAGAAGTGCGACAGCATTCCAACACGTCGGACATGATTTTCCGCTGCGACGAGATCGTCAGCTACATTTCGCACCATATGACGCTCATGCCCGGCGACATTATTTTGACCGGGACGCCGGAAGGCGTCGTGCTCGGCAAACCGCCAGAGAATCAGGTCTACTTAAAGGCCGGCGACATCGTCACGATCAATATCGAGAAGCTGGGCAGCCTCACGAACCGCATGATATCCGAATAAGCCTGCACTTGAAAAAGGGACCCGACGCAGCGCCTGAGCCAGCAGCGGGTCTTTTTTTGCCATCGTTAAGGGGCGCTTGCTAATACATTCCCGAAAGCACCACCCCAGTCAGAATTTACCCGAAACCTTTAATGAGAGATGATGTTAATGGAAAGCGCTGACACGAATAAGTCGCCGAAATTTTCGAATTACACTCATTTTATACAAAACATTTATGATATAAAAATCCATATTGTAAGACGACAAGCTAATTTCATGTTATATGATGATTGAGGATGCTTGTGAATGGGGGGATTTCTTTGGTAGATGCATATTTGCCGCCAAAACATCAGATTTCAGTGTCGGCACTCATTGAGAATAATAAAGGTGAAGTTCTGTTAGTAAAGACTCATTGGCGCTCGGACACGTGGGAATTCCCTGGTGGAAATGTAGAAGAAGGTGAATCACTTGATGATGCATTTACTCGTGAAGTCCTTGAAGAGACTGGAATTCTGATACGTCCCATTGGTGTAACGGGAATTTATTACAAGGAAACAAGCAATCTATTATCGGTGGTATTTAGAGCAGACATCATTGATGGCCAATTAAAAATTCAGCCAGAAGAGATAGTGGAAGCTATGTTTGTAAGGTTGACGGTGAGCAACATAGAACAGTACATTACTCGTCCTCATATGAAGTCAAGATCATTAGATGCAATTCGGAGTAAGGGTTTCGTACCTTATGAATTTTGGAAGACAAAGCCGTTTCAACGGATTTCTCGCTTAGACCCTCACGGTGTACAACCTGAAGTGTAGCAACCAAGTCCTTTAAGCTAACGGGAAATGATAGCTCAACGAAGATATTTGAGGGCAGCCGATCTAAAAGCTGGCTGCTTTTTCCTCAACTAACGGGAAGGATAACGGAGAGTAGGGGGCTGCTGTTTATTTTGTAAGCGACAGGAACATAGACGCTTAATAGCCGCGTAGGAGCAACTTTTTATGTTTTAACACTATATGTTATTGTCCAAACCCGACGACAAGAACATATTTCGTTGGCCGAAAAAGACAAGAACATATATGGTTACCGTGGTTGATAAGGATTCACATTACAGATCTATACGGAATTTTGAGGAAAGAATACGTTGTCGGAAATAATGGAACGGAGAGCGTATAAGATTAAATCATTAGCTATTGCGGCTCCGCTAACGGGAGGAGTGATTATTGTGAAATTTCTTTGTACTAGCATATTAATCGTTGGATTGCTAATTTTATTTGGTTGTTCAAATACTTCTGAAAAAGATGCAGAAGTCAGCCCAAAGTTTGTAAGTGAAGGAATCGAAATGCAAGGCATAGAAGGGAAAATCGGTATCTTGGGACCAGATTTCGTGGCGAATCAGGCTAATAAACATATGTGGCACTTATGGGGAAGTAAAGCTGATTTGGACGGGGAATTTAAAGTCGATGCCATTAATATAAAATCCGGTGAGAAGATAAATCCGTTTATTGTTGATAATCCTACATCATTGTTCGGTCCAAATAACGGTGCAGATGCACATTTACCATCCTCAATGAAGCTACCGAAACCTGGCATTTGGCAGCTTAGCGCTTATATTGATGAAAAGTTGTTCGGCAGTATTAATGTCGAAGTCAAATGATTATTCAACTAACGGGAGACTATAGTTTAATAAAAGCTTTCGGCTGCAGCGCTTTCAGGCATATTGTTCGCTGCAGGCATACGCAGTTTTCGGCTCGAAAATCGGAGGCACGGTATATGAATAAACGAAGGGATAAAAGAGAAGGGGACACGGAGACATTGCCGTTATTAGCGTGGAAAAAAACCCTGCAGCAGCCATGCGGGAATCGATATGAGTGGTGGCAAGATTAGTTTGATCTTCTGTAAGACGACAAGAACATACACGCTGAAAAGCCGCATAGCTGCGGCTTTTTTGGGTTTAACCATTTACGTTCTGTTCTTGCCAAATGGATTGCCCGTTCAAAATTTAGATTATCACTTGATAACGGTCAAGCATAGATTCAACGGGACAACCCAGCCATTCAAACATGTGTCTCGCCGGAAGGTCTTCGGGCAAAAAAGCCTCAATTCGGGGAAACATGTAGCTGCTGACGGATATGTGGATCTGGCGCACGCGAATGGGAAACCATTCCGAATCTTCTCCTTTACGAGCGAGGAGCATTTTTGGCTCGGAAATAGGGTCCGCAGGTGACTCCGCTTCATAATCCCAATAGGTTCTAAATTCTTCATATCGGTTAAAATCTTGCAGTAAGTCGCGATACCAAGCGTCGTAACGAAAATACATATTATTCAGCTTAAAGGTCTGAATTCCGTATATGGCATGAGACTCCCATTTCTGGAATGATTCCTCATTGAATGAGGACCGTTTGCGAATGGGTAAATCGGAACTGAAATGATTGTGGATCATATTAAAACGACCATGGTGAAGTGTATTATAACTCAAGCCATACAAACCCTGAAACATGGGATTCATGTCGGTAATATCAAACTTGTGGGTCGCAATGAAGGCGGGGAGAGGAAGACCACTCAGGATCAGCTTGGCTTGTTCTAAGGCTAGTTTAAGAGCTGTTCCCGCCAATTCGTAATGTTCCGGGATATAGCCTGCGGCAAGCAGAAGATCATTTCGTTCTGCTGATGTACACTCCAGATAATCGGCAATATCCATGATAGCCGTCCGGCTTGGAATGCGTCTTGAGCGGCCGGATAATATGTTTTTATACGAAGTAAAGGCTACATCGTTCAGCTCTTGCTGAGTAAATCGTTTCAGTTCCGGGTGGGACTCGAGTTCGCGGTATTGCTGTTGGCGCTTGCTTCTGACCGCTTCGATTTCACCGATTACCGCTTTAAGAACTTTTGTCTCCATATGAGCATTGGATGAATGAATCATGGTTCATCTCCTCTTTCCGGGAGGTGTATTTTTACTCTTGGTCAAAAGATGTTAGAGAATTATACTCCTAGGTAAATCCCCTGTCAATTTGGGGTTTTATCCAATATACGCCGAGGAGGAGCAATCATGGTACGTGCAATCATTGCAGACCCGTTAGTTACAGAGCGGCTTATTATAAAGGAAGTGGAACCGCCGATCCCCCAATCTAATGAGGCAATCGTTCAAGTAAAAGCCATTTCTCTAAACCGTGGTGAAATCAGGGATTCCTTGAGCGGAGACATTGAGCAACGACTAGGATGGGATTATTCAGGCATCGTGATCGAACAGGCAGCAGACGGATCGGGACCGGCAAAAGGGAGACGTGTCGTCGGACTACTCCCTTCCAGCGCATGGGCTGAACAAATTGCTGCCCGTACTTCCTTGATGTCTGAAATACCAGATTCGGTTTCTTTTGCACAGGCATCGACGATTCCAGTCGCCGGGCTCAGTGCCCTCTATGCGCTTAAAAAAAGGGGGCTTCTTCTTGGGAAAAAGGTGTTGATAACTGGATCTACGGGCGGGGTTGGCGTTTATGCCCATCAGCTCGCTGCCCGGACAGGAGCATTCGTGGTCGGAACAGCCAGATCGGAAGAGAGGGCTAATCTGGTTCGTGAAGACGGGGCAAATCAGATTATTGTTGGTGAACTTTCCGAAAGAGCAGGGCAGTTTGGACCTTATGATCTGATCATAGACACAGTTGGCGGGAATACGCTTGCGAGTCTGTTATCCCATCTGGCACCTGAGGGTGTTGGTGTTACGATGGGGTATTCCAGCTCACCATTTACATCCATAGACGTAAGGAACTTAATTCATACGGGCCGGACGACTTTATATGGATTGTATTTGTTAGAAGAATTAAAGGGCTATTCCGTACCGGATGATTTGCGGTATCTTACTGAGCAGATCGCGGAAGGAACACTGATTCCCAGAATTGAGGTGGAAGCACCATGGACAGATATCAAACGGGTAGCGGATCAATTAATGGAACGGAAGTATAGCGGAAAAGCAGTCCTGCATTTAGAAAATTAATACCCCACAATGGCCGCGGGGTTACGTCAGTAGGAAATGTCTCTTTCGCTTTATTCTTATTTGAATACATTTCAAACCAGGCATCAGAAATTCGGATCCGTTTGTGTATTGGGCTGAATTATGACTCCTAAAGAAAGATGCCCCACATAGATTCCTTTGGGTGCACCCTAAACGGGTGCCTTTTCTTATGCATTGACGATCATCAAGTCTGGATAAGGCTCTCCTTTTTTATGTCCCTGATAAAAAATCAATCCATATATTTGATTGTTCTATTATGAAGCATGGTTTTGTTTGATTATCATAAAACATATCGGAATTATTGGTTTTATCAATCTACATTTCAATGATGATTAGAAGGAGGGGGTTATTATTCATGGGGAACCTAGCTTATCCGTCCCGCTTTTCCAACCATTTACCACCACCGTCCATAGGTGGCACGAAATCGGCAGAACCAGAGCATGTCCATCTATCGTATGGTTTTCCGGCGTCGGATCTCTTGCCTATCAGGGAATTAAACGAGGCGGCTAATGCCGCACTTCATGTGGCCCGGGTTGATCTGCTGCATTATTCGGGGGCTCAAGGGCCTGTCAGAGTCAAGTCTTGGGTGCTAAATCGTGTTCGCAAATTTGGCTTACATGCGGAAGGGGGCAACTTTCTTCCGGTGTTTGGGGCGATTCAGGGGATTGATCTGACTGCACGGATTCTGATAAATCCCGGGGATGAGGTGTGGGTGGAAGCGCCGACCTTCTTCAATGCCCTGCAATCCTTTCGAGCTGCCGGCGCACATATCCGCTCCTTTCCTGTAGATGAAGAAGGCCTGCAGGTGAATCGGGTTGAAGAGGCTCTACAGAAGGCATCGGCAGAAGGCTGTAAATTACCTAAATTTATCTACGCCATGCCAACCTTTCAAAATCCTACAGGCTCAACGCTACCTATTGGGCGTAGACGGCAGCTGGCGCAACTAGCCAAAGATTATGATGTGTATATCTTGGAGGATGATGCATACGCTGAGCTGAGTTTCAATGGGACCACCCTCCCTGCTGTGTACTCGTTTGCTCCGGAACGGGTAATCTACGTCAGTACCTTTTCGAAAACGCTGGGTCCGGGACTCCGGCTGGGCTGGGTTATCGCCTCGGAAGAAATCATCCAGTACATGGCCACTTTATCGCTGGGAAGCCAGCTTAACCCATTTACGCAGGAGATCGTAGGGGAACTTCTTGAACACTATGATTTTGATAGGCAAGTAGAGCGTCTGAGCGATCGTTACCGCAGTCGGCGGGATACGATGATCCGGGCTCTGCATGAAGAACTGGGCAGTGAGATCCAGGTATCCGTACCAGACGGGGGATTCTTCATCTGGGTTACATTTGGCGAACATGTGGATGTAAATGCCGTAGCTCCTTTGGCACACAGAAGAGGTGTAAGCTTTGTTTCCGGAAATGCATTTTTCAACGATGGAAAAGGGGCCCGATACTTGCGACTTTGCTTCAGTCATTGCAGTGAGGAGCAAATCAGAAAAGGTATACGAAGCCTGGCTGAGGCTTATTATTCTATCTATTCGCGATAGGATCTTTGACCTTTTCACATTTGTATGAAAACCGGACACCAATACCTTATCGAGTTTCATGCATAAAATCCAGTTTACTTTAGGAGGTCAATTACATGGTCATCGTCAAAGCCCCTGCAATCTATATTAACAAGCCTAATATCCTCGCCAGCGGCGGAGAGAGGATTACATTGATCGGCAGAAAGCTACTTATTATTGGCGGCAAAACAGCATTGACGGCAGCGGCTCCCCTTCTAGCTAGTCTTGATGAAGTAAAGGCGGAGTATGAAATCCATACGTTTGCCGGGTATCCAACGTTGGAGCAGATTGCCCGGTATGTATCAGTAGCATCCGGCAAAGGATACGAAGCCGTTGTGGGCATTGGTGGAGGCAAAGCACTGGATGTGGTAAAGGCAGTAGCCGAACGCTTAGAGTTGCCGAGTATTACGGTGCCTACGGTGGCCGGAACATGCGCAGCCTGGTCGGCGCTGACGGTTCTTTATGATAATGAGGGACGTTCTGCAGGTTATCTGCCCCTCAATCAGTCCCCACAGTTGGTTCTCGCGGATACCCGTGTGTTGGCAGCGGCCCCAAGACGATATTTGGCATCCGGTATTGCGGATACGTATGTGAAATGGAACGAGACTGCAGTTAATATGAAAAATCTTCATTCAGATCTAGATATACGGCTTAGCGTACATACATCCCTATTAGCTGTTGAAGTGCTTGACCGATATGCGCAGGAGGCTTACGAAGCAGCATATGAGGATGAGGTTACTTGGGCATTTCACGAAACTAGTCAGGCCATTATCTGGCTTGCAGGACAGGTAGGTAGTGTCACTGGAGGACAGCCACGCATCGCGCTGGCCCATTCCCTTCACGACTGCCTTACCCAGTTTCCCGAGACGAAAGACACGCTGCACGGCGAAAAAATCGCCTTTTCCTTAATCGTCCATGCGATACTACAGGGACTTCCGCATGAAGAAATCCTGCAACTGGCTGGCAAACTGCACAAGCTCCACCTGCCGGTTACTCTAGAGCAGTTGGGATTTTGGGGAAATGCGGAGCAACATGCGGAAGCCATAGCCAAGGTGTTTCCGTTGGAGAAGGTGCAGGCGATAAAGTTGCCATTCACTGTGGATCGGGAAATGATTGCATTGGCGATTGTTCAGGCTGACCTTACGGGCAAACGGGTTATAGGACTGGCATCACCTGTATCCTAATAGACATAGAGAGGAGAACCTATTGTGAACAAGAGAAAGCTGTCAATTCTATCTGTCGTATTACCTTTCGTCATAGCCGTCATCCTGGCCGCTTGCGGAAATGAGAAAAATAGATCCGGAAATGAAGCGGAAGCTGCTGCTGCGGCAGGTTCGCCAGATGTGAGCAAAGTCACCTTAAAGGTCGGACAGACGGGGTGGGGAAATCTGGAGGCTGGATTTAAAGAGGCGGGTTTGGACGACACACCGTACAAAGTGGAGTTTAGCGTTTTTCAGGGTGGGAATCTGCAGTTGGAAGCGATGGCGGGAGACCATTTAGATATCGCGCTTACCAGCGAAATTCCACCGATCTTTGCCAGTCAAGCCGCGGATGGAGGTAACCTCCAAATCATCGCCATCCAGAAATCCGATACGCTGGAACAAGAACTCGTGATTCCAAAGGGTTCAACTGTAAGACAGGTATCGGATCTGAAAGGTAAGAAGGTCGCCTATGTTAAAAGCACGACAGCCCATTATTTTCTCGTAAAGATGCTGGAAGAAGCAGGACTAAGCTGGAGCGATATTGAGCCTGTCGCGCTCTCAACATCCGATGGACTTAGCGCTCTGATCGGCGGGAGTGTGGATGCGCTGGCAAGCTATGGCAATGCCATTATTTCGGCTCACCAGAACGGGGCGACGACGCTGGCCAGCGCTAAGGACATATTGTCAGGCAATTTCCCGGTGATTACGACTAAGGCGGATATTGCTGATCCAGCCAAACATGCAGCGATTGCCGATTTTCTGAACCGTTTAAATCAATATAATGAGTGGATCCACAATAATCAGAAAAAATGGGCAGAAATCGTAGCTGAAAATACAAAGCAACCGCTTGAACAGGCGCTTGAAACGTTGAAAAACAGCCAGGAGCAGCGGCCAACAAAGGTAACTGCCATTTCAGATGAGGCTATCGCCTCGCAGCAGGATGTCGCAGATACACTTCAATCTGTAGGGCTGCTGACGAAAAAGGTGGACGTGAAGTCGCTCTGGAGCGATGCCTTTACTCAAATGATTAAATAAAAAGTAATTCTGAAAAAAAAAGCGGAATAGGGCTGGTAATTGTTATTAGCCAGCCGTTCCATTTGAAAGGAGCCGCCAAACTATGAGTAAACCAAAAATCAAATACAACTTTTGGGTCTCGCCCATTACCCCTTGGCTGCTGCCTGTCGTTCTTCTTTTGGCCTGGCATGTTCTGACCGTTACTGGGATCATCCCGGCGAATAAACTTCCGCAGCCGCTGCAAGTCGTTAAAGAGCTTATTGTTTCTGTTAAAAGCGGCGTGCTGCTTGATAATATTGCGATCAGTGCAAGGCGGGCCTTGCTTGGATTTTTGATTGGGGGCGGAATTGGCTTTGTTCTCGGGTTAATCAATGGCTTCTCCTCTAAAGCGGAGATTCTAATGGATTCCTCGGTGCAGATGATCCGGAATGTGCCGCACTTGGCACTAATTCCTTTGGTGATCATGTGGTTTGGGATTGGTGAGGAAGTTAAGCTGCTGCTCGTGTCCCTCGGCGTGTTTTTTCCTATCTATCTCAATACCTTCCACGGAATAAGGTCAATAGACCGGGGGCTGATCGAAATGGCCAAGGTCTATGGACTGAAGGGCCTCGATCTGTACAAGGAAGTCATTCTCCCGGGTGCACTGCCTTCCATTCTGGTGGGAATCCGTTATTCACTCGGTATTATGTGGCTGACGCTTATTGTGGCCGAGACGGTGGCCGCAGACTCGGGCATCGGTTATATGGCCATGAACGCCAGAGAGTTTATGCAGCTCGATATTACCGTTCTTAGCATTATCATTTATGCGCTGTTGGGCAAGCTTTCAGATAGCATCGCCAAGGGATTGGAACGATGGCTACTCCAGTGGAACCCGAATTATAGTGTGGCCAAAAAGTAAAAGGGGGTGTAATGCGGTGTCTGAAATCGGAAAGGGAGCAATGCTGTGCCTAAACCATGTCCGCAAATATTTTGGTGAAAAGCGGATTCTGCAGCAAGTTGATCTGACGATTGAACGCGGAGAGTTTATCGCCGTCGTCGGGCGGAGCGGTTGTGGCAAAAGTACACTGCTCCGGCTGATTGCCGGGTTGGAGCAGCCGTCGGAAGGACTCATTTCCATCAACGAGAATGATCCTGCTACTTCTGGGAGCGGGCATACAAGGGTATTGTTTCAGGAGGCAAGACTCCTTCCATGGAAAACTGTATTGCAAAATGTGAGGATCGGTACTCCGGGAAAAGATAAAGCTAAGGCTGCGGAAGCGCTAAACCTAGTCGGTCTATCAGAACGAGAGGATGATTGGCCGCATTTTCTTTCCGGCGGACAGAAGCAGCGCGTTGCACTGGCACGGGCACTGGCAAGTAAGCCTACCCTTTTGCTGCTGGATGAACCGCTAGGCGCCTTGGACGCATTGACTCGGATTGAAATGCAGCAGTTGATCGAACGGCTCTGGCTTGAGCAGGGCTTCACCGTCATTCTCGTCACGCATGACGTCAGCGAAGCGGTTGCCTTGGCTGACAGGGTAATTCTGATTGAAGATGGGGTCATTTCATTGGATAAGCGAATTGCGCTGGACCGACCACGTGAAAGAGATAGTGGTTTTGCTTATTATGAAAATTTGATCCTCAACAAAGTACTTGGAAGGGAGGAGCCGCTGTTCCAGCGAACGGCCGGTTATACGATATAACGGCGTTATTCAAATAAACTTCTTAAGCGTTATTTTGGAAAAGGTGAAGCCAAATGAGCAAAGAGAATTGTTCTTGCAGTCCCTCCTCATAACGAGAAAGAACTTAAAAGAACGCGATCTTCTCATGCAGGAGTATTTGCGTAACCGCACTGCTGAGGAGAAAACGGAGTCACTCCATAAGTAGACATAATTGCAATCAATTGCAACTTATTAAAATCAAACCGAATAACGTACAAAAGCGAGCCCCCGTTGTCTTGGGAGCTCGCTTTTTTTGTTATTATAAGGTCTTTTGTTCAGACTGCAAAGTTTGAACGCCATCTTTTGCCAAAATGCATAGTTAGACGCAAATTTACTGTAAGATGACAAGAACATACACGCTTAAAGCCGCGTAACATAATGGTTTTTCAACTATACAATGCATCCAGATTATGTTGAAATAATGAATGATTGAGCTTGAAAATGATAACACAACTCTTCTGTTGACGACCCCTATGTCCTTTACTTGCGCCAGGCAACCGCTATCGGAACCCACCTTCACCTCAAAGCAAGAGAACAGGCAAACCGATAAAAAGGAACTACCGATGGTTTCTGCTGTCTACCTCTTTATATAGTTGAAGTAATCGAGCACCAACTTTATTAATGGAATATTGCTGCTTAACTGTTTTCATGCCGACTTTCCCAAATTCCCTGGCTCTGTTTGGATGACTTAACAAACTGTTTATATCAGATGAGAGCTTTTTGGTTAAGATAGGTGCAACTGCTCCATGATCGCCGAAGTGACATTGAATCAACTTATTCATGTTTTTTTGCTGAACAATACCACAGTATCCTGCAACACCTGCAGAAATAACGGGTTTTGCACAAGCCAAAGCTTCAAGTGCAACACGCCCCGTTCCTATTACGACATCTGCGGCAAAGTAAGCAAGTTGGATACTAGACATTGGGGGACGAATGATGACAGCTGTTCGACCAAGACGATGATTGGCTTTAGCTGCAAGCTGATTCAAATCAGTGCGGCGGGATCCGGGACCAACTAAAACAGCTATAAACTGACTATTATTTTTAGCAATTCGTTCTGCTGCTTGGATCACTTTTCTAGCTATGGGATATTTATCAGATGAGAATCTTCCAGCGTACACAAGAATTTGGGCAGTTGATGGTAAATGAAGAGCCTTTCTCGAGTAATTTTTATTCAATATAGGACGGAACGTTGCTGTTTCAATCCCATTAGGGATCATCCTGATCTTGTACATAGGAATTTTATGATTTGCCAACCACTTGGGGAGCTTGGGTGAAACCGCAATCACACGTTTTGACATTCTTGCCGCAGCTAATAAGGCATCCTGGCGATGATAAGTGCCATGTACGGTAACGATCAAAGGAATGTTTTGTTTTTTGGATAGGGCTGCTGCGAGTTTAAATGAGTTGGAATCATGAGCGTGGATTAGATTGTATCTTCCTTTAACAATGATCGAAGACAAAAAGGATACCTTTTCGGATTTCTTCCCAGTTGGCAGTATATGAAGCGAAATCCCCGCTTTTTTAAATGAGTCAGTAAGAGGTCCTCCTTTAGCTGCAACAGCAACCCGGATTCCACGAGTTAGTAAATATCGGGATAAAGAAAGAATATGTTTTTCTGTTCCCCCAATATTCAGCCGTGATACCAACATTAAAATATTCATTCTCACTCCCCCCTAACTACCGAATCTTATCCTTTTCCCGAGTTAATAATCTTAATTAGAATATGTCACTTGAGTGATGATGGCTTCGGACTAGTGCCCTTTTCATGAACCTAAGAAGAGAAGGTACTGAAATAAGTCAGGGTAGGAGTAGATTTAACTCCCCAAAATATTATGAACCTAGTGAAAGGCACAATCAAAGCAGTTTGAATTTATATATAGTAATATCACCTTTTAATATTATTTTTAAATCTCTATTAAAAAGCTGCCAATCCAATGTGTACCCCATTAACGACCATTGGAATTTCAAGTGCAGCCTTTTAATGACATATTTTTGTTGTTTAATTGGGAGCTTTATGCGTAATGAGTAGCTTGCAGAGGACCGAAATATTTGCTGAAACCTGATCCAGCCTGTACTTTTCCAAAATGCAATAGGGGTGGTGAATCTTATGCTGACAGAAAGACAAAAGCTCGCCAAAGGCACACCATTTGAAACATGGCTTCACCTGTTCCATGGGGAACTCCCTGGTCCGACAGTTATGATTGTGGCTGGCATCCACGGCAAGGAAGTGGGTAGTATTCGCGCAGCACAGAAATTGGTCAAGCAGCTGAGAAATCAGGAGTTGACAATCATTAGTGGGAGTCTGATTGTAGTCCCTGTTGCAAACCAACCTGCTTTCAAGAAAAGAGTCCGGGGCACGCCGGACCTGAACCGTACATTTCCACGCGGGCAGAACCGAAAAGCAACACAGGAGATGTCCCGCGCTTTGTTTAGTATTATGCAAAAATATAAACCAGCCTGGTATCTGGATCTTCATGAAGCAAATGGTTTATCATCAAAAAGCAAAGATGTACTAGGTCAGACGTTAATCACGAACCCAGGAAACGCTTCTATTCCCATTGTCCGGAAGATTATCAAACAGATAAACGGGATTGTTACTCGTCCTTCCCACCGGTTTCACATTCGGCTGCACAAACTTAAAGGCTCTTCTCGTACAGCTGCGGCAGAGCGAATTTATGCCAATGCGGTAACAGTCGAAACATGCTGGAGCCTTAAAATGAATACAAGGATTGAATATCAGATGCAAGTGGTACAGCACTTCTTACGTGAAGCTGGTCTGATGAAATCTTGATCATGAATGAGGGTGCAAATAGGGTCACGATTCTAAATACAATGAAGTCTATCGGGGAATCCATCACTACCGCGTTAGGGCTTCTGAAGATGTTTAAGCCGCTAATATTGTGGCTTTTTTTATTGGACTTAAGGATATATTGAAGCGACTCCAAAGAAAATCACGGTTTTTTATTGCAAATTATGATCTGAAAAATGAAGGAATCCAGATCAGTCTTAGGCCCATGCATACACATTTATTAACTAACCAAAATGATCGGGCAACATAATATGTATTTAGAACTCATCGCTTAGGAGGGGGAAAATGGGGGACGAGAGTAAACTAAAAATATGGGTCATGACAAATGAGTTTGAACCTGAAATTGTAGGAGGACTAGGGATCGTCGCTACCCAGCTCACGAGAATGTTGAGCAAACTTGGTGCAAAAGTAACGGTTCTGTGCCCCGGGAATTCGGATCGATTAACGACATCAAATACTTATGGCAATTTGCGCATTCTCAGATTTCCCAAAAATTCAAAGTATTTTAATCGAGCCAAGCATTCATTTATAGCCGAAGTCATCATAAAGAGCGCATTCGCTAAGGGGGGAGGCAAACCTGATATTATTCATGTGCATAGTACGGAATTTGCGTATACTGCCAAGGCAGCAGGAGAGCGATTTGATCTCCCTATCGTCTACACCTGTCATTCATTGGCATCACAAGGCATTTCTTCGCTTCCTGGTAAACAACAGACCACACTGATACGCGCTGCAAATCGAATTATTGTACCGAGCCGCTGGCAGGCCAAAGTAACAAGGAGGCTTTATCCTCGAATTGACGGAAATAAGATGATCGTTATCCCCCACGGCGTTGTTCATGTCACGAAGGGTTCAACAATAGGCTTTGCGCATAAATTGCTTTATGTAGGAAGATTGATTCCATCAAAAGGAGTTGAGCCCTTAATTAAAGCTGTTGGCCTTTTAGCCCAGGAAAATAGCAAAATCCATTTAACTATTGTTGGAAGCGGTAAAGCGAGTTATAGGAACAAGCTGCGCTCCTTGGCAAAACAAGCTGGGGTCGAGAAGCGAATTCGTTGGGCCGAAAAAACCCCACACAAAACAGTTCAACGGATGTACGGTTCTTATGGAGCCGTAATTAATCCTAGTAAAAAGGAATCGTTCTGCTTGGTCGCACTGGAAGCTATGGCAAACGGCGTTCCGCTTATTTCTACAACATCTGGGGGCATGAAGGAATTTGTAACCCCCCAAAACGCCAAAATCATTCATTCAGTTGATACCGCCCATATTGCCCGAGCCATCAAGGAATTTTGGAATAACCCAGAACAATCAAGAAAGCGAACAATCCATGCCCGTACTACTGCAGCCCAGTACAAATGGCCTGTAATAGCCAGGAAATACCTTTCAATATTTTCGGAATTGAAGCGGGGGAAGCCATAGCATGAGTGAATACTCTACAACCCATGTTAAAAAGATAGTGAAACAGTTTGGGATCAAGGCAAGTGCACAAAAACGTATCCGTGAAGGAATATATCAAATTGTGACTGCGGAGGGGCGAAAATACAGCTTGAAGCGTATGCCTAAACAGATTGCGCGGTTACGATGGATTGATCGAATGTTAATGCACGTCCAGCGTAACGGTCCACTCCTTGCTTGGCGTAATCCCCAAACCCCGGAAGGTCGAAAACCTCATGCAATCTCTCAGAAGGGGGAGCTCTTCGTACTGACGCCTTGGATTTACGGGAGAGAACCTTCTCCGCGTTCACTTGCGGATATGCGGTCATGTGGCATTGCATTAGCCAGGTTTCATAAAGCAGGGCAAACCGCGCTTAAGGGAGAAATTTCCCAAAGCGAGATCGGGACATGGTATTCCAAACTGGATAAACGGCAACGATATATTCAAAATAAGATTTCAAAAGCAAAAACAAATAGCTTTAGTGTGCCTATTAGTCGATTTATCCAACGGCATGGACCAGAGATTCTGCGTTATGCAAATCAAGCAAAAGCATTGCTGCGAAGCAGCAGATATGAGGTTTACCGACAAAGTCCCCGACAATACGGAGTCTTGTGTCATGGGGATGGTGGGCCGAGTAATTTTATTATGAATGATAAAGGGACGTACCTTATTGATTTCGAAACCTTGCATGTCGATCTTCGCGCTTATGACTTATATCGGGTTATTTATAATTCCAGCAAAGATTACCGTTGGGATTTTTCGATCGCAAAAGCAATTTTGGATGGTTACCGCAAGGTAGCGAACCTAAAAAAAATGGATTATGAACTTATTCGTGTCTGGTTACGATTTCCGTTTACGACTTATTTAGTGCTTTCCCCCTTCAAGAGAATTCCGTTTACAGAAAGTCGGTTACAGTGGGCACTTGAAAGTGAGCGGAGAATCAGCTCATTCCTAAAAAAATTAGAAGAATATGAAACGAGACATTGCTCTACACGAGGACATTAAAGACGTAGCGAGCCTAGAAATTTTTCATGATGCCAAATATCAATTAAACTCAAACATGAAAATGTGCTTGCTTGACGATGAATTACTAATATTGGCACAGCGGCTTCCGTAATTTCACTTGATAATAGTAAGCCCCAAAGCGTATCTCCTGAATTTCACCCTAGCGTAGCGGTCAGACGATCATACGGTAGTGAAGATGAACAGCGCCGCTTCGGAAGCGGCGCTCACCAAGCAGCTCGAGCCGCATGCGGAAGTTGTCCGGCAATGCTCGCTGTCTCCCAGTACACCATCGACTCGTAGATTCGACTTCCGCATAAGTAGGTGCCAATTGGCCGCTCGAAGTCCGTCCAGAACGCAAACACCTCGTCATCGGAGATGGTCCCATCGATGTTGCCGTGCTCGTCCTCAATGTAACCGTCCAAAGATACGTTACCAGCGAAGATATTAATACATATTGGAAGTATTCTACCCTTAGCTCAACAAATAAAGGTGGCCCCCGCGCCTTCGCTTGGGCTACGTCCTCCACACATATTGCGTTTCCAATTCCTAATAAAAGACCTGCGCACGGAGAATGTAAGCGATGCCGTTATGGCAACGCTTTTTGATTGGGTGGATTTTGAAAAAAACGCCGAAAAGTGGATACAAGAATATCACAATAAATAATTGTATAATTTTAACAGGTTACATTTTTTTAATTTTTCTATTGAATTTTATATTTCTGTAGTTTATAAATGATTGAGTAGGGTTACGTGTCACTTGGCTCTTGGGCCACAACAAAATCTTTAGGGAGGACTTTATGAATAACAACACGAACAACATCAAGAGAAGCCGAATCGTCAAAGTTTTAACTGGAGTGGGTCTAAGTCTTTCCATTGTTTTATCCGGAAGCATGCTGCTTCCTGCACAGCCTGCGCATGCTGCTACTTCGTCCGCAAGTTCCATTGCGGATAGTGTAATAAAAACAGGCAAACAATTCCTAGGCGTTCGTTATCAGTTCGGTGCCCCAACTGGGCGAACGGATGAGTTCGATTGTTCTTCTTTCACTCAATATATTTTCAAGCAAAATGGAATCGATCTTCCCCGATCCTCGAGACAGCAGTCTAAAGTAGGTACGCCAGTTTCCAAAGATCAGCTGCAGCCGGGAGATTTAGTTTTTTCAGATACAAATCGGGATGGGGTTATTAATCACGTAAGTATTTATATGGGTAACGGACAATTGCTGCATACCTACCGGGTCGGCATAGGCGTTACGATTTCCAATTTTGCAGGAAGCGCATGGGATCGTAACTTTGTGAGTGCACGCCGCGTCATTCCTAACAATGGACAAGCTTCTGCAGCATCTCTGCCTAACTAATACAACCTCAAACTACACAAGTTTCTCATGCGAAAATACAATAACATGTTTCCTGGCATGGGAGAGCTTCCGTTAGATCGGATTCAGAGAGCAAGGGGAGAATAGTATACAGAAACAGAGCCTCGAATGTAGCTCACAGATGGT
This sequence comes from Paenibacillus sp. S28, assembly GCF_016624415.1. Taxonomy (NCBI): domain Bacteria; kingdom Bacillati; phylum Bacillota; class Bacilli; order Caryophanales; family Paenibacillaceae; genus Paenibacillus; species Paenibacillus sp. S28. The sequence continues at coordinate 27,347 of NZ_JACVTM010000007.1, read as the reverse complement.
TAGAAACCCTGTCCTTTTTTAATGGAACAGGGTTTTTATCAATTCAAGTCTTCAGATGATATTGTGAGGCTAGCTCTTCATTAGATACAAATACATAAGCATGTTGTTTTTTTAGATCTGAATTGCACCGTGTTCGGTGCCTTTTTTGTTTTCTGGAACGTAATCATAAATTTCGGCGAGAGTGATTGTATTATTTTCCTTTATGGGAAGTTAGTCTACACAGCAGGGCTTTTTAATGAATATGCTCTTTGTATCTGGATCCCAACATGAGAAGGGGATGTTAATGACCATTGGAAAAATGAAGAAGTATAGGGAAATGTTACAGGTCCCTGTCTTGCGTCCACATTTGCCTGAAACTGTCTGGATGACGGAAACAAGGATTTTACGGATGCTCCAAATATACCCCTCTGTCTTTATAAAACCTAATCACGGGAGCGGTGGTAGCGGAATTATCCGTGTGAAGAGATTGGGAAGGGGATTTGAGGTTCGTTGCGGTTCAAGTCTGAAGATTGCGGGACGTTCCTCTGTCTTAAAAGCGATTCGCTCGTACCGGAAATCAAGGCATCGGTATCTAGTGCAGAAAGACCTACGATTAGAGAAGTATCATGGGAAAATTTTTGATATCCGTGTATACCTGCAGAAGCCAAAGAGCAAATGGATCATTTCGGGTATGGCGGCCCGTGTTGCCGCCCCACATAAATTTGTGACCAATTATCATAAAGGAGGGCATGCGGAACCTTTACGAAGGGTCCTCATGAGTCTTTTTCAGAATGACCACTCCAAAGTGGACGCCTGTTTTCGTAAAATAGAACAATTATCCATTACCATTGCCGAAACGGTTAATAAATGGCACTCGATTCATGAATTAGGGGTTGATCTTGCCCTAGACAAGAACGGCCACATTTGGATCATTGAAGCTAACTCACATCCGGGCCATATGTTGTTTACTCAACTCTCCGATCACACGATGATCAGAACCATTATGGAAAACAAACGATCCATGAGGATCTAAGCTCTATATTGATTATTTTAAAGGGAAGGAGCAAAGTTTCAATGAAAAAAACAAAGAAGCTTAGAAACTTGATCAACTCCAAAAAACTGGAATTTATTATGGAAGCTCATAATGGTTTGTCTGCCAAAATTGTTGAGGAGGCGGGATTTAGGGGGATTTGGGCGAGCGGATTATCCATCTCTGCAGCGATGGGAGTAAGAGACAATAACGAAGCCTCCTGGACCCAGGTGTTGGATGTTCTTGAATTCATGAGTGATGCGACGTCCATCCCGATTCTGCTGGACGGGGATACGGGGTATGGCAACTTCAATAATGCAAGACGCCTGGTCAAAAAGCTGGAGCAACGGGATATTGCAGGGGTTTGTATCGAAGATAAGCAATTTCCCAAAACGAACTCATTCTTAAACGGACAATTGCAGCCGATGGCCGATATCGATGAATTTTGCGGTAAAATCAAGGCCATGAAAGACGCGCAAACCGACGACGATTTTATAGTTGTAGCCAGAGTGGAAGCCTTTATTACAGGGAGGGGACTTGGCGAAGCGCTGCGGCGGGCGGAAGCGTACCGGAAGGCAGGCGCCGACGCTGTTCTCATACACAGCAAGAGGCCGGACATCACGGAAATTGAGGCATTCATGAAGGAATGGGCGGGAAGATTGCCCGTAGTTATCGTACCTACAAAGTATTATTTGACTCCAACCGACAAGCTTCGGGAGCTGGGGATTAGCCTTGTTATATGGGCGAACCATAATTTGCGATCATCCATTCAAGCGATGGAACAGGTATCCCGCAGAATTTATCAGGATGAAAGTCTTGTTCAAATCGAAAAGGAAGTTGCAACGCTGGAAGAAGTTTTTAGGCTTCAAGGGGCTGAAGAGCTGGAAGCTGCGGAACAACGATATCTCCCGGCAACACAGTCCGACTCGAATGAGGGGATATAATGGATACGAAGATATTTGGGGAAGAACTCCGGAAATTAGGATTTACTTTTTTCAGCGGTGTACCTTGCTCCTACCTGAAAAGTTTAATCAATTACTCCATCAACGAATTCGATTATGTTGCAGCAGCCAACGAAGGTGATGCGGTGGCCATCGCATCCGCGGCTTATATAGGGGGGCAAAAATCCGTTGTACTCATGCAAAATTCAGGGCTAACCAACGCTGTTTCGCCGTTAACATCCTTAATCTACCCCTTTCGAATTCCGTTGCTGGGATTTGTCAGCCTTCGCGGAGAGCCAGGGGTTCCTGATGAGCCCCAACATGAGCTTATGGGCAAGATCACGACGAATCTGCTGGAATTGATGGACGTGGAATGGCAATATCTATCCGGAGATTTGGAAGAGGCCAAGAAACAGCTGATTCAGGCCAATGAGCAAATTTCCCGGAATCGGCCATTTTTCTTTGTAGTCAAGAAAGGGACCTTTGACGCAGAGCCTTTGAAAAAGCAGCAAAACTCCATTCGTTCAAACCGGATTCTACGGTGTGCCCATAAAGACAATCAGATGCCTGCGCGGCATGAGGCATTAGCTGTAATCAATTCGGTGAAAGACGGTGATACGATTCAGCTTGCAACCACAGGCAAAACAGGACGGGAATTGTATGAAATAGAAGATGCAAGCAACAATCTGTACATGGTCGGCTCTATGGGGTGCGTCAGTTCTTTTGGACTTGGGCTTTCCCTAAGTCAGCCTGGCAAGAATATTGTCGTGATTGACGGAGACGGCTCTTTATTGATGCGCATGGGAAGTCTTGCGACAAATGGGTATTACAGCCCCAATAACATGATTCATATTCTTCTCGATAATAACGCTCACGAATCAACAGGAGGGCAAAGCACGGTATCCCATAATATTGATTTCGTGAACATTGCCGCTTCCTGCGGTTATACGAGGGCAATCCATGTCCACAACCTCGAAGAGCTGAAGGCCAGTTTACAAGAATGGAAAAAGATTAAAGGTCTTACCTTCCTTTATATGAAAATATCCATGCAGTCCAAAGATCAACTTGCTCGCCCAAGCATAAAGCCTCATGAAGTAAAAGAACGTCTGGAGCGATTTATCAAAAACGACCCCTTAATGATCAAGGAAGTGGATGGTTCATGAGTTCTACCGTAAAGAGAAACATTTTGCTTACTCCAGGTCCGGCAACGACTACGGATAGCGTGAAATGGTCACAGGTGGTTCCGGATATATGTCCCCGTGAAGCCGAGTTTGGCGAAATCATGGAGCATATTTCCACAGAGCTTACCTGTTTGGTTGCGGACCCGAACCATTATCAGACCATATTATTTGGTGGGTCGGGCACTGCAGCCGTTGAATCGATGATCAGTTCCGTCCCTGGAAATGAAGCTGTAGTTATTGTTAATAATGGCGCTTATGGAAAACGGATGTGCGAAATCGCCGCGGTTTATGGAATCGATTATTTGGAATTTAAAAGTCCCTTTGACGATGCGATTCATTTGGCTGACTTAGAGCGTTGCATTCAATCTTCCGGACGAAAGATATCCCATCTTGCCGTCGTGCATCACGAGACGACGACCGGCCTTCTGAACAATGTGAAGGAACTTGGGGTATTATGCCAAAAGTATCATATCGACATGATGGTAGATGCCATGAGTTCATTTGCTGCCGTTCCGATTGACCTGAAGGAAATGAACATTTCCTTTTTGGCATCCAGTTCGAACAAGAATCTGCAGGGATTGCCCGGGGTTTCGTTCGTAATCGCTGAGAAAAGTAAGTTGGAGAGTTTGAAGGACAGGAAACCCAGAAGCTATTATTTGAACTTGTACGCCCAATATCAATATTTTGCAGAACATGCGCAAATGCGGTTTACACCGCCGGTACAGGCATTGTATGCGCTTAGGCAGGCCATCGAAGAATTAAAGCAGGAGGGTGTGGCAAAACGTTACGAAAGATACATGGCATCCTGGAAAACTTTAATCACCGGTCTAACAAGGCTGGATTTATCCTATTTGGTCCCCGAAGCGCATCACTCCAAGCTGATTACATCCATTCATGAACCTTATCCAGATTTTGACTTCCAATCCATGCATGATTTTTTCTATAGCAAAGGCATTATGGTTTACCCCGGCAAATTGGAGGGACTAAAGACGTTCCGAATTGCCAATATCGGGGACATTACGTCCAAGGATATCGAGTATTTTTTGGAATTGCTTGAAGATTTTCTGGATGGCATTGAAGTGAACAAGTGAAAGGTGGAGTCCAATGGGATCGGTAACAAAAAATAAATGGTTAAAATATTTGTTTTTGAAAAGGTATCCCCCCCTTGCTCCTTATTTACCTGAAACGCGGAAGATGAGTCCACATTCCTTCTGGACGCTTTTGGGAAAATACCGGCATGTCATTGTTAAACCCGTTTGGGGGAGCCGCGGACGGGGCGTCATTCAAGTCTCAGATTTGGGGAATGACAATTATGCCATCCATTACGAGCGTATGGAAACGGTGAAACAGGGAAGAGAGAATACCTATCGGTATATTAAAAGAATAATCAGGTCTGCCGCCTATATGGTTCAACAGAGAATTACTCGGCCGACCATAAATAATCGTCCCTTTGATATGAGAGTCATCGTTCAACGGAAAAAACATTCTTCAAGATGGGTAGTTACAGGAAAGGTAATCAAGGTGGCAGGCAAAGGGTACGTTGTGTCCAACAATACGCGGAGTCATGGACAACTGCTTAGGTTTAAGCCGGGCATCCAACATTCTTCCATCGGACACTTGCCTATAGCCGCATTAGAATACCAAATCGATAAGGTTTCGCTTCGTTCCGCGAAAAGATTAAACGCATTGTTCCCCGGACACCGAATTTATGGCCTGGATATTGCAACTGATCCGTATGGGCGTGTTTCCATTATTGAAGCCAATCTTTATCCGGCAATGTCTCATTTCCTTAAACTGAAGGATGGGGTAACGTATCGCCGAATACTCTATTATAAAAGAAGTAAATATATCCACTATCGTTAAGTAATCGAATCAAAATATGAATAACCTTTATTTTTCCGACTTATCCAGCCGTCTCGAACCAAACTCCACATATTACTCAACCAGATTCTTTAATTAACCATTAACGCAACGACGAAAGATTATAGGGGCTGCACGATTTATTACGAGGCAGCCTCTATTTGTTTTAACCACTTAAATCTTACGTTCGATTAGAATACAGTAGCAACGCGGGAGGAGAAAACATGCGTAGAATTATTGCCGTTATCTTGCTTCTCATCGGAACGTGCTTTCTGATTTATGACTTCGCCAGACAACAAGTAATCATAAAAGAAGGACTAAAAGAAACCAATACACTGACTACGCAATCATCAGGAACCGCAAATCCGGAAGAGAACAGTACGAAGGAATGTATCACACCTCACTCCCACGGTAAATAGAAGGGATCCGGAACAGAATGATCTCATTGGGTTATACCATCCCGTTTCCTAATGGGCTCCGGTCGACCAAAGCTATTTGTGACTCAGTCAATACCCCTTGCCTTAATGGGGAGGAGCTCAGCAAGTCCTGGGATCATCATATCCGGAAGTCCTGGATACTGAATGTGGGGGATATCAAGCCACAGAAAGCCGAGATGACGTTACATCATTTTTAAAAGGAGGATAAAAAATGTAAGACGACAAGAATATACACGAGGAAGTTTAGCATGTAGTAAAGGAATAGGATCAACTTTCTAGGAAAAAGTCGAATTACATGTTCAAGGGCAAATTCATGCTTCGCACCCCGCTGCTCTGACGTATACTGCAAAAGCGGCGAACGTTTTGTTCCGGAACGGCTCTTTACGTGCGATCAAACGTGTCGTCACAAACCTGTACAGTTCCGGGACGGGATGAACCCGAATCCGGTCGTCATCTGGAGCAACGACGGAATGGGTAACCATTGCGTAACCGATTCCGTCACGCACGCAGTTCAGCATCGTATGGATCGTGTTGACTTCAATCTTATTCAAGAGTGTCACGCCCTCGCTCAGCAGCCAATCTTCATTCACGGCTCGTATCTGACAACCCACTGGAAAGACGAGCCGTGCTGCATTCGCCAAATCGGTCAAAGCAGGCGCTTCCTGCGCTTGCACATTCGTCAGCAGGACAACTTGCTCTTGCAGTTCATATCCGACTTGCATATGAGACAAATCATATTCGCCTATGCAGAAAGCGCCATCAAGTTCTCGATTTACCACCTTCTCGTAATTGCTCTGTGGGAATGTTGGGTATTCCTTCTGCCTTAAACGACAGTGACTGTATGGTTTTTATATCGACATTATTTTAGTTATCGCTTACCCAAATAATCGCTTTTTGTGGGATTCATGGGCGGGTAAATGGCGCAAATCCTTTTTTATTAATGGGCTTTGTTATATCAGTAATATTGTAGATTTGCGTAACGCTGTTCTTAAGTAGCTTTGTAATGTAACATTATACTAGTTATTAATGTATTGGAGCGCTCCTATGCGGACTGCTCATTTTACAACGAGGAGGAGAGACCGATGGTCAAATCAAAAGCTCCCAAGAGACCGACAAGGGATGAATTTGTATTAGAGGAGATAGGCAATCAGCTTACAGAGGCTTATCAAGAAGGGTCAGAAATTCTACTTACTGTGTGGGGATGGGATGAGCCAGTAAGGGGTCAGATAGATCAAATGGACTCTCGGACTGGAAAAGTACACATCAAAAAGGATGGAGTTATTACCAAGGTCCCTTTTATGGATATCATGGAAATTAACTATCCTAGAGATTAGATTTAGTGAAAGGGAAGATTTGTAGATGAGTAATCTCATGTGGATCTTGGAGGGATCAAATGACCGAAGTAGGGCGGGAAACGAATACCTTTTATCGTATGTTTCAATTAACCGAAACTGGATTTGAATTCATAAGTATCTTACTAATTGTGACAATTATATTTGGATTTATTATTGCAGTTTTATTTTTTCGCCATAATTTAACTGGAAAAAAGATCATGATAATTGGTGGGGAACTTATATTACTTGGCTTAGTTTTTAATTTAATTGTAGATTTTAAATTTAGATTTCCAAGCTTAAGCTTCGTAGTCATTTTGTTTGGTACCATTACTTGTTTCATTGGATTATGCAGAAAAGATTAACATAGCGGAAAAGATAAATACAAAGACAATCGGTCCAAAACCTCATTAAGTAGCATTATGCAGGATAGTTTTCGCATTTCGATTAGATGAAGATCTGAGTAGAAGTATTGTGTCTCTTTGGAGTGACTGAAACTCTGAATGCTGTTTTATGGTCAAAGAAACCAGCTTCAATGATCGGAAGTACTTCAATTTAAACTGTGATCTCATTTGGATTAGATAAAACAAACTCGTCAAAGCATTTTAGAAAAGAAATGAAGAGGATGGTAGATGTGTCTTTTGGCTCAAGGGATGAAAACATATACCGAGATCGTACTTAGTGCTGATCCTGTACCGCCCTTTCGATAAGCGAAGTCCGACGGTCCTACTTTTGCCGCTTGGATAGCGGTGATCCATACCACAAGTATCGGTAAATGGTTGATATGGTTACGTTCCAACAGATTGAATATATTGTAGATTTGATTGCACTTCGAGAGAAGTGCGTTTTTTCGTTTAAGGTACCTTACGATCTCTTCACCAAGAATAGCTGAATCAAAAACGTGCCATGTCGAGAAAAGACTTTGCGATCATTTTCCAGGCATCATCTGGCAATGAAACAACTCCGAATACGTTTCGAAAGGCCGTGAGGAGACGTGTATGTCCATAGACAAAGAATTGCGTGAAGATCCATGGATTGTTCTCCTTTCTTCGGGTTTATTACTAGTTATGTTGGGCTCAGAGGAATATACCTCATCATCCAGTTGGTGGAGGAATCTAAAGTGTCTGTGCTAAGATGAGGGTGAATTATGATTCAAGCTGCGGAACAAGGCTAGAGGGGGGGGCACATTGAAGAAAATACTTGTCATTGACGATGAAGTCGCAATCAGAGATTTAATTGAGCTCGTACTGAGAAGAGAAAACTATGTCGTTCAAACGGCTGAAAATGGTAAAGTAGCCCTGCAGCTGCTGGATGCTTTTGGGCCGGACCTGGTGGTGCTTGACTTGATGCTGCCTGACTGCTCCGGATATGACCTGTGCAAGGAAATCACCGGGAAACGTGCCGTTCCTGTGATCATGCTCTCTGCCAAAAATGAGGTAATCGACAAGGTGTTGGGACTAGAGCTAGGGGCGGAAGATTACATGACCAAACCCTTTGACAATCGTGAATTGCTCGCTCGGATCAAGGTGATTCTGAGAAGAAACGAGAGCAAGGAGGAATCAAGTGAAGGAACAGAAGTGAAATCTACACGCATCATTCATGAAGAGCTGACATTCGATCTGGAAAGCCGAAGGGTGCTGAAAAACGGTGTACCCGTGTCATTAACGGCCAAAGAGTTTAAAATTCTGGAAACGTTACTTAAAAGGCCAGACAAAATCTTTACCCGGGATGAGCTGCTGCAGATCGGATGGGGATATGACTTTATGGGAGACAGTCGCAGTGTGGATATGACCATCATGCGATTACGGAAGAAGCTGGAGGATAACGCTGACGAACCGAAGTATGTCAGGACGATCTATGGATTTGGCTATCAACTTGGAGGTGGCGAGGCCTGAAGTATGCAACCCGGTTACTGCTGAATTATTTATTTTTCTCCGTGCTGTCCTTTGGCATCATCATTTTTGCGGTGAATAAAGCCATCGATTACTACAGCTTCATTACCATTGAAAAACAGATGATGGAGAAGGCGGATCTGTCCGAGTTGTCCTTCCGTGAGGTGTTGGCACAGCATAGATCATCGACAGGTGAGCCGCAGACAAAAGAAATCGTCAGACTTGCTCTGGAGAAGCTGAAAGCTTCAGGCAAGGAAGTACGTATCTATGATAGCTCCAAGCACTTGCTGGGCTTGGCTGTGGGTGGCATCATCATTCATGATGGCAAACCTCTTATTTTTGAAAAGAATATTGAGAAAGCGCTGAGCGGCAGTTACGCCTACACCGTAACGGAAAATCATCTGCTTTATTTTGCCACTCCCATTCAGGATCAATACTACCAAAACGCTTATGTGTATGAGTTCGTGGAGGACATTTCCTACTTTTATGCGATTATGAATCAAATCCGTTATATCCTGTTTGCGGGTGCAGGCGGATTTATTGTACTGATTACGTTATCCAGTCTGTGGATTGCCCGCAACACAACCAAGCCGATTAAGCTGTTGCTTGGCGCTGCGCAAAGTTTCTCTAGACAGGAGTTCCGCAGAGTTCATCTAAATCGGAAGGATGAGCTGGGTATGCTGGCAGAGGGGCTGGATTCCATGGGGCGGCAGCTTCATGATTACATTCAGTACCAGAAACAATTTGTCTCCAACGTATCTCACGAGTTAAAAACACCATTGGCAGCAATTCGTGGTTTCTCTCAATACTTGGTTGAAGGGGAGAACGAGAACAAGGAACTGCAAAAAATCTATGCTCATCTGCTTCAGGAATCGGATCGACTGACGCGCTTGATTAACGAACTGTTGTTGCTATCCCGATTCGACAAGGCTGGTTCTAACGAACTGGAAGCCCGGAAGACGGAAATGAACGAACTGATTCAGCAAGTCGCAATGAGTATGGGTGCCAAGGCCAAAGATAAAGGAATCGAGATTATGTTCAGGGAGGCGGAACCGGAGGATAAGCTTCTGACGAGAGTCCACGCCAACGTGAATCCAATGCTGATCTCCAATGCGATCGCCAACCTAGTGGACAATGCCATCAAATATTCAGGCAGTCCATCGCTAATCGAATTAAAGTTGGAACATACGCCAAGCGAGGTAGTTATACGGATACGTGATCAAGGTATCGGTATCGCGGGCGATGAGCTGGAGAGAGTGCAGGAACGCTTTTACCGGGCGAAAAATGCAAGCACAGCGAACGGTTCAGGTCTTGGACTTTCGATTTGCAAAGAGATTGTAGAACGGTTTAATGGATATATCGACATGGAAAGTCAGATCGGGGAAGGAACGACCGTTACGATTGTGTTACCCCGTGCGTAAAAACGCGCGTAAATAGTTGCGTTACAAGATTGATACAATTCTGTTATGAGACTAACAAATGCTTTTTTTACAATCACTTCATAAGAAGAAATCACACATTTATGGAGGGATCATGATGAAATTGATAAATAAAGCAGCAGCTGGTATCCTGCTGAGTATTTTACTAACGATGGCACTGACGGGCTGTCAGTCCAATGGTGCCAAGTCGCCAGAAGCGGCGCAGAACTCGGCTGAAAAAAACACGCCCGACGAACAGGCCAAAGGCGAAGGAGCATCAAATTCTACGGCGCCTGCTTCAGAAAATTCGGAAGGACAGAGTGCTGAAGCGATTAAGGAAGGTTCGATAGAGAAGGAAGGCAATGTGGTGCTGAAGGAGCTTGCTTTTGTCTATAATGAGCACACCATTGCGATTTCGGATACAGCAAATGAAGATCAGATGGAACAGATGCTGGGCAAACCGGTTAACCTGAAATCTCATACGTACAGTGCCGGTGATGGAACAAACATGGATACGTTAATCGGTTTTACAGAAAAGGTTTATACGTATCCTGGTCTGGAGATTAAAACAATCAGTATACCGGAGGGGAAACAAGACTCCATCTTTCATATCGAAATTACAGATCCTAAGTACGCGACAGTACGAAACATTAAAGCAGGTGACAGCCTGGATACACTCAAAAACGCCTACCCTGAGGGGAAACTGCTTGGTGATGGAGCCCCTAATGAGGAGGATGAATTCCGTTACGAGCCATCCAATTATGTGGATGTGATGTCGTTTCATATCAAGAATGCCAAGGTGGAGAGCATTCAGATCTACAGCCTCCTGGACTAATATTTAGTGATCGATGCTGAGCCATTCATACGATTCACCTTTAATACCTGCCCGGGAGAGGGGCAGGTATTTTCTCGTGTATAGACTCGCACATGTAAGATGACAAGAACATACAGTTGTCGAAGGATAAGAGCATAGTCCCATTGAAAGTCACTTTTTTAGCGGCTTTTTTGTTTTATCGGTACAAGTTCTTATCCAGAGCCAAGGACAAGAACTTGTACCGATTACCGAAAAGGACAAGAATATAAGCCGCTTACCGATTAGATAAGCATTGAACTATTAATTAAATTTATTAAGCTAACAGGCAGGGGAGCTTATTGATTTTCGCGAATACTCTACATTTAAAGTTATTTACGAAGTTCGTAGATAAGAAGTAGAAATCAGCGCAAAGAAGAAAAACCAAGGTGCTTTTCCCGAAGGAGATGAGTTTAATGCTTTACATATTTAGTGGACTGCCGGGTACCGGAAAAACCACATTATCATCGGCTTTAGCAAGAGAACTAAAGGCTACGTATCTTCGGGTCGATGTCGTGGAGCAGGCTATGCGAGATGCTGGAAAGACCATCGAAGGGCCTGAGGGTTATATTGTGTGTTATGCAATTGCATCACAGAACCTTCAACTGGGCCTAGATGTGATTGCAGATACAGTTAATCCTATCCAAATTACGCGCCAGGCTTGGCGCAACGTGGCCGATTCTCTCGGAATACCTTATGTGGAAATTGAAGTACTTTGCTCTGATTATATCGAGCACAGGAATCGAATCGAAATGCGTATAGCTGATATTCCAGGTTTTATACTTCCGACGTGGGAGCAGGTCAGAAATAGAGAGTATGATGTTTGGGATCGGGACCACATAGTCATAGATACAGCTCATCAAACTGTAGAAGAAAGCTTAAATACATTATTTAAACAATTGGAAGATAGAAGACTTTCTTGAACTAGAAGACTTTCTTGAACTAAATGAAGGAAATAATCAGTGTAGGTATTTCTAAGAAGGCGATTACATCTTATAACACCGCATTCACGCATCGGGGCTGAAGCACCTTGGTCCGCGGAGGGTTTTCGAGGAAGCTGGATCAGGCGGACAACCCTGCACCGTAACCGCATCGCGGCCGTTCACTTCGGTCACTTAAGTCGGTGAAGGTTCGTGAACGCCTGAACGTTAGCCGAAAGAAGTTTTTAGTTTAGGAGGAGTCTATATGATATTAAGAAAAGTTATAAATAGAATTGAAATACAAAGTGAATATAAGGATTTTGTTGATAAGTATAAAGATAATATACTTACCGAATTTAAAGGTAAGATTCATAGCATTTATATGTGTGGCTCGATTCCAAAAGGAACGGCTAAACCTTTTAAGTCAGATGCAGACTTTACTATTGTATGTGTAAATCCCAAAGATATTGATTACGAAAGATTGTCAAATATTAAAGACAGGTTTTTAGAAGAATATCCAGTATTAACCAAGATTGATACGACAATTTGCTCGATTGACGATGTATTAAGTAAACCAAATGAGTGGGGTTTTTGGGTTAAGATCATTTGTGTTTGCATATATGGTGATGACGTTGGTGAAAAAGTACCACCGATAATTATTTCTCCAGAGTTCATTTTAGACTTAAATACAGAAACCAAGGACGAAGTAGATCGTATACATAGTTTACTTTCTAATGCTAGTGATAACACTATGAAAACTAGATATATTAAAGGTTACTCTAAGAGATTAATTCGTGCATTATACTCTTTGATTTTAGAAGATACAGGTGTATGGCAAGATGACATTATTAAGATGAAGAATGCCATATTAAACTATTGTGAGATTGACTCCGCTTTAGTTGATTATCTGTACGCATGTTACTTGGATAGTAATGTACATGTTGAAGAGTTTCTGAGAAATGCAGATGAAGTATATAGCTATTTTGAGAACGCCTTAAATGCAATGGCTGCTTCCAGAAAATACTTCGACTAACACCATATTGACGCTTCGGGTCACTCTGTGAAGCGAGTGACCGCATCCAGCCCCCTAAGCCCGTCGGGACGTCACTGCATTAGGTGTTCGGCAAGCCTTACAACTATATGAGCGACTCTAAGGGGCCAGTACGTCGTCAATAAAAAAGGTTATCAGAAATTACTGCAAGTGTTGCTATAAGATGTATAGGAGTTGATTGATTGTTATGAACTCAATTATTGAACAAGCAAAACAAACTTTCGAAACATGGGGAAATGAATGGGCCATTTGCGGAGGAATGGCTATTGATATATTTCTGGGCGAAGAAACTAGAAAACATTATGATTTAGATCTATTCGTTTTTTGGTCAGATAAAAGAAAGATTATTGAACTAATATTGAAAGATGATTGGAGAGTATTCGAAGCATGTGGAAATGGAGTGGTTCAAGAATTACTAATCGCAACCCAAGCAACCGAAAACCACCGGAATTTATTTTGTTTCAACAGAGATGAGCGCAGGGTTTCATTAGAATATATTAGTGAACAGGCTGGAAGAGTTCATGAAGAAACCCATACATCCTGAAAAGGAGTATGAGGGTTAACCTAGTTTTATGACTTATAAATTAAGCGCTGCTTGGGTAAATGCAGAATAACGTTAAATTGATCGCCGTGAATCTCGATACTGATCTGCCCGCCGTGCAGCTCAACGATGCTTTTCACAATTGCCAGTCCTAGTCCGGAGCCCTCTGTCTGGCGGGATTCATCTGCTCTTTTGAAACGTTCGAATAGCTCTTCCGCAGCAAAATCAATCTCATAAGCAGCGGTGCTTTGAATTTTGAATAATACCAGATCATCAGATTCGTCCAAATAAATATAGATTCTGGTTCCTGGAAGCGAATACTTCTGCGCGTTGACAATTAAATTTTCGAATACACGCCAAATTTTATTGCCGTCCAAATACGCATGGATCGGGAATTTAGCGATTCTCTCCCGAATCACGGGCGACTCATGTCCCATATTGGTGTTGGACTCGGCAATCGCCTGTGTCAACAAGGTTGCAACATCGACGTACTCAATATCCAGCTCAACTGTGCCGCTGGCCATCTTTGAAATTTCGAACAGGTCTTCAATCAATAGCTTCAGCCGGAGCGCCTTGCGGTCCAGTGTTTCAATATAGGCTCGAGCTTTCTCCGATTGATTTTCTTTTTTTAATAAATCGACATAGTTGATAATGGAAGTAAGCGGGGTCTTCAAATCATGCGATACGTTGGTAATCAGTTCAGTTTTTAACCGTTCACTTTTCATTTGATTCTCCAGCGCGCTTTGATATCCGGCTTTCATATTGTTAATATAGCCAGCAAGTTCAGATAGGGCGTCTTTCCCGGTATCTTGAATTGCATTTTGAATATTCCCTTCGGCAATTTCTTTGCTCCCGTTGATGATCGCGATGAAGCGTCTAAGCTTGGAAAGTATATACGGAACCAGGAACAGCACATACAGCAATACATAAAGCATGGGCCAGCCATGTTCGTATAAGAAGTAATATGTGGCTGCCTTCCAAACACAAATACCGGCTATCGCGGTTAGCAGAAGCATAACGATGAGGCCAAACGTTAGTCTCCAGTTTTGCAGACTGGCTCTAAGACCAGTTCTCCAAAAATGAAAGTAAGCTATCAGCACACTGCCATGCCAGAAGGAACGCTTGCTAAGTGGTTCCTTAAAATAAAGAGACAGTCTGCCTGCCAGCAAGCAAAGGATAGTAACGGCAAGCAGTGTCAGGTACAGATTCGACACATATGGATACCAATCTATCAGCACAACGATCCATAAGATAACGGCGACAATTAAGACAAGAAGGTCGATCAGGACATGCCGATCTGCGTTACTTTTTCTCGATTTTGTATCCAATTCCCCATACCACCTTTAAATATTTTGGATCTTTGGGATTGATTTCAATTTTTTCGCGAATATTTCTCACATGTACGGCAACCGTATTCTCTGAAGCGAAAATCGGTTCATTCCACACCCTCTCATAAATCTCTTCGATCGAGAAAACTCTGCCCTTGTTCTCCATCAGCAGCTCCAAAATTTTGTATTCCTTCGGGGTCAGTCTGACATCCTCTCCATCTACCTCAAGAGTCTTCGAGCTTTTGTTCAGCACGAGTCCTCTTACTTGAATGATCTCTTCCCCGTTTGACTGGAAGGAACCTAAATTCGTAAATCGGCGCAGCTGAGATCGGACTCTAGCAACCAGCTCCAGAGGATTGAACGGCTTCGTTATATAGTCATCGGCACCAACGTTGAGTCCCAAAATCTTGTCGCTATCTTCCGATTTGGCGGAAAGCATAATGATCGGTATATTTTTGCTTTCACGAATTTTAAATGTCGTCTTGATTCCATCGAGCTGCGGCATCATGATGTCCATGATAATAAGATGAATCGTTTCCTGTTCAAGGATTTTCAGCGCCTCCAATCCGTTAGAGGCAATAAATACATCCACATCATCGCTTTTCAAGTAAATAACGAGCGCTTCTCGAATTTCCGGTTCATCGTCTACAACAAGAATATTATTTATAGCCATTATTTCTCACCTTCATCAAGATATTGCTTATACTCGCCAATCCGGAACTGATATATCCCGGAAAGTCAACACGGTCGGGGGGAGCGTCTGCAAGTATCAGCTCCTCCGGTGATTCTTCCTGATCCGTATAAAATCCATGCACTCCGAAGCTGTGCAGCAGCTGCATAACCGGTCTGCTGTTGACGGTGTGAACAAAGCTTTTTACGCCGAGCTTATTTAGTGCTGGAACTAGATTGGGGTTGATAAACACGCGGTATACAGGCATGGCAACCGAAGTCAAATGTTTGTCCCTTACAAACTCTACAATACTTTCGGCGGATGCGCCAGATTTGTAAAGTGAATACATCTTGTTAGGAAAGGGGTAGATTCCCATGACCGTGTCATACATTTCCGGGCTGAAAATTTCAGGTATAATCCGGTTGAGCAGTGCAGGATCAGTACGGCGCACCTCATTGACTAGATACGTAAACTGCTGCTGAATTTGCTCTGTGCTGCCTGCCTTCGAATCCACGATTAAGTCAAAATCACGATATTTCTGCATCAGCTGCAGTATATCCGGCAGTGTAAGAGGGTGGAATCTGCCCATTATAAGCGAGTTTGCAAACTGCAGCTTTGTTACGTTTCGTCCGCGATGAGCGGCCAAATCCGGCTGCAGCTTGTGCGACCAATCATGTCTGGCTACAAGCTCCCCGTCCGTCGTCTGCACAAGATCAACCTCTAACAAACGGTACCCTCTATTATAATTGGTTATAAATGCCTCATAAGAATTAGTGGAACTAGCGCCATTGACTCCACCAAGTGCATGTGCAATAAGCCTATTTTCCTCCCAGCCGCTAGTACCAGCTGTAGAGGGCTGTTCTTGCTCTGACCAAACAAGCCCCCAGCTGCACCAGATCAGCCCAGACGTAATGACGATTAATAAGAGTAATACAATCGATTTCTTCATTCGATTCACCCCTTTATTATCCCGGTGTAAGTCATACTACAGGACTCAAATGAAGAAGGGCTGGTAAAAAAACGAATGAATTTATGAAGTTTGTATACATTGCTGAAAGAGAGTATTAAACCTGTATATCCCCATAAGCCCTCAGAAATTTCCCCCTACAGGAACCTTTCTAGAACCCCAAAGCTTAAGACCGTAACATGCAGAATACCTTAAAATACGCTTTAGAAGATTTAGTGAGCAATAACCATTAAAGCCGCTCGGATTAACCAGGTGACTTTCTTTTTGTTCCCGCAACATGATAAACACACCAGGAGAGGATACTAAAATATGAATAAGGATATAGATTATATAAAAAAACGGCTGACCGATCTACAGCAGTACATAAACAGAGAGCTTGAGCAAATCGTGGAGGAAGTAAAAAGTGAGAATGCTCAAGAGGTAAAGCAGAAAATCAAAGATGAAATCCAATGTAACGTTACAGTGGGTGGGAGAGCGCAGCGAGGCGCCGCTTCCTTCAAAAAAACAGCCAGCTGCGCGCCGGCTGTTTTTTTGCCGAATAGTCCGCCGCAGAGGGCTTTTCGGGCCCCCGCAAGAATGGTCAACGCCAGGAAACGGGCGGACAAGAATGGGCATTTGCCAGAAACGTGCAGGGCATGTACCCTTGCCTTAAGGCGCATGAAAGCGTTGACATTCACCACAACTAATTCAAAGGAGGAATCCATGATGGACGTGCCTGCGGATAAGGTTACCGCGGCCGCCGAGGGCAAAGCCGTCGGCTCCCCGCCCAGCCTCGTCTGGGCGGGCCTGAAGAGAGACAAGTATTTGTATTTGCTGGCGCTGCCTGGATTGATTTATTTCATCGTTTTCCGGTACGTGCCGATGTGGGGGGTGATCATTTCATTCCAGGAGTATTCGCCCTATCAAGGAGTCCTAAACAGCCCGTGGGTCGGATTCGATCATTTCGCACGGTTTTTCTCGAATCCGGATTTCCTTCTGCTGTTCCGCAATACGATGGCGATCAATCTGCTAAGCCTGATTTTTTTCTTCCCGCTGCCGATTCTGCTCGCCGTGCTACTAAACGAAATTCGCGTTTCGTCTTACAAAAAAGTCGTACAATCGATCATTTATTTACCTCATTTCCTGTCCTGGGTCATCATCGTCGGCATCACGTTTCTGCTTCTGTCCACCGGCGACGGCGTCGTGAACAAGCTGCTCGTCGCCTTCGGCTTTGATAAGGTCGATTTTCTTACGAACAAGAACTATTTCTGGGGACTGCTGACGCTGCAGTCCATCTGGAAGGACGCAGGATGGGGCACGATCATTTTCCTTGCCGCCATCGCGGGAGTCGATCCGCAGTTGTACGAAGCAGCTAAGATGGACGGAGCGAGCCGACTTAGGCAAATCTGGCACGTGACGCTGCCGGCCATCCGTCCCGTCATCGTCATTCTGCTCATTCTGCGGATCGGCCATATGATGGACGTCGGCTTCGAGCAGGTGTTTCTGATGATGAACGGCGCCGTCTCCGATGTCGCGGACGTCTTTGATACCTACGTATACCGTCTCGGCGTCCGGCAGGGCCAGTTCAGCTTCAGCACCGCCGTCGGCTTGTTCAAGTCCGTCGTCGGCCTGCTCCTCGTCATCGGCGCCAACCGATTGGCCAAGAAATTCGGCGAGGAAGGTGTCTACTAACACATTTCACCCGTGGAGGCGAACGTTTCAATGAGAGAAAGCTTAGGAGACCGCGCGTTCGGCGCCATCAACGTCATCGCGCTTGGCTTGATCAGCTTGATCACTTTCTTCCCGTTCTATTATGTATTCGTCGTGTCGTTCACCGACCCGTCGGAATATATCCGAAAAGGGCTGGTGCTGTTCCCGCAGCAATGGAGCCTCGTCTCCTACAAATATTTGCTCTCCACCGATGCTTTCATGAGAGCTATCGGGAACAGCGCGTTCCTGGCGATCGTCGGTACCGCGCTGAGCCTCATCGTTACTTCAGGACTTTCCTACGCGATATCCCGCAGAAGACTGCAGGGAAGGCGGTTCATCATGCTGGCCATCCTGCTGACAACACTATTCAATCCGGGCATCATTCCACCGTATCTGCTTGTGCGGGACCTGCATCTGATCAACAGCATCTGGTCGCTTATCTTGCCGGTGCTGACAAGCGGCTGGTACGTGCTGCTGATGAAGGGCTTCTTCGACAGCATCCCGACCAGCCTGGAGGAAGCAGCACGGATCGACGGCTGCAACGATCTCAGCGTCTGGTACCGGGTCATCCTGCCGCTGTCGCTTCCCTCCATGGCGGCGTTCGGCCTGTTCTACGCCGTCGCGTACTGGAACACCTTTTTCACGGCGCTACTGTATATTAACGATTTCGCGAAGCATCCGCTGCAGGTGCTGCTGCAGAACATGCTGATCGACGCGTCCACCGCGGCGGGAGGCTCGGCCGCGGCTGAGATGATGTCGGAGCAGCGCATTCCGCCAGAGACGCTCAAGATGGCCGCCGTCGTCATTGCCACGGTACCTATCCTACTCGTCTATCCTTTCTTGCAAAAACATTTCGCGAAAGGAGCTTTGGTCGGTTCCGTCAAGGAATAGACGAAGGCCAGACTACTAGAAGCAAAATAAAAAGGGGAGGTTCGCGTATGCGAAAAAGAAGGTTCAAGCTTGACAAAACGAAGATTGCCGTTTCAGTGCTTCTCATCGCCGCCCTGCTGGTCGGCTGCAGCGGCGGAGGAGGCAGGGGAGGAGCTTCCGGCGACGGTCCGCTGAACGTCAGCATCATGACGATGTATTACACGCCGGAGCCGCCGGGCAAGGATAACGTCGTCGTCAAGGAAATCGAGAAGCGGACCAACACCAAGCTGAACATTACATGGGTCTCGCCGAACAACTATGCCGACAAGGTGAACGTTACGCTCGCTTCGGGGGACATTCCCGATCTGATGCTGCTGGATAACGCCTTCACCGCTCAGGTTCGGACGATGGTTGCGCAAGGGGCATTGTGGGATCTCACCCCATATATCAAGGACTACCCCAATTTGATGAAATTCCCGAAGGAAACCTGGACCAACACAAAGCAAGCTGACGGCAAAAACTACGGAATTCCCCGGGTCCGTCCGGTCGAAGGCGGCGGCTTCGTTTACCTACGCAAGGACTGGATGGACAAGCTGAATCTCGAGGTTCCAAAAACAATCGACGAATTTTACGACGTCCTTAAAGCATTCGTTGAAAAGGATCCGGACGGCAACGGCAAGGACGACACGATCGGGTACGCCAGCTTCGTCGACCAGTCCGGCATGGCCTCCCTCGGCCAGCTGCAGAACGTCTTCACGAAGACGAACGGCGATTGGTCGCTGGTAGACGGCAAGCTTGTGAACGTTAATCTGCTACCTGGTGTCCGAGACGCTCTCGTCTGGATGAATAAGGCGTACCGGGAGAAGCTCCTTCCCGAAGATCTCGCGACGCTAAAAAACTCGCAGGCGAAGGATTTGCTCAAGGCGGGCCGGGCGGGAGGCTTCCAGGATACGGTCGAAGCCGCCTGGGAACCGACGGAGGAGCTGCGGAAGACCGATCCGAAGGCGGACTTCCTTCCGCTTGTCTCTCTGAACGGCTACGTCAACCGTGATTCCGGCTTCTTTGGAATGTACGCGATTCCGAAGACTGTGCCCGAAGCGAAGATGAAGAAGCTGCTCGAGCTGATGGACTACGGCGCTTCTGACGAGGGCAGTGATTTGGCAAGCTTCGGCATCAAGGACGTACATTACAAGGAAGAAAACGGCGTGAAGGTGCCAACCGAACAGGCTAAGATCGATATCGTCGCACAGCAGGCGCTCGGCCAAATTTTCATCAAATACGACAAGTATTTGCGCGCCTACCGTTCGGGTATGCCAAGCGACATACTGGAGCGGAACAAGCAAATTATCGACGAGCGGGCCAAACTGAGCGTGCCGGAGGTTGCGGTCGGTCTCAATTCCGATACGAATACCAAGGTCGGCACCGAGCTGGGCAAGAAAATTCAGGACATGAAGACGAAGGTCATTTTGGGGAAAGCGCCGATCGAGGAGTGGGACAGATTCGTTGGAGAACTTAAGAACGATCCCGACCTGCTTAAAATCACCGAGGAAATCAATGCGTCCTATCAGCAGCGGATATCCAGCTCCGAGTAAAGGTTTGGAAAGCACTACCCTCTTTTTTCTAATTTGGAAAAAGAGGGTTTTTCCCGTTCATCTCGCGAGAACCGGTTACTCTCGTAGGCCGGTTAAGGCGTTTCGGTCGGCAAGTGAAAGTTATCGGACGATGGTCCGGGCAGCTATTGAAAAAAAAGAAAGGCAGGGAGCGTCATGAACCATTTCGTCCAAAGGGACTGGCCGGATCGGCCGCCGGCGATCAAAGGCCGTTTCTACCGAAAAAGCCTATTGATCGTGCTGAGCATCACATGCCTACCGACGGCAATTATCGGAATAACACTCTATCTACTCGGCAGCTCGCATATCGGCAAGGAGGTGACGAGCTCGAACGAGGCGCTACTCCTGAACGCGGTGAAGCGCATTAATGGCGATTTGAACCAGCTCGAACTGACGGCGACGCAATGGGCGTTCGACCCGAGGTTCGACGGAAGTCTCCGGAACGTCGATCTGAAGGACCAATATAACGTTACTCAAAACCTGTACCGCACCTTGACGGTTATGAAGGGCTTCTATCCGCTGGTCGATCAGGTGCATCTGTTCGTCGACGGCAAGTCGCCCGTCGTTGTCTCCGACTTCGACGGGATCGAAGCCGTCTCAAGCCCAAGCGATCTCGTCGGCTACCGGGCGGTCATGTCCAGCAAGCAAGGCGCGTTCTGGCTGAACGGCTTCCCACGGGTCAACCGGTCGGATGATCATACGGTGGCGCTCGTACATAAGGTTCCGGGCATCGGCCAGCCTTACGGTACCCTGATTTTTTATCTGGACCGGGATAAGCTCGTAAGCCTGGTGCATGAGCTGTCGCTCGGCAGGGCCGGCAGCTCCTTCATTATCGACGAGAAGGGCCGCTTCGTCGTGACCGAGAAAGGGGCGGGCCTTCCCGAAGGCACGCCGTTCGAGACTGCGCTGGCTACCGAGATCAAGCGGCGTGAAACGGGTTCCGGCACGTTCCTGTACAACTTTCAGGGCGAAACATATACCGTCACGTTCGGCGATTTTACCCGGCTGGGTCTGCACTGGACCTACGTCACCGCCGCTTCACTTTCCTCGATGACGGCTCCGGTCAAAATGATGTCTAGGATGATTGTCGGTGTCAGTCTGTCCGGCTTTGTCGTCGCGCTTCTTCTGTCCTGGCTTGCCTCCAAGCGGATCTATCATCCAATCCACCGGCTCGTCGGCTTGTTCCATGACGAGAGGCGCGCGCCCGATCCGCCCAGCGACGAGATCGGCTTTCTCGAGAAGCAGTGGCGCCACCTGAACCGGGAAAGCCGCGAGCTGCGGGAGAAACTGGAGCAGGCACAGCCCTGGATGCGGTCAAGCTTTTTGCTTCATCTCATACAAGGACATTATTATTCCTTCACGGAAGAGGAACTTCGCGAGAGGATGAACGCCTACGGCTGGAGCATGGACGGCAAGCGGTTTCTGCTCGTGCTCCTCCAGGTTACTGGGCTTAGCCGGCTGCAGGGGCGCTTCACGGACGGCGATGCTCAGCTTGTCTCCTTCGCGGCAGCGAATATTGCGCAGGAGTTGACCGCCGCTCGCGGCGAACAGGCGGATATCGTCAATTTCCAGGATCTATCCGTAGGCATCCTGTTGTCCTTCGGGCGTGAGGAGCCGGAGGAGGCGGCACGCGGCAGTGCCTTCCAGCTGGCGGCTTCGCTCGCGGAGACGATCTGCGCCGTGCTGAAGGTGCAAAGCACAATCCTGATAGGTCGGCCTCTGCCGAAAATTTCGGATTTGCCGGAATCGCTGCGGCACCTTCGGCAAGCCGCCCGCTACCGCGATGTTCAGGAGGAGACGCAGATTCTTTCCCTGGAGGACCTTCTTCCCGGCATGGGAAGGGAGGCGGTGCCGTATCCGTTTGGCGCTGAGAAGGAGGTGAAGCAAGCGATCCGGATGGGGCTCCCCGAGGAGGCGGCTGCCGCCGTACAGTCTTTCGTGGAAATTCTCGTGCAGGAGGGAGGCAAGGAAATGTTCATCCAGGACGGGGCACTCCAGCTGCTCGGCAGCATCCAGCACGCGATTCTGGAAGCCGGCTACCAGCCGCGCGGGCTGTACGGTGACGATGATCTGTACGCCGAGCTTCGCGGAATGCGGGATCCCGAGAGCTTGACCGAATGGTTTCATGTCCGAGTAATCGGACCATACGGGAAAGTGCTGGCCTGCGACAAGGCCTTGCATCAGCGTCGGCTCGTCGAGCGGGCGATGGAGTACGTCAAAGGGAATTACGACTCTGACGTCTCGCTGGAGCGCTGCGCCGAGGATTTGGGGACAAGCCCGTTCACGCTGAGCAAGGCGTTCAAACATATCGCCGACATCAATTTCATCGATTACTTGATCCAGCTGCGGATCGAGAAGGCGAAGGAGCTGCTGGACGACACCGACATGAAGGTCGGCGAGATTGCCTTGCAGATCGGCTATCAACCCTCTTATTTGAACCGGCTGTTCAAGAAGCTGGTGGGCGTTACACCGGGGCAATACCGTGAGCGGAAGGCGAACCTCGAGTGAACGCCCGCGATAGATAACGGCGATCCACCCCCGCGGCCGTGCCCTTTTCCGAACAGTACGGGCTCTGGGAGTTCGAATGCATAGAGCTTGCGTTTCGAATATACGCGGTTATCACCCCGGAACGGTCTGCCAGACATCTGGGCGACGACTTTCGAAGATGGTTAGTTTCGGCGCATCCAGGTAGAACAGATGCAAGTGGAGGCCATACATGCTGGACGAATTGTTCCAAATGGGGATTGGAATATGGAGAGTATCACTACCACAATGGAGGAAGCTCTTCCTCGGGGAGTTCATCGTCTTCCAACACAAGTAAAAACAATTCATCTTCAAAAAGCACTTCACGCAAATCAGCAGCACCTACTTATAAAGCCTCTGGACTTAAGGTGTATATAAACGGTCAAAAGATTAGCTTTAACAGTGAACCGGTTATTTACCAAAACACAAACCTTGTTCCTTTGCGTGAGATTGCTGAAGGTTTGGGGGCAACAATAACCTGCGACAAAGATACTGGAACAATTGGAGGAACAAGGCAAGGAACTCGCCAAGATGGAATTGCAGCTGTTGCTTACACTGTACGAATTTCTTCAGGAGCAGATCACCGAGTTGCATGCCAGATTGAATGAGCTCCTGAAGGAGATTCCGTACAGCAACCAGCCTTATGCCATGAAAGGAATTGGCCGCGATACGGCTGTTGGATTCCTCGCTGACATTCAGGAATACCTGCATCCAAGACAGATCAGCAAGCTGGCCGGCCTGAACTTACGAGAGAATACGTCCGGCAAGCAAAAAGGCCAGACGAAGATCACGAAGCGCGGCCGGAAAGGGCAACGGGCCTTGTTTTTCCGGGTAGTCATCCCACTCGTGGCGCAGAACTCGGCTTTTAAGGCCTTGCATGAATAAAATATTACACAACAAGACGGGTAATCCGCTCAAGAAAATGCAGTCACTCATTGCGCTATGCAACAAGCTGATTCGGATACTGTTTGGAATTCTGAAGAATGGCCATGCATTCTGCGAGGATAAGATGCTGGCTGATATCCCTCGAATTGCAAGCGAACCGGTTGCCGCTTAATCCACGAACGAGGCATTAACGGAGCATAACAACAGAAGCAAGGATGAGTCGGAGCTAACTATTTTACGGACGTAGATCCTGGCGGGCAGCATATCTGACCTCCACCTCATGGATAGGTTGAACGAAGGAATGTGGGAGCGAAGACTCTGTGAGACATGGGATGGTTCACCACCATGAGACCTTGTGGAGCTCCAAAAGTGCGACTAGATCTTTCCTAAGTAACCACTTTTTAGAGCAGATGGTCTCAGGAGAGATTGCTTTGCGCTTTCTCCGCCTCCAAGAATTTCTTCACCTGATAACTGTTTCAATCCGTCATGGCCATTGTTTTCTCGAGAATGCGCATTCTTGAGAATAATCAAGCAATTCGGAGAAAAGCGTTTGCTCATAGAGGGATGGCAGCACAATAGCAACTTAACCAACATGTGGCGGCGGTGGGTAGCCATTACTAGTTCGTAGGAATGTCTGAGTAACTGGAGGACTTGATGGATCAATGATTTTACCAAAGCTATATCCATCACGCTTAAAAATTTTTTTGATGGGGATTTACAAATAAGAAAAAATACCGTACTATATTTTTATACATTTAGAAATATGAGAATATAGATGGAAAACGAGGAGACAGTACATGGAAAGCAAATCGGAGATGCGCGATGCCATAGAGCCGACGCGGATCAGTATCGTCCTACTCCTTGCAAGCGAACCGGACCAATGCTGCGTCTCGCTGGGAGAGAAGTTAAAAAACGTCGCCAACTCGACATTATCGCATCATCTGAAGCAGTTGTCGGAGTGCGGATTACTTCAATCGAGGAAAGAAGGAACATTTATTTATTACAGCCTGAACCGCAGAGTGGTGGAAAAATATTCGCCCTTCTTGTTGACATAAATTTTTTTGATAATTAATTCAATAATCTTAGAAATATAGAAATTCATTTGATCAGAAGGCTGTAATGAAAAACGAAGTTGATCTTTGAAAAATGAGTAATGAGAATGAGACTTTACAGAGTAAAATCAACGAATCAGGTTGAGATCTGTTATTCACTCGCTGCTCAGTTTTGAGGGTTCAACTCTCATATTTAAGCTGTCTGAATTTCATCCGCTTGGAAAGGTTGGACCGAAATTCACCCAGTTGCAGTATCGAATAAACTGCTTCGATCCTTGAAAACTGGATAACGAAACGAAATTTACGTTTTAGTAAACCGCCACAACGAATGAGCCTCTATTACAGAAAGGTGGAAAACGACATGATAAAGTTTGTATATATGATCAATCGGATCGGGGGGATGAGTGTCGATAAGTTCGTAGAATACCATCGACATAACCACGCTCCTTTATTTACCTCGATCCCAGAGGCCAAGAAGTATGTCCGAAAATATGTGGTGTCTCACCCGGTTGCCGCCGAGGGCTATCCGCAACCAGCGTATGATGGGCTTACTGAAATCTGGTTCGACAGTTGGGCCGACCATGATGCGTTCTTCACATCGGACAACTACCTGCAAAAAGTTCAACCCGACGAAAAGAAGTTCATTGACTTCAGCTCTGTCGGCATCATGGTCACAGAAGAAAAAACAGTGATCTAACTTTGTGAACCCTTCATAGCATCACCGGTAACGGATGAAGAGAATTAACTGTTTGACTTCGGGAGCATAGCAGGGAGTCGAAGATGATAGGCCAGAGGTAGAAGTTCAGCAATGCATGAAACTGACAGGTACTAATTGGTCCAGGGCTTATCCAAATTCACCTGGAAGAATAAAGCAGGGGCTAAAATACAGATTTGTTTCGTATCTAGTTTTCAAGGGTAGTACTTGAAACGATGAGAAAGTGCAGTGACTTTCTCGCGGTAAACTTTTTTTTGAATAACGTTTGCTAGGTGGTGATGTTAGAGGTATCCCGGGCATACCCATCCCGAACACGACAGTTAAGCCTCTAGCGTGATTGTACTGGACCGAAAGGTCCTGGTAGAGTATGACGCAGCCAAGCAACGAAATAGTCCCATTGAGAGTCACTATTATTGTCGAGGGACACGAACTGGTCCCATTTAAGTCGCTATTTTAGCGACTTTTTTATTTTATCGGTACAAGTTCTTGTCAAAGCCAAGGACAAGAACTTATACCGATTACCGGAATGGACAAGAACATAGTCCGATTGCCGATTAAATGTATCTAAACGTTGAGCATATTACTTAACCCCCGCCATTAAGTACCTTAACACATGAAAATGTTCAAATTGTTTTAGACCAACTGACACGAGGATAGCACAACAGAGGATAGTATCTGATGTCAGCTACGATGCAACTTAAACAGCTTTATTCGATCCCTTGTTCAATACCAACCACACGTTCTTTTCGACCGTTTAAAAACACTTTGATTTGGGTCGGATCTAATTCGTCATCACGAAAACTGATCAGAACATTTTCCCTTTTTGAAGAAGAACTCTCAGTATACTTCACTTCGATATTGTTAGCTTTATACTCAATGGTAATCGCTGAAGGAAGCCTCCAATTTCGAATTTGAAGGGTATGTACCCTTCCATTCATATGTGTGTCGATAGAAGAAATTGCCGTACCTTTTGTAAACGCAATTCCACCGAAAGTCCCCTCGCCAATTCGTATCGTGTAGGGAACTTCCTTGTCGCCTAATGAGGTACTTTTGAACTCTGTAACAATACGAAGGCTGTTCATGGCATTTGTGAAATTATCCCCCAGTTTAGCAGGCTTATTCATGTCTCCTGTGGCCCAATATAAGATCAAAACATTGCGCTTTTCATAAATTCGTGGGTAAAGCATATTATATTTTTCAGTTTGTTTGTGGAAGTCCGCTATTCCTTTTTTGCGTTGCTGCTCGGAATCAAAAATATAAACTGAAGCGTCTTCCTGAGGGGCGGTTTGCTCCCGTCTACTGCCAACAGCATATTCATGTGGCTCCTCGCCAGCCAAGACCCAATCGTGCTGAGATGGTTGGGATAAAAATTTGATTCCTTTGACTTTCATGACATCTTCTACACTTGTTACATCGTAATTCAGTTTGACTCTTGTATGTAAGTCGTTTGCAGGATCGGGAACGTTATTCGAATTCATTGCACATGCAACTGTGAAAGAAAGTATTGTTATAGCAAGAATCTTTTTTGCGATCTTCATACTAGGGTCTCCTTAATGTAAATTGGATACAATCTAAACG
The DNA here is from genome assembly GCF_016624415.1 of Paenibacillus sp. S28. Lineage (NCBI taxonomy): Bacteria > Bacillati > Bacillota > Bacilli > Caryophanales > Paenibacillaceae > Paenibacillus > Paenibacillus sp. S28. The sequence goes on along the minus strand of NZ_JACVTM010000007.1, from coordinate 29 downwards.
CATTAAACAAATCAATGGTTGCATGTGCT
>NZ_JACVTM010000070.1:0-203 GCF_016624415.1 Paenibacillus sp. S28 | reverse complement strand
TCGTGTTCGGGATGGGTACGCGTGGAACCCCTCCGCTATCGCCACCAAACGGAGCATTGGTTAATAACCAAATGCATAATTCAGGTTTCAGCATCGCCAAATGCTGAAAGTCATGCACGCTTCTCTCACCCGCTTGGAGTGAAATCAGCAATTTTGACTCCCTGAAAACTAGATACGAAACGAATCTGCGAATTATTTTATTG
>NZ_JACVTM010000006.1:0-435767 GCF_016624415.1 Paenibacillus sp. S28 | reverse complement strand
TAGGCTTAGGGCTGTTTCTTTTAAACCGTCCACAATCCGGGTCACAGTTCAATGTACCGGAACGGAGACGGTTTTCCTAATTTTACACCATCACACGCTTGAGCTTGTGAACGTAACGCGAGCGTACGATCAGGAAGTATACCATCTGGACGATAACAAAAGCGATCGAAGCGAGCAGAACCGATGAATTCACTTCACCGACCCCGAAGTCCTTACGGACGGCATTTAGCACGACGAGCGTCTGTATGACCGACACCACGATCGGAACGAAGAACAGCGCGGCGATCTGCAGCGTTGCGGCGCGGCTCATTTCCTGGATTTTCAGGCCGATTTTGGACATCGACTGATACATCCGCTGATCCTGCGTCAGCTCATGGTGGAGTTTGAAATACAGGAAGCTCGCGGAGGAAATGGACAGAACCGCCGTAATGAAAATACCGGCAAAACTCATCATCGCAAAGGACTGCCTCAGCGAGTAGTAATCCCCGCCCCGGGCGCTGATGATGTTTTCGGATTGGCCGCTCAATTCCCTGTCGATCCCCTCCTGCTTCAGCTTCATGCCAATCGTGATTTCTGGATCTCCCTCCGCAGGAACGGTGCCTGTCGACCATTCGGGAATCAAATACACGACACTGCCCTGGATCCGGTTAGATTTTGGCTCAGAGGACAGAAGCTTCTTGTTCGCCTGATATTCATCATCCGAAATGACCAGAATATCCGAGAGTGTAGGCGACACGTTCACGGCAGGCTTGATCGTATCGGTGATGTCCAGCTCGGCTTTCGTATCCCGTAGCGTAATCTTCCTGAGGTCGTACCAATCCGGACGCTCCCTTGATACCTCCGTGGCAGGGATGACATGCACCGCCTGATGGTAATCCAGCTTGCCAACCTTCGGTGCACCGACGGCTTCTGCCAGTTGATTGTACATGGACTGCGGCATAACCGAGACTGAAGAGGTTCTATTTTCCACCACGCTAAAATATTGCTCCGTACGAATCGTCTGATAGGTAATGCCTTGACGGCTCAGCGATTGCTCGATCAGCGCCAAATCACCCTTTTCGCTTTTGTCGTCATAAACCGAAAGCCGGATAGCATACGGATTCGACCTGTAATTATCTTTATTCGTCTCGTTGATGGACATCACGAACGCGACACTCATACAGGAAATAGCTGTGACGACCGTCACCATGAACAGCACTCTCGCATTGTCTTTCATTTTATAGGCCATTTCCGAAATCCAGATCAGGTTCGTCCCCTTCCACACCCACCTGCGACTGCGCTTCAAGAGTCGCATGACGAGCACGGTAATTTGCGTGAAAAAGAAATACGTCCCCGCAATCCCGGTCACAGCCGCGAGAACGAGATTCACCCGGAGAGACATATAGCCGGCGGCCAGAAGGGCGATCCCGAATAAGGAAATCAGGATGGACGCCTTCGGCTCGGTTTTCGGACGATTCGACCCCTGCAGCAGATGCAGGACGTGATTGCGGCGGATCAGGATCAGCGTAAACGCCGAAATAGCGATGAACAGCAGGGCGAACGCGGCTACCGTCAGCAGCACCGCTTTGACCGGAAGGTACAGCCCCAGCTTCTCCATGCCCACTACCTTTGCGCTCAGCAGCAGAAACAGCTTGGACAGAATGAGGCCGCTGCCGATCCCGGTCACGATGGACGATGCGCCGATGATCATATTTTCGATGAAGACCAGGCGGCTGATCTGGCCCTGCTCCGCCCCCAGAATCGTCAGGATGCCGAACTCCTTGTTTCTTGCCTTCAGGAAAGCCCCGATCGAGTAGAGCACAAACAGAAATGAAAAAATGTAAATGATGTACTCCATAATCAGCATGACCAGCATCGTCGTGTGTCCAAGCTCTGTCTTGTTGATGTCCGGATGGAAAATAAACAAGGCATACGTAAAAAACACCATCACCATAAAGCTGCTGCTGAGGTAGTAAGCGAAATAAGCCCTGGCGTTGCGCTTGACGTTGTTAAACGCGAATTGAGGAAAGCTCATGTGCGTTACCTCCCAGGAAAGACAGCATCTCGATGATCTTTTGGAAAAAGGCCTGCCGGCTCTCTCCCCGGTGAATTTCTCCCGACAGCTCGCCGTCCTTGATGAAAACCACCCGGTGGCAGTAGCTTGCGGCCTGGGGGTCATGCGTTACCAGCATCATCGTCACGCGGTCGGCGACGTTCAGCTTCTCCATCGTCTCCATCACGTTGCGGGAGGATGCGGAATCCAGCGCCCCGGTCGGCTCATCGGCGAGCAGCAGGGACGGCGAAGGGATGATCGCCCGCGCGATGGCGGCACGCTGCCGCTGTCCACCGGAAATCTCATAAGTGCGTTTGTTTAAAATATCGGTAATGCCAAGCTTGTCTGCAATCCGCGTTAGCCGCGCTTCTATATCCGGCAGCTTCACCCGGTCCAGCGTCAGCGGAAGCACGATGTTTTCGGCCACGGTAAGGGTATCCAGCAGGTTGAAGTCCTGAAAAACAAAGCCCAGCTGGCGCCGGCGGAACCCCGCCAGTTCCTTCTTCTTCAGCTTGTGGGGATTCTGCCCGTTGATCAGCACCTCCCCGGAGCTTGGCGCATCGATCGTGGAGACCATGTTCAGCAGTGTCGTTTTGCCGCTTCCCGAGGGCCCCATAATGCCGACAAATTCGCCTTGCTTGATCGTCAGCTGAATATTCGTTAATGCGCGGGTGGTTACTTTGCCCGGATAGACTTTGCTCAAGCCGGTCACTTTCAAAATATCCGTCACAGGAATGCTCCTTTCTTGTCTGTCTTCTGTGATACCTCTACTGTAAAGCATAACCCGCAGCCGAAACTATGGATTCGTCTTACGCCAATCTTAAACCTTCGTAAGGTTATGTTCGGGGTCCCTCACCGCAAAAAAAGGACGCCATGACATTTCATCAAAGCGCCCTCTCTCCCTCTGCGATTGTTAGACAGATTGCCGTAACGGCCGCGCATCAAAAACGAACCTTACCGTCGTCCCCTGTTCGGGAGCTGAATCGATTTCTACGCGGTGACCGAGCCGGCTGCACACCTCGCGGACCAGGTACAGACCCATTCCCGTCGATTCGTGGTAGTTCCGGCCCGTACTTCCCGTGTAATAAGGCTCAAATACCCGCCCCAAATCCTCGGGCCGGATGCCCACGCCTTGATCCGTGATTTCCAGCACCGTTTCGGCTTCGCGGCGGCTGGCCGCAAACACTACTCGCTCACCGCGGCCGGCCGAATACATGACAGCATTCGTGATCACTTGACCCAGCATGAAATGAAGCCACTTGGCGTCCGAGTAGACGGCCAGCTCCTCATCGATCCGGATGTCCGGTACAAGACGGTTGCGGATAAACCACCGCCGGTTGTCGGCCACAGCCTCCTGAACGGCGGCCCGGAGCGGAATGGCGTCCACCCGAAAGTCATGCTCAAACCGGTCAAGCCGGGATGTATACAGTGCCATCTCCAATCCCTTGCGCAGCTTGTCCAGCTCCTCCTGAAGGCTGCCCTCCACCTCGTCGTCCAAATCCATATCCTCCAGCGTCAGCTGGATGACCGAGAGCGGCGTCTTCATTTGGTGCACCCACCGGTTGATAAAAGCGGTGTGAAGCGCAAGCCGCTGCCTCGTATCATAGAGCTCATTCTGATACAGCTGAAATTGATTCTCCAGCAGCTCATGCAGTGCATCGGCGAGCGGGGTCTCCCCGATTTCGTTCTGGGACTGGTCCAGCGTCCCGGCCGGCTCCGACAACCGCTGGTATAAGCGGCGGTGGCTCAAATACCTGTAGGTTAAATAAACGGATAGTAGAACCGTAATCAGGACGGCGCTGTACAGGGAGATGGAGACGGAATGCGTATCCGATCCCAGCCAAAACAGCGTTCCGACCAGGATGATCTGCACGAGGTATACGATCAGAAGCGGGATGTGCTCTTTCAAAAACAGCCTCACGGCGTCTCCTCTCCTGTAGTACGGAGCACATAGCCGGCTCCACGTACCGTTTCGATCCGCTCCTCCATGTCCAGCTCCTTCAGTTTCTTGCGCAGCCGGGTCATATAGACGTTCAGCGTGTTGTCATCGACAAAGTGATGATCTTCCCACAGCAGATCCAGCAGGCGGTTGCGGCTGACGACGCGGCCGGCCCGGTTCATCAGCGCTTCAATCAGCATCGATTCCTTCTGCGTCAGCTCTACACTGGCGCCGGCCGATGACAGAATAAATCGTTCCGGATAAAGCGTCAGTCCGCCCGGCTCCTCTACTTTGCGCTCCTCCTGCCTGCCGGAGTAAGAGCCGTAGGCACGGCGAAGGCTGCTGCGGATTTTGGCCATCACTACTTCATAAGCAAAAGGCTTCGTTATATAATCGTCAGCCCCGTTCTCCAGCGCCATCACCTGGTCCATTTCACTGTCGCGCGCCGAAATGAACAGCACCGGGCATGTGGACACATGCCGGATCTGCCGGCACCAATAAAAGCCGTCAAACTTCGGAAGATTGACGTCCAGCAGAACGAGATGCGGCTGGAAAGATTCGAACCGTTCCATCACCCGGTCGAAATCCTCCAGCAACGCCGCCTCATACCCGTATTTCTCCACATGCGCCTTCAGCATAGAGGAGATTTTGGCGTCATCTTCGATAATGAATATACGAAACAAAACAATACCTCATTTCATTTCCGCCGACGGCGGAAGATTCAGGGCGGGCTCGGATGCCGGCTCAGGCAGTTCCCCTGCCTGCGCGTCTTCGCCAATGCGCAGCTGCTGCATGGCAAACTCGCGGTACATGGCGTGCGATTCGAACAGCTCCTGGTGCGTCCCGCTTCCTGTAATGCGGCCCTTCTCGATGAACAGGATCTGATCCGCATCAACGACGGTCGACAGCCGGTGGGCGATAACCAGCGTCGTCCGGCCCTTCATCAAGTTGTCGAGCGCCTTCTGGACGAACACCTCCGACTTGCTGTCGAGACTCGAAGTCGCCTCGTCCATCATCAAAATTTGCGGGTCCCGCAGCAGCGCCCGGGCGATCGAAATCCGCTGGCGCTGGCCGCCGGACAGCTTCACCCCGCGTTCGCCGACTTCCGTGTCATATCCTTCCGGCAGTTCATGAATAAAAATATCGGCATACGCCATATGCGCCGCCCGTTCCACTTCCTCGTCCGTCACTTTCCGGTCCAGCCCGTAACAAATATTGTCGCGGATCGTGCCGGAAATGATCGGGCTCTCCTGCGGTACATATCCGATCCGGCTGCGCCAAGAATGCAGCGAGAAGGTTTCGATATTTTCCCCGCCGATACGGATGGTGCCTCCGGTCGGCTTGTAGAAACGCTCGATCAGGGAGAACAGCGTCGTTTTCCCGCCCCCGCTCGGTCCGACCACGGCCGTCACCTTGCCGGGTTCAAGCGTGAAGTTAAGTCCGTGCAGCACGCCCTCCCCATCACCGCTGTAGGCAAACGTTAAGTTTTCCGCTTCGATGGCCTGAGCCGCATCGGTCAGCGTGCGGCCCTGCAGCACGTCCTCCTGCTCGTCCTCCAAAATGGAGACGATGCGTTCGGTTGCCCCCACGGATTTTTGCAGCTGCGTAAAAAAAGCCGTTATCTGGTTCACCGGCATGACAATCTGAAACAGGTACAGAATAAATGCCACGAGCTCCCCGGCGGTCAGCGCCCCGCTGGATACGCGCATGCCGCCGTATCCGATAATGACGACCAGCAGGCCCATCATGACCAGCGAAATGACCGGGCCGATGAACGCCTGCACTTTGCCCTCGCGGATGCCGAGCGACAGCAGGCTCTCAATGGAACTCCGCCCGACCCGCTCTTCGCGGTCTTCGGCGTTCGAGGCTTTGACCAGCCTGATCTCGGACAGCACCTGGTTCAGCACCGCTGTGAACGAGGCGGTCTCATCCTGCATTTTCCGTGAAATGTTCAGCATTGTCCGGCCGAGCGGCACCAGCACCGCCGAAGCCACCGGGATGGCGGCGAGCATGATCAGCGTCATCTGCCAGTCCATCAGCAGCAGGATGATGATCGAACCAATCATAGAGATGATGCCGTTAAAAAAACCGGTCACATGCTCGGATACGAGCGATTTCAGCACCGCAGTATCATTGGTCATCCGGCTCACGGTATCCCCGGTCCGGTTATTGTCATAGTAGGGGATGGTGAGCGTCAGCAGCTTCTTCCACAGCCTGTCGCGGAGCTTGGCCACCACCTCCTGCCCCAGCCGGTTTAGCAGATAGATCGATACGCCGCCGGCAATCGCCTGCAGGACAAACGTCACGACCAGCAGCACGATCTGCTCCGGACGGATCGACTCCACAGAGAAGCTGTCCACCAGATTTTTCGTAAAATACGGGACGATCAGGCTGACCAGCGTGGAAATGACACTCAGCACCGAAGCCACGGCGAGCAGCCATTTCGACGGCCTCGTCTGCATGACGAGGCGGATGAACGCCTTCCAGTCTCCTTTGGGGGCGGCCGCTTCTTTCGAAGCTCCGCCGATTGCAGATTGATGTTCCGTCATCGTAACACCGCTTCCTTTACATGATATGGTCCAGATCCATTTTCTATAGTTATACCGCCCAGATCGTTCTTGTCAAATTCAGGCTCGTCCACCCGTGTATACGTTACTCCCCCCTTGCGGGTTTCGCTCCTCCCGCCCGCGCTTCATCGGCGAGCCAGCTTCGGGCGCAATCGATCATTTTCCGCGTCGCCGGAGAGACGTTCCTCGTGGCGTTCAGGGCGATCCCCAGCGACCGGCAGCTCCCGTCCTCCAGCTCCAGTGCTACCACCTCGTTGCGTCTTCCCCGCAGGATCATTTCCGGTAAAATGCTGATGCCAAGTCCGTTCTCCACCATGGCCACGATCGCATAATCGTCGGCCGCCCGGAACTTGACCGGCGGTTTGACCCTGCCTTTGCGCAATACACGCCGAACATCGTAATCGCTGCCTTCCTTCGGCATAATGAAGGGCTCGTTGGCAATGTCGACGTACCGTATGCAGGGCTCTTTTTCCAGGCGATGGCCCGGGGGAAGGATGCACAGCATCCGGTCCAGCTTTAACGGGATGACCTCAAACGAATCGAGGGTGGGCATCGACACAAACCCGAAGTCAATTTCGCCGCTGAGCAGCCATTCCTCGATCTCATGGTAGTCCCCTTCATACAAGTTCACTTCGATCCGGGGATGGCTGGCCAGGAAATCGCGGATAATCCCCGGGAGCCACTGCACCGAAATGCTGGTAAAGGTTCCGATCCGGATCTTACCGGTTTCCAGCCCGTTAATGGCAGCCACTTCCTGCTTCAGCCGCTCCTGCACCTGCAGCATCTCTCGTACGAATGCAAGCACGCGTTCCCCGTTATCGGTCAGACGGACGCCGGAACGGTTACGTGTCAGGATCGTGAAACCGAACTCCGTTTCCAGACTGTGAACGGCATGACTGACGCCGGACTGGGTCAAACCCAGCGCCTCGGAAGCTCTTGTCAGGCTGCCAAGCTCTACCACTTTATGAAACACCTCATACTTAAACAGGCTCACCTTCGCCACCCTTTTTTCATTAAATTCATTCATGCTTTACATTCAAAACATTCAATTTTCTTATTTAAAAATACCACGTATACTGGATCAGGCGAAAGCTGTTGTTCAAGTTTGATACTACAAAGGCAGGGTCTCCCATTCCATGAAACCTTTTAAAGCAAATGTCATGATTATGATCGTCACCCTTTTTTGGGGCTCTTCCTATCTGTTTATGAAAATGGGGCTGGATTCGGTTCAGCCCTTCAACCTGATCGCCCTCCGGTTCGGGCTGGCGTTCATCGCCGCTGGCGGCCTCTTCGCAGGCCGGCTTCGCCGCAATACAGACGTCACCGTATTGAAACATGCCGCGCTTTTAGGCTTCATCCTGTTCGGCGTGTTTGCCTCCATTATGCTTGGGCTTCAAGGAACGTCCACATCCAATGCGGGCTTTTTGATGAGCCTGACGGTCATCTTCGTGCCGGTTCTCTCGGCCGTATTCGGCAAAAGCATGCCGAGCAAGCGGCTCGTCCTGGGCGTCCTGCTGGCCATGACCGGGATCGGTCTGCTCACGCTGCGGCCCCAGTCCGGCATCGGCTTCGGAGACCTGTGGTGCATCCTTGGGGCCCTGCTGTTCGCCGTCCACATGATGCTGACGGGCCGTGCAGCCAAAACATCGCCGGATCCGCTCTGCATCGGCATTTGGCAGCTCGGTTTTGCCGGCGCGTTCGGGCTCGTCTTCACGGTGCTGTGGGAGACCCCGCGCCTGCCCGGCAGCATCTCCGGCTGGGTGGCGGTGCTGGCGCTCAGCCTCGTGTGCAGCGCGCTTGGCTTTATCCTGCAGACCATGGCCCAGCAGTATACGACCGCAACCCAAGCAGGCCTCATTTTTGCGCTGGAGCCGGTCGTGGCCGCCATCATCGGCCTGCTGTTCATGAACGAAACGCTGTCCGTCCAAGGATATGCAGGCGCCGGACTCGTTCTGCTCGGCGTAGCCCTGTCCGAGCTCAATGTCAGCAGGCTGCTGGGCCGGAAGAAGCAGCCGCGCCGCGAGGCTGCCGGATGAAATGTCCGTACATACTTTAGCAAAGGTGATTTTTCTTGCAATATCAGGAAGCCTTGGCTCCGGTGTTTGTACTTTCTGATATTAAAAAAAGGCGCCCCTCTCATCAGAGGCGGCGCCTTTTATTCATTTACATGTGAACCCGGTCCCAATCCACACCGGCAGCTTATACACCAGTTTTACGCACGCATGAGCGCAAGCGTAGGCGTTCCGCTCGAAACGTCAACGAACAGCACGTAGTTATTACCGTCCGTGCCCTTGAGCACAAGCCCTGGCTGGCCCGGCAAGATCGCCGGATAGAAACGGACCTGCTGCGAGGTAAAACCTCCTGCCGGCACGGTCGATTGGGACTGCGTGACCATACGAAACAACGCGCTAACCGTACTGCCGGCACCGATATTGCCGGATACCGTTTGGCTGCCGTTCACCTGCAAGGAGCCAGCTATCGTCTCGTTCCCCATCACGTTAAAATTTTGCATGACCGTTTCGTTACCGTTCACCTGCATATTCGTTCCGATGGTGGCATTTCCGTTAACCTGCATGTCCTGCTCAATCGTTGCATTCCCCGTCACCTGCATGGTATCAAATGTTGGCATATCTCTCATTCCTTTCCCTGAAGATAGAATAATATATGCCAAGCTTGTTATTGAAGCCCCGTGCTATTGACTCAACAATTCTTCCACCTGTGACACAGCTGTTCAAGCCTCTTCTTTTCCTAGCATGCGATGATTGACTCTATTTCAAACCGTATTTGCCCAACAGGCTGCGGGCGTCCTTGTTGATCCGGTCCACGTCCGGCCCATTTGCCGGTTCGTCGGTAAGTCCATAAGCCATCTTCAGCTTAAGAACGGCGTATACCCGGTCATTGAGCACTTCTTCTGATATCGTCGCGTTTTTTACCGCGTCCGTCAGTGCCTGGATGGCCTCCTTCTCCTTGGCGTAATCATGCCCGATGAGAATGATGTTTCCGCCCGCAAGGATGGCCCCGACCGATGCCTTGCCGATGCTGTAATTTTTATCGATCGCCCCCATCGTCATGTCGTCCGAGATGACGACCCCTTTGAACCCAAGCTCTTTGCGGAGCAGGTCCGTAATGACGGCTTTGGAGAAGGAGGCCGGGTGGTCCGGATCCAGCTTAGGCATCAGCAGATGCGCGATCATGACGACATCCGCCTGGTCTTTCACCGCAGCCTGAAACGGCACGAGTTCGAGCTTCCGTAACCTCGCCAGGTCATGGTTCACGACAGGCAGACCGATGTGGGAGTCCACGGATGTATCGCCATGCCCCGGGAAATGCTTCACGACCGGCACCACATGCCCCTCACGGATTCCCTCCATCGTGGCTTTGCCTAGCCGGGCAACCCGTTCGGCGTCATTGCCGAAGGAGCGGTCCCCAATCACGGGATTGTCCGGATTGCTGTTGACGTCCAGCACCGGCGCAAAATCCATGTTCAGCCCGAATTCGGCCAGCTCCCGGCCGAGGATCTGCCCGATGCCATGGGATAACTCTGTGCTGTTCTTCCTTCCAATGGCGAGGTTTGTCGGCATGTCGACGAATTCATCCGGCATCCGGGACACCCGTCCGCCTTCCTCGTCCACGCTCATCCACAGCGGCACGGGATTGTCCTGGTTGTCTTTTTTGAGGCCGTTGAACAGGCTCAGCGCCTGCTTCGTGCTGTCGATATTATTTTTGTAGAAAATAAATCCGCCGACATAATACTTCTGCACGAGCTCGCGGGTCTCTGCACTTGTGGCGGTTCCGTCCATACCCACCAGCACGAGCTGACCGATCTTCTCTTCGGTCGTCAGCTGGTTTAGCTGCTTAAGGACCGGATCGTCCGCTGTTGTATTTGTGCCACCCGGATTCGATCCGTCTGGACCCGTATCCTGGCCGCTGCCTCCGTCTCCATTTGACGTGCCCTCTGAGGGATTGGACGAATCTCCGCCTTGATTCGCAGAAGAATTCGGCTCACCGTTCCCTCCGGCGGTACCCTCTTGCCCTGTTGCGTCATGTTGTCCGTTTGCACCCGTTTGTCCAGATGCGTTATTTCCTCCGTGATTTAAGGAACAGCCGGATGCGAGCATGATGGACATCACGCATGCCAAGCTGATTCGAAGCAGTCTATGCAAAGCCTTCACACCCTTCTTTTTCTCGGTATGCTCTTCCTGTTTGTTCATCTTTGACCTCGGGCACAGAAATATACATGCTTAGGATTCACCTTATATGCCTGTTGTAATAATGCCCCACCAAATTTTTACGGCGGTGGCTGCGATCAGGACGGCGAGGGCGATTCTCAACGATTTGACGTTGAGGTGGCGGCTGACCATCGTCCCCACCGGTGCGCCGAGGATGCTCCCTAGCACAGTAAACAAGGTGGGCCACAGCGGGATATGCCCGCCTGCTATTTTCCCGGATACGCCGCCGATGGCCGAGATAAACACGATCGCCAGCGAGGAAGCCACCGTCACCCGGACCGGAATCCGCAGCATGGTCAGCATGATCGGAATCAGAATAAAGGAACCTCCGGCACCGACAATCCCGGAGACAACGCCCACCATCAAGGCGGAAACCGCGGAGATCCACGGGTTATACTGCACCGATGCCAGCTGCACTTCCTCCTGGGTGCCACGGCCGGGGATCATCATCAAGATGGCTGCAATTACGGCCAGCACCCCGTAAATAATATTGATGCTTGCGCTGGGCAGATAAGCCGAGCCCAGGCTGCCTGCCAAGCTGCCGATCAGAATACTCGCCCCCATATTCATGATCAGCCCTTTGTGCATCAGCGGCTTTTCCTTTTTGCTCTGTCTGAGAAAAGCCAGCATGCCTGCCAGGGAAGAGAAAAATACCTGGATCATGCTGATCGAGGAAACCTGCCGCGGGCTGAACGTCTCCACGCCAAAGAGTCCCGGCACATAGAGCAGCAGCGGGTAATTGATAATGGCTCCGCCGATGCCCAGCAGACCTGAAAAAAAGGAACCTGCCAGCCCGATGATAAACATAACGATATGTCCTGCTAAATCCATCTACTACACACCTCTGGATGACTGAATAGTTCGCAGCAAAAAACTCAAAATTAACACTATACGAATGAAACATTAGCGTTTATAATAAACCCAAGTAAATCAATGGGAATAGGATGGTGAATAAGCTTGTTTGCGAAATTAAAAAGCTTGTTTGTAGACCGCTGCCCTTCATGCTCTGTGCCTTTGGTTTCGAGCAAGGATCACCTGCGCGTCATCAAGAGCTGTCCGAATGACCATTATACGGAAGAGATTTACACCCATCTCCATGTGAGAATCGTTTACCATAAATGAAGAATTGCCTACATTTGGCTCTAATGATGACGGCTGGATATCTCCCCCATGCGGGGTGACCCGGCCGTTTTTTTATTTTACGGCGGCTTGTCCGCAGCGCGTTTATCATAACACACTTGACCTTGCCGAAGAAACCGATTGGAGAGACAACCCCCCGCCCCGCTGGTATAATAGAACAATATTCCATTCAAGATATTATCATTGAATTAAGGCGGTGTTTTTATTGAGCGTACTAGTGAACAAAGCTTGGGTGCTTGCCCGGATGTACGAGCCCGACGTGACGATCGTCGACTGCCGGTTCATGTTGGGACAGCCCGATGCCGGAAGGATTTCCTATGAGGAGAGCCATATCCCGGGAGCGGTATTCCTTGACCTGGAGAAAGATTTGTCTTCCTCAGTCAGTGAGCATGGCGGGCGGCATCCCCTGCCCGATACCGGCCAGCTTGCCGCAAAGCTGGGGAAAGTCGGCATCAACCGGGAAACCCGGGTCATCGCTTATGACGATCAAGGCGGGTTGTACGCTTCGCGTCTGTGGTGGCTGCTGAGCTACATGGGTCATGAGACGGTGTTCGTCATGAACGAAGGCTTCAGCGCATGGAAGGATGCAGGCTACCCCATTAGCAAGGAACAGCCAATCCGGGTCCCATCGATCTTTACGCCTGAAGTGCATCCCGAAATGCTCGTCAACCTGGAAGACGTCCGCCAGGCGATGAAGGATCCTTCGATCGTCATTCTGGATTCGCGTGAATCTTCCCGGTACCTGGGTCTGAACGAGACTATCGACCATACCGCGGGCCATATTCCCGGCGCCAAGAACAAGTTTTGGAAGGGCGTCCTGCAGGACAACGGGGAATGGAAATCCCTCGACGAGCTCAAAGAGTACTATAAGGACGTGCCGAAGGACCATGAAATTATCGTCTACTGCGGTTCAGGCGTGTCGGCCTGCCCGAATGTCCTTGCCTTGACCGAGCTCGGATACCCGTATGTCCGGCTGTACGCCGGCAGCTGGAGCGACTGGATTTCGTACAGCGAAAATCCGATTGCTACAGGGGAAGAGTAAATTTTCCGGGAGACCGCATCTAGCGCTGAATTGTGGGCTGTAACAAGTTGCTGGCGAGCGACCTGTTGCAGCCCATTTTGGCATTCTCTGGCAACAGGTTGCAAACAATAAGCCGATCTAAATTATTGAAAACCTCATGGCTTACCCGTATCTTTTTATGGATTTTTATCGTTAATAGATTGAAAATCAGCTTAAAGGAGAGTGCTCATCTATGGAAAAAATCATCGCTTATGTATCTAGCATTTTCATTCCGGTGACCGACATTGTACGTTCGGAGGAATGGTACGTTCGAATGTTCGGTCTGAAGACGATTGAAAAGACCGATGATCGAGTCGGACTCGCGTTTCCTGACGGCCAAACCTTGGTTATGTTATGGAAAGTGGAAAAACCGCAGCCTGTCCAATTTGATACCGGCAAAGATATGATGCCGTACTTCAATTTCACATCGTACGATATTAACCATTCGTATAGCCAGCTTAAGGCGAAAGGAGCGGAATTAAGCGAAATCCACGAAGAGGATGGGTACAGGTTTTTCAAAGCATTCGATCTGGACGGAAATCCCGTGGATATTGTGGAAGAAACGGGGCCAACGCCGTATTTTACTCACAAGAATAAATTTAGGAAGCAACGCTAGTGCCGCAGGAGGATCATTCGGACGCAGGTTATGAGACGTTTGCGATGATGACGCTTCCGCTGCAAAGCGATCTGAAACGATTTTGTCTGGCTAAGGCCAGTTCGGCGTGGGATGCGGACGATTTGCTCCAAGAGTCGCTTATTAAAGCTTATCGTTGGTATACTCGGTTTCCGAATAGAGAAATAACGAAGCCATTTTTGTTTCGAATTGCTGCCAACGCTTGGGTGGATATATGCCGCAGCCGCAAATGGGAGCCGCAGGTCGGACCACTCGAAGAGCATTTAATCGGTTCCTATGATGAATGGAGTAAGTGGGATGTCCGTGAGGCGCTCGAACTGCTGTCCGATCGGCTCGAACCCAAACAGGTCGTTCTGATTTTGCTGATCGACGTATTTCACTTTACCGCGAAGGAAACGGGAAGGCTGTTCGGACAATCCGAGGGTTCGGTGAAGGCGGCTCTAAGGCGGGCGAGGACGAGGCTGAAAAAGACCGTTGAAAGCCATCCCGAATATTGGGATGATTCCATGCTCGCAGCTCCGCGCGGCGGACTCAGTATCGAGGTGTTCGAAGCGCTGGTCGAAGGTTTTCGCCGTGCGGACCCCTATGCGATATTCCGCTCGTACCAGACGTTGACAGACGATGGCGCGGTGGTGGACCGGATCGAACTGTGCGGCAATACGCTCTATTTTACGATCATCGACCCCGACGGCAACGTATTGACGATCACTGAGAAATTGAAATGGCAAGACGAAAAGTATCATTCGAAATCCTAGAGGTGATTGCGTTGCTCGAAATGCTTCAGCAACAATACGATTGGATCCGATCCGTTAGACAAAACATGTTTGCGTTCTTGGAAGAGCTGCCTCCTCAAATCTTGCATCAACCCGTTCCCGAATTTGGGCGTGAAACGATCATTCGAACCCATCTTCATGTCGTTGACTGCTATCGGTGGTGGTTGGGATCTTTCGCGTTTATGAAGAGAAACAAGCATAAGGATATTTCCACTAACGAAATTGAACGCGCCGATGTGAAGTACGTCCGTGAACGATTTACGGAAGCGGATGAACTCGTTCAGCGGTTCATCCATGAATATCGAGATCGCTGGTATGAACCGATTAAGCAGGACGAGAGCTGGCGGGGTTACCCGAAGACTCCTACTCCTTTACTGCTGTTAACTCATACGGAGACTCACGAATTTCATCACAAAGGCCAAATCGTATCCATGGCAAGACAACTGGGCTGCCCGCCTCCAGCCGATGACCGCTTAGGCGGACTTTTCACCTGATTCGACAAATCGGATACAAAGCTGCGACCGTTTTTCGGTATTCATCGGGGAACGGTCGTTTAGTTTCTTCGTTTTGGTTTGTTCGCGACCAGATCATCATCCATTTCAGGCGGTTGAAACTGTTTTGAATACACCATTCCTTGCTGAAATTTGGTAAAATGACAGGAAGAGGTGAAATGCAATGAAAAGCAGAAGATTTATGCAGCCCCTGACTTCCCCGATTCACTTCCATACCGCGATGATTGAGCAAACGCCTGTTGCCGTTTTTTTGGGCCAGGAGATGATCGGCAGCGGGAAGATCGTTCAAATCACCGATTACATCGTGAAAATCGGTAACGAATTTTATGTGCGCGATGCCTGCACGTTTAAATATGCAGTCTAATCCATGCGAAGAACCTTAAGGGCTAACATCTAATAAAACGTTTCTCACGTAACGTTGTCCAAGCATTGCCAATAAACCATAAGCAATCATAGAATAGCTTGTTGAAAGGATGTATTGAGTTGATCAAACTAAAAAATCTTTCCGTATCTCTTGTCCTGAGCGCTGCACTGTCGGCTGCGGCTATCTGGCCCATCTCTCCTTCGGTACAAGCAGCGCCGGCCAAAGAATGGCTGCAAATCTCGGATACAACCACCTATTACGGTGAAGTCAGCGGTGGCAAGCCTAACGGCAGGGGAACCATGAAATGGGGCGACAGCAAACAATATTCCGGGGAGTTCGTGAACGGCCAGCGCGAAGGCAAAGGGAAGTACATCAACGAATACGCCGCCGACGGCGAAAGCCACAAAGTCGTATATAACGGGGAGTGGAAGCTGGACCGGATGAACGGCACCGGCACGCTGACCCACAAAGTCATCCAGGAAGATGGTGCGGTCCGCTCGAATGAAATCCAAACGGGTGCTTTCAGCGGCGGCGTGCAGTCGAGCGGATATGATGTCATTCATGCCCTGGCCGATCCGGACTTCTACTTCGCGTACAAATCGCCGCAGGAACAGCTCGTCATCATGGGAAGCGCTGACCATCTCAAAGCGTCGTTGAAAAGCGGCAGCCTGTTCAGCGCGGAGTACCGCAGCGGCACGATCCACAAGAGCTACTCGGTCTTCCCTGCGGATACGGCGGCAGAACAGCGTATAAACGAGGCTAGCCTCAAATATTTGCAAAGTATTCAGCCAAAGCTGAACCCGCATCTGGAGCAATTCGAGCGGTTGGCCGGGCAGGTCCCCCTGATATAAGAATGACCAAATAAACGTCATTGCGGTTCAAATCTGCATGACCAGGCATGGATTCGATAAGGAGAGGTATATGAAATATATTAAAGATTGTCCCGAACCCGGCATGGGCACCTGGTATTTCGAGATTGACCAGCAGGGTGTTGCTTACCGCCAGCTCGTCATCGAGGATGACGGCGAGTGGATCGCTTCGAACCGGAAAGACGGAGACTATCATTTTATGCTGGCCGAGCAGCCGATCGATACATCTGAAGCTGGGTTGATCTTTATCACCCAGGAAGAATTCGAGGAGGTTTGGTCCGCTTCCCTTAAGTCTACGGGCAAGCTGTGGCAGCGCCAGAAAACAATGCACCCCGTAGGACAAAGGGTCGAGGGCGCCATCGAAGCCTTTTTCCCGCAGGGAACGCTCATTACGCTTGCGAACACCGGAGCAGTAGGATTAGCTGACACAGGGGAGCTGAAGTTGTCCGGAAAGCCGCAATGGATGTACCCGCAACACATCGTTCAAGCCGTTGTGAAGGGATATGACGAAGTTAACCAGTGGATTGAGCTTGATCAGGCTTCCGTTCTGGAACGGATAACCGATCGAAATCCAGAAAAATCACCAAACTAAAAGGAGGGCCCGCGGCTCTCCTTTTTATAAGGTATAAACACTGTAAAAAACAGCTATAAATAAGGACCGAAGAAGTACTCCAGTTTCTCCCGGGAATACCCGTCTTCCCCGCGCCAGCAGGCAACGGCATTGAAATCGGTGCCCCGTCCCCGCTCTTTGCGGTAAAAATCTTTGGTTTCCAAAATGCCTGCGTAACCCCAAATCTCCATGACCTGATCCCGTTCATGCGAATTGGAGGGGAACACGTCCTTCCACCTTTTCTCGAGCTGCCGGGCGGCATCCTTGTCACCACAGGCCTCAATCCCGTGGATCATCCCCTTCAGCATATCCACGTCTGCTTCCCGCACCGGGAACGGATCCTCCTCACGGCTCAGGCATAACAGATCCAGCCAGCAGTAAACGAGCCAATTGTGGCGGACGCCTCCCCATTTGATCCGTTCGAAATTAAGCACGTTCAGATCCTCACCGGCATATTCCTCTTGGGACATCAGCATGCCGTCATCGCAGAAAAAGCACTCACTGTACCGGGGGATATCAGAAGCACGCATACGGAATGTATGAGAGGGTAAATGGCGGGTCAACGTCCAGCTTGATAAAGCGCTGCGCAGATGAACTTTCCGGGTGGAAAGGCTGTGCAAAAACGCAGCAGTCACCCGCTCCTTCGTCACGTTATGCTCATGCAGATGAATGATCCGCCGGATCAGCTCATCATGCGACACGGTGAGCGGATCGAACATCAGCCCGTTGCTTTTGGCGTACTCAAAATCCTCAGCCGATAACATAAAACTTCCGCGTCTCCAGCCTCCCGATTGCCAGTACGTATTCGTTAATATTTTTTTTGCTTTCGCATCCATGCGGGCGGATACCCCTCCTGTTCAGTAACAAATTCAGCCCGAACTCCTCGCAGCCTGCCAGGCCTCCGTTACAGGCACTGGTGCCTTGCTGCTCGATTCGCCACTGCCTTCATGCACCCAGAGCGGCGGGTAATAAGCGAAAACCTTGCCGTCTCCCAGCCGGCTCATTTCTTCTTGCCAGCCTTCCCAGCGGAACGACTGATAGAACAGCCCCAAATCGCCTTCGGCCAGCCAGTTCAAAAAACCGGAATAGGCAAGCTCAGTAGATTCCCACTCCAGTGTATCGGGCGCAAAATAATATACATGTCCAGTTTGCCCGAAGCGCCCCGTGTCCAGCGCAAAAAAGCCTCCTGCTGCATCGTATGCGACAACGAGCATTCCTTCAAGAGCGGTCCGGTCGCTGCCGTCCTTGTGCCCGTTCCAATCCGTCAGGCTGCCGTAGATCCCGGCACCTCCCGAGCCGAGCAGCCTGATCCAACCGTGGTCAAACAGGATGCCTCCGGTCCGATACGCGACGGTACCCAAATATGACCGGGTGCTGACCTGTAAACGGTACAGCGTGTCATCCGCCGCTCCCGGGTCGCGGGATACGATGCTGTATTCATTACAGCCGTCAGCCAACAGCTGCTGAACTTCGTCCCAAGCGTCCCGTGCGGAACCGGCCAGCTCCTGAACCGATACCTTGTCCATCATTCTCCTCCTATCGTTAGCCTTCTGTGCCAGCGAAATCTCTTCAAGCCTGGGTCCCACCCCAAAAATCAAATCAGCTTCGCGCCTACTTTCCTTTTCAGGCTTTCGGCAAGCCAGCGCCATTTCCGTCCTTCTTCCGATGCTGCCGCATCGGCTTCATCCATGCCAAGCCAGTAATCGGCATCCAGCAGCTCATACATATCCAGCATTGTGATCTCGGCGCACTCCGGATTTTCCAGGGCAGCGATCATCGGATCGGGCCCATCGTCCCAGTTGTAGCCATCCACCACGGCATGAAGCAGCACCGGCGAGGACAACCCGCGGATCCGGCAGGTGACCTCATCCAGCGACTCCTCATACAAAATACCGTCGATGATCCTCTGCTCCTCATCGTTCAACGTGAGGCGGACCGCCCCGTCCGTATCAGCAAGCAAATCGGCCATGACCTTGTCCCTTCTTGCCGCCTGCCAGGCCGTCCCCAGGATGCCGTGCGGGGAATTCAACTGAGCGCCATTCGCGATCAGCAGCTTGACCGTCTCCGGCTGCTTGAACTTCACCGCTTTTTTGAGCGCCGTATCGCCCAGCTTGTCTTCCGCTTCCAGGTCGACGTTTTTCTCGAGCAGCAGCTTAATGCCGTCCACAGGCATCCGGTTAGTGATAAAAAGCATCAGCGGCGTTCTTCCGCGGGCGTCCCGCTCGTTCGGGTCAAGCTGATCCACCGCCGCCCGGACCATCTCCAGCTCCTTGCTCTTGCTGGCCTCCGTCCATTCCAAATGATCGTCCCCCTTTCTAAGGTATTGACTGGACTCACGGATACCATGCCAGCAACCGCTCCAGCTTTTCTTTCATCGGAGGAGTCTCTTTTCTCGCGGACTGCGCCAGCTTGGCGCGTGTTCCGAAAATCCGGTACAGCACCGTTTCACGCTCATAATCCTCTTTGGACTCCAGCTCACTCAGCAGAGCGTCCGCCAGATCCGGTGTATCGATAACGAAGGATTTCACCGGCTTGGCTGAATCGTTTCCTCCAAGCAGAATCGCCACAAGCACCGGCATCCGATCGGGGGTCAGCCCGTGGGCTTCGATAAAAGCTTCGGCATACCCGTCCTGAGCGGATTGGTGCTCCGTATCAACTATTTCCATGTACCGGCACAGCAGCGGAAAATATTCCGTGCTCACGAGGCCTAATCCCAGAACGGCATAGGTTCCCGGCATGACCGACTTCTCCCCGGGTTCCACATCCTTATACCAAGCAAATTCCTCCATGGCTGTCTCGGCGTACTCAGCAATCAGCGGATGCAGCCCGCGATACCGCAGCGCGCTGGCAAAAAAACGGTGCAGCTGCGATTTAGCCAGCTTATTCAGCGGCAGATGGTGCTTGTCCTTTGATGGGCTCCTCAGGTTTAGTTTGTACTCTTTGGGAAACCCTTCTGAGATCAGGCCCGTTATATACGTCAGCGCTTCCCGGTATGCGGCCTCTTCCTCCGCATGCAGGCGGATGTCGATCGTTTCCGTAACGTCATTGGCCGCTGCCTGGATCGCTGTGCCTTCGAACCTGTGCTGGAAGCGCCCGCTGCCGTTTTTTATATAGCCGGCCGCCTTCTCCGAACCCAACTGGACGGCTAATTCCAGATAGCGCGCCCGGAGCTCGGGCTCCCGGCGGCCGACCTTCAGCGCGGCATAGACGAAAAAGTCGAGCTCGTCCGCATTCACAACCACCCCGTCCGCTGCATCTTTGCGCTTCCAGTCTTGGCCGAAGCTCCCGCTCCGCTCAAAATAACGGACCAAATAACGCTCCTCCGCCCATTCCCGAAAGGCTGAAGTATATTGAGAGACCCACCCAAGCAGCCGGTCCGGGTTCGAACGGTGCTTCTCCTCCAGCCGCCCAATCAGCGGCTCTAATTGTGCCTCTCGCTGTTCAAACAGATCGGGATTGAGCAGATGACGGGCAAAGAAGAACTCATCCAACTCCTTGGGACGTACCGGCAGATCCCGCAAAACTTTGGACTGGATAAAGGCATCGAGCTCCCGCCTCTGACCCGCGAGCTTGTCCTCATCGATCAAAACTTCGGTGAACGTTCTTAATCCCTCTTCACGCTCCATTTCGAGCACAATCTCGAAGCGGTAATCGAAAAACCTGGGGCCGTAAGTCCCGGCGCTCATCGCTTCCGAAAGCCGTGTCCGCAATGCGGGAAGCCACTCGCCGGTAATCAGGTCGTCGGTGATATCGCATATGTAAGGCCCGGCATTCAGCCGGTACGAGGAGTCGGTCCAATCAAAGGGCCGGTCCAAGTCGATGCTGATTACGCCGTATCCGTCGCCGGCTTTGCGGGTGCTCCAAACCACGCCAAGATAATCCTTGATGCCCGCCTGGAGCCTGCTGACTTCCTTGATCTCACGGATGCGCTTGCTTTCTTTCTCATACATCCCGCTGATCAGGGTCCATACCTCATCCAAAAACTGCTGTACGCTCGCGTTCAATCGTTTCCCCTCCCGAATTTCTTAAGCCATGCCACAAACAAGCCCCGCGCGGGCGGGGTCCTGCTTAACCGATGACTTTGACTACATTGCCATCGCTGTCCTTGATCTGCGTTTTCACGATCTGGATAGCGGCCCCCTTTACAGAAGGCAGCGGAACGACGCTTTCCTTCGGTTCCAGCGAACGGCTCAGCTCAGAAGCGGCTTGATCGTCCAGGGCAATTCGCACCTCGCCTCCTTCAGCTTTCAGCTCCGGCTTCTGCCCGGGCTCAAAGACGACGCGGGTGTCCGGTCCGACAAGCGTGAGCGAGCGGCCCTTTAAAATCCGGCCAAGCAGCAGCTTGGCAATAATTCCAGCCTGCTTGGCTCCCATTTTCACGACGGAAGGCTGCTTATTGAACCAACCGCTCTTTCCCGGTTCCCAGGCCAGCTGATCTACAAACAAAAATCCGGTGCTGGATCCTTCCGCTTCCGCGCCCTGCCGGATTTTCTCCGCCACGGGTGGAATGCGCAGCAGGGAGCCGCGGGTTAAATCCGTTATGTAATAGGGAATATGCTCCTCGGCAGCCCCGAGAACGCCGAGCGTATTCCAGGTTTGCATCGCTTCGAGCTCATCTCCCGTAATGCCGGTCATCTCCAAAAACTCGACCTGTCCATTCGGCGTCTGGATCGCGGGCAGCTCAGGATCTTCAGTAAAAGCCAAGGCCGTCAGCTGCGTGTCGGCTCCGAGGCAGATCGGCCCGTTGGCATCCAGATAATCGCCCGAACGGAACACGTTCCCGCTGCCGAACACGTATCTGCCCATATTTTGCAGCAGGTTCAATGCCCACGCCGGCGGCTCCTCCTCATCGGCATCCCGCTGCAGCCGGAATGTCAGCTCAAAGCCGAACCCGCTGACCTCCTGGTCCTCCGACTCTTTTTCATACAATTCCGAGAAGCCGTACGTGACGAAATGCCAATGCGGAATCGGCGATTCCGCTTTGTAGGCGCTGATTCCGTCGAGTGGATCCTGGCCGCCGAGCGCATACGAAATGAGCGTTCCGTAATGCTTTGGCTCCTGACTGCCGTATAATCTTTCAAGCTCCTGGTCGATGGCGTCCCAACCCGGTGCGCCGATTTCTTCGTTCATCATCCTGTCCCCTTCCCATGTGTGCCGAAGCATTTCCTTATGTTATTTATTCGAATACTGCGTCATTGAAACGCTGGATTCCCTTACGATGAGACGCGGCTCAAACTCCACCCGCTCGTAATCCGGCGGATTGTGCGACTGGATCCGCTTCAGCAGCAGCTCTGCCGCCAGCCGGCCGACTTCGCTGCCCATGATGGACACCGAGCTGATTTGCGGAGTGGTTACGGTCGCCCACAAGTTGTTGTCGATGCCGACCACCGCCACATCCTGCGGTACCCGGATACCAAGCTCCTTGAAGCGGTTAACGATCCCGATCGCCACCATGTCGTTGACGGCGTAAATCGCGTCCGGCATATGTTTCAGGCTGTAAAAATAATCGGCCGCCTGGCGTCCGGTCTCAAACGAAAAATCTTCCCCGAAATAGACCAGCGAAGCATCGACATGCCTAAGCGACTGTTCGTATGCCAGGTACCGTTCTTCAATTTTATCCTTGGGAGCGCCTGCGTAAGCAATCCGTGCCCGTCCGATCTGGAGCAGATGCTCCATGACCAGCCTTCCTTCCTGGCGGGCGAGCCCCACGATATCCGCCTTTAAATCCGGGCTGAGCTTCTTGCCGTAATTGATGACGGATACCGGGATGCTGGCCTGGTTAATCAGGCTTTCCAGCTGCTTGGGATACGCCAGCGGCATCAGGACGAGGCCGTCCACATGAAGCTTCTTGATCTCCCGCAGCGTCTCCAGCTCCAGACGGGCGTTGCCAAGCGTATTAATCTGCACCACCCGGTATCCATGCTGCTTGGCGGCTTGCTCTACCGACCAGGCGATATCCGGAATGATCGCGTTGCGGATATCCGGCACGGCAAGTGCGATCTGGTGGGTTTGGCGGATTTTGAGACTTTGGGCCGACGTGTTGGGGACAAAGCCCATTTCATCGATCACCTGCATGATCCTCGCCTTCGTCTTTTCGCTGATTCCCCCGCTGTTGTTAAGCGCCCTGGAGACGGTGGCGATGCCGACGCCTGCCTGCTTGGCGACGTCCTCAATGGTCACCTTTTTCTTGTTGGACATGCGAATTAATCCCTCTCACTTCGGAATCGTTTCCTAACCGGAAGACATTTTTTCTTTTTCAGTATATATTATAGCATACCCCGCCATACCGATGCCTCAGCTTAGCCGCCAGACGCTGCAATCACTGCACAATCACAGCTTATTTCTATACATAGACATGTAAATCTTCCATTCGCACTAAGGTTAAAAACGCCCGCTTTAGCCCTAAAAAATGATTTGACACGCAGAATAGAATGTGACATCATATGGATCGGAAACGTTTCCTATTTTCGATATATCGCTCACCATATTATTTACTGCCTGATAGGGAGATGACGGATTCATGCAAGCATTGAGATGGCATGGCGTGAAAGATTTGCGCGTGGAAACGATTGAGGAGCCTTCGGCCCTCCAAGGTAAGGTCAAAATCAAGGTGGAATGGTGCGGCATCTGCGGAAGCGACCTGCACGAATACGCCGCCGGGCCGATATTCATTCCGGAGGGTGCGCCACATCCATTAACCAGTGAAAAAGCCCCGGTCGTGATGGGACATGAATTTTCCGGCCAGGTCGTGGAAGTCGGCGAAGGCGTGACCCGCTTCAAAGCCGGCGATCGGGTCGTCGTGGAGCCTGTGTTCGCCTGCGGACACTGTGCCGCCTGCAAGCAGGGGAAATATAACCTTTGCGAAAAAATGGGTTTCCTGGGACTCGCTGGCGGCGGGGGCGGCTTCTCCGAATACGTGGCGGCCGATGAGCATATGGTTCATCATATTCCGGACAGCGTCTCCTACGAGCAGGGCGCTTTGGTCGAGCCGTCGGCAGTTGCGCTGTACGCCGTGCGTTCCAGCCGCTTCAAGGTGGGCGACCGCGCGGTCGTATTCGGGGCGGGGCCGATCGGCCTGCTTGTCATCGAAGCGCTGAAAGCGTCGGGTGCTGCGGAAATCTACGCCGTGGAACTATCGCCTGAGCGGCGGGGCAAAGCGCAGGAGCTGGGGGCCATCGCGCTCAACCCTGCAGACGTGGACGTCGTCCAAGAAATCCATCGCCTCACACAAGGCGGCGCGGACGTTGCCTATGAAGTTACAGGCGTTCCGGCTGTCCTGAACCAAGCGATTCAATCGACGAAAATCAGCGGTCAAATTATGATTGTCAGCATTTTCGAACGGGAAGCCCCGATCCATCCGAACCAGATCGTCATGCAGGAACGCAATATCGCCGGCATCATCGGTTACCGGGACGTGTTCCCGGCTGTAATCAGCCTGATGCAGCAGGGCTATTTCGCGGCCGATAAGCTCGTTACGAAGCGCATTGCTTTAAGCGAGATCGTCGAACAGGGTTTTGAGGCGCTGCTGAAAGAGAAAAGCCAAGTCAAAATTTTGGTATCGCCACAACCGTCCAAATAACCGACTGCGAATATTACCGCACCTTAGGTGCTTTTCATAACGAATAAGAAAAACGTCTATCGAAGTACCTTCAAAGAAGACAGACCGCGTCTAAAGGAAGTTTTTCTTGCGAGATCAGGAAGTGGAGCTTCCGAAACTTATACTTTCTGATCTCTTCAAAAAAGATCCCTTTGCCGAACATACGGCAGGGGATCTTTGTTATGTTAGCCTTATTGCCGGAGCGCAGCCTGTATCTCTTGGCTCTTCTCCCGCCGATGATGCAGCATCATCAGAAGAACGGCGCCGGCGAACGCAGCGGCCACAAGCCACACGGGAATCCGCGGATCGAGCTTGTACGCCCAACCGCCGATAATGCCTGCCGGAGACGTAAGCAGCAGGATCAGCACGGACAGCATGGAGAACACTTTCGCCCGTTTGTCATCGTCGATCGCGTTCTGCACGGCTGCTTCCAAATAGGGCGAGCTGATCATCAGCCCTACGGCAGCCAAAATCGTGCTTAGCCCGATCCAGACCAGGTTGGACGTCGGCCACAGCACCAGCATGACGTTTGAACCGACCGATAGAATGAAACCGGCCATCATCGAGCGGTTCGCCGCGTGCTCCGGAATTTTTGGCATCAGCAGCCACAGCGTCAGCAGCATAATGACAGAGGACACCGCCGGGAACAGGGAAATCAGCCCGCTGCCGACGTGCAGGTAATCCGCCATGTACAGCGACAGATACGTCGTTTTCATCGTGGCCTGGAAGTTGAACAAAATGTATACGCTAAAGATCAGCATGAGCGACTTGCTCGTTATAATGTCGCGAATCGCCCCGCCATAATCGATCAGGCTTTCCTTCAGCCCGAGATCGCGGGTTTCCCGCATCTTTCTCTGGCCGATTTCGGTTTCGCGCGTCGACAGATGCCGCCCCACGAACTGAAACGTCATCATCAGGAACGCAAGTACATACATGATGCGTGTGCCGGACACAAGGCCGTAATGATCCACCAGCAGTCCGCCGAGCGGAGCGAACAGCCCCCCGATCACGCTGATAATCTGCAGCAGCGTAAAGACGTAAGTCCGGTCGGCGGGCTTCGTATCCTCGACGATCAAGCAGTAAAACGCGGTATGCGGCACGCGCTGAAACCCGTTGACGAGCGCCGCCGTGAGGAAGAACCAAACATTGTGCGAAACCGCCCACAGGATGGTGGCCAGACTCCAGCTGAACAGATCAAAATACAGGATGGCCGATTTGCGGCCCATCCGGTCGGTCAAATAACCGCTGATAAACGATGAAAACACCTGAACGATCAGGCCGATCGTAGTGATCCAGCCGATGCTGGTTTCGGCGATGCCAAGCTCGTACATATACAGCGTCGCATAGGTGCTTACCATACTGTACGGAATAAGAAAAAAAGGCTCAAAGGCGAGACAGCCCCTGCTGTTTCCTTTTAAGCGCGGGAATAAAGGTCGTGACATACCATCCTCCGGGTCCTGATGAAATGTAAATGAGTACGATCGATGCGATTAAGGCAGCTTGCGCCGCGGTTTCTTCGACTCCCGGGGCTGCCAGGCGATCAAGACACCCGCCTCCCCACAGATTTGATTCACCTGTTCAAGTTTCGCGGGGTCGACTTCCCACATCCACCGTTCTTCGCCCACCCGGTAAAGTATACCATGATCATGGCTGCTCTGTATCCAGTTTTCCAGATTCGTCCCCGCAATCCCGATGTTGAGATGCTCGCCGTTCAGTACATTGGCAGGGTAAACCATTCTCAGCTTGCTGCCGGTATAGCGGGCTTGTCCGCCGTATAAGCCGGGGGTCTCCTTGTTGAAAGCAAACGCTTTTTCATAAGGGAATGCGGTTTTTCCGTTGTCCCCTGCGGCGTAGCTCATCGCATCCGTCATTTTTCTCGTCCCGTATAAAATTGCATAAGGAAAGGTGAACTGTTCTGCCATATGGCTCAGCCATTCTTTAAGAACGGAATATGTGTCTTCCGGAGGGCTGTCGCAAAAAGCGGCGATATGCGGGAAACTGCCGTATCCGCTCGTATGATAAGTAAAAGCGGCGTCCCATGGCAAAGTTCCGTGCTGCTGGCTGTACATCCAGAAGGCTTCAGCCTCTCCAGTGCCGATTTTCGCCCGTAATTGCTCCGGGGAGGTTTCCACCAGATCGTGATCGCCTTCATGATCTCCGTGCTCCAAAAGCTCATAGTAACTCGTCCCTGTTACAGCCGTGTCGAACTTCTCAAAAAAAGCCTCCCCGGCGGCAAAAGCCTGCATCGCCCCAATCCGTTCCGTATGATACAGTGCAACTCCTGCGCATCCCGGCATACCGTTCCCTCCAAGATTAATGTTCGTTATCGCATTTTTTACTCATCTGTAAAGCTATTATGTATTCAAAGCTAAAGCTTAAAAAAATATAGTTTCAACCTCGTCAATCTCCTCCGATGTGGGTACTTCTGCTTTAGAATTACATGACCAACACCACCTTCCATACCATTTCATCTTTCTATGAACAACAAATATAGCTCCTAAACTGCAATCCGCTCAAGTAATCTAGATCTTGCTTAGACTCTGTACATAAAGCTCCTCAGCTTACATTGTCGGACTCCCCTGCTTCAGCAGCTTCACGGTTGGAGTCCGTTCGGCTCGACCGGTCTGCTGAGCCAGTGCTCATCCGTTTGGACATGATTGTTCCGCACGAATTTGGCCAGGCTTTGCCTGAACTGCTCGTAAGGGAATGACGATGCCAGCCTCACCACATACCCTTCCTGTTCCCCGCCGCAGCAGGACTTTTTCGTGTAGCACCGTTTGGCTGCTTCTTCATCCCAAATGCCTCTGTACAGCAGCGGCACCGTAGGTATTCCAAGCCGATCTGCCCAGATTTCCGTCTCATCCCAGGAAAGGCACAGGTTCTGCTCATTCCAAACCGAGAACAGCATAAAGTATCCAGGCAGCGCATCGTAAGCGAGCGAATGCTTGGCGTACACATTTTCCCCGCAGAGACGATACCCTTCCGGAATCAAGTATCTGATGCCGCCGTGCAGCGTCTTGACGTAATGCCGGGACGGATGATCCTTGCTGTCCAGCGATCTCGCGTGAATGAAATCCGGGTACATCGTGGTGTTCTCGCCGTCCATTTTCTCGGTGATCACCACTTCTTTTCCCACGAAATGGTCCGTGCTGCGCAAAATTTTGTCATCATCGGTGTATCCTCGTGACCAGGGAAGATGCATCGTTTTCGGATATTTGATTTTCATGAAACCACCTCTTTATTTGCCGTTCGTGTCCGCTTCCGCGAAAAAATACAACCGGGCCAGCAGATCCCCGCCAAGCAAATGATAAATGTTTGACGCTCCTGCGTCTCCCCCGTGAAGAATTTCCATATGAAAGCTGACCATATGCACAACCTTCAACACAAATGCCTCATCATATCCGAGCTCCTTTAGTACATGACAGGCAATGGCCGCAGAGACATGCTCGTGGCCGAAATAGGAGTAATAGCCGCGGGTTTCCTTCCATACCTTACAGAACGGTTTGCCCACATCGTGAAACAGCGCCGCATACCGCATCGCCAGCAGGTCATCCCCTTCGTACTGCGCATTGATATAGGCAAGCACGGCGTAGGTGTGCTCAGACAGGGTTTTGGAGTGATAGGGATTCTCCTGGTCGTACCCAAGCATGACGGAAAAATGCGGGGAGGCGCTTAAATAGGCAAAAAGCTCATCGTGATCTGGACGTTCTGCGAGCAGTTTTTCCAATTGGATTCTGTCCAGCTTCACATCCTCTGAGCTGTGCACGATATGCAGCGCTTGGAACCCTTCGGCCATGACCGGAAACTCAAAGTTTTTGGCAAATTTCGTCAGCACTGCGTCGTCGATCCGGCGTTTGCGCGTCCCCGCCCGCTGCCTGGCCGTCGCATACGGCGTATCGCACACATGGCCTTCGACAGGCACATCCTTGAATTTCTTCAGAAACTTTACGCGGCGGTCGCGGCTCACGTTGGTTGCGTCAAATACGACACTGCGACCCTCCCCAAGCAGACGGTCTATTTCGGCAAAAGCCTCGTCAAACACCAGATACGAATTTTTTTGCCTGGACTCGCTGCCGAACAGCCGCTCCCGGATGGAGTCGGTCGAAACCGCCACAGCCCGCTCACGCTTGCACAAATTTTTGGCATAGAAGCTTTTTCCGCTTCCTGGAATGCCGACCAGCATGTGAATCGTACTCATCGTTATCACCTCCCTTCCATAAATGGTTGATTTCCTTCACCATCATCTTGATAGTCACCTTCCATTCAACGCCGGACATCCCTTTGATCCCGTATGAAGCGTGCTTGTTGACTTTTACCCGATGGACCGTGGACCATGAATGCAACAAAAAAAGCCCTTCCCCGAAAACCAGCCGGGTTCCTGATGAAGGAGGCGCTCTCTTCAATTATATGGGATCCTGTCTTCAAAGCACACGGGACCTTGGACGCATCCGGATAACAGGTCTTTATGCCCGGCACTGGGTATTCGATCTCGCGGGGATGCCGGCTGAGATTTGATCGCCCAGGGCCAACAAGCGGCCAAAACGTAAAGCTTGCATAAAAAAACATGACACTTCCATTTATTTGATATATAGTAGGAACATAGGTTCTTATTCCGAGTTTCATCCATGATTATATTTGAGGGGGATAACCATCCATGGGAAATCATATGGCGGGTTCACAAGTACAGATCAGGCCCTGGTCGGGAGACCATTTGCATTTGGAGCTGCTCTATCGTTTGAATGTTCCAGAGATGCTGGAACATCTGGGCGGCCCGGAAAGTGACGAGCAGGTTGAGAAGCGCCATAAGCGATATGTTGAGGTTCAGTCCCTCGGGAACGGCTGCATGTATAGCATATGGCTGGCAGATCATCCGGTGCCAATAGGCAATGCGGGATTTTGGGAGAGTGGTTGGCAGGGATCTACCATCTATGAGATCGGCTGGGGCGTCCTGCCTTCCTTTCAGCAGCGGGGCATAGCATCGGCCGCGACAGCAGCCGTGATCGAGCAGGCGAAACAGCAGAAGAAGCACCGATATATGCACGCTTTTCCATCCATGGATAACCCGGGTTCCAATGCGATTTGCCGGAAGCTTAGCTTCGCTTTCATGGGTGAATGTGATTTTGAATACCCGAAAGGCAGCTTTATGCACTGCAATGACTGGCGCTTGGATCTGGAATCGGGCGTCTGATACGGGCAGCATGAAAGCGGCCATCGCCCTTCCTTTGAAGGATGGAGGCCGCCTTCTTGCTAACGTCCGTTGTATTAGTTATGCGCTGCTTCGATTCCTGTCAGCAGTTGGGCCAGTTCATTCTGGAGCGGCTGGGATATACGTGTCATCGGCAGCCGAAGGTGATCTGAAGCAATCACACCCTGATTAGCCAGCACCCATTTTATCGGAGCGGGATTCGGTTCCTGGAACAGTTTGCGAATGAGCGGGACAACACGGTCAAAAGATCGTTTGCCTTCCATGACCATCCTGTTTTGCACCAGGTCATGGACCTCAATAAAGATATCTGTGTACAAGTTGGCCGAAGCCAGAATTCCCCCGCTCGCCCCTTGGCTGAGCTTGGCATGGTAGTACAGGTCGTCACCGCATAATACCGCCCCCGCATCTTGACGAGTCAACTCCGTAACCAGTTCCAGGCCGTCGGAGCTGTCTTTCATTCCGATCACACCTTCCATCTCCATAATGGTTTTGGCCGTATGCATCGTTAAGCGGACCCCGGTACGGGCAGGGATCTCATAAGCTATAACCGGTACCCCGACTTCCGTCACCCGGCGAAAATGCTCGATGATCCCTTCTTGCGACGGTTTACTGTAATAGGGAACCACAACGAGGACGGCATCCGCCCCCAAGGCGGCAGCCTGCTCCGTCCGCTGCACGGTCGTCAACGTGTCGTTGGTTCCCGTTCCGATGATCACCGGGGTGCTTCGCTGCTTTTCTTTCAAAATCTGCTGCGTGACCCGGGTGAGCTGTACAACTTCGTCCCAGCGTACCGTCGGGGCCTCTCCAGTCGTCCCGTTTATGATCAAGCCGTTGATATGATGCTCAGCCAGCTTTTCCACGTAACGGGTGTATGATGCCAAATCAAGCTCTCCGCTTGGCAAAAATGGTGTGACCACAGGAACCAAAACGCCATGCAGTTCATCTCTTCCGATCATTTCGATGACCTCCTCTATAGGTTGTGCCTCTAATTTAGCATAGGAATTATTATCAGTGTTATCTATAATAGTTGATGAGCATCATCGATAATATTGATATCATGGAGATGAATAGCATGGACCTAACGTACTTTCATACCTTTCGCGAGGTCGCGCACCGCAAAAGCTTTACCCGGGCGGCCGAAGAGCTGGGATATGCGCAGTCGAGTGTAACGGCGCAAATACAGAAGCTGGAGAAAGCATACGATACACAGCTGTTCGAGCGTTACGGCAAGGGGGTTCGGCTGACCTCCTCCGGGGAAGAGCTGCTTAAGCTTACGGTACAAATGCTTGATTTGTTCGATGAATCGAAGGAGAAGCTTCGGAGCGAGGGAGGCGGCACGATCTCCGTCGGAACGATGGATTCCCTCGCCGCTTACTTTCTCCCCCCGCTGATCCAGCAGCTGCGCAAGCAGTACGAAGGATTGTCCATCCGATTATGGACGGACCGGGAGGACCTTCTCGTCCAGAGGGTCAAAGAGGGAGATTTGGACATCGGCCTGATTCTCGATAACGAACCGGAGGATCCGGCGCTTCACTGGCAGACGGTCCGCGAGGAACCGCTCGTTCTCATTGCAGGGCCAGGACATCCACTAGCAAATCGAGAGCTAATCCGTCTTCAAGATCTGTACGATGCCGAGTGGATTCTGCCGGAAGAAACCTGTAATTACCGGATGATGCTGGAGAAGCTTCTGAAGCAGCATGGAATCCCATGCCGGCTTGGCTTGGAGCTGGGAAACCCCGAAGCGATCAAACGCTGCGTCATGGCGGGATCAGGAATCTCCCTCTTGCCCCGCATGGCGGCAGACGATGAAATCCGCAGAGGGCTGCTCGCCCCACTTCCGTTCAGTCATCCCGATCTGCGGCTCAGCCTGCAGCTGATAACCCATCCGAGGAAGTGGATCTCCCGGGCACTCGGCGATTTTATCGAGTTGGTCAGGAAGTCGCCGTAAGTTCAGCTTGGCTGTTCGTGATTCCCCAGAATCAGCTGTAAACCGTCCGCAGCAAGTCGATCTCCATGTTCCCAGCACCCAATACTCCATGACCACCTGAGCGCGGCGAATTCCTTTAACCCTCGGGGATACAGCAAAAAAACGCACTCAGGCAGCGTCTAATCGCTTCCTCTGTGCGTTTTTCAACATATCCAATCGAATTTATGCCCGAATCGTCTTTAAAGCCGTGGACCAGGCAATCACCTGATCCAGCATGCCGTTGACATTTTTATGATGCAGCTCGGCCGGCTTGAAGGTTCTAAAGCTTTCGAAATCGGTAAAGAGCGACAGCGTAGGGTGAATGCGGACGTCCGCCACGTTCAGCTCCCCAAGAATGCCGCGCAGATGCTCGGCCGCCCGGGCGCCTCCAGTGGACCCGTAGCTCACGATGCCTGCCGCTTTATTCCCCCACTCATCCCGCAGCAGGTCGATCGCATTTTTCAACACACCGGAAATGCTGTGATTATACTCCGCGGTGACGAACACGAATCCGTCCATGCGGCCGATGACCGCGGCCCAGTTTTGGATGGCGTCCTCTCCGCCAGGATGTCCGAGGAACGGCAGCGGATAATCCGCCAAATCGATCAGGTGGTACTCCGCATCTCCACGCCCGTCAGCCAGCTCCTTGAGCCATGCTCCGACCTGTGGGCTGACCCGCCCTTCCCTAGTGCTGCCAAGGATGATTCCAATATTCAAGTGTGATTGTTCCATTGCTAGATCTCTCCCCATATTCATAAATTTCCGCAGGTCCTGTAACCTGCCTGTAAACCCGGACCGGTACTTTTATCTTATAGCGGCTTGAAGACGAAAGATAATATCAATTCCGGCATGGCTATATATATTTCGGTCTATGGGTGGTTGATGCCAAAAAAAACAAACGCCTGAGCAGAGCACTGGTGGCTCTGCCTAAGCGTTTATCGGGCAGTGTAATCGGATCTATTTGCGGATCTCATAAAATTGGCATTCTTTACGCGAGTGGTAAGTAACATCACTCACACCGGACTGGGTAATCACCGTGGAGTCGGTGAACCGGATGATCCGCGTATCTGAATCGATCAAATGGTCATCTTTAAACACGCGTATGGGAAGCTTCCTGCGCTCGGCCTCCTGCAGTTCCGCTTCCGTCAGAAGCTCTCGAATCGTTGCCATGAATTACGGGTTCTCCTTTGGATATGAATTAGATACGATCACGGTTGCTCGCTCTTCCTTTATTGTAGCCGTTCATGACATAAATGGAAATGGCTGAAGCCGTTAGGAACGATGGAAGCAGGAACCTGCAGGCTCAGACAACGTAACCGGACCAGTTCTTCACGCTTACGCACAGGTTTTTTCCGGAACCGCTGCGGTACCAGCGGGAGCCGGGGTCTTTTTCAAATATGGAACCAGCGACAGCAGGCCAAGCACGGCCAGAACCGCACCAACCCACAACGGTGATGCCAGGCCGTAGCCATGATCGATCGTGAGCCCGCCAATGGTGGAACCGACGACAATGCCGAAATTGACGACCGAGACGTGGAACGTATTGACGAGCGAGCCACCGTTCGAAGCTCTCGCCACTCGGGTCACCATGGGAGGATTCATGGAGACCCCGACCAGGCCGATCACGATGACGGCGATAACCGCAACGACCGAGTGTGCGGCAAATAGGCCGAACATGAGCAGCGCGCCCGTAAGCACGACTAGGCCGATGGTCATAATCGGCATCATGTACCGGTCGGCCAGTCTGCCGGTGATGGTGTTGCCGATGACCGTTGCCACCCCGTAAACCCCGAGCAGAAGCGGCACCATGGATGCGCTGAAGCCCGCTACATCGGTAAGTATCGGTGAAAAGTAACTGAATGCCGCAAACGTCGCCCCGATGATCAGCATGCTGGTTGCGAAGGCCGCCCATAAATGCCGGTTCTTGAATGCAGCGAGTTCGCCGCGGAGACTGAGCGATTCTGCCTCTTCCTTGGGTGATTTCGGGATCAGCAGGAGACCCATTATTCCCGAAATCAGCACAAGGAAGACGACGGCCCAGAAGCTCGCCCGCCAGCCGAGATACTGGTCAAACAGCATGGCGGCGGGGAGCCCCACAGCGGTCGCGACCATCAATCCGCCAAGGACGATCGAGGCGGCACGACCGCTTGCTTCCGGGCGGACCAAGGTGAGTGCAATCGCGATGGACACGCCGAAGCAGGCCGACGAGGCAACCCCGGTAATAATCCGGGCAGCCATCATAAGTTCATAGTTCGGCGCGAGCGCTCCCAGCGTCTGCCCAATCAGAAACACGGTGGACAATGCCAGGAAGGCTTTTTTGCGCGGCACTTTTAACAATCCGACTGTCAATAGTGGCCCGCCGATAATCATCCCCGCAGCATAAGCGGATATGAGATATCCGATGGCGGCGACAGATACGCCAAACTCCTCTGATAGCGAAGGCATGATTCCCGCCACCATAAATTCGGAAGTCGTCATGGAGAATATCATCAGTCCCAATACATAAATCGCAAGCGGCAATGCAAACAGCTCCTTTATATATTATTTTGTAACATTCAGTACAAAATTAGACGCAGGTATCTCTCTAGGCATCTCACCTAGGAATCATCCTCTGTATTTTCTCTGTATTTTCTCTGTATTTTCTCTGTATTTTCTCTGTATTTTCTTTATATTTTCTTTGTATTTTCTCTGCATCTCCTCTACAACTCCTCGGAATCTATTCGAAAGCTCCTCGGAATCTCATCTTTATCCTCACTGTATTTCCTCTGTGTATTCTCTATATCTCCACCTTGCTCCCGTCTTCACTTATGCCTCACCTCCATTTTTCAATCGGTTATAACTTTGCGGCTCATTTTACGCCCCACTTTTGTAACAACCAGTACAAAATTATTCAAAAAACACAGCCGCGTCCAGTGCGTGAACATCGTTCAGCGCAAAGCGGCAGCTCGAATACGAACACAACAGCAACTAATGATTTAGATAGACTATATGATAGATTAAATAAATCTCTGACTCCCAGGGATTCTGCTAAAAAATGGCCGCAAGCGTGCCGTCAATAATCTGTCGGGCCAACGCACGGTTCATGGTCCCCGGATAAATCACACGCAGGCCATAACAGCAGCTGAGGAACAAAGCCGTCAGCTCCGATGTATCCCGTTCACGGGAAATTTCGCCGGCGGACTGCCCTTCGCGAATCGTTTTCTCGAGAGCCTGCTCCAGCAGCGCCACATGCTGTTTGAAGATCCGCTCAACAGTCGGGTCAGTCTTTCCACGCTCTACCGACGCGTTAATAAGCAAACATCCACGGTCCTTGGCTGTCGAGCCCTCCCGGATTTCCCATTCCAACAGCTCTTGCAGCCGCTCCTTTACCGGAGCGTCGGTGTTCAGGATTTCCAATTGCGCCTCAATCCCCACCTGATGGTACCGGATCAGCGCCTGCTCATACAGCTCATGCTTGCTCCCGAAGGCATTATACAGGCTTCCTCTGCCGAGACCGGTTTCCTTGCATAAATCGTCTGTTGAGCAGGCCCCGTATCCCTGTGACCAAAACACCTCCACAGCGGCGTCGATAACGGCTGTGTCTTTGAACTCACGGGGTCTACCGCTTTTACTCATGTTTAGGCATCCCTTTCATAGGTTTGATGATTGGATTGATTCTTAGCATACTTAATTCTGTACTGTTCTGTCAAATATTATTTTTCCAATAATATCCATTCCGTCACAAAAACGACACCAAACATGCGTTGCAAGCCAAGGCGTTTTCCTATAGCATAAATTTCCGAACGCAGTTCGACTACTGGCACAGCCGTGATTCGAACATTATCGCCAAACAGAGCGGAGTATTTTTCCATGTCAAAAAGCAAGCGCTATTATGCCCTGATGCTAATCGTTGTGATCGCCTTTATTTTATACGTCGCCTATGTGCAGATCATTCAGGATCCCCAGGCCTCGGCATTTCTCGGCTTCAAAACGGACCTGAACCATCCCCTGAACCCTAAGCTGTGGCTGATCGTCATGAGGATTCATGCCGGATTGGCCTGCTTGGCCATGATCTGCGGAGCCGTCAACTTCGCAGCACGGATCCGGATCAGACATGTAAAATTCCACCGGTTCAACGGATATTTATATGTCATTTGCGTTATGCTGGTTGGCCTCACCTCAGGTTATATGGCACCGGTCGCCACGGGAGGAAGATCGGTCAGCATTGCCTTTAACCTGTTAACGATGCTATGGCCGGCATTCACGGTGATCGCTCTAATTCAGATCCGGAAAAAGCAAATGGCCAGCCACCGGAAGTGGATGGTTCGCAGCTATGCTTTCTGCTTTACAAACCTGGTTGTCCACGTCCTCACGTGGACGATCCGCACGCTTGCCGGAAGTCCTTACCCGGTCAGCTACCGGATCAGCGTGTTTATCTCGATTCCTTTGCTGCTTTTCATCGCAGAGCTTGTTTTTCGCACTGCGTGGCCTGGGCCAGCCGGTCCCCGGCGTCCTGCCGACAACAATAAACCGTAAGCGAAAAAAACCGCCAGATGGCGGTTTTTTTCTTCTTATTCCTGCAAATCCCCGTGCAAACAACGGTAATTTCAGTTTCAAAGCTATTCGTTCTCGATCGAATTCAGCGCTGCAAACGCCAGTGGTCCAAAACCTTCAGAAGCTTCCCTCTGCGGCTGTGTGACATGAAAAACAAATCCACTGCCGTCAAGCTCCTTCACGATATATTCATGGGTTCCCGAGGAATCGAATGCCGTCAAAAAGATAAGCGCGTCCTTCATCGGACCGGTAAGGTCTGCAGCCCCAAGCTTCTTGATTTCGCCATACGGCTTAAGCTCTTTCTTCCCTTGCAGTTCCAGTTGGTCCAAGTTGAAATCTGCAGGCAGCTTCTCGATACGGACCGAGTACTCGTGATCAACGTTCATATACAGCAGATGCTTGCCCGCATCAAAAGAAAACTGTTCGGGAATATACAGCGAGTACCCTTCAGCCTGAACAAGCTTGGCGGGCCGCACTTCGTCGTTGCCTTCCAAGGTGACCTCCAGCTTGCCCTCGGCAGGGCGCTTACTTACATTACCGCTGTTTGCGGATGATTTAGAGTCCCCTGAATCAGATTGGCCGCCGGCCGAAGAACTGGAAGATGAATCCTTGCCGGATGTATCGCCTTCGCCACCTTGGCCTGCTCCTTGCACGCTGTCCGATTTTTTAATTTCGGTCAGTACGAGCTGCTTTAGCGTATCCTCGCCTTCAATAGCCTTTTCCTCGTATTTGAATTGGACGTGGTCCTGCTCCTGCAAATCGGCTACCGTTTGATCCAGCCCGTCACCCAGCTGAAAAGCGGTAGGCTTGCCGTCAACCACAATCTCCACCGTATGCGGATCAGCCTGGCCGGTATACGTTCCGGTTCCTTCCTTCACGGACGGTACCTGTTCAGCATTCCCAGGCTGGGTTGACGGATTGTTCTGCTCATCCATGTGGTCTGGCGGCGTACCCGGCGCCGTTTCCTGTTTGTCACTGCATGCGGTTACCGCAACAGCTATAGCCAGCGCCAGCAGAATCGAACTGATTTTAATCGTATTCTTCATGCTGCACCTCCGTTACCATCTTAGACGGACGGAGGCGGCTTCAGGTTTCAATAAATTCGATAGTCTTGATAAAAATATCAAATTGGACTGGTCATACGAGACAGAACCCAACTGCTTCATAAGCACATCATTCGCTTTTTTTCGCTTACTTGCTTCTTCCTCCAGTCCTGGAAAACCGGATCATAGACCAGATGATCAGCACGATAAGTACGGCGATGCATAAGCCGATACTAAGCCGGTTCTGCGCATCGAATA
This sequence comes from Paenibacillus sp. S28, assembly GCF_016624415.1. Lineage (NCBI taxonomy): Bacteria > Bacillati > Bacillota > Bacilli > Caryophanales > Paenibacillaceae > Paenibacillus > Paenibacillus sp. S28. The sequence goes on along the minus strand of NZ_JACVTM010000006.1, from coordinate 398,435 downwards.
AGAACATGGCCGCGATTACCGCCAAGCAGGCCACGACGGCAGACGTAACATAAGGGTACCCCCAAACCTTAAAGGATGGCTCTACCGGATACGACTTCCGCAGCTTGATTTGTGCCAGGGAGATGCAAATCCAGACCAGCAGGACGCAAAATCCCGGAACAGCCATTAACACGCGGAACAACTGATCCTGTGCAAACATGCCCAGCATGGATCCCAATATCAAGATCACAGCACACAATAACAGCGTATTTACCGGGATACCCCTCCGGTTCGTGCGGGCAAGAGCCGGCGATGCTTCACCGGCAGCAGCCATGGAGTGGAGCATGCGTGAAGCTCCATAAATTCCCGAGTTGGCTGCGGACAGCACCGCCGTAACCAGAATAAAATTCATGAGATCCGCCGCCCCGGACAAGCCGGTCGCAGTCAGTACCTGGACAAACGGACTCGACTCGGGGCCGAGCTGGTTCCAGGGAATCAGCCCGCATATCACGAGGATCGGCAGCGTGAAAAATAATATGATCCGCAAAATAAAATTGCGTACCACTTTGGGCAGCACCTTTTCGCTGTTTTCCGTTTCCGTCAATGTCAAACCGATCAGTTCCGAACCCCCGTAGGAAAACATGACCACAAGCAAAGCGGAAAAAATGGACGTCCATCCGTTGGGCAGAAATCCTCCGGCCGCCGAGTAGTTATGCAGATACGGCGTATTGCTGCTCGGAATGATCCCGAAGATCAAGCATGCCCCTAAAACGATAAAGACGATAATCATGGCGATTTTGATCCCCGCCAGCCAAAATTCGAACTCGCCGAAGCTTCCCACGCTCATCAGATTAATCAGAATAATGAAGGCCGCGCTGGCTAGACTAAGCAACCATAACGGTACCCCGGGAAACCAATACTGCAAAAAGCTGCCGGCCGCTATAATTTCAATGACGCACACGGATAGCCACAGGAAGCAGTACATCCACCCCATAATAAAGGACACTCTCTCGCCAAAGGCCTCTCGGACGAAGTCCTTCATATTTTTACCCGGGTAAACCGTAGCCATTTCCGCCATGGCTCCCATGACGACGAGCAGCAGCAGCCCGGCGAAGACGTAAGAGATAATGACGCCCGGTCCGGCAAGACCGATCGTTTCGGCACTGCCTTTGAAGATACCGGTGCCGATGACTCCGCCCATGGCCATCAAGCTGATGTGCCTTGGTTTTAATTTTTTCTGCAATGAAACCCCATCTGGTTGTGACATCAAATATCCTCCTGCTGAATCTTGTTGTATTAGGTTGTATTAGTACAAAAACCATAAGTTCAAGTATAACATTTTGCTTAAGCAACCTGATAGAAATTTAGCCGAATTTTCTGCATTTGCTTCACGTTTCTTTATAATTTTTAAACAAAATTTAACCAGAAACCGATCATACTTGTGCTATGATGTACATTCAGCCGATGGCAAGGCCAAAAAGAAAACATAAAGAAATTAAGGCGGTGCAGTTTAGTCGTGTTTCATTCGTATGTATTTCCAATCTCATATGCATTTCTGTCTTTTCCCTTTGCGGCGCTATTTTTTACCCTTCCCTTCTTGGTCGTGCAGTACCGCAGACACGGTTATATCCATAAAATCAGGGCGTTTGTGCTGTACCTGTTCCTGCTGTACCTGCTCAACGCGCTGTTTCTGATCATCCTTCCGCTGCCGGCTTCCCGGCACAATCCGGCCATGGCCGGAGGGGCGCTTCAGCTGGTGCCGCTGAATTTCATTCACGACATCCTGAAAGAAACGTCCGTCGTGTCCTCGCAGCCCTCGACGTACCTGCGGCTGCTTACGGAACGCGCCTTCCTTCAAGTGGTATTCAACGTGTTTCTTACCGTTCCGTTCGGTATGATCCTCCGTTATTATTTCCGGACGGGATGGAAACTTTCCATTCTGCTGTCGTTTTTGCTGTCGCTGTTGTTTGAGACGACCCAGCTCAGCGGAATATTCGGGCTGTACGATCACCCGTACCGGGTATTCGACGTAGATGACCTGATCACTAACACGCTCGGCGGTTTGCTTGGATTCTTGGCAGCCGAATGGTTATCCGGCCTTCTTCCCCGCATTGAGCATTTGGATGCCAATATCGACCGGGCCGCCAAACGGGTAACCTATACGCGGCGGGGAATCGCCTTTATGGCGGACGGGATCGTCTGGGCGATCCTGCTTGGCATTCTGCATATCCTGCATGTACCGGCTTCCTTCTGGGTTGCGACAGGACTGTATTTCATGCTGGTACCTTGGCTGACTGGAGGTCTGACTCCCGGCAAATGGCTTGTCCGTATCCGTCTTGCCGATGGAGGGGAGCGAATCTCCCTTAAATCGCTTGTGGTTCGATATGGAATTCTCTACTGGCTGTTTTTTGGAGCCAACCGGGTTCTGGCCGGCTCCCTTGACACCGTTCCGCCGATCCTTCGCATGATCCTGGGACTTATTGTGTTTGCCATGAATACCATCTTCTTTATTCATGTCGTCATCTGCGTATTCAAGAAGGAGCCGCAGCTGTTCTATGAAAAATGGAGCAAAACCCGGCATGTTATCCTATGGCAGCCGGCCGCAGCACCCGAACCGGAGAAAAAGGAGTAGTTCCCCTTAGAAAAACGTACTTCTCAAGAACATATCACGCTTGTCCTTCAAGACTTGGGGAGTTTCGTTTCCGCTGTCCGGATGACGGAATCGATCTGCTTCTCCCATTGGTAAATTTGATTGAGGGAGGCGCTGATTTTACCAAGCTCCTTATACATCACGGTCAGCTCAGCCGTGGCTGTGATCGCGTTCCCGAGCTTGACTGCCGCTTTATACCGCTTGTCCGACGCGCTCCGGGTGCTGTTCGCTGCCGTAATCTTCTTATTCTCGGCAGTCACCTGCTTCTTTAACGTTTGGACCTGCGCCAACGTATCCTTCACCGCCTTGGCTTTGGCCGAAGCTTCCTTCTTGGCGGCAGCGAGCGCATCCTTACGGCTCTTGATTTCAGCACGGGCAGCACTGGCCGAGGCCTTGATCTGGTTGCGCTTCAGATCGTACTGAAGCGCGGCCTTCTGGTCCTTACGTTTTCTCGCATCCGCCGCCTTCTTCCCAAGGTCTGTATATTCATTAAGCAGCGGCTGATATTTCTTCTGGGCCTGATCGGCTTCGGATTTCAGCTTGTCGATCTTAGCTTTGTCGATCCCCTGCACCTTCGCATTGACAGACTTTAACCGGTCATCATTCTGTTTCCGGAGCACTTGAATCTGCTGCTTCTTCAGCTTGTTGGCCTCTTCCAGCGCCTTATAGCTGTCATGAAGCACACCAATACTCTGCAAAGCGGCGTCCCAAGCACTGTCCGATGCCGCGTCCGCCTTAGCCGGACCCAGCATGAACAACGCGACCGTACAGCATAAAACCGTCACCAAGCTGTTTTTCCATAAAACTTTTACATACGTCATCTTCATCTCTCCCCCAAATCATCAAAATTCATAATGAATGGACAAAAAAAGCACCCCGCAAGTAAGGCATGACGCCTTTCCTGCAGGGTGCTTCTCCCGCTTCCATTAACTATGTTGAACTCAATATATCGTTATTTCTCTCGATTGTCAATAAATTCCCAGAACATTCGTTCCTCTTTTTTTGGGACGAATACGGTTGCCGTGATTACTGACCGACCATCCCGCCGTCTACAGTGTACAGGGAACCCGTAACGAATGAAGCTTCATCGGAGAGGAGGAAGTTCATTACCGCCGCTACTTCCTGCGGCTCGCCGTAACGGCCCATCGGTGTTGCCGATTCATTGGCGGCTTTGTACGCTTCCGCATTGCCGGAGTTCGCTTCGATCTGCCGCATCATCCGGGTGTTAATCGTTCCAGGCAGAACCGCGTTAACCCGGATGCCCAGCGAAGCCAGCTCGTTGGCAGCAACGCGCGTCAAGCCGATCACGGCATGCTTGGACATAATGTATGGGGCCACTCCTGGCGCACCCATCAGGCCTGCAAGCGAAGATGTGTTCAAGATTGCGCCGGAATTCTGCTTTTTCATAACTGGAATAACATAATGCAATCCCAGGAACACCCCGCGGACGTTGACGTTATACACCAGATCAAGCGCTTCCACGGATTGCTCTTCGATCAGCCCGGTAGGACCCTCAATCCCTGCATTGTTCGCAAAGTAATCGATGGTGCCGAATTTTTCAACAGCACGGTTCACATAGTTCTGCACGTCCTGCTCTTTGGATACGTCGGCAGCGACCGCCAGTGAATTGGTATCGTTCAGGCCAAGCTCCTCAACGACGCTCTTGACCGCATCTTCCTTCAAATCGACCAGAACGAGGTTCAGCTTGCGCTCGGCCAAACGCCGTGCCAGCTCTTTCCCGATTCCGCCGGCCGCGCCGGTAATGACTGCAGTTTTCGTTTGTGTCTGACTCATGACTGAATCGCTTCCTTTTCAACAAAGTTTATAAAATGATTTATGGGCTTTATAGCTCATGTCTGCTACATGTATAGGTTACACCCTTATTAATTGTTCACACAATAATCATATTTCAAAATAACGTCATCTATCCAACAGATTGCCGCCGTATGTCACAGAACCATGACAATCTTGAACATTTACCTTCTTTTTGTTGATGATTATCTTCGTTTTGGCGGCAGCCCAACTTGCGTTATAATAGGAGAAACGACAAGCTGGAGGCAGATTGCATTTGACAGACGAACAAGTTCTTGACCGCAGAGCCAGAAGAACCCGGCAGGCGCTCAAATCCGCACTCGTTTCCTTAATTCTCGATAAAGGCTTCGATTCGGTGACTATTATGGACATCGCAGCCCGCGCAGACTATAACCGGGGCACCTTTTACAAGCATTTCGTCAGCAAGGAAGACCTGCTCAAGGAAATCCACGACGAGTTTCTGCAGGGCATCGCCGAACTGCTCGTCAAGCCGTATGAGGGCCTTGAGCGAATTGAAGCCTCGATGACCTACCCCTCGGGACTGCGCTTGTTTGAGCATATCGAACAGCATAAAGATGTGTTCCTGGCCTTATCGCGAGTCGAACGCGGAAAGCTGGCGATGGACATGTACGACAGGCTCAGGGAGTCGATGCGGAAGGACATGCATATCGAAATGGAACCGACCGAGCCGCCGATCGACTACGAAATCATGCTGAGCTACCGGATGTCGGCCACGGTGGGGGTCATTATGCACTGGGCAGAGGTTGATTTTAAATACACGGCGTCTTATATGGCGCAGCAGCTGATGGTGCTGGTTGAGACAAAAATGGATTACATCGTGTTTAAAAGAAACGGCGGCACATAAGCATCATTCTCAAAACTCCCCATTGTGCCCGTAAGCACAATAAGGTATCATTCTACATAGATGGACTGTGTGCGACTGGCGGAAACATGGGATGAACCATGAGGGAGCACATGGATATAAACAGCCGTACGCCTGGGCAGAGGTAAGGGGAATTTCCCCTTGCCTCTTTATGTTTTCTGGACCTTACCATGATTTAAAGGAGATGTAGACAATGACAGAACAAACGCTGATTTTGGACGGAGCGCGCGTGGCGCAGGACATTAAGGACGGCTTGGCTAGCAGGGTGAAAAGGCTGTCCGAGCAGGGGATTACCCCCTGCCTGGCGACCATTTTGGTAGGCGACGACCCGGCATCGGCCACATACGTGCGCATGAAAGGCAATGCCTGCAGACGGCTCGGGATGGAATCGTTAAAAATCACACTGGATGCGGGGACGACGACCGAGGAGCTTATCCGGGAAATCCAAAAGCTTAACGCCGACCCGAACGTTCACGGAATTCTGCTGCAGCATCCGGTTCCCCATCAGATTGATGAAAGAGCCGCATTCGACGCGATCGCCATTGAAAAAGACGTCGACGGCGTCACCACGCTGGGATTTGCGCAGAATGCTTTCGGCTTTGCCGCATATCCTTCCTGTACCCCGGCGGCCATCATCGCTATCCTGGATTACTACCGGATTCCTGTAGAAGGCAAGCACGCTGTTGTTGTCGGCCGCAGCCCGATTCTCGGCAAGCCCGTCTCGCTGATGCTGCTGAACCGCAATGCCACGGTCACGATCTGCCATTCGAGAACGAAAGGCCTTGGTGATATCGTGTCCCAGGCAGAAATCGTTGTTGCCGCAGTAGGGAAACCGAAATTCATTCAGGGAGACTGGATTCAGGACGGCGCCGTCATTCTAGACGCAGGCTACAATGAAGGCAATGTCGGGGACGTTGATTATGAGGCATGTCTGGAAAAAGCGAGCGCCATTACACCCGTCCCTGCGGGCGTCGGACCGGTAACCATCGCCATGCTGCTGAAGCACACGGTGGATGCGGCGGAAAAACAACTGAGATAAACCAGCCATCGGTATGGCCAGGTTTTCCTGAGGTCACTTAAAGAAGCCGTGTATCGGCAGCACAAATACGCCGGGTAACGGCTTCATAAATGGTAAGAGGGCATTCCGCCGAACATCATTCGGTGAAATGCCCTTTTTTTCTGCCCAAGATGTAATGTTCTTGAGTCGGCTGGTAACCGATTCACATAAATCCGTCCGTCACAAATGGCGGCCTATTCGTACCGCAGCGCCTCGATCGGATCCAGCTTCGCGGCCTGTCGTGCCGGGAATACGCCGAATACGATGCCGATGCAGGCCGAGAACCCGACTGCAAGCAGCACGGAGTTCATCGACACCGCGGTGGTCACGTCCATCAGCTTGCCGACGAACTTGGAGCCGCCGAAGCCAAGGATGACGCCGATCACACCGCCCAGGATAGCCAAGGTGACCGATTCAAACAGAAACTGCGATAGAATCGTCCCTTCCTTGGCCCCGATCGCCTTCCGGATACCGATCTCCCGCGTTCGTTCCGTAACGGACACCAGCATGATGTTCATGATGCCGATTCCGCCGACCAGCAAGGATATCGCCGCCACGCCGCCAAGAAACAGGGTCAGCGTTTTGGTGACACTTTCGGCGGAGGACATGACATCCTCCTGGCTTTGAACCCTGAAATCATCGTCGGCCCCGCCAAGTTTATGGCTTTGACGCATCGTATACTGGATCAGCGCCATGGTGCTGTTGATCACGTCGGTAGATTTGGCTTCGACCAAAATTTGCCGGACACTGCTCCGGGAGCTCCCGGTCTGAAACCGGGACTGAATCGTCGTGATCGGCGCGATGACGGTGTCGTCCTGGTCAACCGTACCCGAAGAACCCTTCGCTTTGAGCACACCGATGACCCGAAACGGGATGTTGTTGATTTTGATCATGCTGCCGACCGCATCGAAGCCCGCTTCACCAAATAGCGTTTCCGCCGTCGTTGCGCCAAGGACCACGACCTTGGCCCGGTCATTGACTTCATCCTCCGTAAAGAAACGACCGATGTCCGTCTCCCACGATTTGATGTCGGCATAGCCCGGCGTCGAGCCGATGATCGTGGCGGAGGCCGTGTTCGATCCGTTCAGCAGCCGCGCGCTCACCTGCGAGACCGGCGCGACGTACTTCACGGTATCGATTTTGGAGATCGGGTCAGCGTCCGAAATGTTCAGCGTGCCCGTGCTTCCGCCTTGGTTGCCTCCTTCCGCTGTGCCGGTTGACGACCCCGAGCCTGCGGTAACCGTGATCAGATTGGAACCCAGGCTCTGGATTTGGCTCGTCACCTGCTTGCTCGTTCCCTGACCGATGGAAATCATGGCAATGACGGTCGCCACGCCGATGATGATTCCAAGCATCGTCAGGAAGGAGCGCAGCATGTTGGACCGTAAGCTTCGGATTGATATGCGCAGCAGTTCCCCCACATTCATACCCGCTCACGCTCCGTATTCAGCCGGTCCGTCTCGATCAGGCCATCGCGAAACCAAATAACCCGTTTCGTATGGGCGGCGATGTCCGGTTCGTGGGTGACGATGACGATCGTATGCCCCTTTTCGTTCAGTCTCCGGAATATGCCCATGATTTCCTCGGATGATGCCGTATCCAGGTTGCCCGTCGGCTCGTCCGCCAAAATAATGGCGGGGTCGTTGCTCAAGGCGCGAGCAATAGCCACCCGCTGCTGCTGTCCCCCGGAGAGCTCATTCGGCTTGTGGTGCATCCGGGTTTTCAGGCCGACCAGCTCAAGGCAGTACTCGGCCTTCTCCCGCCGCTCCTTTTTGTTTTTGCCCGCATACAGCATCGGAAGCTCGACGTTTTCAATGGCAGAGGTTCGCTTGAGCAGGTTAAAGTTTTGAAAGACAAAACCGATCTTGCGGTTGCGCACCTCCGACAGCTGCTTGGCCGATGCTGAGCCGATGTCGATGCCATCCAGCATGTACTTGCCGGAAGTCGGTTTATCCAGACAGCCGATCACATTCATCATGGTCGATTTTCCTGAACCAGACGGTCCCATAATGGAGACAAACTCGCGCTCATCGATTTGAAGGGTGACGCCCTTCAGCGCCTGGACCTCATTCTCGCCCGAAGCATAGACCTTCTTTACTTGATCAAAGGTGATCACTGTCCGCCACCTCCCATTCCGCCGCTGCGTGCACCGCCCTCGCCGGTTCCTCCAGTACTTCCGGTCCTGCCGCTACGGTTGAACTGCCGCATCTCGCCGCCTCCGTTCATGCCTCCGAAGCCGCCCATACCGCCCATGCCGCCAAAGCCGCCCATGGTTCCCTGGCTCGTTCCGGTGCTCGTCTTTGTCGTCGTCATCGTAATAGTTACCTTGTCGCCCTCGGACAATCCGGTCAGCACTTCGGAATTCGCCCCGTCATCAAGGCCGGTCGTAATTTCCACCTGCTCCTCTTTGCCGCCTTTGTCGACCATGACGATTTTCCGTCCGCCAAACGACTTGATCGCCGCATCAGGAACTTTCAATACATCCTTCTTACCGTCGGTAATAATGGCAATCGTCGCGCTGATACCCGGAATCAGCTTGTCTGCGTTATCTTGGCCCGCCGTGATTTCAATGCCGACCGGGAACGTCACGACGCCGCTGGTCTGCGCTTCCCCGAGCACCGCCTTGGACACGACTTTGCCTTTCAGCGTTACGCCCGTGAGCGCGTCAAATGTTATATTTACGTCCTGGCCGACCTTCACATCGGTGATATCGGTATCGTCGATGGAGGCCGAAATCCGGAAGCTTCCGCCGGTTGAGTACATGGAGATGGCCGAAGCAGCGTCGCCGGCAACCGTCTCCCCAACCTTGGCGTTCACGGCGGAAATGATCCCGTCATACGGCGCATAAATTTTGGCCCCGGCAGCGTTGGCCTTGGCGTCGTTCAAGGCAGCGAGTGCCATGGCCACGTCGGCTTTGGCACTGGCCACGTCGCTTTCAGCCGGCCCTTCCTGCAGCTTGGCCAGCTGCGAAACCGCCTGATCATAGGCGCGGGACACGCTATCCACCTGTGATTCGGCATTGGTAACCGCTTCTTTTAGCTGATCCAGATTACTCTGCTGCGATACCGCTTGTTTATAAGCGTTCTGGGCATTATCCGCCGCGACTTGAGCGAATAAAATCTGGGACGGGTCCGTCCCCTTCTTCGCTTCGTCCAGCTTGGCCTGCGTGCTGATGACGGCAGCCTTGGCCTTGTCCACCTGTGCCTGCAGGTACGATGCATTGGCCGCCTTTTTCGCGTTCGTAAGCGCCGTCTTGGCGTTTTCCAGGTCGGACTGCGCCTTGGACACCTGGGCTTTTTGTTCGCTTAGGGTAGCCGAGTCCGTCCCAGCCTGGATGCTGTCCAGCTTCGCCACTGCACTGTCATACTTCGCCTGGGCTGACAGCAGCTCGTTTTGCAGCGCCGTTGCATCCATCGCTGCAAGCAGCTGCCCCTTTTTCACCGCTTCCCCGACGCTTACGTTGACATTGGTCACTTTGGAGTTTCCGCTGAAGCTCAGGTTCACCGATTCGGGTGCTTCCACATTGCCGGAGGACGTTACCGTTTTGGACAAGTCACCCCTCTCGACGGCATATGTAATGGTCGCCGTTTCCGTTTTCGTCGCGCTGGCGTTTTTTTGATAAAAATAAGTCCCCCCCGCGCCGATCACAATGACGCATCCGCAAATGATCAGCACGCTTTTTACCGCTTTGTTCATGTCCATTCTCCCTTCCTTCATATGACAAACACGATATCAGCCGAAACTTAAAAAAACCTAAACTCGGGTAGGCATGCAAAAAAGTTTTTCGGAAAAGACGGGAAGCCCCGATAAGCTTGCATCAATGAAATGGATAGAGATACACTGGTAGACAGACATTCTTTTCTCGGCAGGAATGCCATTTCACATACGATGGAGGAACTTGAATCATGGATCATTTTGAACAAATGCTGGAGAGATACGCCGAACTGGTAATCAAGGTCGGGGTGAACATTCAGCCCGGTCAGGTGCTGCTCGTGCAATCCCCGCTGGAAACCGTAGACTTCACGCGGCAGATCGTGTCCAAAGCCTATGAGGCGGGCGCCAAATACGTTCAGGTCGATTGGGACGACGAGAAGGTGACCCGCATCCGGTATGAACAAGCGCCTGACGATTCGTTCGCTTATTATCCGAAGTGGCAGGCCGACATGATGGAGCAGCTCGCCGAAGGCGGCGGCGCGGTACTGCACATCAAGGTGCCCGACCCTGAGCTGTTCCGCGGCATCGATTCCGTCAAAGTATCGACGGCCGTGAAAGCGGCGGCGGTGGCCCGCGAGAAGTATCAGGCCTACGTGCGCAGCAACAAGGTCAGCTGGTCGCTGATCAAGGCGCCGACCCGTGCCTGGGCGAACAAGGTTTATGCCGATTTGCCGGAGGAAGAACGCGTCCCGGCTATGTGGGAAGCCGTATTCCGCATGAACCGCGTCGACAGCGGGGATCCGGTCGAGGCCTGGCGGGAACATATCGCCGAGCTGAAAAAACGGCAGCAGTACATGAACGACAAGCGGTATAAGAGCCTGCACTACCGTGCGCCAGGCACCGACCTGCGGGTCGAGATGCCTGAGGGGCATTTGTGGCTCGGCGGCGGGGATCTGAAAGAGGACGGCGTGTATTTTGTGGCGAACATGCCGACGGAGGAAATCTACACGATGCCGCTGCGGACCGGAGTCAACGGCACGGTGTCCAGCACGCTTCCGCTTAACCTGAACGGACGGCTGGTAGAAGGCATCAAGTTAACCTTCAAAGACGGAAAAGTGACGGAATACGACGCCGTTTCGGGCCGCGAGCACCTGACATCGCTGCTGGAAACGGATGAAGGCGCGTCCTACCTCGGCGAGATGGCGCTGGTGCCGCATGACTCCCCGATTTCGCTCATGAACCGTGTCTTCTACAATACGGGCGTAGACGAAAATGCTTCCTGCCATTTCGCGCTTGGAAGCTGCTATCCGGTCAATATCGAGGGCGGAACCAAGCTGAGCAAAGAGGAGCTGCTCGCCAAAGGCGGCAACGTCAGCCTGACGCACGTCGATTTCATGATCGGTTCGGACCAATTGGACATCGACGGTGAACTGCCGGACGGCACCGTCGAGCCGGTGTTCCGCGCGGGTAAATGGGTTTAAAAATAACAAAAGCGGTCAGTCCCTAAAGAGGACTGGCCGCTTTCTTTTTTAGGTATAAACGTAGTTTCTCTTCTCCATAGCGAGTGTAAGAACCGTTCCTTTATTCCGCCGACGCAACCTTTCGCCGTGCGGACAGCTGATTCAAGCCGAGCAGCGCCAGCATCGCGATCACAACGCCCACGGCCCCGATCCATGTAACCGCCGACAGCGAGACGCCCGAGACGACTACGCCGCCGATGCCGGCGCCGGCCGCCATGGACAGCTGCATCATCGATTGGTTGAGCCCCAGCATGACACCGGAGGATTCCGGCTTGATCGTGACTAGATTGTACTGCTGTGCCGGTCCTGTCGACCATGCGGCGAATGACCACAAGATTAGGATGGCGAACACAGCGAACGCCGAGTGGCCAGCCAAACTGAGCAAAATAAGGGCGATCACGTGAAGGGTCATCCCGCTCAGAAGGGTGAAGGTCACCCCTTTCTTATCGGCACTGAACCCCCCCAGCTTTGAGCCGACCAGGCTGGCGATGCCAAAAGCTAACAACGCCGTGCTCAGCAGGCTCTCCTGCAATCCGGATATTTGAAGCAAATAAGGGGACAAATACGTGTAAGCCACCGAGTAGCCGCCCAGCCAAAAGAAACTGATAGACAGGCCCAGCGCAACTTTCGGATTTTTCAGAAGGGAAAACTGCTGCCGAAGGGGCACATGCGCGTCTCCCTGAATCCGCGGGATGGTCACCGAAATGATGAGCATCGCGACAAGACCGAGCAGAGCAATCCCGATAAATACCGCTTTCCAGCCAAAAGCAGCCGCGACCATTCTTCCGAGCGGGACGCCGATGATGAGCGAGGCTGTAAAGCCCATGATGACGGTGGCCAAAGAGCCAGCCTGTTTGCCTTCAGGCGCAATTTTGGCGGCGATGCTAAGCGCCGTAACGACGACCATTCCCGCTCCAAGCGCCATCAGCACGCGTGACGCCAGCAGCAGTTCATATCCGGGCAACACAAACGACAAGATGTTGGCTGCAACGAAAATGCCAAGGGCCGTGATCATCAGCCTGCGGCGGTCCCACTTCGCCGTCAGGGCCATGAGAACAGGCGTAGCGATCGCGTATGTCAGTGAGAACACGGTAATCAGCTGGCCCGCGGCAACGACTGTAATGCCCATCGAATCCGCAATTTTATCCAAAATACCGGAAACGATGTATTCCGAGGTACCCACCAAAAAGCTGATAATGGCCAAAATGTAAATCTTCCAGGTGCTGGTCATAAATGCAATCAAACTCCTTTGAATAATATTTTCGTATTTCTACAATCATAGAAATAAAGGACAAAAAAAATTAGTTCAACAGAAATGGCGCATATTTCTGCGCTACCTCACGGTTCAGGCAGTAGAAAATAAAGGTGCCTTCCTTACGGGAATCCAGCAGACCGCTCTCTGCCAACTGCTTCAGATGATGGGACAGCGTGGAGTCCGCTACGGATTCCAGCTTGCTCCCAAGCGTGGAACAGCAGGCTTCACCTTCCCGGGAAAGGATCATTGCCACTTTCAAACGTGTCGGTTCGCCCAGTGCCTTGTATATTTTTACGGCTTGCTTGGACTCCACATCTTCGTTCATATCTGCTCCTCCTTCCTGATTTCGTATTTCTAAATTTATAGAAATAAAGTAGCATACGGTTTACCGGATTGTCAACACCCCATCTTTGTGGGTGGTATTAAAAAATGGGATCATGCCCCTCACTCACCGCTGCAATGTCTGATGATGTTTATTGCCGCAGTGAGCCAAGGGATGACGGATTACAAGGACAAGATCCACCGTTTACAGCTTCGTTTCGTCCATCAGCAGCTTGACCGGACAATGATCGCTCCCCAGGATCAGATGATCGATCTGGGCGTCAATCAGGGACGGGGCAAGCCGTTCCGATACGAGAAAATAGTCGATCCGCCAGCCCACGTTCCGCTCACGGATTTTGGGCATGTAGGACCACCAGGTATACGCGCCTTCCTGCTCCGGGTAAAAATGTCTGAACGTATCGATCAGCCCCGTATTCAGCAGTTCTGTCATTTTGCCGCGTTCCTGAGGAGTAAAACCCGAGTTTTCACGGTTCGACTTCGGATTCTTCAGGTCGATTTCCTGATGGGCGACGTTTAGATCCCCGCAAATGATGACAGGCTTCCGCGCATCCAGCTGCTGAATGTAGCTTCTGAACCGGTCCTCCCATTCCAGCCGGAGGTCCAGTCTCGACAGATCGCGGCGCGCGTTGGGCGTATACACGTTGACCAAGTAAAACCCTTCGTACTCGAGCGTAAGGATTCTCCCTTCCAGCTCCCCGTCCTCTTCCAGTCCGGAGTACACGGACAACGGCTTCTGCTTGGTAAAGACGGCGGTACCGGAATAGCCCTTCTTCTCGGCGTAGTTCCAGTATTGGTAATACTCGTCCATGCCGTCCAGGCAGATTTGCCCTTCCTGGAGCTTCGTCTCCTGCACGCAGAAGATGTCCGCGTCCACTTGCTTTACATATTCTATAAAACCTTTATTGACACAGGCCCTGAGCCCGTTCACGTTCCAAGATACCAATTTAATCATTATTTCCCCCGCTGTTGTTGAAGTCTGTAACTCTAGTCTACCATACTACGTCCACCCCTTCCGTGACAAATCGGTGATTTAGAAAATGATAGATTCATGATACAATGTCCTAACGCGATTCAACCTATTTCCAAAATGACGTGAGGGATCTATTGTACCAATGAGAACTTCCGCTTCTGTTAAAGCGTTTAATTTTCTGTTTTTCGCCCTGCTGGCCATTTTCATTCCGTTTCTTCCCGTATATTTTGATGAGCAGGGACTATCGCCTTCCCAGATCGGCTTCATCGTCGGTACGGGAGGATTTATCACGATTGTGGCCCAGCCGCTGTGGGGGATGATCAGCGACCGGACCAAAACGATCCGGAAAGTGCTGCTGCTCCTTCTTGTTTGCGCCATCATGACCGGCTTTGTCCTGTACCATACCGGCACGTACAGCCTGATCATCCTGTTTGCCATGCTCACCTACTTTTTTCTAATGCCGGTCGATCCGCTGACGGAGAGCTTGAACTTCCGCGTCGCCGAATCGGCGGGGATCAGCTACGGCTCGCTTCGAACCTACGGGGCGCTTGGCTATGCAGTGATGTCATTATTCGCAGGTTATTTCATGACTTCATACGGCGCACACAGCCTGGCGTATTTGTTTGTGGCCATTGGTCTGGTCAGCTTTGTCATTACGCTGTTCATGCCGGACGCTCCGGTGTCGGGCAAACCGGTCACCCTTTCCAGCCTGAAGCATTTTCTCAGCAGTAAAGAAACTCTGCTCTTTCTCATCCTGGTCTTTATCAGTTCGATCCCCGCGCGGATGAACGATACTTATTTAGGGGTATACATCAAGGAGTTGGGCGGGACGGCCAGCCTTGTGGGACAAGCCTGGTTTCTGGCAGCGGGAAGCGAAATCGTCGTGTTCGCCTTGAGCTTCTGGTGGCTTCGCAAAGGCAGCGAGCTGATGCTGATCGCCTTTTCGGGATTTTTTTATTTTATACGCTTTTTCGCATCGGCCTGGATTGAAGATCCGCATCTCCTCGCCTATTTGCAGTTACTGCAGCTGCTCACCTTTCCGGTGTTTTATTCCGCCGCCATTCAGTACCTGTACCGCATCGTTCCGGTCGAATGGCGGGCAACCGGGCAGACGGTGCTGGCGCTGCTGTTCTTCGGGGTTTCCGGCATTATCGCTTCCTTTGCAGGCGGTGCGCTGTATGAGGCATTCGGCGGGAGGACACTGTTTCTGACGATTTCCGGCATGTCGCTGGCGGGAACGCTGTTCGGGATTGTACTGTACCGAATTTACGGGCGCAGAAACCGTGCAGCAACTGCAGAGCCGGCCGGAGAAGACGCCCCAGAATAATCGTGAAGGCCACAAATAAACCGCCCTTAGAGGCGGTTATTTCATGTTTCCCGATGTTAATTGGTGCTGGAAGAAGCCTTGCCCGGCTTCACAGCCTGCACTTCATACATTTTTACGGTTGTGCTGATCATATAGGCTGGCGGCTCCTGCCCCTTCTTGTCGCGATGACCTTGAAGATGCGCGTCGCTTTTCTCCCAATTTTTCCAATCTTCCTGGGACTCCCAGCGGATCATGACGACGACTTCGTCCTGCTCTCTTCCACGGGTATTGACCATGACCGTTCTGTCAATCAATCCGTTCATCTCGTCCATCGGGCCATCCTTGGTGAATCTGGCGGCAACCTGTTCGCTGTACCCTTTTTGCACAGCCATCGTTCTCAATTGAATAAACATAGGTGGTTCCTCCCGTCCATGGATATGATTGCTGTATTCCTGCGGAATCATCGCCTTATGTCGGCTCCGTGATTTCCGGACTGTATCCATCTTAATCGATAATGATTCTCATTGTCAAATGGCTGGACATCCCGAAATCTCTTCGCTTCTACCATTCACCGCTTAAACCCTTGTTTTTCGGTTTTTAGATGTAAT
This sequence comes from Paenibacillus sp. S28, assembly GCF_016624415.1. Classification (NCBI taxonomy): domain Bacteria; kingdom Bacillati; phylum Bacillota; class Bacilli; order Caryophanales; family Paenibacillaceae; genus Paenibacillus; species Paenibacillus sp. S28. Next base: position 382,399 of record NZ_JACVTM010000006.1, on the reverse strand, counting down.
ATCATTAAAGGAGTTTCCTCATGGCTGCCCGTATGGGATACATAAACCTGACTCCAAACAAACGATACTTTACTTTAAAAAGAGAGGATAATCATTCACATGATCATCAAACCAAGAACCCGGGGCTTTATCTGCACGACGGCACATCCTGTAGGATGCGCTGCGCAGGTCCAGACCCAAATCGATTACGTCAAATCCAAGCCGGCCGTCCAAGGGCCGAAAAACGTGCTCGTGATCGGCGCGTCGACCGGCTATGGCTTGGCGGCACGCATCACAGCTGCATTCGGGGCAGGAGCGAATACCGTAGGCGTATACCGCCCAAGCAGCGGTTCCGAGAAACGGACAGCCTCCGCCGGATGGTACAATTCCGCCGCGTTCGAACAAGCAGCTGAAGCAGCCGGGCTAAAATCTTTCAGCGTGACAGGGGACGCCTTCTCGACTGAAACGAAGGAGAAAACGGTGGAATTGATCCGTTCCGAACTCGGTCAGGTCGACCTGGTGGTGTACAGTGTGGCATCCGCCCGGAGAACCGATCCGGTCACCGGCGAAGTGTACAATTCCACCCTTAAACCGCTGGGTAAGCCCTATACGAATAAAACCGTCAACTTCCACACCGGCGAAATCAGCGAAGTGACCATTGAGCCCGCTACGGAAGAAGAAGTCCGCGGTACGGTTGCGGTCATGGGCGGGGACGACTGGCAGCTGTGGATCGATGCGCTGGAGCAGGGCGGCGTGCTGGCCGACGGAGCCGCCACCATTTCCTTCTCCTACATCGGTTCGGACATCACCCAGGCCGTGTACCGGGAAGGTTCCATCGGCAAAGCCAAGGATCACCTGGAAGCCACTGCGCTGAAGCTGAACGACCAGCTGGCGGCCAAAAACGGACGAGCTTATGTCGTTGTCAGCAAAGGGCTGGTGACCCAATCCAGTTCGGCGATCCCGGTCGTGCCGCTGTATATCTCCGCATTGTACAAGGTCATGAAAGAAAAAGGCATCCATGAAGGATGCATCGAGCAGACCTACCGCCTGTTCACCGACCGGCTGTATACCGGCGGCGAAACGCCTGTTGATGAAGTCGGCAGAATCCGCATCGACGACTGGGAGCTCCGCGAAGATGTGCAAGCTGAAGTCGCCGACATCTGGAACAGCATCACATCGGACAACATCTATGATCTGACCGATCTTCATGGGTACCGCCGCGAATTCTTCCAGCTGTTCGGCTTTGAGACGGATGGTGTCGATTATGAAGCCGACGTAAATCCTGACGTGAAGGTTCCGCATTCCGTTTAACCGATTCAGCGCTTAAATAGAGAAGCCTGGTTATGCTTTCTCGCATATCCAGGCTTTTTTTTTGCTTGTTCGCCAATTCTTCGATGTGGCTAATCATAAACGGCCATCCTCCGGGTATGTTAATGAAGACGGTCCTGAACGATCGGTTGGTCGGCATTGTCAATGACTTCTCTGAACATGTACCTCTCCTCCGAAGACTCGGGAACAAGCATCTGCGGGAAATTGGCCTTCAAAATCTTTTCCAGTCCCCAACCGTCATCTGAGAAATCGACTTGCGGCCGCTGATCGCGAAGCAGCAGGATACCTGCCAGCGCTACAACCGCCGATTGCCAGACTATGAACATGATACGCCTCCTCTTTTTGTGCCAAGCTGTGCGGCTCCTTCTATGTAAGCCTTGCCACCAATACAAAGCTCAAACGTATGTGTGTAGAAGTACGTCATTCAACCGTCCCCCAGGTCCGTATCGTCCGTTTTCAGTGGACAAATGAATGATCTTTACACTCCTCGTTGACAATAAACTAGCAAATTTCAAGACAACCAGCGTATAATGGTAGCGAGTCCGACAAATCACAGCGTTTACATGCGGCTCTATGACTTATCCAGTACAGATACCCGGAGGATTGATTTTCATGAGATTGGAAAAAGATTTTCTAGGCACCAAAGAAGTTCCCAACCATGCATACTACGGCATTCAAACCCTGCGCGCAAAGGAGAACTTTCCGATTACCGGACAGCGTCTGCATCCTGAACTGATCCGGTCGATGGCCATGGTCAAAAAGGCTGCAGCATTGGCTAATATGGAAATCAAACGGCTGCTTCCAGCCAAGGGTGAGGCCATTGTACAAGCCGCAGATGAGATCATTGGCGGTGAGTGGCTCGACCAATTTATCGTGGATCCGATCCAGGGCGGCGCCGGTACATCGATAAATATGAATACGAACGAAGTGATTGCGAACCGGGCTCTGGAATTGATGGGCAAGGAAAAAGGCAGCTACGCCGATATCAGCCCGAACAACCATGTCAACATGGCGCAATCGACCAACGATTCGTTCCCGACCGCCGTCCATCTGGCGACATTGACAATGATTGACAAGCTCGTGGCGACCATGACCGATCTGCACCAGGCCTTCGTCGATAAAGCCAACGAGTTTGATGCGGTGATCAAGATGGGCCGAACCCATCTGCAGGACGCCGTTCCGATCCGTCTCGGGCAGGAATTCCAGGCATACGCCCGCGTGCTGGGCCGTGACATTGAGCGGGTCAAAGCCACCAAGAACAACCTGCTGCATATTAACATGGGCGCAACGGCGGTCGGTACAGGCCTCAATGCCGATTTGACCTACATCAAGCGCGTGGCCGAAATTCTGGCAGAGCTCAGCGGTTTTCCGGTGCAAGCAGCGGATCATCTTGTCGATGCCACCCAGAATACCGACGCCTACACCGAGGTGTCCGCCGCCTTAAAAATTTGCATGATGAACATGTCCAAAGTCGCCAACGATATCCGGCTGATGGCTTCCGGCCCACGGGCAGGACTTGGGGAACTTTCTCTCCCTTCACGCCAGCCGGGTTCCTCCATTATGCCGGGGAAGGTCAATCCGGTTATGTGCGAGGTTATCAACCAAATCGCGTTCCAGGTGATCGGTAACGACCATACGATCTGCCTGGCATCCGAAGCCGGCCAGCTGGAGCTGAACGTCATGGAGCCGGTTCTCGTCTACAACCTGCTGCAATCGCTGGAAATTATGAATCAAGGCTTCCGGGTGTTCCGCGAGCACTGCGTCGAGGGCATTCAGGCTAATGTGGAGCGGTGCAGGGAATATGTCGAGAACAGCGTAGGTATCATTACGGCACTGAATCCGCACCTCGGCTACGAAGTCGTATCCCGCATTGCGCGCGAGGCGATCACGACCGGCAAGTCGGTTCGGGAGCTGTGCCTGCTGTACAACGTGCTGACGGAAGAAGAGCTGAACATCATCCTTGATCCTTACCAAATGACCAATCCGGGCATTGCAGGCGAAGCTCTGCTGCGGAAGGAATAAAATAATTGGAACAGGCCGTGCCGGTATTGGCACGGTCTTTTTTTAGAAGAATGTCCGCACTATCCCTCCGATTTCACCCCGATTTTTTGAAAATATCGATGTAAATACATAAAATCCACCGTTCTTTACCATACTACCCTTTATCTAAATTAAAGCTACCCGGAATAGAGTGATAAGCATAATGGGTTCTGTCAATCGAATGAATTTCTCCCATATCTGTATGATCCTCATGCTGACGAATGGGCTAACCAGTCATGTCATCGTCAATCCCATGATTTTGGATGCATCAGGCCGGGATGCCTGGGTTTCCGTCCTCATGGCTGCGCTCATTTACGTGCCCTGGTCGCTGCTGCTCGTCTGGTTCATGAAGAGATCCGGTAACCGCAAGCTGCAGCCCTGGCTTGCCGAACGGACAAAACCATGGATTTCCTGGGTTCTCATGGTTCCGATGTGCCTGTATTTGTACACCATAGGAGGCCTCACGCTGCTTCACACCTCCACCTGGACCATCACCAATTACCTGCCGGCCACCCCAAAGCTGGTGCTCGTAACCGCCCTGGCGCTGGTCTGCCTGTACGGGGCCAAAACAGGTCTGCGCTCCATGGCAATCGGAGCGGGCGTCCTGCTGCCGATCGTCGTCGTTCTGGGGATTTTCGTCTCGGTGTCCAACAGCGCTCATAAAAATTATAAGATGTTGTTACCCCTAATGGAGCACGGGTGGGTACCGCCTGTTCATGGCATGCTGTATGCGGGAGGGGCGTTTATCGAACTGATCGTCATCTTGACGATGCAGCACCGGATCCGGTCGAACACGAAGCCGTGGCACATGATCGTGTTCACACTGCTGATGGTATGGATTACGCTCGGACCCGTCATAGGAGCCATCACCGAGTTTGGGCCAGTCGAAGCAGCCAAGCAGGCCACTTCTCCTTATGAACAGTGGCGGCTGGTCAAAATCGGTGATTATGTAGAGCATGTGGACTTTTTCTCGGTGTACCAATGGCTTGCCGGTTCATCGATTCGAATTAGCCTGTCTTTGTTTCTGCTTGCGGACATCATGCCCTTCTCCAACCAAACGATGCGGGGCCGATTTATCATCGCCCTAACGTTCAGTTACATCGTGTTATGTATGTTTCCGTACAGCCAGCAGGACTTTTACAACATGATGTACCGGTATTATTTTCCGGCTTCCTTGATATTGGGAATCTCGTACTCCCTGATATGCGTTGGCATCTCCTTCATTCCGAATAAAAGAAGGGAGCGTACGACATGACGGATACTGAAAATAAAAATTACTTGCCCCAAGGGGATCACGATCCATCGGATGATCGCAAAGAAGAAAGTCATGCGCACAACGGTAATAGTGGAAAGCAAAGCCAAGAGCGCCGAAAAAACAGGGATCAAGGTAAACGCAGCGGCAATTCACCGGACCAGGCTCCAGAAGAAACAGGCGAGGAGAATGGCGAGCCGCTTTCCGACAATCCAGAGGACAACCGGAACGTTAGCGATTCCGAGCAGGGGAATAATCAGCGAAAAAATGGGGATACCGATGACAAAACATCAGAGAGCACCAATTCGGATGATAACAATCCTCAGAAAGGCAGCTCCGATGACGACTCCTCGGATGAACCGAGGCTTTGGAATTTTAGTAGGCTGAACGATTTATTTGCCAAAAGCGCCGATATCAAGGTCCAAATGCACCGGCTCAGCAAGTCCAATCCTTATTCTGAGATCGTCCTGGTCTTTGCCGATGGTCTATGCGAGTCATCGCTGCTCGGCAAAGTCATTCTGCCGGAGCTCTACGACATGTATGAGAAAGACGGCCTCCCATCCAAAAAAGGCGAACTGCTTGCCGGCAAGCTGCCGTTAAGCCTGCTAAAGACGAACGCTCCCAGCAGTGCGATAGAGGAAGCCGTCTTTCAGGGGAGTGTCGTCCTGTTCCTCCCGCATACCAACGAGCTGTATACTATGGACATCAGCAACATGCCTAAACGGACACCGGAGGAGTCTACGACCGAAATTTCCGTCAAAGGCCCGAAAGACGGTTTTACCGAAGATATCAGCACCAATGTCGCACTGATCCGCAAGCGGATCCGCAGCACCACGCTCTGCAACGAAACGTTTGTGATGGGCAGACGCACACGGACACGGGTATCTCTCCTTTACATTGAAGACATCATCTCGCCTAAGCTTCTGGAGGAGGTTAAAAAGCGGATGTCTAAAATCGACATGGACGGATTGTATACGGCCAGCCAGCTCGAGGAACTGCTGTCCGACTCGAAATACTCCCTGCTGCCGCTGATCGATTTTACGGGCCGTCCGGATTACGCGGTCAGCTCGTTGATCAACGGGAGATTCGTCATCATCGTAGACGGCAATCCGATGGTGCTTACTGGTCCTGGCTCGCTGTCCCTGCTTATGAAATCGCCGGAGGACATCCACTTTAATTACATTTACATCTCCTTTGTCCGGCTGATCCGCGTGCTCAGTCTCGTCTTGTCCGTGGCTCTGCCGGGATTCTGGGTGGCCTTGACCGCGTTTCACCAGGACCAGCTTCCGTACCGGATGATGGCGACGATTTCGGTGACCCGTCTGGGCCTGCCCTTTTCCGCCCAGATGGAGCTGTTTCTGCTGCTTCTCCTGTTTGAGATCTTCCGCGAGGCCGGCATCCGGCTGCCCACCACGATCGGCCAGACCTTGACCGTTATCGGCGGTCTTATCATCGGCGACGCCGCCATCCGTGCCGGGCTGGTCTCGCCGTCATCCGTCGTCGTGGGCGCTATTACGACCGTCACTGGCGCGACCTTGGTGAATCAAAGCTTAACCTCGGTCATTAGCGTTATCCGGTTCACATTGTTCCTGATCGCCTCGTTTCTGGGTATGTACGGCCTCATTCTCGGCCTGATTCTGCTGCTGATCTATGTATCCCGGCTCCGGACGTTCGGAGAGTCCTATCTTGCGCCGGTTTCACCATTCCGGTTCAAGGATTTTATCAACTCGGTCATCCGGCTGCCGTGGGATAAAGTCAAGAGCCGCACCTCCTTCCTGAATCCGCAGGATCCGGATCATCAAGGGGAGTCCCCGACATGAAACGATTGGCGCTATTCCTTGTATGCTGTGCGTTAACGCTTCTCCTGCCGGGCTGCTGGAACTCCAAGGATATTCAGAATATGGCCTATGTGACGGCGATCGGGCTTGATTATGAGGACGGAAAATATAAAAGCTACGTTCAGGTGCTGAACTTCTCCAATATCGCTCAATCCCAAAATGCCCAGGTCGGCAAAGTCGTGCCGATCTGGATTGGCACGGGGGAAGGGATGACCGTGACCGAATCATTGACATCCATCTACTCGACGGCACAGCGCCGCGTATTTTGGGGCCATATGAAAGTGGTCGTTTGTTCCGAGCGGCTGCTCAAGCATGGCATGGACCAGGTGTTTGACATGCTGAACCGGTACCGGGAAATCCGTTATAACGTGCTGCTGTATGGGACGAAAGATCCGATTCAGGACATTCTGACGGAGAAGTCCATCCTGAACTTTTCTCCGCTGGAAAGCGTGTTGGAATCTCCGCAGCAGGTTTATACGCAGCGTTCGTTCATCCTGCCCATTTATGAGTTTAAAATTTTGGCCCAGTTGAAAGAACCGAGCGGGACGGCAATTCTTCCTTCGTTGACGATTGACTATAAGGACTGGTATGAGGATAAAAAGGACCACCCGATGCTTCGGGTATCCGGCGCTTATTTTTTTGACAACCGAGAGCTTCGCGGATGGCTCTCGGAGGATGATCTGAAGGGAACCCGCTGGATTCAGCGGCAGCTTGAACGGTCACCCGTCAATATTCCTGTCGGTCAGACCCCCGTAGCCACCCTGATCCTGATGAAGCCGCATTTTATCGTAGATCCAAAGCTGGAAAACGACAAGATTCATTTCGACATTCGCATCGGACTTAAATCCTACGTGGATCTGATGATCAAGGATCTGCCGGAGTCGACGCTGGAGAAAATGGCCGCCCAACTAGTAAAGAAGGAAGTCATCGACAGCTACAAAAAAGGCGTCACCCTGAAATCCGACGTGCTGATGCTGGAAGACAAGCTGTACCGGAAATACCCCGACAAATGGCGGGAACTCAGCAAGAAGTCTGATTTTATTCTAACCGATGAGATGCTGAGGAACGTAGATGTCACCATTACGATGGTGAACTCCGGTAAGTACAAGCAAAGGGTTCACTGATCCTTCGGCGCGTGGTATGATGAAGCAAAGAATGCGTTCCTGTCATGCCAACAGCCAGGGATCAAGAAAGGTGATTAAATATGTGGATTTACATCGTCGTGATCGGGATCGCCCTGCTGGCTGCTGTCGGGACGTTCTGGGTCGGTTTTTCTGCCGAAAATAAAAAACGCAATCCGGAGTACGAGCATCGTACGAAGAAGAATCTGTCCAAGCTGACTTCCATGTACGTGGTGACCGTGGTCCTGGCCATCATCATCTGCGTCGCCATTTATTTCAGGTAGCTTTCGGCGTTAATCCATACAAAAAGAGAAGCATCCTCCCGATGCTTCTCTTTTTGTGTTTTACGCTTATGAACTCCGAAGAAATGACACCGCCCGGACTTCCGGTTTTCCGTCATCCTTGCCGGCTTATTGGGCTGTCAAAATTTCCGGACCGTTCGCCGTAATCGCGAGGGTGTGCTCGTACTGGGCCGACAGTCCGCCGTCCAGCGTTCTGGCGGTCCAGCCGTCGCTGTCCATCTTGCTCCGGTAAGTGCCGGTATTCAGCATCGGCTCGATCGTAATCACCATGCCTTCCTTCAGCCGTGGACCTACATTCGCCGGCCCGTAGTGAGGAACCTGCGGTGCTTCGTGCATTTCCTCCCCGATGCCGTGGCCGATGAAATCGCGTACGACCGAGAAGCCTTCACCTTCGGCATAAACCTGGATTGCATGTGAAATGTCGCCGATCCGGTTGCCGATAACCGCCTTCTCGATTCCTTTGTACAGGGATTCATGCGTCACGTCCAGCAGGCGCTGCGCCTGCTCGGAAATATTCCCGACCGGATAGGACCATGCAGAGTCGGCCAGCCAGCCTTTCAGGTTGACCACCATATCCACGGTAATGATATCCCCGTCCTTCAGCACCGTTTTGCCCGGAAAGCCGTGGCAGATCACGTCGTTTACCGAAGTGCAGGTCGCATAAGGAAAACCGTTGTATCCTTTCTGCTCGGGTGTAGCCCCATGCTTGCGGATGAATTGTTCTGCGAAACGGTCAATCTCTATAGTGGTGATGCCGGGAGCAATCATCTTGCGGATCTCACGGTGGCAGGCAGCCAAAATTTCGCCCGCTTCTTTCATGTACTTGATCTGGTCTTTCGTCTTCAGAATTATCATCTTTTTATCTACCCTCATTCCTGTCTGTATCTTCTTATTATACCCAATATCGTCAATGTCCGAAATCTACTCGTATCATCTTATGCGTGATAAGGCGAAAAAGGAGCTCCGGTCCTTCGATGGGAAGAACCGGAACTCCTGTGAATGGATTGTTATCGCGAGTGCAATTAAGCCGTTTGCGGCTCTGCAGGAACTTCCTTCGCCTTGCGGCCCTTGATCAGGAAGTAGACAAGGGTCAAAGCAAGGAAGATCACGGCGTCGATACCCAGGATGCCTGCCTGCTTCCACACCAGATCGAAATCTCCGCTGGCGATAATCGCCTTGTATCCGAGCACGCTGTGGGACATCGGAAGCCAAGGATTCAGCGGCTTCAGCCAATCCGGAATCAGCTCCAGCGGGAACGTTCCGGCGCTGGTTGCCAGCTGCAGAATCAGCAGGATGATGATCAGGAAGCGTCCCGGCATATCCAGCCAGGTGACGAACGCCTGCACGATAAACATAAACGTCAAGCTCGTAATAAAGGAGAAGAGGAAGAAGAGTGGTACACTTCGAACCTCCAGCCCCAGTCCGTACAAAATGATCGCTGCCGCGACCACGGACTGGAACAAGCTCATGCCCGCGAAGGACAGCGAGCGGCTGACAAACCGGCTGAAGCCGGAAGCGCCAGGAACCGTCGTTCCTTTGAGCGAAATGACCAGCGTCGAAATGAGCGCTCCGACGAACAGGCCGAGCGACATGAAGTATGGCGTCAGGCCTGTGCCGTAGTTCGGCACCTTGCGGTCATCGATTTCCTTCGTATCAACCGGGGAAGCGAACATTTCCACAAGCGCATCGGTCTTCTTGAGCTCGGAGGTTTTATCCGCCGCGTCTGTCAGCTTCGTCTGCAGCTCCTTCGAACCGTCCTCCAGCTTGCTGATGCCGCTCTTCAGGTCACCTGCGCCGTTGTTCAGCTGCTGCGAACCGTCGGCAAGTGTTCCGAGCCCGCTGGCCAGCTTGTTCACGCCGCCCTGCAGCTGGCTGGATCCTGCCAGAAGCTGCTGGGCGCCGCCCACCAGGCTCTGGCTGCCGCCGGCCGCTTCGGACAGCTTCTGGCCGAACGTTTGCAAGCCGGCCGTAAGCTGCTGCTGGCCGGCATTCAGCTTGGATGCGCCGGCCACGAGCTGCTGCTGGCCTTGTACGAGCTGTCCGCTGCCTGCGGTGAGCTGCTGCGTGCCCGCATGCAGCTGGGCCGCGCCGCCGGCCAGCTTCTTCTGGCCGTCATGCAGCGAGTTCGCCCCGCTGAGCAGCTGCTGCTGACCCTGCGCGAGCTGGGCGCTGCCGTCGGCTACCGCCTGGCTGGCTGCGATCAGCTTCTGCAGCTCAGGGTTTGCCGCGAGCTCAGGGCTCGCTTTGGCCAGCTGCTGCAGGCCGTCGGCCACGCCTTTGGCGCCGTCGGCGACCTTCTGAGCGCTGCCTGCGGAAGATTCAAGGCCGCTCGCCAGATCGGCGCTTCCCTTCTCTGACGCCTTCAGACCGGATTCCAGTCCGGCTGCGCCCTCATCGGCGCTCTTCAGACCGGCATTCAGGTCTTGGGCGCCCTTGAGCGAGGACTGCAGCCCTTGATACAGCTGCTCGCCGCCCTTCTGGGCCGACACGGCCCCTGCGGTCAGCTGACCCTGCGCGCTGCTCAGCTGGCTGAGCCCGCCGGCAAGCTGCTTGGCGCCGCCTTCCAGGTCGCCAACACCTTTGGTCAGGTCGCTGGCCCCTTTGGCCAGCGGACCCATGCCGTCCTTCGCTTCCAGTGTGCCTGCCGCCAGCTTGCCGAGGTTTTCCTTCAGCTTGACGGCTCCTTCATCCAGATCATTGGTACCGTTGTGCAGCTTGCCCGCGCCTTCACCGGCTTCAGCCAAACCGTCCGATACCTCCGTAAAATTGTCCAGCAGGCTGTCGGTATACGATTCCGTTACCTTCGCGGATACTTTGGACTTGATATCCTTTACGGCCGTATTGCCGATCTGGGAGGCCACAAAGTTGTAGTCTCCGTTCGGCTCATATTCGATGCTGGCCGGCTGCGGATTTTCATCCATCAGCGTCGTCGCTTTGCTGGAAAAATCCTCAGGGATCGTAATTTTCATATAAAAGCGGTTATCCTTGATTCCCTGCTCAGCTTCTTTTTCACTGACGAATTCCCAGTCAAAGTCCTTGCCTTTCTTCAGTTCGTCCACCAAATCGTCTCCAATGTGGAGCTGCTTACCTTTGAATTCGGCGCCCTTATCCTTGTTGACCACCGCTACCGGCAGCTGGTCCAGATGACCGTAGGGGTCCCAAAAGGCCGCCAGATATACGCCGCTGTACAAAATCGGAATAAACATGACGGCAATGACCGGAATGAGCACTTTCGGATTTTTTGCGGCCGCCGCCAAATCTTTAAAAAACACGGCTATTGATTTCATGTTTCCAGGCTTCCCCCTTTACGTTATTTAGTATGACTCAGACACTCCCGAGTATCATTGACTGATTTCTTCAATTGGTCAGTTTTGCGCATACGGAAATACTCCGGACAAAAGGACCCCACAACGTGGGGCCATTGCTCCGAGACGTACTCGGGTACTTCGCCGTGGCGCCTGATAAAGGCCGCAGCGGTCCCTGCTCTTATAAAGGGATATAACGCATGCCCGGTTATTTCACAGACAGCCCTTCTTCCAGAAACAGCCGGAAGTGCTGCCTGATTTCCGCCTTGGTTAACGTTTTTTGATGCTGTTTGTTCCATTCGGACGTCAAGGCGACATACATTTTCAGCATGAGGAAAGCGACGACGGACGGATCGCATTCACGGATTTCGTGCTGCTCCACCGCGAACCGGACTTCCTTCTCCATATAGCCGAGGATGACACCCTCCACCCGGCTCATCGCCTCTTGGGACTGTGGCGTCCCGAAGTCTCTGACCTCCTGTGAGAGCTTGATCAACAGCTCATGCTCCCCCCGGAATTCCAGAAGGGAATCCAGAACCCGGAACAGGTTGTCGAAAAACGGCTTCCGGTGATCCACTTCCCGCTCAATGATCGTCTTCATTTCGGAGATGACGCCGTGCAGAATTTCGTCAAACAGCTGTTCCTTCGTATCGAAAAACGTATAAATCGTTCCTTTTCCCACATTAGCGATCTTCGCTACCTGCTCCATCGTCGTCGCCTTGTACCCGAACAAGGAAAAGGACTGGGCAGCCGCGCCCAGCACCTGTTTCTTCCGGTCGACCGATCCTATGATGTTCTCCTCCCATCTAAACGCGTATCAGCAAAAACTGACCAATTTTCAATTCCAGTCATAAGGTCAGTTTTTACTTTACCACATTTATTGGAATATGCAAAGATACTTATTGAAATTTTTCAAGATTGTATGAAAATTTCATATTTTGCCCGTTCCGTTTCCATGGAAAGCTGCTGCTCCTGCACATCCGCGTACTTCAATCCGTCAACGTAAATTTGGTATGTGCTCTGCGGAAGCGGGATATCTCCCTGCTCGTTCACCACAGCTCCGCTGCCGTGCAGGATCAGCGAATCCCCTTCGGTATATTCGTCAATCGTCGGTGTGCTCGGCTTGTATTCCACATCCTCCAGCGTGATTCGTGTCTGGTCGGTGTCCTCGAGCTCCTGTTTGCGGATCATAACGGTCTGCTGTTTATGCGCGTTCAGCCAGTCGGTTACGGATTTGAGAGATTCGTTCATTGAAAGCCCTTCTTTCTGCGTAGTAGTCATTGTCTTCATCTCCGGGTGCTGTTGATGCCGATGAAGCGGCCGCAGCCCGTCTATAAAGAGTCTAACCATTCCGCCGAAAGGCAAAACATCCCTGGAAATCACGATCTCCCCGCCAAACAGGATCAAAGAACAGGGGCTTATTGTGATATGGACATTTCCGAGAATAGAAAAAGAGATGCCTCCCACCATAAACAGCGGGAAACATCTCTTAAATGTCCGTTCCTTCTACTCCTCCTGGTCCGGCCCGGCATCTTCCTCAGGTGCCGTCGTTCCAAGCCAGCTGCGGATCATCGACAACAGCTGCGCGCTGTTCACCGGCTTGGTAATGTAGTCGGATGCTCCGGCTTCCAGGCATTCCTCCCGGTCGCCTTTCATCGCCTTGGCGGTCAGAGCAATGATCGGGAGATCTTTGAACTGCGGCTTGCTGCGGATCGCCCGCGTCGTTTCGTAGCCGTCCATAACCGGCATCATGATGTCCATCAGCACGATCTCGATATCCGGCGTCTGCTCCAGGATTTGAATGGCCTCGTGACCGTTTTCGGCAGGAACGACCATCATCTGATGACGCTCCAGGATGGTAGTCAAGGCAAAAATGTTGCGGATGTCGTCGTCCACTACCAGAACCTTTTTATACTGAATCATCTCGTCGGATTGATACAGCTTGCGCACAAGCTCTCCCGCCTGTTCTGTCAGGTCATCCGGCTTGCGGTGCAGGAACAGGCTCGTCTCGTCGATCATCTGGGCCGGCGTCTTGACCTCTTTGATGACCGCGGATTTGGTCAGCTCTTCCAGTTCCTCCTCTTGGTCATGGTTCCATTTGACGCTCCGGTTCAAGACCAATGGCGTGTGCTTGTTCTTTGGATTTTTCTGCATTTCCCGGACGAACTGCAGAACGTTCATATCCTCCAAATCGTTATCCGCGAGCACGCAGTCAAAATGCTCATTCTTCAAGGTCTCGAGCGCTTCCCGGGCGGTCTGCGCCATGACGATCCGCACATCCTCGCTGCCCAGAAGATCCGCCCATTCCTGGCAGCGCTCTTCTTCCGTTGCGGCCAGCAGCAGGCTGCGGCTATGTTCAGCGGCAAACCGGCTCAGCTGATCCAGCGCCTTCTCGAGGTCTTCGTTGGTGACCGGCTTGCAGACATACTCATAGACTCCCTTGCGGAGCAGTTCAACTTCATCCTCTTCGACGGTGATGACGCAGACCGGAATATGCCGGGTTGCCAAGTCGTTCTTCAAGTGCTCAATGACCATCCAGCCGTCCATGTCGCCAAGGCGAAGATCGAGCGTAATCGCCTCAGGCTGGTATTTTCTCGCCAGCTCGAGTGCGCCGGATCCTTTTGTCGTGATGACGGCCTTGATATTCTTCCGGTGCAGCAGCTCCAGCAGGATTTCGTTAAACTTCACGTCGTCTTCAATGATGAGAAAGACGCGATCTCCCGGCTCAATCCGCTCCCGGTCGTCGTTCACATCATCTGCCTTGCGGCTGAAGGTACGCTTCTGCTCCGGCGGCGTGACATCGATGACTTCCGGCACGTATTTCGGCGTCTCCTCCTGCGGCCCCATTTCCGTGTCGACCGGCAGGTAGAGGTTGAAAATGCTGCCTTTGCCGACGACGCTGTAGAGCGTCAGTTCCCCGCCTAGCAATTGGGCGATCTCACGGGAAATGGCCAATCCGAGCCCTGTGCCACCATACACCCGGTTCGTGCTGCCGTCCGCCTGCTGGAACGCCTCGAAAATGATCTGCTGCTTGTCCTCCGGAATGCCGATTCCGGTGTCGCTGACCGAGAAGCACAGCACGTTCGGCGCTTGGTTCAGCGATTCGTTATCCTTGCTCCATCCTTCGCTGGCTCGCCGCAGGGCCAAAGTAACCTGGCCCTTCTCCGTGAACTTAAAGGCGTTCGACAGGAGGTTTTTGAGCACCTGCTGCAGCCGCTTCTGATCGGTAACCACCGTATCCGGCACGTCCGGATCCACCTTGATGCTGAACTCAAGCAGGCTGTTATCCACCATCGGGCGGAACGACCGGTCGAGGCTGTCCGTCAGCGCTTTGAGGGACACTTCGCTGAAGTCCGGCGTTACGGTGCCTGATTCAATTTTGGACAGATCCAAAATTTCATTGATCAGGTTCAGCAATTCCAGACCTGAATCCTGGATCGTTTTGGCGAATTTGACCTGATGTTCGCTCAAGTTCTCATCCGGGTTATCCGCAAGCTGTTCTGCAAGAAGGAGGAGGGAATTGAGCGGCGTTCTTAATTCATGCGACATATTGGCCAAAAACTCCGATTTGTAGCGTGAGGTCAGCGCAAGCTGCTCCGCCTTCTCCTCCAGGAACTGCTTCGCAACCTCGACCTCCTGGTTTTTGCTCTCGACCTCGGCCTTTTGCAGGACGAGCAGCTTCGCCTTGTCCTCCAGCTCCTCATTCGTATGCTGAAGCTCCATCTGCTGCTTCTGCAGCTCCTCCGTCAGGGACTGCGACTGCATGAGCAGCTCCTCCGTCCGGCGGTTGGCCTGCATCGTGTTCACGACGATGCCGATCGATTCGGTCAGCTGATCCAGGAAAGCCAGATCGATCTCGGTAAACGCCCGGAAGGACGCCAGCTCCAGCACGCCAAGCACATGCTCCTCGAATATAATCGGCAGCAGCACGATATTGAGCGGCACGGCTTCGCCGAGACCCGAAGATATCATGACATAATCATGCGGCACATTCGTCAGCAGGATACGCTGCTTCTCCACGAGGCACTGGCCGACCAGCCCTTCGCCGGCATGGAAGCGGTTCGACAGATGCTTCCGGTTCTGGTAGGCGTAGCTGGCAAAAAGCGTCAGCACCGGTTCGTCGTTCTCCGGCTCGTTGATATAGAAGACGCCGTGCTGCATCGACACGAGCGGCGCCAGCTCCGACAGGATCATGCGGCTGATGGCATACAGGTCGCGCTGTCCCTGCAGCAATCTCGAAAACTTGGCGAGATTGGTCTTCAGCCAGTCCTGCTCGGTATTGATGCGGGTCGTCTCTTTCAAGTTCCGGATCATTTCGTTCACATTGTCCTTCAGCGCGGCAACCTCGCCGGCCGCAGCGACATCGATCGTCCGCGACAGATCCCCTTTGGCTACTGCCGTAGCCACATTGGTGATTGCACGGACCTGCGTGGTTAATGTGCTCGCCATATAGTTGACATTGTCGGTCAAATCCCGCCAGGTGCCGGCGGCTCCCGGAACGCTTGCCTGACCGCCCAGCTTTCCTTCTGCGCCGACCTCACGGGCGACGGTAATGACCTGATCGGCGAACGTATCCAGCGTCTCGGTCATATTGTTGATCGTATCGGCCAATTCGGCAATTTCGCCCTTCGCGTCCACGTTCAGCTTCTGCTTCAGATTCCCGTTCGCCACGGCAGTCACGACCTTGGCGATGCCGCGGACCTGATCCGTCAGATTGTTCGCCATAATATTAACGTTGTCGGTCAAATCCTTCCAGATGCCGCCGACCCCGCTCACCTGTGCCTGTCCGCCCAGCTTGCCGTCCGTTCCGACTTCACGGGCGACGCGCGTGACCTCGGAGGCAAACGAGTTCAGCTGGTCCACCATCGTATTGACTGTATTTTTCAGCTCCAGCAGCTCGCCGCTGACGTCGACCGTAATTTTTTTGGACAGATCTCCGTTGGCGACCGCTGTGGTCACACCGGCAATGTTCCGCATCTGGATCGTCAGGTTGCGGGTCATGTTGTTCACCGTATCGGTCAGGTCCTTCCAGGTACCCGACACATCCTTGACGTTCGCCTGGGCGCCGAGCTTGCCCTCGGTTCCGACCTCGCTGGCCACCCGCGTTACTTCCGACGCGAAATTGCTGAGCTGGTCCACCATCGTGTTCATCGTGTTTTTCAGCTCGAGCAGTTCGCCCTTGACGTCGACCGTAATCTTCTTGGACAAGTCGCCCTTCGCTACCGCCGTCGTCACTTCGGCGATGTTCCGCACCTGATTCGTCAGGTTGCGGGCCATGTTGTTGACGCCTTCGGTCAAATCCTTCCACGTGCCGCCGACGCCCCGGACCTCGGCCTGTCCGCCGAGCTTCCCTTCGGTGCCGACCTCGCGGGCGACGCGGGTAACCTCGGATGCAAACGTGCTGAGCTGATCCACCATTGTGTTGATCGTGTTTTTCAGCTCAAGGATTTCGCCCTGCACGTCCGCGGTGATCTTCTTCGACAGGTCCCCGTTCGCCACCGCCGTCGTCACGACGGCGATATTGCGCACCTGATTCGTCAGGTTCGAGGCCATGTAGTTGACGTTCTCGGTCAAATCGCGCCACGTGCCGGCCACGCCCTTCACCTGCGCCTGACCGCCGAGCATGCCGAGCGTTCCGACCTCGCGGGCCACGCGGGTAACTTCGGACGCAAACGTGCTGAGCTGATCCACCATCGTGTTGATCGTATTTTTCAGCTCGAGAATTTCACCCTTGGCGTTAACCGTGATGTGCTTGGACAGGTCGCCCTTTGCCACCGCTGTCGTCACTTCTGCGATGTTGCGGACCTGGTTGGTCAGATTGCTGGCCATGGAGTTGACGCTTTCGGTCAAGTCACGCCATGTTCCCGCTACGCCGCTTACCTCCGCCTGTCCGCCCAGTATGCCCTCGGTGCCGACCTCGCGGGCGATCTTCGTCACTTCGGAAGCGAACATGGACAGCTGGTCCACCATCGTGTTGATCGTATTTTTAAGTTCCAGGATTTCACCCTGAACGTTGGCCGTAATTTTTTTCGATAAATCACCGTTGGCAACAGCCGTCGTAACGACCGCAATATTGCGGACCTGATCCGTCAAATTCGTGGCCATGTCGTTGACGCTCTCCGTCAAATCTCTCCACGTGCCGGACACGCCCTTGACGTTCGCCTGCCCGCCGAGCTTTCCTTCCGTGCCGACCTCGCGGGCCATACGGGTGACCTCGGACGCAAAGGTCGACAGCTGTTCCACCATCGTATTAATCGTATTTTTCAATTCCAAAATTTCGCCGCTGGCATTGACCGTGATCTGCTTGGTGAGATCGCCCTTGGCCACTGCCGTCGTCACTTCGGCGATGCTGCGGACCTGGCTCGTCAGATTAGCCGCCATGCCGTTCACGCTGTCGGTCAGATCCTTCCATGTCCCCGAGACGCCTTCAACATCGGCTTGACCGCCCAAAATGCCTTCGGTCCCCACCTCTTTGGCTACGCGGGTCACTTCGGAAGCAAACTTGCTCAGCTGGTTGACCATCTTGTTGATGTTGTTCGCGGATTTTTTGAACTCGCCGGTCAGCGGCCGCCCTTCAAACTCCAGATCCACCTTTTGCCGCAAATCGCCCTGGGCAACCGCGTTGATCACGCGCACCATCTCGCTGGTCGGCTGGATCAGGTCACTGACAAGACCGTTTAACGATTCTACGGCCGCCTCCCAAGACCCGCCGGTATTTTTATGGGAAAACCTGCGCGACAGCTTGCCCTCTTTACCGACAACCCTGGCAACGGTATCGATTTCGGACACAAGGCTCTCCTCCATTTCCATGATCTCATTAAAGGTGTCTGCGATTTTTCCAGCGATGCCCGTCTGATCGTATGGCATGCGGTATGTAAAATCTCCCTTTTTAAAAGCCATCAGCGCATCGAGCAGTTCCTTGGACTGAACCTGGCTCTCTTGCGAATCCGGTTTCAAATGCTGATCCGACATAGTCAAATCCCTCTCTCGACATAATTTTACACCGTTCATTGCTGGTAAACATGATTTCTCTATTATTCTACTATGCCGATTAAAATCTGTCATTTTTCTGCCAGTTAAAAGTTAAAAATTACACTTTAGCGAAAGCGCAAAAAACCGTCCGAATAGCTGGACGGCCGTGAAGGTATCAAGTTACTTTTGCATAGGACACTTGTTCTCTGCAACTAACTCGAGAAAGAAATCTACATCCACCCCAATAAAATTGAAATCGGGAGACTAGGATTGTGGAACGTTGTATTCTTCGAGAGCACGGACCAGCTTTGTTCTGACAGCTTCTCTTAGCTCTTCCGGTTGGAGCACGACCGCTTCAGCACCGAACGAGAAAAAATAATCAGCAAAGAATGGTATTTCGGACGGGAAGATACCCATTTCCAGTGTGCCTGTGCCGTCATTGGAACGATGTACTTCTCCCCAAGGGAAAATCCAGCTCTTTTCTCGGAATAACTCAATCCCTTTTGCCGTTAGTTTCACTTTAACATCTACGCTTTCCAGTGTGCTGTAGAAATGAGGCCCCCAGTTCGTTAAATCCACCTCTGAAACATCCACTGTAGGCGTTGACGCTTCGGCATCCGCCAAGACGGCTGACCCTATCCGATCTACCCGGAATAATCGGAAAGCTTTTCGCAAATAGCAGTAAGCTGGGCAAAACCAATATCCCTCATGGGCATATATACCGATGGGTTGAATCGTTCTTTCATTGGTAACATTCTTTCGAATTCCATAATTGATTGTTACGGGCAACCTTCTAATGGACGCTTGGAGCAATAACTCAAGGTAGCCAGCTCGTTCCGGGCGTGTATGCGTAAAGAAGTCAATTCGGTTTCGCATCTCGTCGATCTGACTTTTCACATCTTCCGGTAAATACCTGTAAAATTTTCGAAGTGCGGATTTTGCAGATGCCTCGAAAGGCAGCGAGCTGAAGTGTCGAAGGGCATGGGAAGCAAAAAACATGGAGAATGCCTCATTTTCCGTAAATGAGATCGGTGGAAGGCTTCGCTCTGTCAGAACATGGTATCCGCCTCCTGCACCAACTTGAGAGTATAAAGGCACTCCCATACCACTCAGCTCCTGCAAATCGCGCAGCATGGTTCGGGTAGACACACCAAATTCTTCGGCAAGCTCTTTGACGGTGAATTTCCGCATTCGATTTACCGCCATCATCAATTCAATCAGGCGCCTCGACTTCCCCATCATATTCACCCCCAAAAGATTATAGTGACAAGTTCTGTCACATTCATATTATACACTATGAATACGCCGGATCGTTGGGAGAGATTTACGGTAGAAAGCGATATAAAAAAAGAGAAGGAGATTATTCATATGTCTAGAGAACAACGTAAGAAATTGGATGAAATGCTGCGGCGTCCTAAGCCCGCCAAACCGCAAACCGTCGAGGAGATGCGCGCGAACTTCGCTGCCATGATGGCAACTATGTTAGTACCTGCGGGTGTGCGGACCACGCCGACGACCATTGGTAATCGACCCGGTGTGATCGTTGACCCTGCACAGGATACCCGCCCAGGAATCATTCTTTATTTTCATGGCGGCTCGTTTATTATGGGTTCCCCCTACACGGCTATGTCCCTTACCGCGAACCTGGTCGACAAGACCGGTATCCGGTCCGTCTCACTCGATTATCGCCTCGCCCCGGAGCATCCGTTCCCTGCGGCTCTTGAGGATGCTCTCGCAGCCTATCATGAGCTTCTGGACAATGGAGCCCAGGCGTCGTCTATTGCGTTTGCCGGCGACTCCGCCGGCGGCGGTATTGCTGTCTCGACTTGCCTGATGGCACGGGACGCAGGCCTGCCGATGCCAGCAGCGGTAGTGACGTTCTCGCCGGGGCTCGATAAGACGCATTCCGGAGCAAGTATGGATAGCAAAATGGGGCTCGATCCGTTCTTCACCCGTGAGGGCTTTACATGGACGGACGAGATGTATCTCGCAGGACAGGATCCGAATCATGAACTCGTAAGCCCCGCCAGGTTCGCCGATCTTACCGGATTCCCACCGATCCTGCTGCAGGTCGGAACCAACGAGCTGCTTCTTGACGATTCCACGCAGTTAGCCGATCGTGCACATGCAGCAGACGTTGATGTCATCCTTGACGTTACCGCCGACGTCCCGCATGTGTTCCAAGCGTTCACAGGTATTCTTGATGAAGCCGATCAAGCCCTGGACCGTGCTGCACTGTTCATCACACAGCATCTCAGATGTTGAATACAATTGTTTAAAGATTCGCTAATAAAAATGCTCCCTTATACGATAAGGAGAGCATTTTTTTCGTTATTGCATTTTTTTTGTTTGCCCTATCACAGGCGGTATAGGTAAGCCTGCTTGATTCATGCCTGGCATCGACTGGATCCGGCTGTTTTGGATTGCCGCTATATTCCATCCCCCTTGTTCCAGGCCTCGCTCAACGACATAAACAGTTCCTTCATCAATTGAATATATTTGGAAGAGCTGGGCTCACATGTTGGTTGTTAGCCAATAAAAATAGACCGCTTGTCAGCGGTCTGAAAGTAAAACGGAATATCCAATTGCGTATCCTATTGTGTACGTGCCGTGCCCTTCTTTGATTGGATCATTCAGCACTTATCCTGCGCTACGCGGCAGAAGCTGCAGTAGCGGTCTTCTTCCTCCGGAGCAAAAAGGACATCGGTATCGCCACGGCGACGATGACGGTCGCAACGACAAACACGTCGTCTATGCCCCACGTGAATGCCTTCTCCTTCACCATCGCGGTTACTTTACCGGCGGCCTGCAAGTGGGCAGCGGTCCGGCTGGCCAAAATGGAGCTGAAAATGCCGATCGCGAATGAACCCATTCCCTGCTTGATCCAATTGTTAATCGATGATGCATGACCCGTCTCCTCCGTCGGCACGGCGCTCATCCCCGAGTTAGTCACGGTCAGGTTGGCAAAGGCGATGCCCACGTACCGGAACGCCATCCAGAAAGCGATATAATAGCGCGTGGTGGATACTGTCAGGTTGCTCAGCATCAGCGTGGCGACGAACATCAGGATCACGCCGACCATGCACAGCCATACCGGCCCGATCCGCGTGTACAGTCTGCCGGATATCGGGGCGCAGATCACCATCATCAGCGAGCCTGGGAGCATGACCAGCCCCGCCTGCATCGGCGATACCCCAAGCACGGTCTGCAGAAAAATCGGAACCAGAAAGGTACCGGAGTATAGGGAGATGGATATGATCGCCTGCAGGACGATGCTGTACGTAAAGCGCCGGATTCGAAACACGCGCAGGTGAAGCAGCGGTTCCTTGACCTTCAGCTCCCAGCCGATGAACAGCGCCAGCATGAGGGAGCCCACGATCAGCAGTGTTACGGTCTTCATGGAACCCCATCCCCAGGTGCTGCCTTCACTGAATGCGACAAGCAGTGAGGTGCTGCAGCCGATGACCGTGACGAAACCGACGACATCGAACGACTGCTTCTTGCTCAGCTTGTAATAAGGGATCCGCCGCACAGCGACCAGAATGGCGATGACGCCGATCGGCAGGTTGATGAGAAACAGCGCATGCCAGTTAAAATACTGCACAAGCAGCCCGCCCAGCGTCGGACCGATGGCCGGGCCGAGCATCGCCGCTACGCTCCACAGGCTGAGCGCAAAGGCCTGCTTCTCTTTGCCGATGACCTGGTAAATGATCGTCATCGTTGCCGGCATGATGAGCCCGCTGAACAGTCCCTGCATGACGCGGAAGAAAATCAGGCTTTCGATGTTCCAGGCCGCCAGGCACAGAGCGGAACAAATCGTAAATCCACTCAGCGAGATCAGGTAGACCCTCTTATAACTAAGCTGGTCTCCCAGAAATCCAAGCACCGGGGCGATAATGCCGGTCGCCAGCATGAAGCCGGTGACCATCCACTGCACGGTTTGGAGCTGGGAGCTGAACTCCTGCATAAAATCCGGCAGCGCAATATTGATTGTGGTCGTACTTAGTGAGGCCAAAAAGTTCCCGAAAAAAATGGCAAAGATAACCGACCAAAAGGAAGTGGCGGTTCGGGGCGTGCTGCTATCCATAGTTTCCCTCCATATATCGTATCCCTCTGGAAGGCTGCTGCCGAGCGGTCAAAAAGACCCTCGGCGTACAACAAGACCGGGGCCGAAATTCGTTATGGAAAGCATACCCCGATATAACGTTAACGTCAACGTAAAATACCCATAAATTGCACTTTTTTTGCGAGTAATCTGAAAAGGGCTGCCCGTGGGAACGGGCAGCCCCTGCATTTTTCAACCGGTTTATACCGTTTTCTGCTGTTTTGCCGAAGCGGCCTTCTGTTCCTTGCCGACGGTAACTCTGGCATTTCCCATGCTGGCCACCACGACCGCGGCGATGGCGATCGGAATCAGCGCAAACAGAAATACACGGGAAATGGAATGAGACATGGCGTCCACGATGTTGTTGAGCACTTCCGCCGGAATTTTGGCGCGGTTGGCCGATTGGAAAATTTCCTGCGGACTGCCAACGTTGGCCATGGCCGAATTGGCCCCGGCGCCCATACCCTTGAAATTTTCGGCAAGCCGGTTCGTGAACAAATTGTTCTGGATGGTGCCGAAAATCGTGATCCCCATCGTCATGCCGAGCGACCGCAAAAACTGGTTGGTCGAGTTTGCGGTACCGCGGAAGCGAGGCTCCAGGTTATGCTGGGATGCCGTCGGCAGCAGCGAGAACGAGAAGCCCATGCCGAAGCCGACGATGATCATGAAGATCGTCAGATAAATCCGGGCAGTATCGGGGGTCAGCGTGCTGAGCAGATACATGCCGCCCAAATAGAAAATGACCGACATGATCATAAGGTTCCGGTAGCTTGTCTTGGTGGAGAAAATCCCGCCGATGGCGCTCCCGGCCACCGATCCCAGCATCATCGGCGTCAGGATCAATCCGGCGTTTGTAGCCGAACCGCCATACACCGCCTGCACGAAGATCGGGATGTATACCGTCATGATGATAAAGGTTCCGCCGTACAAAAACGCGAGCAGCTGCGATGTCGCAAACAGCCGACGTTTAAACAGGAAGAACGGCAATATCGGCTCCTTCGCTTTCAGCTCCACGAAGAAGAAGATGATGAAGAATACCGCAAAGCTGGCAAACAGAGCAATAATCGGTGCGGAGTCCCACGCGTACTCCTTGCCGCCCAGCTCCAGTGCGAACATCAGGCTGATGACGGCGATAACGAGCGTCGATGCGCCCCACCAGTCGATTTTTTGCTTGTTATGGGATGGGGACTCTTTGTAACTGCGCAAAATGAAAATCAGAGACACGATGCCGATTGGCACGTTGATGTAGAATACCCACTCCCAGCCGGCATATTCGGTGATATACGCGCCGAGCAGCGGTCCCACCACGCTGGCCGATCCGAACACCGCTCCGAGCAGACCGGTCATTTTGCCCCGGTTCTCCGGCGGAAAAATATCGAAAATAATCGTAAACGCAATCGGCAGGAGCGCTCCTCCCCCGATCCCCTGAATTGCCCGGTACAAGCTCAGCTGTTCAATCGTCTGAGCCAGACCGCACAGCGCGGACCCCAGCAAAAACACAGTTAAGCCGAAAATGAAAAAACGCTTCCTCCCGTACATGTCCGACAGTTTGCCGAAGATCGGCATGCCGGCCATCGTCGTCACCATGTAGGCCGAGGTGACCCAGACGAATTTGTCCAGTCCCCCAAGATCGGATACGATCGTTCCCATGGCCGTGGCGACAATGGTATTGTCAATGGCGGACATAAAAATGGCCAGCAGAAGCCCTGCTACGACCATTTTAATGTTGCTTTTCGTCGCTTCCATTGGTTAGCTCCTTTACAATGTATTGTCCCTTCCGATAAAATGAAACCAAGTCATTATCTCGGAATTCAAGTATCTTGATCATCAAGATATTCAGATTCTAAGAGGAGGTCTTGCTTTTGTCAAGTCAAAATGCTGAGGGCAACACATCACCTGAAGAACGATTGGCTTCGCAAATGAGAAAGCTGGGAACCAGGACCGTCCTGTACCAACAGCATGTAGCCAGTTCCCTCGGTTTATCCAACACCGATTTGAAATCCGTAGATATATTGTGGGAAACCGGTCCGATTACGGCCGGAGAGCTCTCCAAAATTACCGGTCTCTCCACCGGCACCGTCACCGCCCTGATCGACCGTCTGGAGAAAGCGGGTTACGTGCGGAGAGAGCATGACCCGTCCGACAGACGCCGGGTCATGATCGTCCCCGACTATTTTGCCAGGGACGAAGTTCGCGAGACCTTCAAGCCGCTGCACGATTCCGTGGTCCGGCTCGGCTCGTCCTATACGGCGGAGCAGATCGAGCTGCTCATTGACTTTGCAGCCAAGGTCAGCGGCATCATGGAGGAGCAGATTCGCACGCTTGGCGGCGGACGCTCCAAATCGGCTGCAGAATAGAATGGCACGCAAAAAAGCACCCCGCGCATAATACGTGAGGTGCTTCTCTTTGATTAAGTATAAAAATTCCGTACTGCTTATTTGAATACTTTAACGCGGTCTTCAAGCGGCTTGAATTCTTTCTCGCCTGGCTGAACTGTCGGTTTGCCGAAAGGCATTTGGGCGATCAGTTTCCAGCTCGCAGGAATGTTCCACTCTGCGGCAACCTTTTGGTCGATCAGCGGGTTGTAGTGCTGCAGGCTGGCGCCAAGACCTTCGGCTTCAAGCGCGGTCCAGATGACCAATTGGTGCATCGCTGAAGTATGGTGGGACCATACTGGGAAGTTGTCTGCATAAGAAGGGAAGCTTGCTTGCAGTCCTTCAATGACTTCATAATCTTCGAAGAACAGGATCGTGCCGTATCCGGCGCGGAAAGCAGCCATTTTCTCAGCAGTCGGTGCAAAGCTGTCAGCCGGAACAACGGCTTTCAGCACGTTTTCCGTTACATTCCAGAGCTTGTCATGCTGCTCGCCAAGCAGAACGACAACGCGTGTGCTTTGTGAGTTGAAAGAAGACGGCGTGTATTTCACCGCGTCGTTGACGATCTCCTGAATTTTCTCGTCGGAGATCACCTGCTCCTTGCTGATTCCATATATGGAACGTCTGTTCTTGAGTGCATCAATAAACTGTTTAGACATTTTTATACCTTCCTCCTTTTTGTTACTTACTTACTTTTTTAGTATACATACACGCTCGTCCAATTACAATACCTTAATTTAAAGATTTTTAACTTGATTGTCACCCCGGTCACGAACGTGACACAAATAACCCGCCAATCGCGGGTGAAGGCGGGTTACGGTCACACAATGCTCACATATTCGGATTTGATACAGACTACTCGACGACGACGACCTCAGGTTCAGGAACGAAGCCGAACGCCTTGTCGACACCCTCCATAATCACATTCATCAAATATTTAATGTGCTCGGCGGTCGCATGGTCCGTGTTGATGATCATGTTCCCGTGGAAAGGGGAAATCATGGCGCCGCCGTATGCCTTCCCTTTCAATTCAAGCCGGTCGACCAAAGCACCGACGGGAACGCCGTAATCGTAATTGTTTTTAAAGACGGATCCGCAGGAAGGATACTCGAAATGGCGCTTGCCGTTCCGGTATTCCTCAATCTGGGTCATCGGGGCGGGCAGATGGATTCCCCGGCTTTGGAGCGCCTTCGCCTCTTCAGCCATATACGAATAGAACGAAGACAGGGACGACATCCCCTCTTTGTCCTTCCAGCGGCTCAGCAGGCGGTTTGCCTGCTGCGGATCCAATTGCTCTGGTACGGCCAGCATATCCGCACCCAAAATGAGCCACGGATTCATCTGGAATATAGACTGCTTATAGCCATATTTGCACTGGCTGACATCAATCGATTGAACGGACAGGGATGGATCCTCCAAGTCCACATAATACACCGTTTTGATAATGTCGCTGATCTGCCGGTGGTTGTACTTGGCGTTCATGTAAATGCCGGCCCCTAGGCCGCCCGGCAGCAAGTAGGTAAACTCGTAACCCGGGATGTTATACATCAAGCCTGCGATCGACAGCATGGACATCGGCGTCCCCGAGGAAATAAACCATTTGGTTGGCGTGATGTCCCAATAAACGAATCTTTTCAGGGAAATGTACAGCGTATCCTTGCGCGGATTGTCGGGAAACAGAAGATTGGATCCCATCCCGCAGAAAAAATAGTCCAGCCCGTGGGTTCTGCATCCCTGCAGCAGCGTGATCAGCTCTTCGGCCGTTTCGGGCATGGCGAAGAAATTCGCTTCCCCGCCGATTTGGTAGGACGAGTGGTTCGCAAGCGGTTCATTCCGCAAGCATAAGTTTTCAAATGTCATCCGGTTATTAATCATCATGGCAAATTCTCACTTTCAACTTTCTTGTCTTCGCACGTTCCCAGTACATCGTGAAATGAAGTGCCTCAATAGAAGCCTTCTTTAAAAATACAGACCTATCTATTCTAATATATCGTCACCCTTCGCGCCACGTGTCATTTTACGAAAGAAAGTATTGGCGGGAAAAACCCGGTTAATAATGGTTCTAGAATGAAGCCAGAAACCGGAGGTGACTGCATGAAAATATTAAAGGCTCGTTTGTCCCAAGGCTTCATGATGATCCTGCTGTCCATCGGGATGATGAACCATGTGTTTATCATACCGTTCCTTTTGCAGAGCTCAGGCAGGGATGCGTGGATTTCGGTCGCCTTGTCCACTCTGCCGCTGTTAGCGGTGACTGGAATGACTTATTTTGTGGCCAAGCGAATGGGGGACCGCTCCATTCACGAATGGCTGACCCAAGAGTATGGCCTGGGTTCCGCCGTTCTTCTGCGCATCGTTATGACCTTATTTTTATACATGCTTTGCTTCTACACGTTGTTTGATACGACCACTTGGGCCAAAATCACCTTTTTGACCGAAACGCCGGTATCCGTAACCACCATTGTCCTGCTGCTTCTATGCCTGTATGCGGCGATCAAGGGATTTAAGCCCATTGCCGTTTCCGCCGGCCTTCTCCTGCCGTTCGTCGTTCTTCTGGGATTTTTTATCATGACGGTCAATTTTCAAACCAAGGATTACAGCCAGCTTCTGCCTATGCTGTCCCATGGCTGGGAGCCCGTATTTCACGGTTTGCCCAATTCATGTGCGGGCCCCTTTGAAATCATCATGTACCTGTTCATCCAGCCCAAGTTGGCGAAGCCTGCAAAGGCCTGGCAGCTATACGTCCTGGCCCTGGCCCTGATCGGACTAACCATGGGACCGCTGATCGGAGCCATCACGATCTTTGATCCGTATGAGGCGTCCAGGCAAATGTATCCGGCGTATGAGGAGTGGCGCGTGGCCACGATCGGCAGATATATCGCTCAAACGGACTTCTTCTCCATATATCAATGGCTGTCGGGGGCGTTTATTCGGATTGCTCTCGCCCTGTATTTTATGGTTGATATTTGGAATATTAAACAAAAGATACCGCGAATTGTATCCTACGTTGCGGCTTCTGGCCTGATTCTGCTCATCTGCCTATTCGGGCCAAACGATATTAATTTCATAAGATTTCTAAAAAACTTGTATTTCCCGATTTCTGCCGTCTTTTTGGGAGCCTTGGCCCTCGTCTTGTTTGGTTTGGCTCTCATATCCTCCCGAAAGAAAGGACGAGAACACCATGACATCTAGCACAGAGCAGCCTCAGGCCAGACGGGAAGACATCGATATCCCGTTCCTTCAAAAGTATTACGAACAATGCGGCGACGTCGTCCTTCATCCCTTTGTGGTGGGGGAAGGGGATTTGAAGCAGTCCATTCTCCTGATTTATTGTGAAGGAATGACGGACGCGATGCAAATCAACCAGTTTGTCCTTCCAAGGCTGGAACAGATGTACAAAGAAACGGGATTCGTTGGCAAAGACGCCATCCAAGCTTATCAAACGCTGCCTCTACAGGAAATGAAAACCCAAAATATACTGTACGAGCTCGATACCCAGGTGTTTCAGGGAATGCTGATCCTGTACTTCCAGCACATGAACGCCTTTTACCAGTTGAATGTCAGCAGCAAGCCATCGCGGTCACCGGAGGAGTCATCCACGGAGTCTTCCATCAAGGGGCCCCAGGACGGATTTACCGAGAACTTAAGCATGAACCTGGCGCTCGTTCGCAATCGGCTTCGGACGCAGTCGTTTTGCGTGGAAAAATTCGTGCTCTCCGAGCGGGGCCACACCCAAATCGCGCTGATGTACATCCGGGATATCATTAACCCGGAAATCGTTGACGAAATCAAGAAGAAGATCCAAAATTTCAACGGGGACGCGATCATAGGCACCACACAAATCGAAGACCTCGTTCAAGGGCCTCTTAAAAGCATATTTCCGCTTACCGATTATGTCGGCCGGCCCGATTATGTCGCTTCCAGCCTCCTGGCCGGCCGGTTCGTGATTATGTTCGACGGGTCCCCGATGGGAATTATCGCACCCATCACACTCTTCAGCCTGATCAAATCGCCGGAAGACTCCAACATGCCCTTTCACATCGTCTCGGTGCAAAGGTTTTTGCGGATTTCGGGCCTCTTCATCGCTCTGTTCCTGCCTGGGTTTTACGTGGCGCTGACCACCTTCAACCTCGAGCAGGTTCCGACTCCACTGCTGGCAACCATTATGAATTCCCGAATCGGACTTCCGTTCTCGATTCCGCTGGAAGCCTTTCTGATCCTGTTCCTGTTCCAGGTATTTCATGAAGCGGGCACTCGCCTCCCCAAGCCAGTCGGCCAGACCGTTACAGTTGTCGGAGGACTCATTGTCGGTGATGCCGCGATCCGGGCAGGAATTACGTCTCCCACGATGGTTGTGTCGGTGGCCGTGACGATTATCGCCACCTATACGCTGGTCAATCAAATTCTATCGGGAACGACGGCAATTATTAGGCTGTACGTGCTTCTCCTATCTTCTTCCCTCGGCATGTTCGGGTTTTTTATCGCGATGTTCTCCGTCCTGCTTCACCTGGCCACGCTGGAAAGCTACGGGGTCTCCTATCTGGCTCCCGCTTCCCCCTATATCGCCAGGGATTTCTGGGAAGGGCTGTTCCGAAAGCCGGTCAAGCTGTTCAAATACCGTCCGCGGGCGCTGCGGACTCAGGACAATACCCGCAAGGGAGATTAACGGATGAAAGCCATCATCATTGTTCTGCTCTGCTCCCTGCTGTTGACCGGCTGCTGGGACCTGAAGGCGGTTCAGGATATGAATATCGTTACGGCGCTCGGCATCGATTACGAGAAGGACCATTATGTCGTATACGTCAAGCTGACCGATTTCTCCGCCGTTGGTACCAAGGAAGGCAGCGGGGAATCCAAGCCTGCATCCACCTGGATCGGGATCGGCAAAGGTCCCACCGTGTTATTGGCCATCAACGATATCTACAGGTCCGCCCAGCATCATACGCTATGGACGCACGTTAAAGCGATCGTCATCACAAAATCCGCGCTAGGGAAGCTGGAAGATATTTTCGATAGCCTGCTGCGTTCCAGAGAGCTGCGGTATACATCCTGGGTGTACGGAACCGAAAAACCGATCACGTCGATATTCATGGCGGATACGACGCTGAATCAGTCCCCCCTGCTGCTGGAAATGTTCGAGCCGAAGGAGACCTATAAGCAGCGATCTTCGGTAATGCCGATTCAGTTGCAAAAATTAGTCAACAGCATCCGGGAGCCCGCAACCAGCGTGCTGCTGCCCGTGCTGTCCGTAACGGACCGGAAATGGGTGGCCAACCAAAAGGACAAAACCCCATCCATGATGGAGCTCACCGGCGTGTACGTCATCAACAAAGGAGTGAACGAGGGATGGGTCGCGGAGGAGGACATGATGGGCGCCAGACTGATCCAGTACAGCTATATGCCGAGGTATCCACTCAGCCTGCCTGAGAAGAATGGCCGGAACAACACGTTGAATTTGACGTCGCCAACTACGAAAATCTCGTTAAATCCTGATACGTCAGACAGCATAAACTTGAATATCAACCTTACGGTTTATGCCACGGTATTAGAGACGCATACCGACGCGACGGATCATATGATGGAACAACAGGCCCAGTCGATCCTGAAAAAGGACATCATGAAGGAATTTAACGACGCAAAGAGTAATCATATCGACTTGTTCGGGTTCGAGGAATGGTTATACCGTCATCACCATGACCTTTGGAAACAAACCGTCTCCCGGGGTCCGGTCCTGTCCAGAATAAAGATTGATGATGTGAAGGTTAAAGTCAGCATTAAGCATGCCAACACCTATAACATCGAATGAAAAAATGGTATATCATACCCCTGCGGCCAAAATTGGCCCAGGGGTATTCTTCGTTATCAACACACGGAGATCCGTCTTCACGACCGCCTGCACTTTACACACGGCTCCGATCAGGATAAGGTTATATATTGAAGCTGCATATACGGCCTTTAAACTACACGATAAGAAGGTACGCACATGAATTCATCAACAACCAATCACTCCCGGGTGCTGATCATGACGGCCGTCGAGGGCGAGCGGGAGGCGGTTCTTCGCGGACTCGGCAGCCCGGATTTTATCGACGTCGAGCTGGCCGGCGTCGGACCGGCCTCCGCCGCCGCCCGTACGGCTCGCGTTCTGGCCGGTAACGAATACGGCCTGGTCATCAGCGCCGGCATCGGCGGCGGGTTTACGGATCGGGCCGGCATCGGCTCGATCGTCATTGCCGATCAGCTGATCGCGGCTGATCTTGGCGCGGAGACGCCGGACGGCTTTCTCAGCGTGGACGAGCTTGGGTTCGGCTCTTCCCGCCTCGAGCCGGATCTTCCGCTCGTCCGCCGCCTCGAGGAAGCTATGGCTTCCGCCGGACTGGCGGTTCGCAGCGGTGCCGTCCTGACGGTCACGACCGGGACCGGCTCGGCGCAAACCGCCGCAGCGTTAAGGCAGCGGTACGAGGACGCTGCCGCGGAAGCGATGGAAGGCTTCGGCGTGGCTGAAGCCGCCCGGCTGTTCGGACTCCCCTGCCTGGAAATCCGTACGATATCGAATGCCATCGGTCCCCGGGACCGTTCCGCCTGGCGGATGAAAGAAGCTTTCGAAGCCCTTGAAGCAGCAAGCTCAATCTTAGTGGAGGTATTGAAACGATGAAAATTGCATTTTCCCCTTGTCCCAACGACACTTTTGTCTTCCATGCTGCGGCGCACGGCCTCATTCCCGGCGCGCCGGAGCTGGATGTCACCTATGCGGATATTGATATTACGAATAACCTGGCATCGAACCCGGGCAGCGACCTGGACGTGCTTAAAATTTCTTATGCCGCCCTGCCATGGGTTCTGGACGAATACGCCCTCATTCCATGCGGCGGAGCCTTGGGCCGCGGCTGCGGACCGCTTGTACTGACCAAAGGCGGCCAAGCCGACCCTTCGGAACTTAGCGGACGCCGGGTTGCCGTCCCGAGCGAAAAATCGACGGCCTACCTGCTCTTCCGCCTGTGGGCCGCCCAGAACGTACCCGGCGGGATTGGCGAAATCGTGGTCATGCCGTTCGACCAAATCATGCCTGCCGTCCGCGACGGCTTGATTGACGCAGGACTGGTCATTCACGAAGCCAGATTCACGTATCCGTCCTACGGATTATCCTTGATGACAGATCTTGGCAGCTGGTGGGAAAGCGATACCGGCCTGCCGATTCCGCTCGGCGCGATCATTGCCAAGCGGTCCCTCGACTTGGACGCGATCGAAGACTGGATCCGTCAGTCCGTCGAATACGCCTGGGCCCATCCCGAAGCTTCCCGCGAATACGTGCTGAGCCATGCCCAGGAGCTGGATCCTGACGTTGCACAGCAGCATATTGACCTGTATGTCAACGACTTTACGCGTAACCTCGGGGACGACGGATACGCCGCGATCACTTCGCTGCTGACCCGGGCGGCCGGCGAAGGCCTCGTCCCACCGATCGATCCGGAAGCGCTGCGTAAATAAGCGGATCTGAGATGGTACGTATCCAATCAATACAGCATAAAACCCGCCTCCTGGAAGGCGGGTTTTATCTATGTCAGTCATTTTGAAAACAACGAATTGGTTTTTTAAGGAACGATCAATAATTCCGTTCCGGCTGTATCCACGGAACTTCCTCCGACCATGATCCGCACCCGGCAGGACTGTGCGTTAAACAGCATGTCCTGATTCCAAAAAGCCAGCTCCTCATGACCAAGTTTGAAGACAACGCTCTGCTGTTCCCCTGACGCCAATTCGATCTTCCGAAATCCCTTGAGTTCGGCGATCCTCCGGCTAATTCCAGATTCCCGCACTTGAATATATAATTGGACCGTTTCAGCGCCGCTGCGCGGCCCGGCATTAACAATCCCGACTGTTACGCTTACGTGTTCTCCAGCTTCCAACTCGCTCACCTTGATCCGATCAGTGGAAAGGGAAACATTCCCGTATTCAAATGTCGTGTAGCTAAGCCCATAACCGAAAGGATATAGAGGAGAAGAAGGCATATCAACGTAATGACGCGGTCGCCCTGGATCCTTCTGATTATAGTATACGGGCAGCTGAGCCGCGGAACGGGGCATCGAAACCGGCAGTTTCCCGCTTGGATTCACCTTCCCGAACAGAATCTCCGCAATAGCCTGTCCCCCTTCCGTTCCAGGATACCACCCGCATAATATCGCATCGCAGTGCGCCTCAATGCCGGTTAAAGCATGAGGGCGGCCTTGAATCATGACGGCAACGATCGGTACGCCCGTGGCAGCGATTCGCTCAACCAACTGTTCCTGAACACCACCAAGAGATAGACTGGCCAAATCTACGCCTTCTCCGCAGTCCATTTCGGAGGGACTTCCTTCTCCCACGATGGCTTCACCATTGCTGTCAAAGGCCCCGTTAAACTGACGGGCGCTGCTTCCACCGAGCACCAACACGGCAACATCCGCCTCCTGGGCGGCAGCGATAGCTTCCTTAAAGCCTGCTGTTGATCCGTCCCGGATTCCACAGCCAAGCGCAAAGACCACTTCGGTCCCTTCCGGTGCGCACGTTCGAATGCCTTGTAGAACGGTCGTCCCTTTCCCTTCCCGCTGCACGCTCGTATAATCACCCAATTGGTTGTACAAGCGATCGGCGTTTGGACCGATGACTGCGATTTTCCGCTTCTCCCCTTTCGGAATGTCCAGCGGCAGCAGCTGATTCGTATTTTTAAGCAGGACGATGGACTCCCGTGCCAGCTGAAGATTGGTTTCCCGCGCTCCCGGCGCGCCTACAGCCGAAATGGCCCGGGTCTCATCTGCATATGGGCGGTCAAATAGTCCGAGCCGGAACTTGAGGCGAAGTACCCGGCTAACTGCACGATCGATGGTTTGTTCGGAGACCAACCCCTGGCTCACCGCCTTTTCCAGAGTGGAAAACGCAGTGTCCCATAAGCTCAGATCAACGCCTGCAGACAATGCGAGGGCGGCAGCGGACTCATGGCTCCCCGTCAGCGCTACAAGCCTGTCCACGGCGACGCCGTCGGCCATGACGATCCCTTCGAATCCCCATTCCTCTCGGAGGATGCCTGTTAACAGGGCATGGTTGGCATGACAGGGAATCCCATCAATTTCATTATAGGCAGCCATAAAGCCCGCTGCTCCCGCCTTTGCCCCAGCATTGGCGCCAGGCAGATGAATCTCTCTCAACTCCCGTTCGCCGATCGCCGCAGGCCCTGCGTTCCGCCCCCCTTGCGCGGCCCCTTGGGCACAGAGATGTTTGAGCACAACAGCCACTTTGTCTGAACCCGCCAGCATCTCGGGCGTAGTGCCCTGCATTCCCCGTACGGCCGCTTCCGTAAACCGCGCAGCCAAATAAGGATCCTCACTGAAGCATTCTTCGGAACGCCCCCAGCGCGGGTCATGCAATATATCAAGAGCCGATACAAGTCCAATGTGGGCTCCCCTGCTCCGGATCTCCGACGCGATGTATGAACTGGCGCGCTGCATCAGATCCGGATTCCAGGTGGCGCCTACGCCCAGGTTGACTGGAAACAGCGTTCCGTCCAACGCCTGGTGCCCATGAGGGCACTCCTCTGTCAGCAGTACCGGTATCCCGAGGCGCGTATTTTCGACGACATAACGCTGAACCTTATTGGCAGCTTCCGCGCTTTTCTCTGTCGGAATTCCGTTCCCATAATGAACGCCGGACCAAGGATCGCTGCGGAACAATCCGTACAGCGCACCCATTCCTCCGCCGCGGGCGACCTCCTCTTTAAAGGCATCGGTCAGCGTGATCTCTTCGCCTGTCCGGACATAAGCGTCCCATCCATACATCCGCTGATTCAGCTGACCTACTTTTTCCTGCAGCGTCATCCGCTCGATCAAATCTTGGACCCTTTCCTCGATTGAATAACCGGGCTGCCTATATTTCTCCATCCTTAAGTCCCCTTCCGATATCTCCTTCGCTACTCTCCCTCAGCCTTTTTACCGGCCATCAACCCGCGGTATTCCTTCGGAGTCATTCCCGTATACGTCTTGAAAACCGACACAAAATATTTATACTCCTTGTACCCCGCCTGGTCTGCAATCTCGAATACTTTATCATGGGTCGTCGCAAGGAGCTTTTTCGCATGGTTAATCCGTTTCTCGTTCATATATTCGGTGAAGCCCTTGCCCGTACTCTGCTTAAATATATAACTGAAATGACTTGGCGTGATTTTCAGCCAGGAGGCAACCTCAGAAGCCTTTAAATCCATCCTGAATTGATCATCCATGTACCTCTTTGCTTTCTCGATAATCCAGTAAGACTTATCAAGCCCGCTTACGTTGACTTGGTGCTGCAGTTCCAGCATCTCGTCCA
The DNA here is from genome assembly GCF_016624415.1 of Paenibacillus sp. S28. Taxonomy (NCBI): domain Bacteria; kingdom Bacillati; phylum Bacillota; class Bacilli; order Caryophanales; family Paenibacillaceae; genus Paenibacillus; species Paenibacillus sp. S28. The sequence goes on along the minus strand of NZ_JACVTM010000006.1, from coordinate 347,449 downwards.
GCGCTAGCTTTTGAAGGGAATGATATGAATTGTAAATGCTCAAGTCGGCAGCCGCCTTGAACCCGGCATCCATATCTGGCATCCCGCTTCGGCGCAGCTGCTGGCGCAGCAGTACCCATAATTCTTCATAAATATGAAGGATATCCCCCAGCAAAAGTCCATTTTCCCGAAAAACGGCAAACATATCGGCGATAAATGCACCCAGTTCTTCAGGATCCTGTTTAAAAAGCCTGCTGACCAGCTCCCGAACAGCCGTCACCGTGTCATAGTTTGGAATCACCCTCTGCATCTCCATCGCTTCCCGGTATTCAGGAAGCAGCAGCTGCTGTCCTTCCAGAACATAATACGGCAGCAGGCTGACCGCTTCCATGCATGCGGACGCAGCAAGCTCAAGCGTATTGAAAGGTGCCGAGACGCCGAGGTAAACGGTACCTATTTCTTCAATGCATGCTGCTATCATTCCGCTTAGCAGTTCATCCCAGACCGGACGCTCCTGGGGGGTTTTCACCACGATCAGCGAAATCATCAGATTTTTGTTCTTCAGGACGGATACCGATTCCAGGCTATGATTGTCGTTAAACAGATGGTTAATCGCCTTACTCCATCGATTTTGGAGCGCTTCCAATTCATCTGACGCCGTTCCGCCAAACCGGGTATGATATTCGGCGATCTGCGAAGCCACAATACGATACTCCGTCCCCAGCAGGCAGGCGGGAACTTTGCCGGATGCAAAACCGCTTCTGACAAGGCCTGCAAACCAATGTCTCGCTTCCTGCAGTCCCATATGCTCCTGTCGGTCGACCCGGCTGACAACTCCCTTCACAACGGCTGTCAGTTCATCGACGTCCACCGGCTTAAGCAAGTAATCCGTCACACCAAGCCGCATTGCTTGGCGCGCGTAATCAAAATCCTCATAGCCGCTGACCAGAATCATGCACACCTCCGGAAAGAGGACCTTCAACCGCTCAGCAAGCTGAAGCCCATCCATGCCGTCCATGCGGATATCTGAGAGAACGAGATCTACGCCGCCGCATTCGGCGATTCGCTGCAGCGCCTCTCTGCCATCTTCCGCTTCTCCGACAACTTCGACGCCATAATCTGCCCAATCGATCGTATGATGAAGTCCTTCGCGGATCACGGCTTCATCATCGACGATGAGCATCCTGATTTTTCTGGACTGTTCCGGGTTAACCGTCATTTTCATCCACCGCCAGGCTAAGCTGTATGTCAGCATCGGGAATCCGCAGCCGCACCCAAGTCCCGTCCGTAGAAGTCTGAACGATTTGCAGCCCGAACCCTTCACCGAAATAGATCGAAAGTCTATCGTGTATGTTCATCATGGCGCCCTCCCTGTTGACGTCCGCCCCCGCATGTTCCAGCGCGGCCTGAACTTCTTCTTTACGCTCCGGCTCCATTCCCGACCCATTGTCAACCACATCGATCCAGATTTCGCCGGTGTTTTTGTAGCATTTCACATGTACGATATACCGCGGCTTATTTTTGTCCAAACCGTGTTTGATAAAGTTCTCCACCAAGGGCTGAATGGTCGCTTTCAGAATCGGCACTTGCTCGATCCCAGCCTCCATGAACAGCGCATACTGAAGCTTGTCACCAAGGCGATTCTGCTGCAAAAACAAATACGACCGCACGAACTCCATTTCTTTGTAGAGAGACGTCTCGTAGTTCCCGTTGTCGATGCTGCTGCGGAAAAACTTCGAGAGCATCTCAATCAGCTGACTCGATTTCGACGCTTTTTCCAGCCTAGCCGTCCAGCGGATCATATCAAGCGTATTATACAAAAAATGGGGGTCCATCTGGTTCTGCATAAGCTTTAGCTCCGATTCCCGCTGACGAAGCTCGAGCTTATATTTATGCTCAATCAATTCCTTAATCGTGACCACCATTTCATTGAATTTACGGTTGAGCTCGGCAATTTCGTCATGGGAATTGACCGGAACCCGAGCGTTATAATCGCCGTAGGTCACGCGGTTCGTCTCCTTTTTCAGCCGGAGAATCGGGCGGATAATCGTATAATGGAACCCGATGAGCGCCGTGAGTCCGAGAAGCTGTATCACGGCGATAATGAAGATCATCAATATTTTGACGCTCCGGAATTCCTGATTAACCTTCACTTCCGGAATCATCGAGATGATCGTCCAATCCGTATTTTCGATCCGGTTATAAAGCGTCAGATACCGCTTGTCCTCTATTTTCGCCGTAATAAAGCCATCTTTGCTGTTCTCAAGCTCATTCATCAGTGCATCGTCCGGCACATATGCCTTCGGCAAATGATGCTTCGATTCCATAATCATCTGCCCCTGATCCCCAACGATGAACACGCTCCCGCTGCCCTCCTCGATAATCCCTTTTTCCAGAAGCTCCACGATGCTCGCCTCATCCAGACGAATGATCAAGCTGCCCAGAGGTTTAGTAATTTCGCTGTACGAATTAAGCAAACGAAACAAGGACAGCACGCGGACACGTCCGTTCCATCCGCTGTTCAGCTCATACCCTTCCGTCCAGACGATCCCTCCCTTCCGCTGCCTCGCCTGCTCCATCCACCGCGACTCGTCCCCGTAAAACGGTTCTCCCATCCCGATAAAACTTCCGTTCAGTCCCGAAATTTCAATCGAACGGATGTAGCTCTTCGACATCAGCTGGAACGTCAGAAAGTCTTCGATCTTCCGCTTGAGATCCGTCTTTTGATCGCTCGTGAGCGGAGGGCTGCTTCTTAAAAAAGTCCTCATATCCGGGCTGAGGATCAAATAATTGGCAATGTCCTTCACCATCGCGGTCTGTTCTTCAAGCTGATTCGTTACATTGTCCAAATTGCGTTTGGTCGAGTTGATAAAGCGCTCTTCCAGGATCTGATTAAATTTATGCTGAACGACGACGCCAACGCCGAGAGTCGGCAAAAGGACGAACAGCAAAAATATGACAAGCGCCTTCTTTTTCAAGCTGAAATTGCCTAGATGCCTTCTGAAGCTTGTCTTCATACGATCTTCTCCTTCAGGCTGCCCTGCGCATCACCCTTTGACCGCCCCTGCCGTCATACCGCTTACCAGCTGCTTCTGCAGCAGCAGATAGAAGATAATAATCGGGATCAGGGCAATCGTAAGCGCGGCCATCTGCAGTGTCATACTGGCCGTTTCGATGCCGGCAAAGTTAGAAAGGCCCAGAGGCAGCGTCTTTAGGGAACCCGAGGTAATGAGTACAAGGGCGAACAAATATTCATTCCAGTTATAAATGAAATTTAGTATCACGACCGTAGCCAGGGCTGGTCTTGTGATCGGAAGAAGGATCGACCAGAAAATACGATAAATTCCTGCACCGTCCATGACCCCCGATTCTTCCAGATCCTTCGGAAATCCCCGCATGAAGCCTTCCAGGATAAACACGGTCAAGGAAAGATGGAACGCCGTATAGGGCAGAATCAATGCTAACCGCGTATCCAGCAAATGTACCTTTTGCATGATCAGGAAGATCGGAATGAGTGTCGCGTGAATAGGCACCAGCATGCCTAACAGAAACAACCCATACACGGTACCCCGCAGCTTAAACGTAAACCGCGACAAAAAATAGGCGGCGAGCGAACCGAGCAGTACCGTGACGGCCAACGACACGAAGGTAATGATGATGCTGTTCAAAAAGTACGTGTTCATATTGGCAACTTTCCAGGCACCGGCATAGTTGGAAAACTGTAAATGCGACGGGAGCGAAAACGGACTTCTGGAATATTCCTGCTCTTCCTTAAACGAATTGACGACCATCCAAAATAACGGAACTATATTTATAATAGCGAACAGGCTCAAAAAAGTGTATGCAATTATATGGAACAGTTTGGACTTTCTGACCAAGGGATAACCTCCTTCCTCTAAGCGTTCTTTTCTCTTCCGAGTCGGTTTAACAGACTTATGACAATCAAACTGAACAGTAGAATCAGTATCGAAACGGCACTCCCATATCCGTAGCGCATATTCATAAAGGCGCTATTGTACATGTAAATCGTCATGACCTCGGTCTGATGGGCAGGACCGCCTCCGGTCATGATCTGAATAAGATCAAATACACGGAAAGAGTTGCTTATGCTGTATACAACGCCCACCATAATCGTCCCGCGGATCATCGGAATCGTTATGCGCAGCGTACGCTTTAGACCGGTCGCCCCGTCCAGTGCGGCCGCTTCGTTAACCTCGTCCGGAATGTTCTGCAATGCAGCCAGAAAGATAACCATATAGAGTCCGCAGTTTTGCCAAATGTAGGCGATGCTGATGGACAGCATAGACCATTTGGAATCGCCCAGCCAATTCTGCTTCCAGCTCTCTGCGCCGAATAAACCGAGTACATTGTTCAGCATTCCATATTCCGTGTTGTACACCATACCCCAGATCATGGACACCATGACCGAAGAAATGACGACGGGCATGAAACCTATTGTCCGGAAGAATCCGGATCCTTTCATCTTGCGGTTAAGCAAAAGGGCGAGCACAAGCCCGAGCGGGATCTGGCCTGCCAGCCCTGTTACCATAATGATGAGATTGTTTTTGACCGACAGCCAAAAAATGTCGTCCTTCAAAATATCCAAGTAGTTATCCAAGCCGACAAAGCTCATGGAGCCGATGCCGTTCCAATCCATTAGCGAGTAGTACAGCGACAGTCCGATCGGAACGATGGCGATTCCCAAGTAGATGAGAAGCGCAGGAAACAAGCCAAGAAAGATGGCTAGCTTCGTCCCTTTTAAGGTGTGCATATGTGGTCCCTCCTTTTCTTCAACCCACTCATGTGATCTGATAAAAGGAAGAAAACCCGGTAGCCCAGGTTTCCTTCACGTTTTTCATTTCAGACACGAACAGGCTCGCAGTGCCATTCTATTTCATGTTATCGAAAGCTTCCTGAACATCCTTGGCTACCTGCTCCGGAGTCCCATGGCCAACAGTTAGCGCCTGCAGGCCGTTTTGCATGACGTCAACCACCTGTGTCGGAATCACGCTATCGAATACCGGAGCGGTTCCCTTACTGGTGAGTTCCATCATTTCTTTCAAATACTTGCTTGCATCTGCGGGAATGTCCACCTTTGCAGGAACAACGACCCCGCTGCTAATCAGTTGTTTATACAAATCCTCGTTCACAAAAAACTTCAGAAACTCCTCGGCAGCCTGCTGCTTTTTCTCGTCCAGTCCGCTCTTAATCCCGATGCCGTATTGTACGACTCCGGCGCTCTTGGCAGGATCACCTTTTCCGCCATCCACTTTCGGGAACAGCGCGATTCCGAACTTGTCCCCTTCATCGTTTTGGATACGAATGCGGCCGTCAACGGTCGAAGAGGAAATATGCATTGCCGCTTTTCCCTGGATAAAGTAATCCTGGGCCTGCACCGTATCCATATTGTTAGCGTCGGTATTAAACGCTTTCAGTTTGCTGAGCTCATCAATGACGGAGATCGCCTTGACGAAATCCGGGTCGGTAAATTTGGCTTCCTTGTTCATCACTTTCGTCAAGAAGTCGCTGCCCGTAAACCGGTCACCAATGATGGACAGGTAGGAGGATTGCAGCGGCCACTGCTCTTTATTTCCTAAAGAAATCGGCGTCATTCCCGCGTCTTTCAGCTTTTTCACCGCATCGATGAATTTCTCATAGGTATCCGGGAATTGGTCGTAGCCCACTTTGGCCAACATCTCTTTGTTATAGTAGATAATATCCACGAATGTCTGCTTGGTAGGGATGGCGTATTGCTCGTCGCCGACTTTAAAGCCGGCCAGCGCGCTTTCTGGAAGAATGCTGTTCCACTGGTCCATCATGTCATTAATTGGTGCAAGCAGTTTACCGTCTACAAGCGGGGCCAGATCCGCTCCCGGCCATAACACGTCGATGTCGGCCAAATTGTTGCCTGCAGCGAGGGTACGCAGCTTGGTCTTGTATTGGGCAGAAGGCACGCCGTCCTGCTTAATGATGATATCGGGATGCTGTTTTTCGAACTCTTCGATTCGTTTCTTATACACATCATTGTCCACGTTTGGCGATGTCCAAGGATGCATCATGGTCAGCGTCACTTTCCCGTTCTTGGCATCTGCTCCTCCGTCCGCCTGATTATTGCCGCATGCGGCAGTAATCACCATCATGACGGCAACCAATCCTGTCATCAGCCATTTCAATCGATTCTGTGATTTTTTCATACCTTTCCCCTTCTTTTCATATAAAGTAGTATTCTCGAATACCGGAGCTGTCCTATACCAAAGATTCGCTCAAAATATGCTGCACCAGGTCATCCAGCGGAACGGTAGCCAGCGCAATCGCCGTATCCGTCACGCCGTAATAAATATAGAGAAGTCCGTCTTTTACCACGTTGCCCGTCGGGAAAATGACATTCGGTATTTGATAGCCAAATTTCTCGTAATAAGTTTCCGGCTCCATAATATAATTTTTCGTCCGGGCGATGACTTTCTCCGGTTGTTCCAAATCCAGAAGCATCGCTCCAACGCGGTACACCGTGTCCTCGTCCACCCCATGGTAAAGGACCAGCCAGCCGTGATCCGTACGTACCGGAGGGGTGGAACCGCCGATTTTTTTAGATTCCCAATCCGGATTTTCGGCTTTGGCGAGGAGCACAGGCTCGTCCCAGTGGATAAGGTCCTCCGAGCTTGTGATCCACATCGCGGCTTTCTCTGTACCGTAAGCTTCCCCGACATATTCTTCAGGACGCCGAAGAAGGTAGTATTTCCCGTTTATTTTTTCGGGGAACAGAATATTGTCGCGATCATTGATATCCAGCGGCGTCGTGTCCGATACAAACTCCCAGTCCAAGAGATTGTCCGACTTGAGTATAGAGGAACGGGTTAGCCAGTGTCCCTCTTCTTCGCCCCACCCGTCCGGATAAGAAGGTATGGAACGCTCAGGTACACCCGAACCGGTCGGATAGTAGCTCATCGCGCATGGGCGCAACGCGTAATTCAAATAGTACGTGCCCTCAATCTTGACAATCCGCGGGTCCTGAACACTTCCGTAAGGAAAACCGAGCATGTCCGGTGTGATAATCGGTTCATCCTTGACATGGGTGAAATGGACGCCGTCCTCACTTTCGAGAAGCCCCAGCACGTTTTTGCACGGAGTCAGTGATTCCGCCGTCCGTTCTATCATGTAGAATTTGCCGTTATCCATAATTACCGCCGGATTGAATACGGTTACTTTTCTCCAATTATATATGCCCGGAACGACGATCGGATTTTCCGGATGTCTTGTGATCTTCATGGGGAAAGCCTCCTTGTAAGCCCTTTATTTTCTCGTCACGGTTATTATAGCTCCCGGCCAAAACACAAAATATCCCATAAACTTTCGAAAACATCCGAATAATGCAGATCGTTTTACTTATGTCAGTTATAAATCACGAAGAGCAAACAAAAACCGCCCCTTGCTTCGATGTCCGGGTGACATCGCTTTACAAGGGACGGTTTTGCTATTGTTGTATGCACGAGAACAAGTCAGCTGCTCTAATCCGGGAAACTCCGCGTTTTATCTGAAGTCCTTCGGAATTCTGCGCGCCACCCCGGTCAGGATCGCCGCCTGGACCACCGCTTTGCGGATTTCGATCACCACCTGCTCGTTAAAAATACTCGGGATGATGTACAGCTCGTTCAGCTCCCCGCCCGAGACGACCGAAGCGATCGCCCGCGCCGCCGCCAGCTTCATCGGTTCGTTGATGCAGCGGGCCCGGCAGTCAAGCGCTCCGCGGAACAGGCCTGGAAAGACGAGCACGTTGTTGATCTGGTTCGGATAATCGCTGCGCCCGGTCGCGTAGACCCGGGAATGCGGAATCGCCTCTTCCGGCGACACCTCCGGCTCTGGATTCGCCATCGCAAAGACGATCGGATCCGGCCCCATGCTGCGGATATCCTCCCCGTTCAGCAGATTGCCGCGCGATACGCCGATGAATACGTCGGCCCCTTTGATAACCTCTTTAAGCGAGCCTTCGTTGGCTTCTACCTGTGGCTGGTCTGCCAGCCACTGCCACATCGGATGGCTGTATGTACCTCCCCTGACGATTGCGCCTTCCCGGTCAACCGGAACCAGCTTCGTTACGCCGGCGCTGAGGAGCATTTTACAAATGGATACGCCCGCCGCACCGATGCCGTTCACGACGACCCGGATATTCTCCATCCGTTTGTTGACCACCTTCAGGGCGTTCAAGAGACCAGCGATGACGACCACGGCCGTACCATGCTGGTCATCATGGAATATCGGCATATCCAGCTCCTGGGCCAGCCGCGTCTCGATTTCGAAGCAGCGCGGAGAGCTGATGTCCTCCAGGTTGATGCCGCCGAAAATCGGGCTGATCGCCTTGATCGTCCGGATAATTTCCTCCGTGTCCGTTGTGTCCAGGCAGATCGGAAACGCATCGACGCCGGCAAGCTGCTTGAACAGCATCGCCTTGCCTTCCATCACGGGAGCCGCCGCATGCGGACCGATATCCCCAAGTCCGAGAACGGCTGTACCGTCGGTAATGACCGCTACCGTATTGCGTTTAATCGTGAGCGAATAAGCCTTATCCTGGTCTTCGTGGATCGCAGTGCACACCTTGGCCACGCCCGGCGTATACACACGCGACAAGTCGTCCCGGTTTTTGATCGGCAGCGTCGGCTGAACCTTGATTTTGCCGCCCAAGTGAACGAGAAAGGTCCGGTCGGACACGTTGATCAGCTTGATGCCGTCATGCCGCTTCAGCGATTCAACGACGCGGTCCTCCTGCGTGTCGGCCACCTCAACCGTAATATCCCGCACAGAAGAATCCTTCCCGGGGCGGATGACGTCGATGGAGGTGATGTCCCCTCCCGATTTACTGATCGCGGCTGCGACATCTCCAAAAGTTACCTTCCCGTGATCCAGCTCAACCCTAAGAATAATACTCGTATTCGCCATGATGCATCCTCCTGATTCAAGGTTTAAAAATAGTCACCCGTGCTGTTATAGCCATTTGTCATTTGTCCGAAATCTGACGACCCGGCTTTGTAACCGATTGCAATTCTATCATAAGCTGATCCATATTCAGGCCAAAAGCTCGTCCGGTTTTGACTTTTCGGATCGAAACCGCCCGCAACATATCTTAACAATAACCGCGAAACTGCACAAGCGTCAGTCGTATCCATGAGGATCGGGAGTAACTCAGCGTTCCCACCGGCAGCTTCCGCCAGTGTATAGTTTATAAACGCTTGAGCCGTTACACGCCGCGTTTCATATGTACCTGGCTGACCGATATGCCAAAACCGGTTTCCTTCAGCACACCCGTCAGCATCGTTTCGGACCCGGGAATATTGACGGTACGCAGGGTCAGTCCAAGGCTGGACGGCCCAAACACTTCGCTTAGGAGGCCCTTCATTAGCGCCAAAGCGTCTTCGCTTTGCCCGCCCAGAACCTTGCATTGAAACAGCGACGTGGAACTATGCGTCCCCTGATCATCGAAGCCCCTTTTATACAATGCGTAACCGGCAGGCTGGTCTTCCGGATCGAACGCGATCAGCGATTCTCCGTTCACAACGCTCTCCCATTGCGTCTGCCAAGGCTGGTTACTGACCGGCACGTGCAGCCTTTGGATATCCTGCGGAATGCCCCTGCGGAATTCGTACTTCCCGGAACCGCCGCTCGTCAGCGCTTCATCTTTCAGGCTTTTGCATTCATAGAAGAAAAGATCGTCAATGACCTCATATCCCATCCGCTCGTACAGCGATATCGCCGGCTTGTTATCGCTCAGCGCTTCGAGCAGGGCGACATCCGCACCCTCCGCTTTGTACAGCTCAAGGCTGGCCTTGATCAGCAGCTTGCCGATGCCTTTGCCCCGATACGCCGGGATGATCCCCGTTCCCCCGTTCCATGCTGTCTTCACGCCGCCGTTATTCCGCAGACCGTTCATGACAAAACCGACGGGAATACCGCCCACACAGCCGACGATCGACTGGGCAAGCGACAATCCTTGATCTGCACTTCTCTTGAGGAGCATGTCCATGCTCATCGTGATGGGGACCGAATACCCCTTAAACCCTTCGTTCCAAAGGTCCGTAAGCTCGGCAGGCGAAAATTCACTCATCCTTCTCATGATTACATTCATTTTCATTCATTCCCCACTTTCAGCAGATCTAACGGAAGTTCATCAAAGCTTTAGTTCAATCTATATACATAATGAATAAAATGTGAAATGAACGCAATCATTTTGTAACTTTCCCTCCGGTGCCCTATGATAAAGTATGACATGGTAAACTTATGTTTCACCGATCATCAATGTCTGGAGGCAGCTAAAGAATGCGCACATACATCCCGAGAAGCTTATACATAACCGTTGACAACAGCGCCGCTCACCTGCCTGGAAAGTCGGGTACGCCGCTATGATTCATCTCTCGCCGAATGAAAAAAGATATATGCCGGGACTGGACGGACTCCGGACCCTGGCTGTTTTCGCTGTCATTTTATACCACCTGAACGTCGGCTGGGCGCCGGGGGGACTGCTTGGCGTCAGCATATTTTTCGTCCTGTCCGGATATTTGATCACCGATCTTCTTACCGCCGAGTGGCGAAGGAGCGGAACACTGGATCTGAAGCAGTTTTGGATCAGACGGTGCCGGAGGCTGCTTCCCGCCATGATCGTCATGCTCGCTGCCGTGACCGCCTGGGTGACATTGGCGCGGCCGTCTACGATGCCGGTTTTAAAGGGCGACGCGATCTCGTCACTCTTTTATGTCAACAATTGGTATCTGATCTACCACCAGGTTTCGTACTTTGAAAAATTCGGGCCCGTCTCGCCGCTCGGACATCTGTGGTCGTTATCGGTTGAGGAGCAGTTTTACGTGCTGTGGCCGCTGCTTATGCTGATCGGTCTGAAGCTCGCCCCGCGGCGGGGAAAAATGTTTCTGTTCATGCTCTCAGCCGCGGCGGTGTCCGCCCTGGCGATGCTGGTCATCTACGATCCGGGGACGGATCCCAGCCGGGTTTATTATGGGACGGATACACGGGCGTTTTCGCTCCTGATCGGTGCCGCGCTCAGCATTATTTGGCCCAGCCGCAAGCTGTCTCCCCGGATCGACCGGTCCTCCAGGCGATTGCTGGATGGCATCGGCATACTCAGCTTAGCAGCGATTCTGGTCATGATCTGGACCACCAACGAATACGACGCATTCCTGTATCCCGGCGGCTTGGTCCTCCTGTCGCTGGCCGCAGCCGCCGCCGTGGCCGTGCTCGCCCACCCGGCAAGCCGGATCGGCCGATGGATTGGCTGCAAGCCGCTGCGATGGCTCGGCGTTCGCTCCTACGGCATATACATATGGCATTATCCAGTAATCATTTTATCCACAACAAACGGAGCCGGAGACGTGAGCGTCCTGAAAGCCGTATTTCAGGTGGCTGCCAGCATTACGCTGGCTGCGCTGTCGTATACATTGATCGAAGAACCGATCCGCAAAGGGTTATTGGGAAAAGGGTGGAAGAAGCTGCGCTCCGGCAAACTGGGCGTAGATCAGATTCCGCTGAAGGGCTGGATTACCGGGGCTACCTTACTGCTGCTGGTCATTATCTCCTGCACAGGCATCGCCCGGACACCGGCGGTGGCATCCACCGTCCAGGCGCTCGGCCCGGCCGCTTCCGGAGCTGACGGCTCCAGCCCGGTGTCACAGGAGGTTTCCGCTGCCGGGGACGGCACAGGAAATGCGGATGCCGATGCTTCCGGCCAGCAAACCGCAAAAGGCGGCGATCATCACGACGCCGGCCCGGCGAAGACCTCCGCCGGCAGTCCAGCCGAGGCGCAAACGCCTCCTGCAGCCCAGGGCCAGCAGGCTGCGAATGATGCAGCTTCGGGCACTACAGGCCAGGCCGAAGACCCGCCTTCCGCCGGCGGCAAAGCAACATCGTCCGCGGATCCCGTAGGCGTGGCCGGCACGCCTCCCGCCAAAGCCGACGAGCCTGGAGGGAGTTCGGGCAAGGCGTCCGGGCAAGGGGCCGGCGCAGCGGGAACGAACGCCCCTCCACCGGTCAAGCGGAATCTGGCGGTGAGCGCCATCGGCGATTCCATCCTGCTGGACGCCGCTCCATATTTGCAGCAGTACCTTCCCGGCATCATCGTCGATGCCGAGATCGGCCGGCAAATGTCGGAAGCGCCTGACATCGTGGAGCGGCTCCGGGCGGAAGGCAAGCTCGGCAACTACGTGGTGATCGAGCTCGGAACCAACGGCGCCTTCAACTCCAAGCAGCTTTCCAGGCTTCTCGACTCGCTGAAGGACGTCCGGCAGGTCGTGCTCGTGAACACCCGGGTGCCGAGAAACTGGGAAAGCACGGTCAATACGGCGCTCCGGAAGGCAGCCGATGCCCATGACAATGCGACGCTGCTCGATTGGTACGAAGCGAGCAGCGGAAAGTCCTTCTTTACACCCGACGGGGTCCATCTCAAGAAGGATGGAGCCAAACTGCTGGCATCGCTGATCACGAATGCCGTCGGAACCAAGAAATGACCGGGCTCATAAAAACATTTGTGTTAAGAGCCTTTGAGATATACACGTGTTGGAACTCATACATGACTGTTACTTTTAGTGGTTCGGCAGGCACTGCCGCATAGCCGGGCACGGAAATTATCCGTGCCCGGTTTTTTTCGATTCATTTTCAGTGGAGCCGTCTCTCTCACGTCCCTCGCTTAACTGTACATATTGTATAAACAGTTCGCAATTTGATATGATAATTAAGGATTACCATCAATGAATGTAGAGAAGGAGAGATCACCATGGCTACGATTCGTTTAGGCAAAAGCGATCTGCACATTAATCCGATTGGGCTTGGAGCCAACGCTGTCGGCGGGCATAATCTGTATCCGAATCTGAATGAAGAGACAGGCAGGGACGTGGTCCGGACTGCCCTCGACCTCGGGGTGAATTTCCTGGATACCGCGTTCATCTACGGTCCCGGCCGCTCCGAAGAGCTGATCGGCGAGGTGCTGAAGGAGAAAGGCAGAGCGAAAGCCGTCCTCGCGACCAAAGGCGCGCACAAGTTTGTGGATGGCAAAGTCGTGATGGACAATTCGCCCGCCTTTTTGCAGCAGTCGGTCGAAGACAGTCTAAGACGCCTGCTGACGGATTACATCGACCTGTTCTACATCCATTTTCCCGACGAGCAGACGCCGAAGGCTGAAGCCGTCGGAGCGCTGCAGAGGCTGAAGGAACAGGGCAAAATCCGGGCCATCGGCGTATCGAATTTCAGCATCGACCAGCTGAAAGAGGCAAACGTGAACGGCTATGTGGATGTGCTCCAATCGGAATACAACCTTTTTGCCCGGGACGCGGAAAAGGAGCTGCTTCCATACTGCGAAGCGAACGGCATCTCATTTGTCCCTTATTTCCCGTTGGCTTCCGGCCTGCTTGGCGGCAAATATACGAAGGACACCACGTTCAGCGATTTCCGCGCGAACAATCCGCGCTTTCAAGGCGAAGCTTTCGCCCGGAACCTGGACAAGGTGGATCGACTGCGGCCGATCGCTTCGCAAAAGAACGTCGAAGTGGCCCATGTGGTGCTGGCCTGGTACCTGAAACAGCCGGCCATTGACGCATTGATTCCGGGAGCGAAAAAACCGGAGCAGGTGAAGGAAAACCTGAAGACGCTGGACGTTCAATTAACGGATGCTGAAGTCGAAGAGATCAGCGGTATCTTTAAATAATCCGCGGGGACCGTCGGCGGATGAGTCGGTACTGCGAGAAAGACGCGGCTTATCTGGCTTCGGATGTTTATATTTTTTGATCTCTTCAACAAAAGGAGCTGCTTTCAGGGCGATCCGCCCTAAAAGCAGCTCCTTTGCTGTCACCCACCGATTACACAACGAGCCCGTATTCCCGCCGCCGTTCAGCCAATGAACCCTCGATGATCCGGTCCAGCAGGGCAGAGAAGGACAGCCCAGCGGCCTGCGCGCTCTTGGGCAGCAGACTTGTCCGGGTCATACCAGGCAGCGTGTTGACCTCCATCACGTAAGGAATGCCCTGGTGGAGCATGACATCCACCCTCGCGTATACGCTGCATTTGAGCACGCGGCAGCTGAGCTCGGCGGCCCGGCGGACCCGTTCGGCGGTATCCGGATCCAGGCTCGCGACGACTTCTTCGCACTCCCCTTCCTCGTATTTGGAAGTGTAATCGAAAAACTCCCCGTTCGGCTTGATCGCCAGAACCGGAAGGTACTCGCCGTTCAGCAGGCTGCACGTGATTTCCTCACCTTCAATGTACTGCTCGAGGATCACTTCATCGTCCCAGTGGAAAGCGCGCTCCACCGCTTCCCGCAAGCTCTGCTCATCCCGCGCCAGCGTAACGCCGACGCTGGAACCGCCGCTGTTCGGCTTGACGACAAGCGGATAGAGCGGTTCCGAGGCGAGCACGTTCTCCAGCTCATCCGGACTCGTCAGCAGCGTCCAGTCGGGTGTCTCTACACCCTCGTAACGGAGCAGCTTCTTTGCCGTATTTTTGTCCATGCACAGGCTGCTCGCCAAAACGCCGCTGCCGGTGTATGGAACACCGAGCGTCTCGAGCGTACCCTGGATCGTTCCGTCTTCCCCATATTTGCCGTGCAGGGCGATCACGGCCATGTCTATACCGGCCAGCTGCTGCGGCAAATCCCGTTTCCTCGTAATTTCGATTGGCCGGACTTCGTATTTGGCGGGATCCAAATGCGAAATGATCTCCCTGCCCGTCATCAGCGACACCTCCCGTTCGGAGGAATCTCCGCCCATAATTACGCCTACTCTTAACATCCGTTCTCCTCCATTCGTCTTTGGACCGCCTTTCCGATCACCTGAATGCCGTGCACAAGGTCTTCATCGCTCACCCGTGAAAAACCGATCCGCAGCGTTCCCTCGCCCTGATCGTCCGTATAGAACACATCTCCTGCGGTAAACACCACGCCTTGTTCGTAACAATCCCGCAGAATATCCCTTGAGCGGATGCCGTCCTGCAGCTCCAGGAACAGATGGAGCCCGCCGGTTCCGGTTAACCTTTTGTGCGGTATATACTTGCGGCAGCACTCTACCGCCAGCTCGTGCTTATGCTTATATTCAGATTTCGCCCGCTTTAAATACTTTTCAAAATTGCCGTTATGAAAATATTGATACAGCACCGCCTGATCCAGCGTGGAGGTGTGAATGTTTCTCGCCCGCTTGACGCTGACCAGCGCATCGATCAGCTCCCTGTCCGCCGCGATCCAGCCGATGCGGATGCCCGGGAACAATATTTTGGAAAAGCTCCCGAGGTAAATGACGCTGTTTCCATCCCCGCCGAAGGCCGCCAGAGGAGCCATGTGCGAGCCCGAATATCGCAGCTCCTCATTGAAACCGTCCTCGATCAATGGAATCTGGTGCTTTGCCAGCAGGCGCAGCACTTCGACCCGCTTCTCGGCCGACATTACGATCCCGGTTGGATTGTGATACGACGGGGTGAGGAACGCCAGACCGAAGGAGTTTTCGGTCAGCGCCCTCTCCATCTCGCCGATATCGATCCCGTCCTGCTCCATGCCGATCCCGGTGATGTCATATCCTTGAAGCTTCGAAATTTTGATGGCTGTATGATGAGTCGGGTTTTCGCACAAGATGTGCTTTTCTTTCACGTTCAGCGAGGACAGGATGATATCATAAGCTTCCGTGAACCCGTTGGTGATCAGAATATCTTTACCGTCCATGTCGACGCCTTTCGTTTCCATATAACCCGTCAAATACTCGATCAACGGTTTGTATCCTTTGGCGTAGCCGTAGTTGAGCAAAATCTCCCCTTCGATCGCCATCCGGTCCAGAAAAGCGCGCTTCACGTTGGCCAGGTCGAAGAGCTTCTCGTCGGGGGCGATGCTCGCGAAGTTAATCATCCCCTTCTCCCCGCGCAGGTCGCGCTTCATCAAATCCAGATCCGTGGCCGCTTGTGCCACCGTGCTCAAACGCTGCTGCCAATCCACATGCCAGGAAGGTACCGAAGCGATGCCCACTTTGGAGACGAAAGTTCCTTTGGAGCGGACGGTATAAATGTACCCTTCCTCCTCGAGCTCGGTGTACACCGCCACCAGCGTGTTGCGGCTGATATTCAGCATCGTGCTGAGCTCCCGCGTCGACGGCAGCTTCTGGTCCACCCTTCCCTTGCCCTTGGTGATCCACTGCTTCAAGTATTCTTTGACCTGCACCGTAAGCGGCCGGCCTTCTGTAATTTTAAAATCCGTAAACATGACGTTATTCCCCCCGTACCTATCTTCACACAAACCGCTGCCTGATAAAAGATCCACCGGACGGCGTTTTCCGGCCCGGCGTGGTTTAGTTTGTCCATAGACCATGATACCGGCTCTCGCCGAACCGCTTCGGCTGTCCTCCTTCTCAGGATGCCCGAAAGCCGGAGGCCGACTCACCCGCCTTCATTCATTTGTGATCTGGGCGCTTTCCTGAGTTTGTCCAAGCAAACAGAAAGACCGCCGGGCAGCCTGCCCAAGCGGTCTGTTCATACATTCAGCGGTTTGGCGCTCGCCTCTCACCAAGGCTGTAACGAGCCGCTATTCCGTAACGGTTTCGATCTTCGGCTCGGTCACGAGGGCCACATTCCCGGATACCGCCCGAGAAATCATGCAGGAGCCTTCCGCTTTATGCGCCAGCCTGTCCGCCGTCTCCACGTCTTTGGCTGTTGCATCACGGGCCAGCACGATATGCGGCTTGTGCGTAATGCTGACATACGTAAAAATGTTGTCCGTCACGTCCACGATGCCTTCGGACTCCAGCGAAAGCTCTTGAACCGGAAGATGCGAACGCTCCATCATGGCCGCCAGTGTGATTAAGTAGCAGGTAGCGGCGGCGCCGAGCAGCATTTCGTCGGGATTCGTCCCGACGCCCGGGCCTCCCATCTCTTTCGGGATGGAAATTTGCGTACGGAGATTGCCTGCTTCGATCTGTCCATCGCTGTTCCGTCCGCCGTTCCAGCCGGCCTTTAACACAAATGAATGCTTCACAGTCCAGTCGCCTCCTGTAATTCAGAGCGGGCAGGCTGCGGTTCGTCAGAAGCGATGCCGTTCGCTTTATAGTTAAAGCGCTGGCGGTAGCCGCATTTTCTGCACAGCTCCTCTACGACCTCGCGCCGGGAAAAACCGTCGACGATCCGGTTTGCCCGCTCGCTTTCAATAATTTCAGAAAATGGGGTCTTGTGGATGTTGCCGAGATTAATGACACCTTCCCCGTCAAGGCAGCAGGGGATCACCGTTCCATCCACCAGGACGCCCGCCTGATTGCGAAGCCCATGGCAGAAGCCCCGGCTGAGATCCTCCTCCTCAGTCAGGTCCGGCCATTTAAATTCATGGTCCATATTGATGTAGATCCGGTCCGCAATTTTGATGCCTTTGCCGGGAACGATTTTTTCCTCGATTTTGTAATCCAGGTTAAACTCCTTCTCAATGTACTCCAGCATTTCCCGATTGCGGCTCCGCTCCAAGTTCGTTGTGTTGTCCGGGTCGAGATTCCACAGCCGCAGCGATACGATCATGCCCGATTGGGACACCGCCTCTTTGACAAAGGAGAGCACTTTGGAGATATAGCCGTTCTTGTCCTGGGAACCGACATGCCCGTCAAAGCTGTGCAGGGAAAAATTCATCTGCCGCAGCGCCGGCTTGTTGAGCAGCTTCCGTCCTGCCTTATGCAGCAGCGTGCCGTTGGACGTGATGTTCACTTTAAAACCCTTCTCATGGGCGATATCCAGCAGCTGATCGATATGCGGATGAAGCAGCGGTTCGCCTTTGACGTGAAAATAAATATATTCCGTGTGGGGTTTGATCTCATCCAGAACATGCGTAAATTGCTCTGTCGTAATATAATTGGTCGCCCGGTGCGTCGGCGGACAAAACGTACAGGCCAGATTGCATTTGCTCGTCAGTTCGACGTAAAACTTTTTGAATTTTTTCATGATGGAAGCTCCAGTCTGATCCTTAAAAGTTACCTTCTCAACCTATTATATTAGAACATCCTTCCGAAGCAAACGTAAACCGTATTTTTGACAAAGGACAGCCTGAATCGCTTGGATCTGACAATCGGGGTTATTTCCGGGCCCGGCCCGCTCATATGCTGATATATGCCGCGGGCTTTTTCGATCTTTAATAAACGGTAAGGAGGGATGAACGGGGTGATTACGATTGGAAGCGGCGGGGAAACGGTGAACCCGTCAGGATGGCCGGATTTGTGGAGACAAATTTACGACAGGAAGATGAGGAGCACGACCGCATATCATTACGAATCGCCGGCCCATCTGGTCTTTGAGCTTAGGCTTCGTGAAGCGATCGTCAGAGCGGCAGCCGACTTAAACCGGAGCGGAGTGCAGTTTGAAACCTTCAAAAATTCCCACTGCAACGAAGCGTACTGGTATTTGAACCGGCGCGGCGGCTTCGAGCTCAAGCCCCATGTTACACCTGCCCAGGGAATCCAGGACATCTTCGTGAACGGCTGGGCGTATGGCTTCGAATGTGCGACGGGGATCGTGATCGTGTTGTACAAGGGTGTGCTCGATTGTATTCGGGAAGACGACTTCAACCGTCTGTTCGCGAATCTGCTCCTGTACGACTGGCATTACGACAGCGACCTGGGATTGATTGAAAAAACGGGTTCCCGGGATTCCTATCCGGGCGACGTCCGGTATTTTAAAAATCCGGATGTCAATCCCCACCGGATCGAGTGGCAGGGTGAAAATACGATCCAAATGGACGACGACCTGTACTACGGTCATGGAGTCGGTATTGTCACTTCAGGCGAAATCATCAGTACGCTCAACCGGTACCGGATTCCGGGCAGCAGCCGTTCCGCCTATTTGACCGACCAGATCATCCATCCGGATTTTCTGTATTTGTCGGGATTCGCCGCCGGCGGGCCACCGGCCCCCACCAACTGGCAGCAGCAGCCCTACAGGGAGAACGGCATCACCGCTTCCCGGATCGGCAGCCGGGTCTATCTTCGCTATTAAGTCTGCAGCGCAACGGATCTTGGATTATACTGTGGCAGAATCAAGTATAGACATGTACATGATGATTTAAGGTTAGTATGGGTAACCGCCTTCCGTAGAAGGCGGTTTTTTCACTTTCACAATCATTCGCTTTTTAGTATAGACTAATCATTTTTCAGCGCATATAATTACAAAAGTGTCATCAAATAACGAACATTAAGGCGGTATCTATGAGTAAATATAAGCAATTATTCCGAGGAACGGCATTTTCCAGTAAATCATCCAAAGAAATTGAGATCCTAAAAGACCATCTCTTTTGTATCCATGATGACGGGAAAATCGAAAAAATCGTGGCTCCTGAGGAAGCCGATTATCAGGTTCTGCTGGACGCTTATCAAGGAAAAGACAACTTTTATTCGTTAGCCGAAGGCCAGTACATTCTGCCTGGATTCATCGATTTGCATGTTCACGCTCCGCAATGGGCCCAATCCGGAACGGCACTGGACATTCCGCTCTATGATTGGCTCAACACCTATACTTTCCCGCTGGAATCCAAGTTCTCGGATCTCGATTTTGCCTATGAGGTCTACGACGATTTGGTCCGCACCCTGCTCGCCAACGGCACGACGACGGCCCTTTATTTTGCCACCATACATAAAGAATCTAGTTTATTGTTAGCACGGATTTGCGCCGAAAGAGGCCAGCGCGGACTCGTCGGAAAAGTCGTCATGGATGACCCGGAGCAAAATCCGGAACATTACCGCGACGCGGACACCCAGGCGGCACTTGCAGACACAGAAGAGTTTATTCTCGCCGTCAAAGCATTGTCCAAAACAGTAAAACAAGGCGTATTTCCTGTCGTGACGCCAAGGTTCATTCCAAGCTGCACGGATGAGGCGCTGCAAGGCCTGGGAGAGCTGGCCGAAAAATACGACGCGTACGTGCAATCGCATTGCAGCGAAAGCGACTGGGCTCATGGTTATGTTCGGGACCGGTTCCGGAAAAACGATGCCTATGCCCTGCATGATTTTGGGCTGCTGTGCGACAAGTCCGTCATGGCCCACTGCAATTTCCTGAGCGACGATGACGCGAACTTATTTGCCGAAACCGGAACGGCTGTCGCCCACTGCCCGATATCTAACGCCTATTTTGCCAACAGCGTTATCCCCGTCGCCCATCTCCACGATAAAGGAGTAGAGATCGGCCTCGGGACCGACATTTCGGGAGGTTTTTCTCCAAGCCTGTTCGATAATATCAGACAAGCCGTCATGTCCTCCAGAATGCTGGAGGATGGCGTGAACCCCGCCCTACCTGCCAAAGATCGCGGTGTGCCGGGATCGCGTATTACGGTCAACGAGGCGTTTTACCTCGCTACAGCCGGGGGAGGCGAAAGCTTAAGCTTGCCGGTCGGCCGGATCCAGGAAAACTATGCCTGGGATGTGCAGATCATCGATACGAAGCTGCCATCCGCCAAACTGCCGATCTTTGATCCAAATGAAGATTTGAACGACGTGTTCCAAAAAATGTTGTACCTGACCCGGCCCGAAAACATCCGCGAAGTTTGGGTACAGGGCGAAAAAGTCCATTCGCGTTAAAAGTAAAAGCCCAGTGCCATGAATGGCATTCTTTATCTACTTTAAACAATTCGCTATTCCTAGAAAAAATCCAAAAAATTCGAGGTGTACTCCTGAGTGAACACACAAACAGCGGCACAAACAGCTATGCATTCCGAGATTCAAGAACAAGCTCCACAATTGACTGTTTCACCTGACGATAAAATTCCGGTCTACAAATCGATCATTCTGGGCTTACAGCACGTCGTCGCCATGGACGTCTATGTCGTGCCATTTCTGATCGCGATGCTGATCGGCTTATCATCCGGCCAGTCCAGCGCTTTGATTCAAGCGACCTTTATTGCGGCCGGTCTGGCTACGATCGTACAAACGTATTTTTGCATGAAGCTGCCTGTCGCCCAAGGCCCTTCCTACGTTCCGCTTGGCGCCATCGTCAGCATTTATGCCGCCAGCGGCGGTGGGCAGTTAGGCTGGAACTCCGTTTTAGGTGCGGGCTTGATTGGCGCGGTTTTGGTCATTGTTTTGGGCTTTACCGGCATTTTCAATAAAATCGTAAAATCGTTTATTCCGCCGATCGTTGGCGGCACGATCATTTTCATCGTCGGTCTTTCTTTACTGCCTGTGGCCATCCGGGATAATATCTACGGTGCGACAGATGCGACCATCAACCAAAACGTGCTGCTTGCCCTCATATCGGGCGCTGTACTCATCATTTTTGTCATCCTGGGTTCCTTGTTCCGCGGTAAAGGCTCCATCTTCCGCATCATTTCGGTCATGGTCGCGTTGGTCGTCGGGTGTATTTCGGCGAATTTTATGGGTGTGCTTCATTTCTCTGCGGTGAACGATGCCAAATGGTTCAGTATGCCACAGCTCCCATTTGCCGATTTCGGCTTTTCGTTCAACATTTCGGCGATCATTACCATGGTCATTATTTATTTCGTCCTGTTGGCCGAAACGACAGGCACATGGTTTGCCGTCAGCAACGTCATCGATAAACCGTTAACCGATAAAAACTTAAACCGGGGTGTCATCGGGGAAGGCATCAGCTGTCTTATCGCTTCTTTACTCGGTTCGACGCCGGTTACGGGTTATTCCACCAATGCAGGCATCATTTCCATCACGGGCATCGCGAGCCGCCGCGTCTTCCTTGCCGTAGGTGTATGGTTTGTCATCTTCGGCTGCTCGGGTAAACTGGCCGCGTTGATCTCTTCCATCCCCACCGCTGTCATCGGCGGCGTCTTCACCATCGTCTGCGGTATCATCGCCATTAACGGCGTGCAGGTGATGAAAAACGTCAGCATCGCCGAAAAAGAAATGTACATCATCGCAATCCCGATGATCCTGACTTTGGCATTAGTCATGATCCCGCAGGATTTCCTGCACTCGCTGCCTACGTTCGTACAATATTTGCTGGGGTCGCCGATTTTGGCTGCATCGATTGCGGCGATCGTATTAAATAAGGTGCTGCCCGGCAGAAAATAAAGTAAGTAGATGCGGGCTGCAATACATAATGCAAGGAATCCGTGACAGGGCTGACTGGAAGGCACGCTATTTGCGTACTTCCATGTCAGCCCTGTTTCTTTACCGGATGCTGCTGAACATGCTGCGCCCTGACCTGCGTACTTATAAGCGGCCGGACTCGTCAAGGACAAGCCGAAATAGAAAATGTTGACAGCGGACGATGGTGAAGCTATTATTTATTTATCAATAAATAAGGGAGCAACGAAGATGGTCATCCGGCAGGATCGCAAAGAACAAATTTTAGCCAAAGCAGTCGACGTATTTGCCGAACTCGGGTATTACAAAGCAACAACGGCGCGGGTAGCCAAGGAAGCTGGCGTTACGCAGCCGTATGTGTTTCATTTTTTCAGCAACAAGGAAGAACTGTTTATCGCCGTCATCGACCGGGCTATCGGGCGGATCGCCGATGCCTTTTCACGGGTCGAAGCGCCCGCCGATCAGCTGATGGAAACGATGGGGCAAGTATTTGATGACGTTATGAGCAGCTACCGGGCAGAAACGCTGCTCGTCATGCAGGCACATACGATCCCGGAACCGGCGATTCGCGAGCATGTGCGCGGGCTTTTTTCCAATATATTCAGCTCAGTTCTGGAGAAATTTACCGCCGCCGGTTTGCCGGAGCCTGAAGCCGCGGCAAGCCAGTTTATGGGCATGGGGTATCTGATCACTGTGGCTGAAGTGCTGGATTTACCGCAGATGCTTTGCTTCAAGGACTGTTAGAGTGGTGCTTATTTGAGCATGGAGACTAAACGCTAAACGATTCTAGATGGTTCAAATTCCAGCCGGTCTGGAGCAAAACAGAGAATACAAAAAGGCAGTTACAGACTGCCTTTTTTGTAGCCTATATATTTATTTATCAATAAATAAAAAAACAGGAGGTTTGAGGATTGATGGAAAACTATATTCGTTTGGCTTTGCGGGGCGCCGGACGCCTCTTTGCAGAGGAGAAGCTGCTCGCTTGGCTCGGTGTTGCGGGGTTTGTCCTTGCCGCGGGCATCGCTGCCTATTTCGGCATGTTCGGCCCGGTTGTACCGCCGGAGGGCAATGTCGCCAGTGCCTTTTCGTTCAATGCGGCGATCGGCGTATTTATGCTGTCGATTGCCATGCTGCTGCCGCTGTCCGGCTTAAAGGCAAGGGCGCGGACGGCCATCCGCCGGGTGTTTGTTCCGATCGTCGTCTATGCCTACACCGTAGAGACGATCCAGCATTTTCGGGGCGTGAACCCGCGGTTCTCGCAATCCGGTTCAATCATCGATACGACCGCTGGAACTGCGTTTGGCCTTGCGTCCTTCATCCTTATTATCGTGACGACCGTTGTTGCCGTTGCCTTTTTCCGCCGCAAGCTCTTGGCCGCACGGCCACTGCTGATCCTCGGCATCCGCTATTCATTTGTGTCGGTGACGCTTAGCTTTGCGGCCGGTTTGTGGATGATCGCCCTGAACGGGCGCCTTACAGGAGCAGGCGGCAATATCATCGTCCTGCACGGCCTTGGTTTTCATGCGCTGCAGGTTCTGCCGCTGCTCGGCTGGTTGTTGGAGCGCTCACGAGCCGAAGCCCGGCGCGCACAGCTGCTTCTGCATACAGGCAGCGCCGCTTGGATCATATCCGTTGCCGCAGTCGCTATTCAGACCGCTGCGGGCCGCACCATTTTCGAGTGGTCAGCGCTGCCCGTCGTGGCGGCCGCCGGATTGCTTCTTTGCCTGGCGTCCATTGCAGCCGCGGCGGGCACCGAGTTGTTAAAGCCGCGCTTCGCCCCTGCTGTTCCGTCCTTCACTGATCTGGAGCGGTAAATAAACAGTTTTAATGGACCGTGCCTTGGTGTTTCACCGCTTCCATGGCATGGTGTACCGTATGACTGAGGGAGGCGAGGTCTCCTTCCGCCTGAAAATGAAGGTACAGCACCTCCGGCTCCTGCTGCATCCAATGGTTATGCACAGCCGAGATGTTGATCTTGCCTTTGCGGAGCGCATCAATGACCGGATTGACTTCGTCCTCCAGCAGCGCGAATTCACCGGTCACCGCTCCCTTTGCCCCTTGGGGGTCCGTGTGCTCGAAAGTGGCACCCAGGGCAAGATCCATCAGCTCCGGCGACAGGTGACGGCCCATAAGGGATACGTTCAGGTCGCTTCGTTTGATATGAACATTGCAGACGTTTCCTTCCAGCTGGACGTTTGATTTAAACAGACTCTTCTCGATTTTGCAAACATCGGCTGGCTTTGCTGATACAGCTCCTGCCGGAGCAGCCGCTGCCGCCAGAACCATCATCCAAATCATCAACACTATACGCATCGGGTAACAACCTCCTGACAAATCACTTTTTTGGTTTATTATGGCTTCATGGAACCACTTTCATGTAGTGAATCGACAAAAATATTCATATATAGACCTTTTGCTCATATCGATGTTATAATATGGTAAAATTTGCTCAATTGAAGGAGGTCTATTTTCCTATGTCTTGGCTGAAGAATCTTCCTCTGTCCCAGCGGGTCATGGCCGGATGTTACTTGGTGGCCGCATTGTTCGCACTCCCTGCCCTGATTATTTTCATTCTGATCGGGGAAATCCTGATCGGCGCGGCGTTCGTCATCATCTTTGCCGCACTGACTTACCCTTTAGCCCGCTACATCGAGAAAACGCTTACATCTTCGTTTGACAGCATCGCTACCGCCACCGCCAGCATTGCCAAAGGCGATTTTACGAGCCGTGTCGATGAATCGGGTTCCATGGGCGACGTCAGCCGATCGTTTAACAGCATGGTGGACAAGCTGAAGAAAATTTTGAATGACGCGTCAAGCATCACCCGCCAGGTGATGGATTCGAGCCGTGGTATCGCGGATAAAAATCAGGAGCTTAAAACCGTCATGGCGACAGTCGCCACTTCGGCCAACGAGCTGGCCGTCGGCGCAAACGAAATTTCCTCGGACGTCGCCGGCATGACCGAATCCATCCAGGCCATCGAGCTCAAAGTCGGCAACTATGCGGCCTCTACCAAGGAAATGAAGCAGCAGTCCGAAATTACTTTCAGCCTCGTAGAGAAAGGACGCCAGTCCGTGGAGAAGCAGGCGGAAGGGATGCGACAGAACGTCGAAGCAACGGAGAATGTGGCCAAGACCATTGACACGCTGTCCAAAAATGCCCAAGGCATCACGAAGATCACCAAGACGATTTCCGAACTTGCCGAACAGACCAACCTCTTGTCCTTAAACGCTTCGATCGAGGCGGCGCGGGCAGGCGAGCATGGACTTGGCTTTGCCGTGGTTGCCCAGGAAGTCCGCAAGCTTGCGGAGGAATCAACTGCGTCTACGCAGGAAGTATTCAGCCTCGTGAAAAGCATTGAGCAGAGCATTCACCAGGCGATTGACAACATCAAGATCAACGAGGATGTGGTGCAGCAGCAAAATGAAAGGATCCGCGAGGCCGAGCAGATCTTTGCCCACATCGTCGAAAGCGTACAATACATAACCGAGCAAATCACTTCATTCTCAAATGAAAGTGACCTGATGCTGGACAGTGCCCGTAAAATATCGGCGGCCATCCAGAATATTTCGGCCATCACCGAGCAGTCCTCTGCCGGTACAGAGCAGGTGTCCGCCGCCATGAACGAGCAGATGAAATCGATCGAAGCGGTCGTCGATGAGACCGAAGCAATGAGACAGGCCGTGTTCCAGTTGCAGAAGACGATCCAGATTTTTAAATTCTAATCGGTATAAATGAATAAAGCAGGCATACAGCGGGGTTCATCCCGCGGCATGCCTGCTTTTATTATTTTGAAACAGATTATGTCCTACGCATCACAAACGTTTCATGCTTGAGCACGAGCTTCGCTTTTGCAGTCTTTCGTCATGCCTGTTCCAGCCATACATCCTTAAAGTCGATCCACCCGAGGGGATTCAGGCTGACACCGCGTACCGAGGGATGTAAAAAGGTACTCAGCCTCCGGTGGTGTAGAAAAATGACCGTCGCCTCATCGCGGAGATGTTCCTCGATCTCCTTCAGGAACATCCGCCGCTGGTCCGTGGATTCGGCCGCCACAGCCGCATCGATCCGGCCGGTAATCCACTCCTTCCGTTCATGGTCAAAATAAGCCTGCATGACGCAATCCCGGTGTTCATAAGCTTCAATTTCGCATACCTCGTCTTCGGGAAATACCAGGCCGGAGATGACGAAATCCGATTCCGGCCACTGGTCATAATCCAGGGTCTCAATTTGGATTCCCCAGGCAGCCAGCCGGTTTACGACCCACATGCCGTCTTCCCCATATTTTTGGTGGCATGCAAAGCGGAGGACCTCTCCGTTATAACCCGATTCTTCCAGCGCCCTCCGGACGCGATCGGGACGCGTCGGTTCCACCGCGTGGGAACGGCTCGCGTCTGGGCGGAATCCAAAAGCCGGCAGCGCCCGTTCGCCGCCCAGCTCCGCCACCATATCACCGGGATGCAGGATCATCCGCACGGCCCGCCGGAACGCCTCCGACTGCTGCACACCTTCACGTGACACGTTCCAGGTAAGCAGCGTGCAGCCCTGGCACAGTTTCTCGATCTCCTGCCAGGTATCCTCCGGAGTACTCCGGTCCATACGCATCGTATCCAGGCTGTGGTGAACCTTGGCGATTCCGTCCATTTCCGTGCTGCAGTCTTCCGGCATGATCACGATGTCGACGCCGTCCAGATACGGCCTCCCCTGAAAATAGGCGTCAAACGCCGCCATCTCGATCCGGCCGCTGGTCCAGGTGACCAGACGGAACGGTCCCGTTCCGAGCGGATGGCTCCAATAGCTGTCCTCTTCCATGCCTGCGAAGCCGAAGGGCAGAATCGAAGCCGCCGCCGAGCACATGAACCGGTCAAACATCCGGTTAGGCCGGTTCAGCTTGACCCGCAGAACCCGGGGTCCGATCGTCTCAACACGCTCCACGCCTCGCATCAGCCATCCGTTGGCCGTCCCGTCCTTAAGGCGTTCGAGCGTGAACTGCACATCGCGTGAGGTCAGCTCCTGCCCGTTATGGAAGCGAACCCCCTTGCGCAAATAAAACGTCCATTCCGTGGCGCTGTCGTTCGATGACCAGGTATGAGCGATCATCGGCGCAATCGTGCCGGTCTGTTCATCAAACCTCAGCAGCCGGTCAAAAATTTGCCGGATCAAATGCGAATCGAACGAGTACAGCAAATCGGCGGGATCCAGCGTATGCGGAGATTTCAGCACGGGAAAGATCAGCGTATCATCGGGGCCGCCTTCTTCCCCTTTTTTGTAGCCGAAGTGGTTATCCAGCCATTCGAGAAATTTCGGCTTGGCGTACGTTCCGTTTCCAAATCCCCCGACCAGGTCGAAGGCGCGTTTGTAATCGCCGTTCTCCACGAGATGCTGGGAATACTCGATCAAATAGGCTTCCTTGTCGGCTTTGAACACGATCCTCGACCGGTTCCCCCGGCCCAGCCCGGGCAGCCACTCGATCAAATGCTCGCTTTCAAGTTTTCTTAAAATCAACTTGGCGTTACGGCTGGTGCAATACAGCGCATCGGCCAGCTCATCAAGCGTTACTTCGATAGGTATCCCCAGCTCCGTGCCGCCGCCAAAGCGCTCATGCAGCAGCAAATACCTTTCATCCAACAGCATACTCAGCCCCCCTTGCTTGACGTCCCAAATAAAAGAGGAAATCCTTTTGCGCAAGTATACACTTTTTATCCCCTTTTGAATAGATCATAATGGCATTAGACAGAGAAAATACAGATTCATCCAATACCGGAACATTTATTCGAGGAGGAGAACACATGCTGGAACATCATTATGTACAAGAAAAGTTGATGGAATACCGCCAAGCTGAGCATCACCGCAAACATGCCGGCGTATCAGAAACTACGGAATCGGCCGATCGTTATAAATCCGTCAAATCCCAAAAAAACACGCGTTGGATGCTCGCCATCACTTCAAGCCTGTTAAGACGAAAAAAAGGGAAGCATCCTTTCGCATAAACATCGGTTAGGGGATCTCATTCACCGTTTCGTTGTGAGACCCGCCGCCAACAAAACAAAAGACAGGATGAACGCATCCTGTCTTTGCCGGTGCCTTATGGACGCATTCCGTTCATTGCCCCGATTCACGGTTATGCATGTCCGTCCGAACCGTAAACGTAATGCAGGCCCCGCCCTCCGGCCGGTTGAAAGCCTGAATGCCTCCCCCATGCTTATCGCAAATGACGCGGGCTGTATATAGGCCAAGCCCGGTTTGTCCCTTGTCGCCTTTGTAAAATTTTCGGAACAGATTCGGAATGTCCGCTTCATTGAACCCGGGCCCCGTATCACAGATTTCGTACCGGATGTCCTTCTCGCGAATGGTGAGGGATACGATAAGGCTCCCCTTCTCCAGAACATATCGGAGGCTGTTCGTGATGACGTTATCCAGAACCTGCCCGACGCGCTGAACGTCCATATAGACGGGATACGGCTCCGGCCGCTCATCGGTCACCGTATATTCCAGCCGGATCTGCTTGCCCGCACACAGATAGCGGATCTCCCGTTCTTTGGCGCCCGCAAACTCCGCGACATCCGTTTCCTTCACATACAGCGGAAAATATTCCATATCCTTCTCGGAAGCCACCTGAATATCCTGAATCAGCCGGTTGACCCGTTGAATGTTGCCCTCCACCACGCGCAGGCGTTCTTCCAGCTTGTCACGCGGAATCACTCCCGCGGTATCCGTCAGCATTTCTACGTTGCCCTGAATAATCGTCATTGGTGTCCGGAGGTCGTGGGCGATGGCATCCATCATATCCCGGCGCTCCTGCTCAAGCTTCCATTCCCGGAGGAGGGAGTCTTTTAGAGCAGCCCGCATCTTTTCAAAAGAATCGGTGAGCAGCCCCAGCTCATTGGCCGCCTTGTAAGTGATCGTAAAATCAAGGTCCTGCCTGCGGATCCGCTCGGATGCATCGATGAGTTCGTGAACGGGACGGCTGATCCGCCTTCCGAACCGGGCTGCAAATATATAAGTAAAAAGCGCAATGTAAATAAAAGGCGCCGCAAGAAAACAAATATTCAGGGCGAACTTCAGAATATCCGCTGACCCTCGGCCGCCGTTGGAAGTCACTTCAAGCTTGTACTCCAGCGCGATGGCGCCGCGCAGCTCTCCTGAGGAAGACGTCACCGGGACGATCTTCGTAATGACGCCGCCGAACCCGATGCTGGGCTGCCGCGAAAAAGAGGTATTTAAGCGTTGGACCAAATCCCCTTTTTGCTTAAAAACCGGTCCGGTCAGCGTTCCGTATAACGCCTTGCCCCCGGCGTCCATCACTTGATACTTGATCCCTTCTCCGGGAATCTTCTCCTCCAGTTTCGGCCGGCTGGCCGGATCCAGCACCGCTTCTCCCAAGCTGCGAGAGTATGCGGCAATCGCCGGAATCTTCTGTTCGTAGTGATTGGCCGGATTGAACCAGCTGCTGCTCGTGAGCCACCAGAAGCCAAGAATATAGGTTACCGCCGTCAGCACCAGACTGAGCAGCATGATCAGGATGAACGTAGAGATCAGCTGCTTTTTAATGGAAAGCCGCTCTATAAAGCCGATTTTTCCCATTTATAGCCGACCCCCCAAACCGTCGAGATGTAGGGGGTATCCGGATCCGTACCGGTCAGCTTCGCACGGATTTTCTTCACATGCTCCGTTACCGTGCTGGCATCGCCCATCGCCTCAAGCCCCCACACTTTGTCATAGATCTGCTCCTTGGAAAAAACCTGGCCGGGATGCAGCGCCAGCAGCTCGATAATGTCGAATTCCTTCGCAGTCAGCGGAATCTCGGTCTGCTTGTAGGCGACGCTCCGCCCCTTCAGATCGATGTGGAGCAGCCCGTACCGCAAGGTGGACCTTTCCGCCTGCTGGCCGGCAGCCCGCCGGCTCCCCCGGAGATGGGCCGCGACGCGGGCCTTCAGCTCCCGAATGCTAAACGGCTTCGTAATATAGTCATCGCCGCCGATGGACAGCCCCTGGATCCGGTCTGCTTCGGCCTGCCTCGCGCTTACGAACAATATCGGGCAGCCTACTTCCTCGCGGATCATTTGGCACAGCTCAAAGCCGTTGACGTGCGGCATCATGACGTCCAGAATAATCAAATCCGGCCGGTCGTGGATCCGTTCCAGCGCCTCACGCCCGTCTCCGGCGGTAATCACTTCGTAACCCTCCATCGTCAGCGCCTGCTCCAGCAGGGCGGCAATTTCGGCTTCGTCATCCACGATCAGTATTTTGTCGCTCATTCCATGTACCTCTTTCTTCTCTCTCTATTTGGTCCAGCCTCTCCGCTGCCATAATCCCATTGTAACGGCAAAACCGAATCCAAGACACACCAGAAGCGGCAAATAAAAAGGATGATGATATAATCCCGCCGTCAATTTAAAGATCGTACTCATTCCCATCAGAAGAAACCCGAGTGAATCAGAGACGTACAAGGACCCGGCTGCGACGGCAATCCACCCCAAATAACTGAGCACAACGCCCGGCAGCAGCGTGCAGATCAGGCTGGTCAGACTCAGCTGCGCCAGCAGGATCAGATAAAAAAGGCCATAAGACTTCAAGCAGTAGATGAACGCCCCGGCCGGGCCGTATTGCTGTTCCGGATTCAAAAACACCACGGTATCCGCGCCGGGCAGAAAAGCATAGCCGAAGGCTTCGCCGACGGCAAACGTTACAGCCGTGAACAGCAGCAGCATTCCCGCCAGGTTCATCCATTTAGCCAGGAACAGCTTGGCGAAGGATACCGGGCGAATCAGCACCATCCGCAGCTGTCCTGATGTGTACTCCCCGTTCATGCTGTCGATGATCAGCATTGGTCCGATAATGAGCACGAGGAAGAACGACACCTCTTTCAACAAAAACAAAGCGAAATTTTCCGACACAAGCGGAACGGTCGATACGTTATCGAACGCCCCCAACTTCTGCAGGTTCAAAAACAAGCAGTCAAATCCCACGATGAAAACAAAGATCAGCAGACTGACGAACGTCTTTTTCCGTTTCCACATCCGTTCCCAGTCGCTTAACATCATAGCAAGCATCACTTATCCCCCTTACATCCACCGGTCCGATTTTGAAAATACAAGCAGCGATCCCACGCCGAAAACCGCGGCATATCCTAAGCCCACAAGCAGCGCGGTCAGGGCTGCGGCTTCCGAACTCACCGCCTGGGCCTGACCCAGCATAACCGCGATTCCGCTGTACTGGATTTCGGTCAACGACAAATACTTGAGCATCCCCGGCAGACCCAGGCCGCCAACCCGGTTGGCCAGCTCATAAATCAGTGGAAACCCGAGTGAGCACAGCAGAAATCCGAGCCCCAAACCGACGGCGCCCGTCGTCGTTCGCGAAATGACGGCCGCCGCCATGAAGACGCTCCCGATCGCCAGCACGCTCAGAAACGCAAGTCCATAATACAACAAGGTGTAGCCGATCATCCCTTCTAAGGGAACGGTATGGTCATGGTAAAACAGCTGAATGTGTTCATGAGGCTCGAAGAACAGCAGGCCGGCTGCCACCGACAACAGCAGGTATACGGTAAAATACAGTGCCATAACCGCCATATGGGCCAGCCATTTGGCGCGCAGCAGCTGCCCTGCCGTGAATGAACGGAGCATGACCATCCGGATCTGCCCGCTGCGGTATTCCTCCGTGACGGAAAGCGTGAGCAGGATCAGAGACATCACATTGAACACAACGATCAGCTGCTCGATCAGGGCCATCACCGGAAAATTTCCCGCCCAGGTATACTCCGCACTCGCGGGTGAAATTCCCTGATTGTGGCTGGCATAATATTTGGCGGTAGCCGCGACGACGGCAGGCATGGCGATCAGGAACAGCCAGGTGATTTTCCGCTTCCACATCCGTTCCCACTCGCTTAGAAATAAGGATTTGTTCATGAGGTCATCATCTCCACAAAGTGCTCTTCGATCCCCTTCGCCCCGGCCGCTTCCTGCCACTCGCGGCTTGTGCCCTCCCAGACCAGCTTGCCTTCCTTGATGATGACAAAGCGGCTGCAAATCCGCTGCAGCTCATCCAGCAGGTGGCTCGAAACCAGAAACGTAATTCCCCGCTCCTGGTTCAGCCGCTGGATCAGCTGGCGCAGCTCGCGGATGCCCATCGGGTCAAGGCCGTTCGCCGGTTCGTCCAGAATGATCAGCCGCGGATCCCCAAGCAAAGCCTGGGCGATGCCGAGCCGCTGCTTCATACCGAGCGAGTAGGTTTTTACTTTGTCCGAGCCCCGTTCGCTCAGCCCAACAATCGACAGAGCCTCCTCCACACGTGCTTTCCTCTCTGTCCCCGGCACATTCGGATGCAGCCTTGCCAGGTTCAGCAGGTTGTCCCTGCCTGACATATAAGGAAAAAAGATCGGCGATTCCACAATCGCCCCGACCCGGGACAGCGCCTTGACCCGCTCGCGCCCCACATCGGTTCCGTCAATACGGATGCTCCCGCCCCCCGGCTTGATCAGTCCTGTCATCATCCGGATCAGCGTCGTTTTCCCGGCTCCGTTCGGACCGACAAAACCGCATACATCCCCCGCCTGTATGGAAAAGGACACGTGGTCCACCAAGGTACGCGCCCCCGCTTTTTTCGATACGTTCAATACTTCCAGTACGTTATTCTCGTTCATTTCGTTCATATGATCTCCTCCTGCCAAGAAGTATAGGAGGCAATTCTAAAGAATTTATAACGTCGGCAAAAAAACCTTGAAAGCAATGGCGTTTCCTCACTGCAAGAGTCAGAAGCTGTACAGGTATACGAAAAAAAGGAGGGCGGCAGGATCATTCCTGCACACCGCTCCTTTTTGGATTTGTGATTCAGTGATTCGCTTATATCGCGGCATGTGCTTCTGAACCCGCTTGATATCTTCCTAGGGCTTCAGCACGACCTTGATGCAGCTCTCATCCTTGTTGTCGAAAATTTCGTAAGCCCGCGGCGCATCGCTAATATGCAGCCGATGCGTAATGATGTCGGTCGGGTCGATTTTCCCAGTTTGGATCTGCCGGAACAGCTCGGGCATGTAATGAATGACGGGGGCCTGTCCCATTTTCACCTGCACATTGCGCTCGAACAGATGACCGAATGGAAACATGTTGTATTTCAGGCCGTACACCCCGATCACCTGAATCGTTCCGAACTTGCGGACGACATTGGCGGCTGTATTAAAGGCACCAAGCGATCCTCCCTGCAGCATCAGGGCTGTCTCGACCTTCTCCATAGCAGTCCGTTTGGCATCCAGCCCCACGCAGTCGATGACAACGTCTGCTCCGCCCTTTGTCGCCTCCAGCAGCGTTTGGTCGATGTCATGAGTCTTCTCGAAGTTGTACGTCTCCACGTTGTTTGTTCTTTTGGCATGCTCCAGCCGATAATCCACATGGTCGACCGCGATGACGCGCTTAGCCCCTTTTTGCCAGGCGAATTTCTGCGCCAGCAGACCGACCGGGCCGCAGCCGAGAATAATGACCGTGTCGCCGGGCTTCACGCCGGCATTGTCCACGCCCCAATAGGCGGTCGGAAGAATATCGGAGAGGAACAGGATTTTCTCGTCCTCCACCTCCGCATCCTCCGGTACCCTGAACGGTACAAAATTGCCGAACGGCACCCGGAGCAGCTCCGCCTGCCCGCCCATGTAACCGCCGTACGTCTCCGAGTAGCCGAAATAACCGCCCGTATCCTTGGCGTCATTGGCGTTGTCGCATTGGCTTTCCATCTGGTTTTGGCAGAAAAAGCACTCTCCGCACGCTACATTGAACGGAATGATGACCCTGTCGCCTTTTTTGACGCGGGTAACGTCCGGTCCGGCCTCTTCGACGATCCCCATCGGCTCATGACCGATGACATAATCGTCGTACATCCCCGGAATCAGCCCGTGGTAAATGTGAAGATCCGAACCGCAGATCGCGGTGCTCGTCACCCGGACGAGAATGTCATCCCGCTTGACAAGCTTCGCGTCGCCGACCTCCTTCACTTCCACCTTCTTTTTGCCCTGATAGGTTACAGCTTTCATGCCATCATCGTCCCTCCTTGGATTTGACCGTAGTGTCTCCCCGAACCTGCGTTTTCACGCAAGGTTGCGGTTGAAATCCCTTATCCTTTACACGTAATCCGGCAAATTCAAAAGCGGGACGGGCATGGGATGCTCCATAGAGCCTCGGAAGGCGTAACTTGGCGATTTACGAAAAAAAGCCGTCCGAATGAACCCTTTTCCGGACGGCCAAGCTCTATACGGAACGTATGTTACTGGATTTCGATCCAAGGCAGCGGATTACGAAACTCTGCCCAGTTCATTTCCATCTCAACGCTGGTCAGCAGGCACTCATCAAAGCGGCGGGTAATGCCTTCCCGGTCCATACCGATCCCGATCAGCACAATCTCGTTCATCCGGTCACCCCAGGTTTCGTCCCATCGGCGCCGGAGATCAGGCTCCTGTGCCAGCCATTCGCGCTGCTCCGCCTCCGGAAGCGAAGCGACCCAATAGCCTGCCTGGCCGAATTGGATCGACGGTCCCGCCTGGCTGATGCTCGCCGCCATGTCGCCGCGGACAGCAAGCCAGACCAATCCCTTGGCGCGGACGATCTCCTCCGGCCAGTCCGACAGCAGCGCGGCAAGCCGCTCCGGATGAAACGGGACCCGCCGGCGGTATACGAAGGAGCCGATGCCGTATTCCTCCGTTTCGGGCGTATGAGTTTCGCGCTGCAGCTCCTGAATCCAGCCGGAAGACTGGCTCGCCGCATCAAAATCGAACAGGCCCGTGTTCATGATTTCACCCGGTGCGACTTCCCCGTTCACGGTCCGGATGATTTTGGCTGACGGCTGCAGCTTTCGGATCAATCCTTCCAGCTGGTTTAACGCCCCTTCTTCCACCAGGTCGCATTTGTTCAGGAGCAGCACGTCGCAGGTTTCGATCTGATCGATGAGCAGATCGGCCACATCGCGGTCATCCTCCTCCCCGGCGCCTTCCTTCCGGTCGAGCAGCGTCTCCCCTGAGGCGAAATCATGCCAGAAGCGGTACGCGTCGACCACGGTAACCATGCAGTCCAGCCGGGCGTATTTCGTCAGGTCGATCCCGGATGCCTCGTCCTGGTAATGAAACGTTTGCGCGACGGGGATCGGCTCGGATATGCCTGTC
Source organism: Paenibacillus sp. S28 (assembly GCF_016624415.1). Lineage (NCBI taxonomy): Bacteria > Bacillati > Bacillota > Bacilli > Caryophanales > Paenibacillaceae > Paenibacillus > Paenibacillus sp. S28. The sequence goes on along the minus strand of NZ_JACVTM010000006.1, from coordinate 312,295 downwards.
GATTCGATCAGAATGTAGTCAAATCTCCGCTCCTCCGCCAGCTTGCGGACTTCCTGCAGCAGGTCGTCCCGCAGCGTGCAGCAGATGCAGCCGTTGGACATTTCGACCAGCTTCTCATCTGTGCGGGACAAGGAAGTCTCCGATTGAACGAGCCGCGCGTCCACGTTAATTTCGCTCATATCGTTCACGATGACGGCGACCTTGACGCCTTCGCGGTTGTTCAGCACATGGTTTAAAACCGTCGTTTTGCCAGATCCGAGATAACCGCTCAAGACGGTGACCGGAATGACGGATGATGGGTTCATAAGAGCAAGTCCTCCTGTAATGGGATTATTCATTCAGCGCCTTCACCAGCGCCGTTAAGTTTGCCTGCATAATCTGGAGATAGTCGAGGTTATTGGCTTCGTCTTCGGCGGTCAGCCCCTCGATCGGATTCAGCACGGCCGACTTCGCCCCGACCTCTTTGGCGATCGTATCCGCTACACTGGAGGATACCAGCGTCTCGAAGAAAATCGTCTTCACCTGATGAGCCTTGGCGAACTTCACGACCTCCGCCATCGCCTGCGCCGACGGTTCCTGTTCGGGAGAGAGACCGGCAATCGGTACCTGCGTCAGTCCATACGTGTGGGCCAGGTATCCGAAAGCTGCATGCTGCGTAATAAAATCTTTGCGCTTCGTGCCCGACAGCTCTTTCGTGTACTGCTCGTCCAGCTGCTGCAGCTTGGCTATGTAGGCAGCGGCATTTTTTTCAAACTGTGCCTTGTGCTCCGGCGCCTTTGCGGACAGCGCTGCTTCGATCGTGCGGACTTCTCCGATGGCAAGCTTCGGCGACAGCCAAACATGGGGGTCGAAAGCGCCGTGATCGTGCTCGTGATCGTGTTCATGCTCATGGGCATGCTCCTCTTCGTGCACGGTTTCCGCTTCAGTCGCATGCGCGTCTCCACCAGCTGCGTCATGGTCATGGTCATGATCGTGGTCTTCTTCTTCCGTTCCCGGGATCAGCTCCAAGCCCTTGCTCGCTTCTACCGCCGTCATCCCCTTGCTGTCCGAGTCGGAGATCACCTGATCCACCCAGCTTTCCAAGCCGGCTCCGTTATAGACCAGCATGTCCGCCTGCTCGATCGCGGCCATATCCTTCGGCGTCGGTTCCCAGTCGTGGGGCTCGGTGCCTGCAGGAACGAGCAGATGCACGTCCGCCAAATCGCCGGCAACCTGGCGGGTAAATTCATACATCGGGTAGAAGCTTGTTTCGATTTTGAGTTTGTCCTTGCCGGCCACGGTCGCCGCAGCCGGCTCCGCGCTATCATTCTTCGCTGCCGATCCGCATCCGGCAAGGACCAGGATCATCGAACTTACGATAAGTGCAGATAGAAAGGGTGTTCTTTTATTCATGATACGTTTGTCTCCTCTTCTTGATATGATGTGCTCATTACCTGCCGGGATGCGGACGGAACGGCCCTGACCGCTTCTCCCATGTGGCGCTGTCTGCGGCGCTGGCCGACCTTCTGGACGGCAATGCCCGCAAGTAGGATCAGCAGCAGCGTCAGCGCAATTGTGCCGCCTGGCGGAGTATCCGTGTAATAGGAAGCCGTCAGGCCGCCGAACACGCCGGTCAGGCCGGCACAAACCGCCAGGATGCACGCCTGCAGAAAGCCGCCGGCAAAGCGCAGCGCAAATGCAGAAGGCAGCACGATCAGTGCCGAAACCAGCAGGACGCCGACGATGGGCATCGCCGCAGCCACGATCAGTCCCGACATGACCGCGAATGCGAACGTCAGCAGCTTGACCTGTACGCCGCCCACGGCAGCCGTCTCCTCATCGAATGTCAGCGTATAGAGGTGGCGCCGAAGGACGGCGAAGAAGATCAGTCCACCCGCCGTCACCGCGGCGATGATCATCAGCTGCAGTGAATTCACGGCCACGATGGAGCCGAACAGGTAGCTGCTGAAGCTTTTGCTCAGGTTGCTCTTCATGCTCATCAGCACCATGGCCAGCGCCAGCCCGGACGTCATAATGATCGCGACCGGAACCTCACTGTATGCGCGGTAGGACCTCCTGAGCTGTTCAATCGCAATCCCTCCGATCACCGCAAACAGGAATCCCGCCAGTACAGGGCTCATATGCAGAACGCTCCCAAGCGCCACGCCTGCCATTGATACATGCGACAGGGTGTCCGCCATCAGCGACTGCCGCCGCAGGACGAGAAACACGCCGAGGATCGGGGCGATTAATGCAATAAGACCCCCTGCCCAAAAGGCGCGCTGCATGAATTCGAAGTGAAGCATTGGCAGTCCTCCTCCTTTCCTTCCAGCCGGATGACCCGGTCTAAATAGGGACGGGCTTCATCCAGTCCATGCGTCACCATGAGCACGGTGCGTCTGGCATCCGCGGATACATAGTCCCTCATCCATTGGTAAAATTGCTCCCTGCTCCCTGCGTCCATTCCAGTTACCGGCTCGTCCAGGACGACCAGGTCGGGCTGCTGGGCCATGACGCGGGCGATACATGCCTTCTGCTTCTGACCGCCCGATAACCCGCCGATTTTTCTGCCGCGGTATTCCCACATTCCCGCCCGCCGGAGGCTCCATTCCACGAGCGCATGCTGCTCGGCGCCGAAGCGGCGGAACAATCCAAGCTTCGGATAGCAGCCGGAACGGACCAGCTCGATCACCTTGCTCGGAAATCCGCTGTTGAACGAGGCTGCCTGCTGCGGCAAATACCCGATGGCCTTCCGGTTAAAATCCGGTGCGTAGCTGACCTCGCCGCTCCACGGCTTCACCAAGCCCAGCAGCAGTCTCAGCAGCGTCGACTTGGCTGCACCATTCGGCCCGCTGACCGCGATAAACTCGCCGGATTCAATCCGAAGCGAGACGTTATGTATGACGGGGACCCCATCATAACCGTATACAACGTTGTTCATTGCTGCGATATTCATCCCGTTTTCTCCCTCCTCATCCTCAAGGAATGAATCATTCCCTCTCGGACTTATTCGTAAGTATTACGATTAATTTCAGACAAAAATTTTTTCCCTTTCTGCAGCTTATGGAGTTTCAAGGCGACTGCCGTTCCTGTGGCTTGCTTATAATCTTGCTTATCATCCATTCAGTCCGATCTTTTCGGGGAACATGATGGCAAATATTCAAATCGGTACAGTATACTTGCTATTAATCGTAATTATTACGCTTTAACGATTAAACCATAAAACATCCAAGCTGGCAAGTAAATCGTAATAATTACTATTAAATTTTCTGTATAACGTGTTTCATCGCAAAAAAAAAGCCGCTCCAACCATAGGTCGGAGCCGCTTCGTTGTTGATCAAATCATGGGGACGGATGGGCCGGCTCGGCAGGAATATCGCTTTTCGGCCGGGTTTTGAACTTTCCGGCGTTCAGAAATACGATCAGGCCGGCAATCGCCAGCAGGCCCCCCGCAAGCTGAAACAGCGTGATCGCTTCACCAAGGATCAGGAACGCAAGCAGGCTCGCCCCAACCGGTTCTCCCAGGATGCTCATCGAAATCGTCGATGCGGGCACATACTGCAGCAGCCAGTTAAACAGCAGATGGCCAAATACTGTCGGGACGACGGCCAGCAGCAGGAAAATTCCCCAGTCCCGTCCCGGATATGCCGTAAAAGACACCCCAGCTGCCGCGTTATATACGGCAAACACGACCGCTGCCGAAAGAAACACGACAAAGCTGTACACAAAGGATGGCACGCGGGCGACCATTTTTTGCCCGATCAGCATATGCACAGACACCGCGAGCGTGCCGAGGACGGACAGCAGATCGCCAAGCAGATTGTCACGGGAAACGCCGATATCGCCGAGTCCGATCAGAACGGCTCCGGCAATGGCGACCACCATGCCTGAAATGGCTGCAGCTGAAGTTTTTTCCTTATAGAAGAAGAACGCCCCGATGACGATAAAAACCGGCTCCAGCGCTAATATAATCGTTGAGCTGGAGACGCTCGTCAGCTTGAGTGACCCCATCCAGAGCAGGAAGTGAAGCGCGAGGAAAAAGCCGGACGTCCCGAGGAGCAGCCAATTTTTTATTGAAAGCGCGCGTAATTCCTTCCAATGGGGCTTTAGGAAGGGGAGCATCAAAATCGCGGTGAACAACAGACGGTACATGCCCTGCACCGACGCAGGCGCGGATGACCATTTTACGAAAATGGAAGAGAACGATATCGCCGTAATGCCGATCAGTAATGGAATGAATGTAGGTAGGGGTGCGGATGCTTTTCTCATGGATGTTCCTTTCAACTGACATAGGGTGCGTTACAACATGTTATTGTAGCACGCCTCATCCGCCCCGTCATGCCGAAAGTTTAGTACGGACGTCTGGATACGATCCACCATCCGCATAGCATGGCCGCCGATATACAAAATAACAAAATATGGGCATTGTAGTAGAGTGAATTATTATACGGATTTAGAGTGCCAAGGAAAAGCGGCGAGCCAAGCCTCTCCGTCATCTGACGGTAGGTATCCACCCACTGCATGATTTTGCGGTACTGGAAATAAACGGAGAGGAGCAGGGCTAGCAGGGAAAAAAGCGGTAACCAGATCCGGTAAGCCTTCTTTACGATGTGGTCGCTGAGGTCGTCAAAATATTTGACGGCCATAATAAAGGTCGCGATCATCAGCATCAGCGCGGCCGTCCAGGCCGGAAACAAAAACAGCAGTCCGGGATTGCCGTTGCCGGATATCGTCCTTCCATTGTACCGAAAGGTCGTCAGGTCGACGAGATACACGAGGAGTACGCACAGCAGCACAAGCACGGCATACCATTTCACCGATTTTACGGACAAGAGTGCGGTTCACTTCCTTTCTTCAAACGTTGTATTTTGATAAAAAAAGCCGTATTCCAGGAGTATGGCCTCCGTTGTACGGCTGATCATTCTAAGCTGCGATTAATGTTCGTACCGTTTCGCGTAGGTCCCGTGATCCGGAATGGCCAGGCTGTCGAATTGTTCCGCCAGCCTCTTCAATCCCGCCGCCAGCTCCTCGCCGGTTACGGGCTCTCCGTGCCCGGTGACGGCTGCATCCGGGTGCAGAGCCTCCAGCCGTTTGACCGACTGCCAGGCCGCAAACCAATCCGGCGTAAAATACCGCGGCGGTCCGCTAATTTCCACCTTCTGGGTCAGCACTTTGTAGAGCTCATCCTGGCGGACGGTCGTAAAGGCATCCCCAGCAATCAAAGTCCGGTCCCTTTCCCGGAACAGGGATACATGCCCGGGCGAATGTCCCGGCGTAGGGATCCACCGGTAATCCGGCATGCCCGGTACGCTTCCGTTATCCGGCAGCGGCTTGACCCATGGTCCCACGTTGACCGGTTCGTTCGGAAACGCAAAGGACAGCTTCGCGAGCATTCCGCCCTCCACGGTCGGGTCGGGCTTCGGATAGCTCTCCTGTCCCGTCAGGTATGGCATCTCCAGCTTATGGGCATACACCGGGACTTCCCAGTGCTTCACCAAATCGATCAGTGCGCCCACGTGGTCAAAATGGGCATGGGTCAATATAATCGCTTCCGGACGGCGGCCGGACCCGAAGCGCTCTTCCACCGTCCGGATGATGTCGTCCGCCGAACCCGGCATTCCTGCATCGATCAATACGAACGATCCAGCCTGCGGGTTACCTGCCAGCACAATATTGACGATTTGCACCGTGTAGCTGTATACGTCCGGGCGTACCTCCACGCCCTCCCCGCTGGCCGCCGAGGTGGCGGGAATATAATGATAGTCTGATCCGTAAGACAGCTCTTGATCGGTACCTTTCTCCATAGTCAACCTCTTTTCCTTCATGTGGTATGTAAAACGGTTGTTTTCCTATGGATATTTTCTCAAATCACCCGCCGGATTATGTCTGAAAATCATCGTCCAGGCCACACCGGTTCCCGTCACAGCCATAATCAGCAGTCCGACCGTCAGGAACAGCCGGGGAATTCCGTACGCCGCGGCGCAAAAAGTGCCGTAGAGGATACCAAGCGGCCCGGCAGATTTGACGAGCAGCAGCCGCATCGATAAGACCTGCCCAAGGACCTGCTCGGGGACCAGCCTGTAGAAAACATTACTGCTGAAAACATTCCAGAACGGCATCGCGATTCCCGCGGCCAGCTCGATCACCAAGGCAGCAGGCAGGCTGCGAACGAGCGACAGCCCAACGTAAGTCGCCCCGCCGATCAAGAGAGCGGCGAGCATGGTGCCAAGCATCGGGGAGGTTCCCCTTATTCTGCCGGCTGCCCAGCTGCCCAGCACATACCCGCAGGGAAATGCGGCCGTAAACCAGCCATATTCCGCCGCGCCCCCGCCAAGCACCTCCGAGACGTACGGGATATACATCGCCTGCGTAGCCGCTACGCCAAAGCTGGTAACGGAGACGAACAAAGCGAGCGCCACCAGCAGACGGTTGCCCGAAAATACCCTCCATCCGGCCCGGATCTGACCGAACCAAACCGCTCCCGCGCCTGATCGGCCTTGTCCAGCAGAAGCAGCGTAGGCAGGTGGCCCCTCCCGAATGCAGCAGATGCACAGGAAAGAGCCGGCAAACAGCAAGGACAGGATCAGAAGGAGGGTTCCCGGTTGAAGGACCTGCACGCCAAGACCCGCCAGCGGGAAGGCTAAGGTCCGCATCAGCTGCACGCTTCCCGACATCCATGCATTTTTGCGGGTCAGTTCTTCCGGCCTTACCAGCTTCGGAAGCAGGGCACCGGAAGCAAGGTCGTACATGACAAACGAACTGATCCAAGATGCCGTATACAATATATATGACTGTCTTTCCCCGGCTATCCACATCAGACCCGCGGCAAGATACACCGCAGCCCGGACGGCTTCCGACAGCTTCATGACCGCCGTTCTTTTCCACCGGTCGATCAGTGGACCGGCAACCAGTTGAACGCTCCATTGGGAAGCGAAGCTGATCAGCCACAGCCCTCCCATCGCCGCTGTGGAGCCTGTCACCTCATACAGCAGCCAGGAGAGGGTAAACGTAACGCAGGTGCCGGCGAACACGGACAGCAGCTGGTCCGCATACAGCCATGCGAAATTTTGCGGCCACCGCTTCGGCTGTGCGAAATCACCCTCCGCTTGTTCCGGGCTCTGCCTATTGATCATGGCTGCCGGTCAAAAATTCGTTCAGCTCCCGTTCATGATGGTGCAGCGACTGCGGGTTCCATGCATAGCTGCCGCCCTTCACCCGGATAAGACCGGCTGCGCGCAGAACGGCCAGATGATGATGCACCGTCGTTTTCCCCAGCCCCAAGGCGTCGGTCAGCTCCTTCAGCGTCCGGTCCTTCCCGGCGATCAGCTTCAAGGCGCGGAGCCTTTTGTCATCTCCCAGCGCCTTGTAGATCTGCACCAGCCTGGCTGGAGGTTCGTAAGGATCCCGGAGCCCCGGCAGGCTGGTCTCGCTGACAGGATAATAGAATACCTTCGTTTGCGGCAGCGAAGCCTCGACCGTAAACGGCCTATAAATGATATGAGGAATAAGCAGCACCTGCTGAACCCCCGGCTCGGGGGCATACTCCACACCGGTTGCCCTCAGAACAGCCTCCTCAGGTGAGAGCGTCCGAAGCCAGGCCTCCTTCTCCTCCGCATCCCGCTTCAGCACGGCCGCCGTTATCTCCCGCTCGCGTTCCATAAACTCCGCGTCCCACAGCTGCAGCAGAGCAATCAGATGGTCCCTAAGCGTATCGGCATCCATCGTCATCACATCATGAATCAATTGTGGAAAAAAACGGTGTCCGCGGCAGGCATCCATCATCTCTTCCGCACCTGCAGCGTCTCCTTCCGCCGCCCGTCTGCGGGCTGGCTCCAAAGCTGTCTCCAGGTACGGGAGCACAAGATAGCGGAACTCCTCCCTGCTTAGAGCGTGGGCCTTCAGAGCAAAGCTTTCAATCGTCTCGCAGCTCAAGGAATGAATCAGCTGGAGCAGCATTTTCCAGGTGTTATGCTCCTGGCAAAACTGAAGCTCGGCTTCGAGCCGGCTGCTGGCTCTTTGGCGCAGCTGGGCATAATATTCGCCGGGCTTGTCCAGCGACCCGTGAAGCTTCGGATAGGTCAGCACGGCTGCACCCAGCGCGCACTCAAACCAGATGGAGGTCTGCACTTTGGCCTCATAGCTCGTTCTTTTAAAGGAAAGATCCAGCAAGTTCATCCCTATTCTCCTTCCAAAATTCCATGGTATCGATACCGGTGGATTCCAAAATCTGGACTAATATGTTTTATTCTAATCGATCAGCTTCATTGATTCAATAATTATAGAACACTAAATTCTAATTTTATTGAACATAAATATAAAAATAGAGCCTGATCTATCCCAGATCAGACTCCACTTATTTTACTGCTTATGATTAGTAGGAAGCATACCTTTCCGCATTGGACATCGCCGTCCATACGTCAGGCGTCTCCGCCCCCATATACCAGAAAGCGTAACCGGCTACTCCCCGGTCAGCTGCCATGACATATTTTTTCGTGATGGACCGGCTGTCCTCAATCCATATTTTATGGGTATATCCCTGTTTTTGATATTTGAAAACGTATTGCCCTAGACTGTCGTCCCAGCTGCGGTTATAGGCCACGGAACGCGTGCGGACGCCCTGCTGTGCCAGGTTCAATTCTTCCGAAGTGGCTCCTCCTTCTTTCAGCGTCCAGTCCCGGGTATAGAATGGCAGGGCCAGGATCGTCTTGGACGATGGCACGGAGCGAAGAAGCTTGTCCAGCGCGCTTTCCACCCAAGCGTAAGAAGATACGGACCCGGCGATCGGGTCGCCGCCCCAATGCTCATCGTAACCCATCAGAATGATATAATCCGCCGCCTGTCCCAGCGCCTTGTAATCAAAGGCTTCCGTCCAGTCGGTTCCGAGGTCCGGCGACACGTCGATCGATACGACGCCGCCCACGGTACGCAGGCTTTGGTCCAGCTCCGTCACGAACGCCGTCAGCGCTTCGCGGTCCTGAGGGCTGACATTTTCAAAATCGACGTTGACGCCGCTCAGCCCGTACGATTTAACATAAGCGGTCAGCTGCTTGATCACGCTGCTTTTTTTCGCAGGATCGGTCAAAATATCGTCCGTCAGCTCGGGATCCGAGTGATTGCCGAGGAGCGCCCACACTTTTTTATGATTCTGCTTCGCCCAGTTCAGCAGGCTGGCGTCCACGTGGTTGGACAAGGAGCCGGTCCCCTCCTCCAGAAAAAACCATCGGGGTACGATCGTGTTGACGTTGGATGCCTTCACCTTGGCGATAAACTGGGATATGGTCAATCCGTTCTGCCATCCGACCTGCAGAGAGGACGCCGGCGTGGAATGGATCGCCTGATCCCATGACGAAATTTGCAGCACGCGGTCAAGCACGGCCGCGGTTTCTTCGCGGGTCATGTTGGCTTTGGGGCGGAATTTTCCGTCCGCTCCTTCCATCAGGCCTAATGCAGCCGCGGCTTTGATATAAGGGCGCGCCCATGAGGAAATGCTCGCGGCATCCTGATACGGCAGCTGCCCAGCGCTGACCGCTGCGGGTTCTTTTTTCAGCGCGCGAACGATCAGGACTGCGGCTTCCTCACGGGTAATATTCGCCTTCGGCTCAAAGGTGCTGGCGCTTTTCCCCTGAACGATGCCAAGGTTCAGTCCGGCCTGCACCCAGCCGTAATACCAGGATGTGCGCGGAACATCACTAAAAGCCGGGATGTCCCCGTCCACTTCCTTCAATTTAAGCAATCGGTCCGTCATGGCGGTAAACTCGGCACGCGTCACCGTTTTGCGCGGTTCAAACGCTCCCCCTCCCGTTCCTTCAACAACGCCCTCGTGAACGAGGTCGACGATTTCATCCCGGGCGAAGCTCCCCGAAATGTCATGAAAAGGCAGACTCGAGCTGCCGGATGCGGCATATACCGGTCCAGTGCTTGCGGCCAGCATGAATGCTGCAAATAAGGTTACTAACTTTTGCGGTTTAATCAAGGGAGGGTGCCTCACTTTTCATAGAATAGATTTTCTTTCATAGAATGCTTACTCTTATCCTATCAAAAAGATGCGGACGATTTGATCGCTAAATATTGGTAGATATGGTATAAAAAATATCAAAACAAGCGGGATGAAAACGGGAAAAAAACGACAGCATTTGCCATGGACAGGCCTGGAAATTAGACTTATATTACTGTAAGCAGGCATCCAGATTGCCGATATGTAGCGGCCGGAAATATAGTTGGAATGACATCGACCGATATTATTTTTAAGGAGGGGTTGTAATGCTGCTGGATCAGCATGAGGCCATTTATTTAAGAGAGCTGGTGGAAGAGGATGCAGAGGCGCTTTTTACGCTGCGCCGAAATAACCGCGACTTTCTTCAGCCCTTCGAACCGATTCGTCCCGAGTCGTTCTGGACGCTGGAAGGACAGGTCAAGGACGTGTGGAACGGCATCACGGGCGCTGAGCTGGACCAGGCTTGTGTACTAGGCATCTTTTTAAAGGAATCGGACCGGCTGATCGGCCGGGTTGCCTTGACGGCATTTGCGCGGGGGGTATTTCAAAACGCCAACATCGGCTACTTTATGGCCCAGGATCAGAACGGAAAAGGTTATATGACCGCGGCCGTCCGCATGAGCGTGGACCATGCGTTTCGAAGCCTCGGGCTGCACCGGGTGCAGGCCGGCGTCATGCCGCGGAACCTGCGGTCGCTGCGCGTGCTGGAAAAAGCAGGCTTCCGCCGGGAAGGCCTTGCGGAGCGGTATTTGCAAATCAACGGCGTGTGGGAGGATCATGTTCTGCTTGCCGTGACGGCGGAAGAATGGCCGGGCCTCGAACGGGTGTCGGAATAGCGAGAGCTATCTTAAAAGGAAGGCTTGTGATTTGCCGGTCGAACTTGAGTCCTTGGGAAGGTTCTGAATAAGGTTATCCATAGAGTTTCGCAAGGTATTTGTGAGGCAGTCATGAGGCAGTCATGAGGCATTCGGGAGGGATTCGTGAAGCTCTCGGGGGCTTTCGTGAGACTTTTTCGCGCCTCTTTTGTGTGGCTGTTTGGGCGGAGACCCTTCCCGTGCTACAATGTTACCAGTTCTATAGAAAGAACTACTATACTTTCTGATCTCATAAAAAACGCAAACACACCAACGGCTGAAAGGTAAACGATATGGAATACTTGTATGAAACAAAAGCGGGTAGCTACGAGGACTACGCCAGCGGCAGGGTATTATATAATGCCCCCGGCGTGACCTCCTTCCCGGTGCGGCTCGGAAGCGAAATCGTCCAGCGGTGCTTCGGCATCCTGGAGGAGCGGGGAATTTCCGGCCCTTATACCCTTTACGATCCCTGCTGCGGCGGAGCCTACCTGCTGACCATAACCGGTCTTCTTCACGGATCTAGGGTCCGGCGGATGTATGCCTCGGATGTCGATCCGAACGCCCTGTCCGTCGCGGGCAAAAATTTGGCGCTCCTGACGAAGCAGGGGCTCAGCGAACGGGAGCTTCAGCTGCGGGAGCTGTACGAAAACTACGGCAAACCTTCGCATAAGGAAGCGCTGGAGAGCTTGGCCCGGCTTGAGTCTGCAGTCTCGGGCCTGACTTTGGACGCAAGCGTCGTTTTTCAGGACAATATTACGGAGCCGCATCACCTGGATCACGTCGATCAACCGATTCATCTGGTGCTGACCGACCTTCCTTACGGGGATCTCGTCAGCTGGGAAAGCGGCGACGCCGACCCGGTGTCCGCTTTATTCGAGCATATCTATCCGCTGCTCAGCAGCGAAAGTGCGGTCGTCGCGATGATCGCGGACAAAAGCCAAAAGCTGGGGCACGCCCGTTATAAGCGGCTTCAGCATTTCAAGATCGGCAAGCGGCAGGCGGCGATTTTTGAACCGATCCGGGAAACGAAGGCTTGATGGGCCAGAAATGACCGCAGCCAGTATATAAATGCAGCAAAGGACAGCCCGCCGGCTGTCCTTTTTCTGTTCATTTTTCGCGGGCTGCCTTCAGCCCAAATGCTTGACCATATGATAATACACATGACCGTTAATCATAATATTTTTGTCAGTCTGGTATCCGAGCTTCAGGTACAGCGAATGGGCCTTCGTGTTATCCGTTACAACCGCCATGGCGATTTTAGCGTGTCCGTATGCACTTGCCCGTTCCTCGGCTGCACGAATCAGGGACGTGCCGATCCCCCGTCCGCCATACTCGGGCGAGACCGAAAGCGTGTCGATGTAATATTCGTCGAGGTCCGCTTCCTTATCCAGCTGCAAATCCGGGTTCTGCTTCATGGATCGCAGCCTTGCAAGGATGGGCCGGTCCAGCTCCGCTGCCTGGTCGCCTCCGTATGCCACCACAAGGCCTACAGGCCGTTCATCCAGTTCTTTCACAAGCGTCTGCTTGTAGCTAAGGCGGCCTTCCTCGGCGGCAAAATAGGCTTCAAGCGCGGCCAGCACGGCCTCCTCGCTGTCCTCTCCGGTTAATTGATGCGCAACATCATGCAGCGCATCGTACAGCAGCCGGGCGGCATGATGCGCGTCTTCTCGTTTTGCGGGTCTGATTGTCATAGCTTCCTCCATCATAGCAATACATTGCGTTGGTCTGCCCAGGGAATCCCATTCCCGTGTCAGGCACAATCCCTTCTATTATAGAGTTTCCCACGACGCGGAACAAATTTCCGCAGCCAGCCGCGCAGCCTCCTGCCACGCTACCTCAGTCCGACCACCGGCCCTGCGGTCTGTCCACTCGACGATGCCTTCCCCGGCCCGTTTGCCTACAACAATGCGAAGCGGCAGGCCGATCAAGTCGGCATCCTTGAACTTCACGCCCGGTCGCTCCTCCCGGTCATCGACGAGGCATTCCACGCCCTGCCGTGCAAGCTCCGTGGCAATCTGCTCCACAACCGCCGCCTGATCCGGATCCTGGGCGGAGACGGGAATCAGATGCACAGAATACGGGGCAATGCCGAGCGGCCAGCACATCCCTTGTTCCGCGGGCGATTGCTCGGCCACTGCCGAAAGGAGGCGGGAAACGCCGATGCCATAACAGCCCATGATCATCGTCTGCTCCTTGCCGGCTTCGTCCGTATATCCGGCATCGAGGACGCTGCTGTATTTGGTGCCCAGTTTGAAGACGTGGCCTACTTCGATGCCTTTGGCAAAATGCAGCGTCTCTCCGCAGTTCGGACAGCGGTCCCCCTCCTGTACACTGCGGTAATCGCCAATATGCGCCGGCTGAAAATCCCGGAACGGCACCACGTTCCGCACGTGCGCATGTTCCTCTCCCGCTCCGGCTACCGCGCCGCCGTGCAGCACGGCATCGCGGTCCAAATATACAGGGATATCAAGGCCGACAGGCCCAGCATAACCGTGAGGCGCTCCCGTCACCTTCAGCACCTCCTGCGAGTCGGCGAGTTCAAGCGTCACGCACCCAATCGCTGCGGCCAGCTTATTCTCGTTGACTTCATGATCTCCCCGTACGACGGCAGCGACTGGCTTATCGTCAGCCCTATAAATCATCGTCTTCAAAATATGTGATGAAGGCACCCCAAGGAAGGCGCTCACTTCCTCGATCGTCCTTGTATTCGGCGTGGCGACTTTTTCGATGGCGGGAGCTTGCCGTTCCGCTTCATCCGCCGAACGTTCTTCAGCAGCAGCAGCGGCCTTCTCCAGATTGGCCGCATACCCGCAGGCCAGGCAGCTGAAGATCGTATCCTCGCCGATTTCCGCGGGGGCCATGAACTCATGCGTTTCCCCTTCACCGCCGATGGCTCCCGCCTCCGCTTCCACCATGCTGAACTTCAGGCCGCAGCGGGTGAAGATGCGGCGGTAAGCATCCCGGACCGCTTGATAAGTCCGGTCCAGCTCCTCCCAGCTGCGGTCAAACGAATACGCATCTTTCATCAGGAACTCGCGCCCCCGGAGCAATCCGAAACGCGGACGCCGCTCATCCCGGAACTTCGTCTGGATTTGGTACAGGCGAAGCGGGAGCTTGCGGTACGTATTCACCTCACTCGCGGCAAGCGCCGTGATGACCTCCTCATGCGTCGGTCCGAGCACAAACTCGCGCTCATGCCTGTCCTGCAGGCGGATCAGCTCCGCCCCATAGGCACCGTACCGTCCAGAGCGCTCCCACAGCTCGGTCGGCTGCATGGCCGGCAGGTGCAGCTCCTGGAACCCGGCCTGGTCCATTTCTTCACGGACGATTGTCTCGATCCGGCGCAGCACGCGCCAGCCAAGCGGCAGGTAGCTGTAAATTCCCGCAGCCAGCTGCCGGATAAAGCCCGCCCGGAGCAGCAGCTGGTGGCTTCGCGCTTCCGCTTCGGCAGGAGCCTCGCGCAGCGTTGGAATCAGCAGGGACGTTTGCTTGATAATATAACGGCTCATCGCCGATCAGCCTCCTCGTATCTTTTAATGCAGCACATATTCGTGACAAACTCAAACAAAAAAAACACATCCGTCCTGAAGGGACGAATGTGTTCGTGGTACCACCCTGTATTCAACCGCCGCATGTACGGCAGTCCTTAATTGGCAATATAACGGGATCACCCGGCCATGAATACTCGAACCTGCAGATTCTTTCATCACGGCAGCTACAAGACGGGAAGCTCATTTCCGTGCGCGGAAACCTTTCAGCCAGGGGTTTCTTCTCTGGAAAACGCCGGTTCTCATGAACTGTTGCTCTTGATCATCGCTTTGGAAATTTGACAAACCATGGTTTGTTTTTTCCATACTTTACAGGATGACCAAGACCGATGTCAAGAGCCGGATATCACTTCATTTTCTGCAGGAGCTGCACCCGGTAGGCTTCGCTTTCGAGCGACTGGATCTCTTTGTACTCGGCGTCGGTCAGCACTTTCGGCTCGCCCACCGCCTTCGCGGCGAGGTATACCTTCGCGCTTTCCTCCACCACTTCGGTCCGGTAGTACGCTTCGCGCAGATTTTTCCCGGTCGTCACGAGTCCATGATTTTCGAGCAAAATCGAGTTGTGATCCCCAACTTTCTCCGCGACCGCATTAGCCAGCAGATCGGTCGTCGGCAGCACGTAGGGCACAAAGGCGATGTCGCCGACTAGCGCGGCCTGGTCCGGGAACAGCATCGGCAGCTCCTTCGAGACCAGCGTCAATGCGATGCAGTGGGCCGGATGGGTATGCACGATCGCCTGGATATCCGGATTGACCCGGTAGGCAAACAGATGCATCAGTACCTCTGATGACGGCCGCACCTCTTGATCCAGCACTTTGCCGGAGTCGATCTCCACCCGGATCCACTGCTCCGGCTCAATGTCTTCGAGTGCAAACCCGCTCGGAGACAGCAGCATGATGTTACCCGCTTTCGCGCTGATGTTCCCGCCCGGTCCCACTACCAGCCCTTTGGCTACCGTTTTCCTGGCGTACCGGGTCAACTCTTCCCTGACTTGCTGTTCAAGCTGCACAGTCATTTCTCTCCACTCTCCTTTATAGAGGTTGTACTTATACCGTCTCTTGACGTTTAAAAAGCTTCACGTACTGCTGATAGCGTTCCTCCCACATCGCCGCATCCTCCGGCAGGTAGGTTTCCGGCGGAAAGGATTCAAGAACGACCTGCCGGATCTCGGCAAGGTTTTTCACTTCGCCGTGCGCCAGCGCCTGCATCATCAGATTGCCGATGGCCGTGGCTTCCACCGGTCCGGCAATCACCGGACGGCCGGTGACGTTCGCCGTCAGTTGGCACAGCAGCCGGTTCTGGATGCCGCCGCCGACGATATGAATATGCTCCATCCGCTCTCCGGCGAGCTTCTCGATTTCGTCCAGCGTTTGGCGGTATTGAAGCGCCAGGCTTTCGACAATGCAGCGGACGATGGCCGCGCGGGACTCCGGCACCTTCTGCCCGCTGTCCCGGCAGTATTCCCGGATCCGCTGCGGCATGCCGCCCAGCGGCAGGAAGACGGCGTCGGCAGCGTCGATATAGCTGCCGTTCTCCGGCGCTGACAGCGCCAGCTCAGTCAGCTCGTCGTACGTGAGCGGCGTGCCTTCCAGCGCCCACGTGCGCCGGCACTCCTGCAGCAGCCACAGCCCCATGATGTTCTTGAGCAGCCGGATTTTGCCGCCCGCTCCCCCTTCATTGCTGAAGAGGCTGTCCCGACTGTAGTCGCTGAGCGCCGGCTGATCGAGCTCGATGCCCATCAGCGACCAGGTCCCGGAGCTGATGAAGGCATACGGGGCAGTCCCGGCCGGAACGGACGCCACCGCGGCCGCCGTATCGTGACCCGCCGCGGCGATTACCGCCATGTCCGGCACCTGCAGCTCCTCGCGGATGTCCTGCCGCAGCTGTCCCAGCATCGTTCCCGGCATCACGATCTCCGAGAACAGCGATCCCGGAATGGACAGCGTGTTCAAAATGCCGCTATGCCATGTACGGCTGCGCGGATCGAGCAGTCCGCTCGTGCTCGCGATCGTATATTCATTGGCCATGACGCCAGATAAATAGTAATGGAACAGATCCGGCATCATCAGCATTTTTAGCCCGTCCGCTCCATAGCCGGAGCGGACCTTCTCCTCAGCATACAGCTGATAAATCGTGTTGATCGAGGAGGAGCGGATGCCGGTCAGCCGGAACAATTCTTTTTCCGGAATCGCTGAGAACACTTCCGGCATGACCTGTTCTGTCCGCAGGTCCCGATAATGATAAGGGTTGCCGGCCAGTCTCCCCTTGGCATCCACCAAGCCGTAATCAACGCCCCAGGTGTCCACCGCCACCGATACCGGGGCACCGCCCGCCATCCGCCGGGAAGCGTGAATGCCCTGCTTCAGCTCATGGAACAGCCGCAGAAAATCCCAGTGGAAATGGTCCCCGAGGCGAACCGGTTCGTTATTGAAACGATGCACCTCGCTTACGGTCAGCGTTCGGCCATTGAATGCACCCGTCACGGCGCGTCCGCTGCTTGCCCCGAAATCCACCGCCAGCATGTGTAAGGATTGCGAACCCATTAGCCTCACCTCACCCGTAGAAAATGCTTACTTGTACAGCGGTCCGAAGTTTTGGCAGGCCCGGAAGTCCGCTCCCTCCGGATCGCTTGTTCCGAACAGCCCCCAGGCTCTCGGACGGAATACCTGCTCTTCCGAAACGTTGTGCATGCTCACCGGAATGCGCAGGATCGAAGCCAGTGTGATCAGGTCCGCGCCGATATGGCCGTAGCTGATCGCACCGTGGTTGGCTCCCCAGTGATCCATCACGGAATACACGTCTTTGAACGCTCCCTCGCCCGTCAGGTTCGGGGCAAACCAGGTGGTCGGCCACGTCGGGTCGGTCCGCTGATCCAGCTTGTCATGCACTTCCTCGGGCAGATCGACCGTATATCCTTCGGCAATTTGCAGGACAGGACCAAGCCCTTTGACCAGGTTCAGCCTGGACATCGTTACCGGCATGCCGCCGCGCGTCAAGAAGTCGGACGAGAAGCCGCCCCCGCGGAAATATTCCACTGCCGCCGGGCGCCAGGACGTGGCTTTAAGGCAGTTGTCCGCGTCCTCCTGCGTAATTTCCCAGAACGGCTTCAAGGCAGGCTTGCCGTCCTTCATCTGCTCCCCGGTACCATCCAGCGCCGCCGGTCCGGAGTTAATCAAATGCAAGAGGCCGTTCGCCGCGGCTCCGCCGAGCTCATGACCGGTCACCCGCTTCACCGCATCGGGACTCCAGTATGTACGGACGTCGGCAAAGATTTGGGCGGTATTGGTCAGCAGGTAGCCGAACAGCATCGATACGCCGTTCAGGCTGTCATTTTCGGTGGCCACCAAATAAGGAGCCCGGATGCCGTTCCAGTCGAACGAGGAATTCAGAATCGCTTCATGGAAGTCACCGTTCGGGAAGTGGTCCGTCCACTGCCGCTGTCCCTGGAAGCCGGACACGATCGCGTGATGGCCCATGGCCTCTTCTTCAAAGCCAAGCTCCGCCAGACGCGGATTGCCCACCATCAGGTCGCGAACGATCTGCGTCATTTTGACAACCGTCTCCCAGTCCTTATCCTTCTTCTCGCGCGAAGTCCGGATCGCTTCAGGGTTGTTGTCCGGCCCCTCGTTGCAGTTCTCCTTCACCCAAGCCATGGCCAGCGTGAACTCTTCCGGATCGTAAATTTCCTCTTCGATCCGTCGCGTAATTTCCGACATATCCACGTACTCGTTGCGCATGCCCAAATATTCCTGGAAGAAGTCCGGATCGATCATCGAGCCTGCGATGCCCATCGACACCGAGCCGATGGCCAGGTAGGATTTGCCCTTCATCGTTGCAGCGGCCAGACCGGCTCTGGCAAAACGCAGCAGCTTCTCCTGCACGTCGGCAGGAATCGATGGATCGTTCAGATCCTGCACGTCCCGGCCGTAGATGCCGAACGCTGGAAGTCCTTTCTGCGCATGGGCAGACAATACGGCGGCCAAATAGACCGCTCCCGGTCTTTCCGTACCGTTGAATCCCCATACCGCCTTCGGAATCGAAGGATCCATGTCCATCGTTTCCGTTCCGTAGCACCAGCACGGCGTCACGGTGATGGATACGCCTACGCCGGCTTTGGCAAATTTGTCGGCGCAAGCCGCCGCTTCTGCCACGCCTCCGATGCAGGTGTCGGCAATGACACATTCTACCGGGGAGCCGTCAGGGTAACGAAGCTGTTCGCCCAGAAAAGCAGCGACCGACTTCGCCAGATTCATGGTCATATCCTCCAGGGACTCCCGAACCCCCTTCCGTCTGCCGTCGATCGTCGGCCGGATGCCGATCTTGGGGAACCCGTGCTTCCATCTTTCGTTCTGGTTGGACATCGTTTGTTTCCTCCTCAGCTCTTCTTATGATTTTTCATTGCTTACGATTGGGGTTACCGGTAACCCTAAAATAAAAAAATATACAGCCTTCCAATCCGTCGTTCCTATGAAAAACGTCAATCGGCATGCATTACATGCCGGTCCCGCTGCCTCGTCCGCTCTTTAGATCGTCCTAAGCTCCAGGTACAAAACGCCTTGCATGATTGCTTGAATTGGATCTGCTGCATTGATGCTGGGTCAAATGCTCAAAAAAATGTATAATGAGTTATCGGTAACTTTAAAATAACAATGAAAGCGATTACTGTCAATCCGTATTTTCTTTTATCCGGGCGGTTCTGATAGAATATACAGCAAAGAGGGGTTTACATTGGTAACGATTTACGATATAGCGCAAAAGGCCAACGTCTCGGCCATGACGGTCTCCAAGGTCATCAACAACACCGGGCGGATCAGTGAGGAGACACGCCGCAAAGTCAAAAAAGTGATGGAAGAGCTTAATTACATACCGAATTCAAATGCCCGGAGCCTTGTCCTGCAGCAGACCCAAATTCTGTCCCTGCTCATCACGGACATCACCAACCCGTTCTATACGAGCCTGGCCCGCGGTGCCGAAGACGGTGCCAAACAGTACGGCTACCGCCTTCTGTTCGGCAACAGCGACGAGGATTACGCGAAGGAAAAGGATTATGTCGACATGATCCTGTCCACGCGGGTCGATGGCGTGCTGTTTGCTCCGGCCGGGGACCTGTCGCTGAAAAATCTCGAGAAGTTGCGGGCTCACAACATCCCGTTCGTCATTATGGACCGGGCGGTGCCCGGAATCGAGTCGGATATGATCTGCGGGGACAGCAAGGAAGGCGCCCGGAAGCTTGTCGATTACCTGATCGGGCTGGGCCATCGCCGCATCGCGCTTGTCAACGGTTCCCTGGACGTCTCCACGGCCCGGCTCCGTTATGAGGGATACGCGGAGGCGTTGGCCCTTCAGGGCATCCCGTTGGATGAGACGCTTATCATCCACCAGAACTACCGCGATTACCATGCGGATGATCATCTGGAGCAGCTGCTCGAGCAGCCTTCTCCTCCGACCGCGATTTTTGCGGCCAACAACGTATTGGCGGTCGGTGTCATCCGGGATCTGCGCGAGCGCGGCATCCGGGTGCCGGAGGACATTTCCGTCGTTTGCTTTGACGATCTTGATCTCTCGTCGGCACTGGACCCGTTTCTAACGGTGGCGGCACAGCCGGCTTACCAGTTTGGCGCCATGGGCATCCAGCTGCTGGTGGAGCGGATTCGGGGCAGCTCCGTTCCAGAGTCCCGCAAGGTGATTTTGCCGTCGGAGCTGGTGATCCGCTCGTCTGCCAAACCTATCTAAGTCACAGCAAGAGGTGAGTTTCATTTTACAAAAAAGCATGACCCGGGGGCATTGGTCCAAACGGCTGCTGACGCCCCCTAAAATTCTGGTGTTCGGGTTTCTGATTATGATCGCTGCCGGAACCCTGCTTCTGTCGCTGCCGGCAGCGTCGGCTACCGGCATCTCGATCGGGCCCCTGAACGCGCTGTTCACGGCAACTTCAGCCGCCTGCGTGACCGGCCTTACGGTCGTCGACACGGGAACGGCTTTTTCCGTGTTCGGACAAACCGTCATTCTGCTATTGGTCCAAGTCGGCGGCATCGGCTTCATGACGATGGCGACGCTGATCGCGCTCGTGCTGAACAAGCGGATTTCGCTGAGAGAGCGGCTGGTTTTGCAGGAAGCGCTGAACCACGGCACCATCGACGGCGTAGTCCGGCTGGTCAAGAAGGTTATTCTGTATTCCCTGCTGATCGAAGTAGTAGGGGCACTGCTGCTTGCGGTCCATTATGTCTTCTCCCTTTCCTTGCCGCTGGGCAAGGCGGTCTATTTCGGTGTCTATCACAGCATCTCGCTGTTTAACAACGCCGGATTCGATTTGATGGGAAGCGTGCAGGGACCGTTCAGCGGTATGGCCTCCTTCGTGAGCGATCCGTATATGAATATCGTCCTGATGGCACTTATTTTTCTGGGCGGGATCGGCTTTATCGTGTTGTCAGACCTGCTGGAATACCCGAAGGTCCGCAAAATCTCACTGCACAGCAAGGTTGTGCTCAGCGCGACCGCGGTGCTTGTCTTTGTCGGCGGCCTCGTCATTTTCCTGATGGAGGTCAACAATCCGCGTACGTTGGGTCCGCTTAGTACCGGCGGCAAGATTTGGGCTTCGCTGTTCCAATCGGTGACGACCCGTTCCGGCGGTGTCAATACGGTCGATATCGGCGGCCTTCACCAGTCAACGCAGTTCTTCATGATCCTGTTGATGTTCATCGGCGCGGCGCCCGGCTCGACCGGCGGCGGCATCAAGATTACGACGTTTGTGCTGCTCCTCGGTGCCGTGCATGCGATGATCCGCGGCCGTGAGGATGTCGTCCTGTTCCGCAAACGGATCGCCAAGGACGTGGTGTACAAAGCCATCACGCTGACGCTCCTGTCCATTCTGCTGATCATCCTGTTTGCCATGCTGCTGTCGGTGACGGAAGACCATGATTTTATGTCAATCCTGTTTGAATCGGCTTCGGCCTTCGGCACGACAGGCATCTCCATGGGACTGACCACCGAGCTCGGCCCCTTCGGTAAGGTATGGGTGATCTGCCTGATGTACCTGGGCCGATTGGGTCCGCTTACCCTTGCGTACGCGCTGACCCGGGACAACAAGAAGGAGCCGTACAATCATCCGGAAGGGAAAATCATTATCGGTTAAACCCGTTGTGGGTCTCAGCTTATGCGGGGATTGCAATTTTTTTGAGATGAGGCTGTCGATATGAGTATTGAGCAACAAATGTATGATGAAGTTATTGAACTTATTAGGAAAAGGTATCCGACAGGCTGGGGCGGCGCTGCAGCTGTCCGGCTTATAGACGGAACAATCCTCACCAGCGTGGCTCCCGAAGTCATCAACGACTCCACTCATCTATGTATGGAGACGGGGGCTATATTGGAAGCTCACAAGCTGAACAAGAAAGTAACGCATTCGATCTGCTTGGCACGGGATGACGAGATGTCGCCATACAAAGTACTCTCCCCTTGCGGGATCTGCCAGGAGCGCTTGTTTTATTGGGGACCAGACGTGAAATGCGCCGTCACGATCCCGGGCAGCGAGCTCGTCTTCAAAACGTTGGCGGAAATTCAGCCGTATCACTGGAGCACTGCTTATGACGATCTGAAAGAAAAATGGACGACGTCCTGATGCACTGCCGAATGCCAAAAGAGGCTCCCCTTCATGGGGAGCCTCTTTGTCATACCGCCGACGTCATTACATCAGCTTCTGGATTTCATCCTTCAGCACCTCGGACTGCGGTCCGAACACCACCTGGACGGCGCCTTTGCCGAGCCGCATGACGCCGGAAGCGCCGAGCTGCTTCAGTCCTTGATCGTTGACGACCGACTCGTCTTTGACGACAAGACGCAGACGGGTAATGCATGCATCGATACTTTCGATGTTGTCCGTGCCCCCGATATTTGCGAGCACTCTGGCTGCCTTGCTGTCCGATGCCGCAACGCCCGCATCTGCTGCGCCGCCTTCTATTGCTTCGTCCGCCACCTGAACATCATCCTCCCGACCCGGCGTTTTCAGGTTGAGCTTCACGATCAGCACCCGGAACAGGACGTAGTACACGACCGCGAAGACCAGACCTACCGGAATGAGCAGCAGCGGCTTGGTGGACAGCGGATAGTTGAGCGCATAGTCGATAAAACCGGCCGAGAATCCGAAGCCGAGCTTCACGCCCAGCGCATACATCACGTAACCGGCCACCCCCGCCAGCACTGCATGTATACCATATAGTACAGGAGCGACGAACATGAATGCAAATTCAAGCGGTTCCGTAATCCCTGTCAGGAATGAAGCGACTGCGGCACCGATAAAGATCGAGGCCACCGCCTTGCGCTTCTCCTTCTTGGCGGTATGGATAATGGCGAGCGCCGCTGCCGGCAGGCCGAACATCATAATCGGGAAGAAACCGGTCATGAACATGCCCGCGGATTTATCCCCCGCAAAGAACCGGTACAGGTCGCCGTGAACGACCTTACCTGCCGCGTCGGTATAATCCCCGATCTGGAACCAGACGATCGAGTTGATAATATGGTGCAGGCCGAACGGAACGAGCAGTCGGTTTGCGATCAAATATACCGCACTGCCGATTCCTCCGAGGCTGACGATCCAGCGGCCGAACGTATCCAGCACGTCCTGGACAGGCCCCCAGATGAGGCCGAGAACGATGCCGACGAATACCATCGTGACGGACGTAATAATCGGCACAAAGCGTTTGCCGCCGAAAAATCCGAGCCAGTCCGGCAGCTTGATTTTATGAAAACGGTTGTATAAAAAGGCGGAAATCAGACCGACGATGATGCCTCCGAGAACCCCTGTGTTAAGCTCTGCGCCTTTATCCATAACGGTCGTAAACGCAAGCGGTACTTTAACCAGCACCTTTAAGAGAATAATGTGGCCGATGACGGCAGAGAGCGCAGCGACAGCGTCACCCGTCAATCCGATAGCCACCCCGACGGCAAAGATGAGCGGCAGGTTATCGAAGATCGTCGATCCGCCGGCATCCAGAAACGGTGCAATGTAGTGGTTCAGGAACCATCCCACCTGGTTGCCCAGGTGGAAGTCCTTAATATAGTCGATGTTGCCAAAACGCATCAGAATCGCCGCCGCCGGCAGCGTCGCCACCGGAAGCATCAGCGACTTCCCGATTTTTTGCAGAAATGCTAGCATGTTCTGTCATCCCTTTCTCGTCGAAAGTAGCTTTAGGATTTAAGCGTAACGCTCAGGATTTCGGTCTGTCCGGCGGTTACGGCCCCCAGCTTCGTTTCCATCTGCTCCACTTTGTCTTCGCTGTTCGTGATAATGACTGGCGTGACGGTCGGCAGACCTGCCGTGCGAATCGCCTCGATGTCGAATTCGATCAGCGTTTGTCCCGCCTTCACCTTGTCTCCCGTGTTGACATGGCTTGTAAATCCGCTGCCTTTCAGCCCTACTGTGTTAATGCCGATATGAAACAGGAACTGCAGGCCGTTCTCATGCTCTACAATGACCGCATGCTTGGACTTGATCACGTGAGCCACGACGCCGTCAAACGGAGCGATCAGCTTGCCGTCGGCAGGCTCAATGGCGAGCCCTTTGCCCATATGTCCGCCTGCAAAAGCTTCATCCGGGACCTGATCAAGCGGTACAGCCGTACCTGTAAGCGGGGACGTAATCTCTAGTGTTTGCTGTTTTTTGGATTTCCATTTTGAAAACATGAATATTCCTCCTTGACGAAATCTGCGTGAATCTCCGATCGGTTGTCATCATCCGGGCTATGAAAAAAGGATCTTTTCCATTATGTCCAGGAACAGATGAACTATGTGGGAACCTGGTATATGCTTGCGGTTGGAAGCTGCCTGAGAGCACAACCTTTGAAACGGAAGCGATTTCAAAACGTTGGGAGCTCCCTTCAATGCCACACACTCCTCCCCAAAAGACCAACAAAAAAAGCCAAGAATAGACTCCACGCAGGAATCGATTCTTGGCTCATGCCCAATGTTAAGGTAACACGCCAATTTCAAGTATTCACTTATGTGCCTATATTAAAACAAGATACAGCGATACGTCAATAGCCAATCTATTCAATTTTGTATCCTGGTCGATAAGCTCTTACTCTGAAATGTTACTCAGGCTGTGATTGTGGTTGTAAATGCGGCTGTGACTGCGGCTGCGAAGGCGGCTGTGGCTGTGGCTGCGTCTCCGAACCTTGCTTATTACGGCTGCGAAAATTCCCTACGATCAGCAGCACTGCGGGTATAACGAACCCCGGGAACACCGCCATCATCGGGTAGACGATTCCAGACCATTCCAGCTCCGCCGTGTTGCGAAGAACCCAAAGGGACAATGGCAGCAGCAAAAAGGAAAAGGGAATCACCAAGTTCTTGTAGCTAATCACATCAAAGCACTGCACGGTTGCAATCACGGTACCGTAGAAGCAGATCAGAAGCTTCATGAACGATGTAATCAGCCAAATAATACCCACAATGACCTCTGCACGTTCAAGCACCCGCTCAACCCGGATCTCACGTGCCACGTCATAGACAGCATAAGGGGATCGGGCCGTCATGTCCACGCCAAGCACCATGATCGTGATCAAGCTGAGCAGTGTACCTGAAACCAGGGTACCCACGCTGGTGATATAAAAATATTTTTTTATTTTTTGCTGGTTTTGTACAAACGGGATCAGCATGAGACAGATAACGATTTCTAGCGAGGGAAACCCCAGCAGTGGGTAACCTGCCTTAATCGACGGCATTATCCCTTCAGGAAACATCGGAAACAACTCTCCAGGATGCATTTTAGGAATCAAGAGCAGCGCTGTAATAATAAAAACAGACATCGCCCACGGAAACAAAATTTCCCCTGTTCTTCCAATAACTTCAATCCCTAAAAAGCAGCCGTAAATCGCGGGGATCAAGATCACTACCATATTAACAATCAATGGCGTTTGGGGGAGCACAACCGAGCCGATAAAATTACCGATGTTCCGTATCACATATGCAGTCAAAATCAAAAAATAGAACATGTATACAACGGCTATAGCTGATCCGAACCACTTTCCCGTCAGTAAGCGGCCGTACTGGATAATCGTCTGCTGCGGATACCGAAAGCCAAGTTTCATATAGAGCGTGATGAGACCAAGCTGAATGATTCCGACGATAATGACGCTGAACCAGGCGTCTTGTCCAGCAATGGACACAAGCGTATGCGGCTGAACGAGCGCGGCCGTGCCGATAATATACAAATACATCATCAAAGCAAACTGTTGAGCCGAAATTTTACCCTTATCCATGGATCACCCTGCCCTCCGTCACCCAATTCATGACTGGCTTGGCGAGAGGCCCGAAAACATGGCTCATCACGATCACGAAAGACGGCAGGGGGATGTCTGTGACCAGCAACATATACAGAAACCCTCCGAACAGCAAGATTGTCGTCGAACTCCATAGATCCTTTTTGGACGCCTGCCGGCGGAGCGCAATAAAATTCAGGATCACAGCCACAAAGATTGCTGCAGTAATGATATAATCGGGACCCACGAAAAACACCTCACTTCATATTTTGCAGATAGGATTGATTGCGTACTCCCGTCGAATAGATCTCCACGTCGCTACTTACGACCGTTCGGATTTCAGGGAATAGCGTTTCCCATTCTTTCTTATGAGCCTTCCAGTATGAAGGACTGGCCTTATATACCAGGTTCCCGTAACCCAGCGCATCGCTGTCCAGTTCAAGCTGAAGGGTCGAAATGGTGCCGTTCACCATCTTGATGACCTGCTGCTCGGCTTCTTTTTCCAGCCAGCTGATCGTTTCCTTTTTGTCTACCCTGATTTTGCGGCTGTCCACGTCAAACACGTTCGCCCTTTGTTTGATCCGAACAACGACTTCCGGCTTTCCATGGCTGAACCGGGCTTTCACCGAAGCCTTACTGTGCAGGACCGCGATATGTACCTCTCCTTTCTCAACGGGAATCGGCACGACAAGCCGCTGCACTTTATTTTTGATGATGGCAAGCCCCTTGGAATCGAATGGGTTTAAATAACCCGTTAGCTTCCCATTTTTGAACACGGCCATATTTCCGATTCGCAAATAGCCGTCAGGCGAAATCTTCTCGACATTTTCCTTAGTTCCCGCCTTTTCCGAATCACCGATGAATTCAACGCTCCCGGTAACGGCCATTTCCCCGGGGTCATTCAATTTAAGAATAAAATCCTTCATACTAACGGGATAGGCTGCGCTCGCCCGCTTGTTGTAGCTTTCTAGCGTTTTGTACATCTGCTTGACCGGTAATTTTTCCATATTGGTCAAGGTTTCCAATACTTGGGCCGCTGGTCCGTGTTTCGCGACAAGCAAAGAAAAATCGATCCGGATCTCCGGGTCCCGGTCAATTAAATCGAATAAGCCATCAACCCCTTTCTTCGCCAGATCCTCACCAATAATCATCATTTGGTTGTGGGCGAAGTAAAAGCGGCGCGGCGCGACATTGTCCATATTCTGCAATGCGTCCAGTATAGTCTTGCCCCTTCCGATATATTTCGTCACCGGAATTCCGCTGGTGCCCCCTCCGCCTCCCGGACTGCTCTCCGAAGCCTGGCTTGGCACCACAACCTGCAGAGACACGAGAATGTTATCCGGATTGTCCGGATCTACGTCCAGCCCCATGCCCAAAACGATGGAGAGCTGGTCCAAAAACTTGATATCCCAGCAGCCTGACAGGGGCAGCAAGAGCATCAGACATAAAGTGATATGACAGATTCGTTGAAACATATCATCGCTCTCTCCCTTCATAACTGAATCTCGAATACAGTTTTTTGAATTTCACATGACATCCGGTTATACTTCGTTCGGATCCTGCGTTTGATGCGGCTCATTCTCGTCCCTGTCCGCCTGTTGATTGCCCATCGTGCCTTCCCGGAACCGGACCGGATCATTTCTGCTGATCAGCTTTGGCCGTTTCTTCATATGATCCAGAGGCGCCCGGATCATTGAATCCTTCAGCTCAGAAAGAATAATCGGCGAATAGGGCGTCATATAAGGCACGTTTAGGGACTTTAGGCTGCACAAATGCAGTACCATCATAAGCAGCGTACAGGCAATCCCGTAAATGCCGAATAGCGATGCCGCGATCAGCATAATAAAACGGAGAATCCGTGCGGCAATTCCGATGTTATAAGCCGGGGACACGAAACTCGCAATGGCCGTCAGCGACACGACGATGACGACGACAGGGGATACGATCCCCGCTTCGACCGCAGCCTGCCCCAGAACCAGACCACCGACGATCGAAATGGTGTTCCCGACCGACCGGGGCATCCGCACGCCGGCTTCCCGCAAAACTTCAAATACCGTTTCCATAATAAAGGCTTCGACAAAGGCGGGAAAAGGAACTCCCTCCCGCTGTACCGCCAGCTTCAGCAGCCAAGAGGTCGGAATCATTTCCTGGTGAAATCCGATGATCGCCACATAAAAAGAAGGAAGCAGCAGGCCAATAAGGAACGAGGAGAAGCGCAGGACCCGGATCAAACTGCCAACATCAAACCGGTTGTAGTAATCCTCAGAGGCCTGGAAAAACATGTTGAAGGTAGTCGGAAGGAGCAGCACAAATGGGGTTCCATCCACCAAGATAGCAATGCGGCCTTCCAGAAGGCTGGCGGCGATCACATCAGGACGTTCACTGTGATAGATGGTAGGAAAAATCGTCTTGTTCGTATTTTCGATGAGCTCCTCAATATACCCTGACTCCAGGACACCGTCGATATCAATGACCGAGAGACGCTTCCGGACCTCATCCACATTTTTTTCGTCCACGATGCCGTGAATATACATAATGCCTACGTCGGTCTGCGTGACTCTTCCCAGCTGCATTTCTTCCAGCCACAGATTCGGACTTTTGATCTTCCTTCTGAGCAGCGCCGTGTTGGTGCGAATCGATTCCGTAAAGCCTTCCCGCGGGCCGCGGATGACCGTCTGGGACTCCGGCTCGCTGACGCTCCGCCGTTCTCCCCCTTTGGTGCTGGCGATAACCGCAATGCCAATCCGGTCAATAAAAAGAATCGTATCCCCGGACATCAGATGAATATACAGCTTACTCCACTCGGAGATTTCGTAGATTTCGCCGATGGCTAGCGCCTTCTCCTTGAACAGACGCAAAAATCTCTCGTCCTCTTCCGGCGCTGCACCCGGCTCATTCTCATTGATATCTTCTCTAATCCTGCCCTTTTCCGGGTCTTCGCCTTCTATTCCTTCCCCGGCATTCTGTTCCCGTTCCATCGACTCTTCAAGCTCCGCTTCCGAAGCGAACTGCTTGATCTCATTTAAGACGGATTGGATCGCAAACTCCGAGACCGATGTCGTGTCTACGAGTCCGCCGATATAAACAAAGGCGACTTTCCGGCCTAAATTCCGGGCAACAATTTCGCGGATGACCAGGTCGCTGCTGCCGCCCATGTCCTTGTTTAGCCGGTCCAGATTACTTTTCAAATCACGGTACAGCCTGTCCGGGTACAGCTCTGCCGGATCCGTCCCCACGGATTCCTGATACGGTGAGCCGTTCTTCCCAGCCCGGTTTGAAGGCTGCTGTTGTGTTGAAGCATTGCGGGATTTCTTTTTGCCAACCATCCGGGTCTCCACCTTGTCTATTTATGATGCTTATACTTTCCAAGTCAGGGTAATTTCATCCAAGTCGGTCTCCATGCAAGCACAAAAAAACGCAGGGTTTACACCCTGCGCTGCTTAAAAACGGTAACTACTCTTTTTTCAATTTCTGGAACAGACCCTGCCGCCGGCTTACTAAGCCTTTCTCCAAGGCATAACGCGTCAGCTGAACCCGGTTCTCCAAATGAAGCTTCTGCAATATGTTTTTCAGGTGGTTTTTAACCGTCTGGTCAGAAATCTTGAGCTCGGCGGCAATTTCCTTGTTGGTAAGCCCCGAAGCCACCCAATTTAAAATTTCGCGCTCCCGCGCGGTCAACGTCTCATGATGCTCCGGACTCTTGGGGGCAAGCGGAAATTCCCTTAAAATTTGCGTGGCAAGTTCCCGGCTGAGCGGCGCTTCGTCGCTCATGATGCCCCGTAAATACTCAAGCCATGTCGACGGGGATAAATTTTTGAGCAGATAGCCCTGCGCTCCCTGCTTTAACGCCTCGAACAAATGCGTCACATCGTCCGACACCGTGATCATAACGATTTTGACGTAAGGATACTGCAGCTTGATCTGCCTTGTAGCCTCCAACCCGCCAATGCCCTGCATTTGGATGTCCATCAGGATCAGGTCGGGCATCAATAACTCGGTCATACTTACGGCTTCCTCGCCGCTGTGGGCCATGCCGACCACTTCAAACGCCGGGTCAGCTGACAGGATTTCGGTCACCGCTTCGCGCGCATAAGCGGAGTCATCGGCAACCAGCACTCTGAACGTATTCAATGGTTATGGGCCTCCTTTCTGATCTCCACCCGGCTTCCCCGCTGCATCGGCAGAATCAGCATTTTCCAGCCAAGCTCCTCGGCGCGCTCCTTCATGATCCGAAGGCCGTACCGGTCCTTCAAATGAAATGGATCGGTATGAATCCCCCGCCCGTTGTCATCGACGAAAACCGTCCAGCCCCGGCCGTCCAGCGTACCTTTGATCGTCACCTTGGTGGCATGGGCATGCTTGTGAATGTTCAGCAGCGCTTCCCGGATGCAGGCCAGAAGCTCCACTTTTTCCTTGGCGCTCAAGGCCGCATCCGGAATGGACCATTCGATCCAGGGCTGGATCAGCGTTTCCTTGGCTGTATGTTCGATCCTTGAACGCATCGAAGCCTGATATTCCCGCTTCTCCGGCGATTCTGGATAGCGAAGATTGGCGATCGCCTGCCGTACGTACCGGTTCACCTCATGAACCGATTTGCGCAGCTCCTGGAAGTCCGCCGATTCCCGGGCTCCCCGGCCGCGCGACTCCGCCCTGTCCATCTTGACCGACAGCAGAAACAGGGACTGCGCGATGCCGTCATGCAGTTCCCTGGCAAGCAGATCCCGTTCTTCCAGGGCTGCTTTTTCCGCCCGCTCCCGGTTCAGCTCCTCCTGCACCTGTTCCAGCCTCCGGAACAGCATGCTGAGCAGGGTCATGCTGATAAAGAACAGAAACACCGGCGTAAGAAAATTCCCCACCTTCATCGATATATAAGGCATCAGAAACGCATGCCTCGCATATTCCCATATCCCTACGGCCAGTGTAGGAATAATCAATATCATCGATTTGATTTGTTTATAGGACATGCCTTGATCCGCACCTTCCCCGGGCACTCCCGGCATATTCAAACTTGTCTCTATTGTATCACGGCCCGCCCGGCGTATGTTAGAACGGTTCGTGTCACATACTACGAAGCGAACTTGTCTTTGTTTGGACGTTTGGATGGAAGCATCGACAACGAACAACCGGGAGGACCTTATGCGCACAAGGCTTTATGCAACGCTATCCATGCTGCTTTTGACGATTTCGATGACGGCTGCTCCGGCGGCGGGGGCTTCTCCCGTAAACCAAGGCAGAGAGTACTATGAACAAAGGGGAGACGTCATCTGGGAGATTCCGAACCGGGAAAAGATTATAGCACTGACCTTCGATGACGGGCCGGATCCTGAGGATACGCCGCAGATTCTCGACCTGCTGAAGCAGTATCACGCAAAGGCAACGTTTTTTGTCGTCGGCAAACAGGTTCAGGAGCACCCGGAGCTGGCCAAGCGGCAGGTGGCCGAAGGCCATGAGCTTGCCAACCACACCTTCGACCATATGTATTTTAACCGCCGGAGCTCACCGGAGGTCATCGTGCGGGAGCTGCGGGAAACCCAGGAAGCCATATACCAGGTTACCGGTAAAAAAACCTACCTGTTTCGCCCTCCCGGAGGATATTATAACGACCGTATGATCCAAATTTGCAAGAAGGAGGGTTATCTCGTCGTCATGTGGTCCTGGCATCAGGACACCTGGGACTGGAACCGGCCTGGCGTCGCCAAGATCGTGAACAAGGTGCTGAACAACGCGCGCAACGGCGACATCGTCCTGATGCACGACCACGTGGAGGGCAAGTCCCAAACGGTCGACGCGTTAAAACAAATCCTGCCTGAACTGCAGAAGCGCGGATATCGCTTCGTTACCGTATCGGAGCTGGTAGAGTACAACATTCCTTGAGGGGCGTTTAATCGCGCCCCTTTTTTGGCGCTTCCTCCCCGTGCCATTCACGTTGGAATTGCGCAAGAAACTGCTCCATAAATGCGTGGCGGGAAGCAGCCTCCCGCTGGGCCGCCGGCGTATTCATCAGATCTTTCAGCTTCAGCAGCTTCTCGTAAAAATGGTTCACCGTCGTCCCCTGCCGGCTGCGGTATTCCTCCTGGGTCATGCTGGTCCGCGGCGGCTCGTCAGGGTCATACATGAGTCTTCCCCGTGATCCGCCAAAGGCAAACGTGCGGGCAATACCGATCGCTCCGATGGCGTCCAGACGGTCTGCGTCCTGCACGACGCGCCCCTCCAAAGTCGACATGGGCCTGCCGCCTCCGCCGCCATAAGACATTGTCCCGATGATCTCCAGCACATGATCCACGAGCGCGGCATCCGCTCCATGGTCTGCGAGCCAAGATGAAATTGTTGCCATGCCCTCCTCTTTCGAAGACACGATTTTCTCGTCGGCCAGGTCATGAAAAAGGGCCGCCAGCTCGCAGACGACCGGGTCGGCCCCTTCCTGCTCCGCCAGCCTCTTCGCCCACTCCGCCACCCGGTAAATATGCCACCAGTCGTGGCCGGACGGCTCAGACTTTAAACGATCCTTCACGTATTCCCTTGCTTCCATAATCATTTGGTCGGTCTCCATATGCTTTCCTCCAAGCAGTTTTATTTTTCTGAACAATCGCGGTTGAAACCGAACATATATTCGCCTATAATACAATGCATAGCTCTTTTAATAAATGAGGTGAAATGATGATCAACCGAACCTGTGAACCGTCGGCGAGTTTCAATTCTACCATGAAAGAGGCTGCTTGGACACAGACCAGCCGCTTGCTGGAGGAATCCCTCCGCCGTCACCTGAAAGTAACACTGCACCTTGCCGGTACCGGACCCGAACAAGAAATCCGGGGCTTCGTCACCGTGATTAACACCTATCTGGAAGAGATCAAGTTTAGAGCTGAAGACGAATGGCTGTGGATCAAATTCAGCGAGATCGCTTCCGCGCATACATAAAGCCGGCTTGAAGGAACGAATGGAACCCTTAGCGAAAAGGTTACAAGGGAAACCGGCTTATATCATATTGGAATGCAACGGTTTCCCGTATACATATTACTGAGCAAACGGAGGAATTAGCTATGAGCGATGATTTGAAATATCCTATCGGACTTTGCGTAACGAAAAAAGAACTGAACGGAGATGAGCGGACAGCATTGATCGGCGAAATCCGCAGCCTGCCTTCGAAGTTGCGGCAAGCTGTCAGCGGATTATCCAAGGAGCAGCTGGACACGCCTTATCGGCCGGGCGGCTGGACCGTCCGTCAAGTCGTGCACCATGTCGGAGACAGCCACATGAACAGCCTGATTCGGCTTAAACTTGCTTTAACCGAGGATAATCCGGTGATAAAACCTTATGAGGAGCAATTATGGGCTGAACTTGCAGATTCCGCGCTGCCTGATCCGGAGATTTCCCTGGATCTGCTGGAGGCGCTGCATGTCCGTTTTGTGCTTGTTCTGGAAAGCTTGAGCGGTGACCAGTGGCTCAGAACTTACACCCATCCCGCGAGCGGAGAAACCAATTTGAACGAGCATCTATGCACTTATGCTTGGCATGGCAACCACCATCTTGCGCATATCACGACCCTCAAAGAACGAATGGGCTGGTAAGGCGGGATTCAGGTTCTTCGGTATGACGCCCTTCCTCAAATGAAATACTAACCAAAATGGTATGATTGAGGCAGGTGTTCTCATGAGTAAAATCTTGTCCATCTACGGCAGAGATGTGAAAAACATTGCCACGAACTGGGCCGCGCTCGTCATCATCGCCGGTCTTGTTATGCTTCCTTCCCTGTACGCCTGGTTCAACATCAAGGCATCCTGGGATCCCTACGGCAATACCGGCGATATTGCGATTGCCGTCGCGAACAACGACAAAGGGACGACGATGAAGGGACAGTCGCTGAATCTCGGCAAGGAGATCGTCGCCTCGCTGAAGGACAATCATAAGCTGGGCTGGAGGTTCGTCTCCGAGGCGGACGCCATGAGAGGCGTTCGGCACGGTGATTACTATGCGAGCATCATCATCCCGGACAATTTTTCGGCCTCGATTGCCACGGTGCTGTCGGACAACCCGACCCACGCCGAAATTTTGTATTATGTGAACGAAAAGATCAATGCCGTATCCCCGAAGATTACGTCTTCCGGAGCCAGCGGCATCATCCAGGAAGTCAGCAAAAATTTCGTCAAAACCGCCAACGGCACGATTTTCAAAATTTTCAACGAGCTTGGTATCGAGCTGGAAAATCAGCTGCCGACTATTGAGAAGGTCCGCTCGCTGGTGTTTGAGCTGGAGAAAAATTTCCCGGAAATCAACCAAGCCGTAAACACGGCGGCGCAGGACATCCATACGACCAACGAGCTGGTATCCAAAGCTCAAGGGGCGCTGCCCATAGTGACCGACCTGGCCAAGAACGGGCAGCAGTTGGCGGCTGGTCTGGACGATTTTATGGGCAAGGCTTCCACGGCTGCCAAGGATATCGCGCCGAACGTAAAGCAGGATCTGCTGCTTCTGCAGCAGACGTCCATGGCTACGGAGCAGCTGACCGCGCTGCTGAAGGATCCCGACGTCGATCCGAAGACTGCGCTTGATGCGCTGGACCGGATATCCTCCAGGTTAACTACCGGCCTGGAAGTACAGGAAGCGCTGATCAGCTGGTTCGGCCGGCTGAACCAGACCGCAGGCGGCCGACTGGATTTCGTCAGCTCCAAGCTGAAGCAGGTCCGGGACAAAATGCAGTCTCAGCTGACGCTTGTCAATCAAATCCGCAGCGGGGTAAAGAAAGGCGAGAAACCGGCCATGGATCTGGTGAATAAGCTGAACACCATCTCCGGCGACGTATCCGATCTATTAGGGGACATCCTCGGACGTTATGACAGCGAAATTCAGCCGGCGATCGCAAGCGGGCTGCAAAAGGCGGTCAAGTCCGCCGCCGAAGCGAAGAAAGTGATGGATTCTGCGGTACAGAGCCTGCCGGACGTCAAGAAGGTGCTGTTCGACGCTTCCAAGGGGCTGGCGATCGGCACGCAGGGCATTTCCGTCATTCAGAAGGAGCTTCCGGGCGTGGAGGCCAAAGTCAAGGAGCTGGCGGACCGGATGCGCAAATTCGAATCGGAGGGCAACCTGCAGGAAGTCATCGACCTGCTGAAAAACAACTTCCAGCAGGAAGGCCAGTTTTTCGCCGAGCCTGTCGTGCTGAAGGAGAATCAGCTGTTTCCGATACCGAATTATGGATCCGCCATGTCGCCCTTCTTCTCAACGCTGGCGCTCTGGGTCGGAGCAACGCTGCTCGTATCCCTCGTGACGACGGAAGTACATTCTCCTGCAGCGGGAACGGATTATAACAGCGTACAGATTTATTTCGGCCGGTTCCTGACCTTCCTGACGCTGGCGCTGCTGCAATCGGTCCTCGTCACAGCAGGCGATATCTTCCTCTTGGGAACCTATGTGGTGGACAAAGGCTGGTTCATCTTATTCGGATTGGTCAATAGCGCTGTCTTTATGCTGATCGTCTACACGCTCGTGTCCGTGTTCGGCAATGTCGGCAAGGCGCTTGCTATCGTTCTGCTGGTGCTGCAGCTGGCCGGATCGGGCGGAACCTTTCCGATCCAGACGACACCGCCGTTCTTCCGGGCGATCCATCCGTTCCTTCCGTTCACCTACGGCATCAGCATGATGCGCGAAGCGGTGGGAGGCATGATCTGGAGCGTCGTCCGCAGCGATCTGCTCATCATGTGCGTGTATGTCGTAATCACGCTCGTGATCGGTCTTGCGCTGAAAGGGATCATCAACCAGCTTGCCGCTGGCCTCGTTAAGAAGGCTAAGGAAAGCAAGCTTATCCATTGATCATGGTATAAACCAAACAAGCCTCCCCAGCAGTCCAGACTGCTGACGGGAGGCTTTTACGATTCATGCCTATTTCATTATTGATCCAATGTATAAGGTGCAAGGCCGGTAGGCATCGGCGCAGGAGGCGTGCAGGTGCTTTGCATCTCGTAATGCTTTTTCTCATCCGAAGCATCATGGAACGCCCACATCGCTTCCAGCACATGGTACGCCAGCTCACCGGAAGCCCGGTGAGGACGACCACTCTGCAGTGCGTAAGCCATGTCGGCTGCGGCGATGCCGCGGGTATTCTCCGCGTAGCCGAACAACAGCGGCTGTTCCTTCCACTCGGCTTCGCCGGCAATCCGGTACTGCACCTTGCCGCCGAAGTTGTTCGGATCGGGTACGCGCAGCGTTCCCTTTGTGCCGTAAATTTCGATGTTCGGCAGATTGCTGCCGCCGAATACGTCAAAGCTGGTGATGATCGTTCCAATCGCGCCTTCGGCGAACTGGATCAGCCCGGCGACGTGGGTAGGGATTTCCACCGGTATTTTTTGACCGTATTTTTTGGAACTGGTGATCGTTCTTTCTTCCAGCGCTTTACCAGTCATACCCGTGATCGTTCTGATCGGACCGAGCAGCTGCACGAGTGCGGTCAGGTAGTACGGCCCCATGTCGAACATCGGTCCTCCGCCGGCCTGATAATAAAATTCGGGATCCGGATGCCAGGTCTCGTGTCCGCCGCCGAGCATGAATGCCGTCGCGGCGACCGGACGGCCGATCAGCCCATCCTGGATCACTTTGAGGCAGGTCTGAATTCCGGCGCCGTAGAATGTTTCGGGCGCGCAGCCCACGCGCAGGCCTTTTTCCTTGGCGAGCTGGAGCACCTTCTGCCCATCTTCACGTGTGACGGCCAGCGGCTTTTCGACGTATACATGCTTGCCTGCCTCAAGAGCCTGCAGGCAGACCGACGCGTGCGCAGCCGGGATCGTCAGGTTGATCACGATTTGAATTTCGGGATCCGCGAGCAGCTCTTCAGGGGAATACACTCTGGGTATGCCGAATTCGGCTGCTTTTTCTGCGGCACGCTCCTTATCGATGTCCGCACAAGCTACCAAATCCAGCACATCGAATTTTTTGCAGTTTTCCATATAAATGCTGCTGATTTTCCCGCAGCCGATAATGCCTACTTTGATCTGCTCCAAGAATAACCCTCCCCTTAATATTGGCTGTCTGCCATGCCGTTATATGCTGTCTCCGGCGTCCAGTCGGAGCCGGCTTCTTTGCCTTCGGCGGCCCATACGAAGCCGCGTCTCATCATTTCCTTCACCTGTGGCATGTCGACGATATCCGCATGGTGCCCGAGCGAATTGTAGAAGACGCGTCCGCCGCCCCAGTACTTCGTCCAGACTACCGGCATGTCAACCGGTTTGTTGGCCGAATGCGGGCCATGAACGACCGGGAAGCGGGTTGTGGCGTGAACTTTCACCGCCGGATCCACATGCAGGTAATACTGCTCGCTTGCGACCTCGAAGTCCGCGATCCCCTGCAGCAGGGAGCCTTCCTCTTCGTCTGTCACGTTAACCATGTATCGAACCCCGTCATTCCCCGGGTGGGCGACCCACTGTCCGCCAGTCATGAACTGCCAATCGACCTGCGTCCGGAAGGAGTCGCACATGCCGCCGTGGCAGCCGGCAAGGCCCACACCGCTCTGCACGGCCTCCGACACGTTGCCCACCAGCTCATTCCGGATTTCTCCCATCGTCCAGCAAGGGACGATCAGATCAAGACCGAGGAGCTTCTCCTTGTCGGCAAACGCTTCCAGCGTATCCGATACTTCTACTTCAAACTGCTCGGCTTCCAGCACGTTTTTGAAAATCTCTGCCACCTGCTTGGGCTCATGGCCATCCCATCCGCCCCATACGATCAGTGCTTTTTTCATGCGGCACGCTCCTTGTCTATGCTTGAAATGCTTGATATGCTCGCTATTCGTTGTTCAATACCTTCGCTTGATTGGCCTACATTTCCGAAATTTCCACCCAGCGCCGCTCCTCTACGGAACGCTCCACCGCCTCAAGCACAGCCTGGCATTTCACACCGTCGTGGAAGTTCGGGGAAGGCTGTCTGTCCTCGTGAATCGCTTCCATCAGCTCCAGCATTTCATGCGTAAACGTGTGTTCGAAGCCGATAGTGTGTCCGGCCGGCCACCAGGCATGCGAATACGCATGAGCGGCGTCGGTCGCAAGCACCCGGCGGAAGCCCTGCACATCCTCCTGGTCGTCGGTAAAGTACACTTCCAGCTCGTTCATCCGCTCAAAATCAAACTTGACACTGCCTTTGCTGCCATTGATCTCGAACGAGTTCGTGCTGCGGTGTCCCGCCGCAAACCGGGTCGCCTCAAAGCTACCGAGCGCGCCTCCTGTGAACCGGGCCATAAACAGGGTTGCATCATCGACGGTCACTTTGCCCATCGGTCCGCCCAGACTGCCTTTAGCGCTGAGTCCGGTCATATTTTCTGCGAGCGGTCTCTCCTTGATAAACGTTTCGCTCATGCCGATGACTTCCTGGATATCGCCGACGAGGTAGTGGGCTAAGTCGATCAGATGGGCCCCAAGATCGCCGTGAGAGCCCGAACCCGCGATATCTTTCTGCAGCCGCCATACTAACGGGAAGGCAGGGTCCAGAATCCAGTCCTGCAGAAACCAGGCGCGGAAATGATAGATCTGTCCCAGCCGGCCGCTTTCGATCAGATTTTTGGCCAGCCGGACCGCAGGTGAGAACCGGTAATTAAAGCCGACCATGTGCTTCACTCCCGCCTCCTCCGCAGCCTTCAGCATTTCACGCGAGTCGGCAAGCGTCAGGGCCAGCGGCTTCTCGCAGAAAATATGCTTCCCTGCCTTGGCCGCAGCCAGCGCGATGTCCTTATGCGCATCACTCGGCGCGTTGATGTCGATCAGGTCGATGTCATCCCGCGCCACCAGGTTCCGCCAATCCGTCTCCGTTTCGGCCCAGCCGTACTGCCCGGCCGCCTGCTGAACCGCATCGGCATCACGGCCGCAAATTGCCGCCATCTGCGGTTGAATCGGCGCCTCCGGGAAAAACATGGGCAGCGCTCGGTACGCATTGCTGTGGGCCTTCCCCATAAATTTGTAGCCTACCATGCCAATTCGCAGCGCTTTCATTTCCATCCGAATTCCTCCATCTCTTTGGTATATTGGACTTTCTGGCTCATCAGAGCCGCAGATTCTGGGACGATGCCCGAATGACCAGCTCCGTCGGAAGCATGATCCGAAAGGGTTGACCCGGAGCCGATGCTCCCTGCTCCAGCCGCTTCAGCACTTCAGCGACCGCAATTTCCCCCATTTCATAGAAAGGAACCTTTACGCTGCTCAGCTCAGGCGTCGTTACCTGTGAAGCATCCGAATTATCGTAGCCGAACATGGCCGGAAAACGCTCTTCGGACAGCCCATGATCCCGGAGACCCTGCATCAAACCGATGGCCATCCGGTCGTTTGCGGCAAAGACGGCATCCACCTGATCGATGACCTTCATTAATTCAGCAGCAGCGGTGATGCCGCTGCTGCGGCTGAAGTTTCCGCGGAAGATCAGTTCCTCCTCCAGCACCAAACCCGCCTCGGCCAGCGCTTTCTCGCAGCCTTGAAGGCGATCCCGGCTGTTGGAGTAGGTCAGCGGCCCGTTCATGAACGCGATCCGGCGATATCCCTGTTCGATCAGATGGCGGACCGCCATATAGCTGCCCTGTACATGGTCTGCATCGACCTCACTGAAGGGCTCGCCTTCAAAGTGCTGATTGATCAGGCAGAAAGGCAGTCCTTCCTCTGCGAGACGGCGAAGTGCCAGCAGTTCTTCCGGATCATCCTTCGCGCCCAGGATGATGCATGTATCGATTTTATGCGCATGAAACCAGCGGACATAATCCATGGACTCGCCGGGCGTCTGAAACAGCAGCAGGATATCATGACCCAGCTCTCGGGCTTTGCTGCCGATTCCGCTTAAAATTTCCGAGAAGAAAAAGCTCGAAAACATATGCACCTTCGGCACATATGGAAGAACGACACCAATGTTGCCGCTGCGGCTGGTCGCAAAATTACGGGCCAGTGCACTGGGCACGTAATTCAGCTTCTTGGCAGCTTCCATGACGCGTTGTCTCGTTTCTTCTTTCATGGGGCCGACTCCGTTGAGCACCCGCGACACGGTCGCTTCCGATACCCCGGCTAGTTCGGCCACCTCTTTGCGGGATGCGATGGCAACTCCCCCTTTTCCGAATGATGTACGCGCGTACATTTTCTCACCTAACCATCCTATTGTCAAGGTAAGTTTTTCAAAAAACGCTCCGATTTCGACGGTTTAACCAAATAAAAAGCGACCGAACCGGAGACTTCCCGCTGGGTCGCTTTTTATTTAATCGATTACTATATCATATTTCCGATCTCGTCAGCCAAACTTTAATTCTGGCAATCACTTCATTGATGTTCAGCGGCTTGCTCAAATAGTCGGACGCGCCGGCCGCCAAGCACTTATCCCGATCCTCTTTCATCGCCTTGGCGGTCAACGCAACAATCGGCAGATCGGTCATCTCCAGCGTCTGGCGGATATTCCGCATCGTCTGGTAACCGTCCATTTCCGGCATCATAATGTCCATCAGAATCATATCGATATCCGGTTCGGCCTGAAGCAAATCCAGGCACTCGTATCCATTCTGTGCGGTGAGCACCTGCATATTATATCTCTCTAAGGCATTGGCCAGCGCATATACGTTTCGAATGTCGTCGTCAACAACGAGGATTTTCTTCCCATCGAACAAGGCCGAGTCTTCCAGGAACATATCCTCTGCGGCTGGCGGATCGGCGGCAGGCTCCTCCGCATGAATCCGACTTCCCACAGGACGCGCAGCCTGCGCCGAAGCCGTACTTAAAGGACCGGAGAAGGCTGCCGCTGCCTCGGCTTGCATCACAAGCATCGGCGACTCATCGACATACTCGGTCTGGTAAGGGAGGTAAAGGGTGAACGTGCTTCCTTTGCCGGGTTCGCTCTCCACGACCAGCTCTCCTCCCAGCAGTTTGGCGAATTGAAGCGAGATGGACAGTCCGAGTCCTGTGCCGCCATATTTCCGCGCCGTTGCTCCATCCGCCTGTTTAAAGGCCTCGAAGATCACCTGCTGCTGCTCCTCGGTAATTCCGATTCCAGTATCGCGAACCGCGAAGGCCAATGTCTCATAAGGCATGGAAAACTGCGGGGTCGAAACCGAGTCGAGCTTGTATATGCTTAAAGACACTTCACCGCGTTCGGTAAACTTGAACGCATTGGACAACAGGTTCCGCAATATTTGATGGAGTCTTAACTCGTCGCTGAAAAAGACGTCGCCAACGTTCGGCGCGATTTCGACTTTGAAGTCCAGCGACTTGGCCTCGGCCGTTTTGGCAAAGTAGCGGTACATGATCTCCGGCAGCTCACTCGCGTTGATCGAGCTGATATCCAGCTGGATCTGTCCCGATTCCACCTTGGATAAATCCAAAATATCGTTGATCAGCCGCAATAGGTCCGTACCGGAGGAATGGATGACGTTGGCGTAATTGACCTCTTCCTCCTGCAGCGTTCCGTTCTTGTTCTCCGACAAAATCTGGGACAGAATAAGCATGCTGTTCAGCGGAGTGCGTAACTCGTGCGACATGTTAGCCAAAAACTCGGATTTATAATTGGAACTGAGCTTCGCCTGTTCCGCATATTTTTCCATCTCGGCCGCCGCTTCCTCCGCCTGCGCCTTCTGATATTCCAGTTTGTCATTCAAGCTTTGGAGCTCGTCGGTTTGCATCTGCAGCTCTTCGGACTGAACCTGCAGTTCCTCCGTCTGCACCTGCAGTTCCTCAGACTGGGCCTGAAGCTCTTCATTCATCGTCTGGGCTTCCATATACAAGCGCTGGATTTGCGCTCGGTTGATCACGCTGTGCATCGTGACGCCAACCGTATCCAAGAGCTGCCGGAGCATGTCCAATTGGTGCTTGCTGAACGTCACCAGTGCGGCAATTTCGATCACAGCCAGCGTCCTGCCCTCGAACACGATCGGAGCAACAGCAATATAGGTCGGAACGGCGCTCCCCAATCCCGAGGATATGTGTATGTAGTTGTTCGGTACCCTGTCCAGCGTGATCATGCTCTGATCGGCAGCACACTGACCGACAAGTCCCTGACCCCAGGCGATGACCGATTTTCCTGCCTCACCCTCGTGTTCTCCTGCATAGGAAGCGAGCCGAACCAGCTCCTCCTCCTTGGCTTCGTACAATACGATATAAGGCACCTGGAAAATGGAAGCGAGCCGATTGACAAACACGCGGCTTAGACTGGCCAGGCCCGCTTCGTTCTGAAGCAGTGTAGCGGTGGCGGCAAT
This sequence comes from Paenibacillus sp. S28, assembly GCF_016624415.1. Classification (NCBI taxonomy): domain Bacteria; kingdom Bacillati; phylum Bacillota; class Bacilli; order Caryophanales; family Paenibacillaceae; genus Paenibacillus; species Paenibacillus sp. S28. The sequence goes on along the minus strand of NZ_JACVTM010000006.1, from coordinate 270,473 downwards.
CTGTTCCTTCATTTCATTCTGCTGCTGCACTTCCCGAAGCAGGTCGTTCGTTGCACTGCCGAGTTCTGCAATTTCATCGCGGGTTCGGGTATGGATGCGCTTGTTCAAATTGCCGCCGGAGGCGATGTCACGAATTGTGCCCGTAACTTCCTTGATTGTCGTAACGATATTTCTGGAGATCAGCACGGCAGCTGAGATGGATACGGCCGCGAGCACAATCCAAAGAAGATAGATGATCGTGATCAGTCTGCGGTTATTGTCCTCAAGCGTCTGCACCCGCTCGCTCGTCAGCCCTTTCTCCGTGTCCAAAAACGCCGTTAATTTTTCCCGCATGGCGTCCATTTCCGGCTTGCCCGGGTCACGTTGGAAAAATGTCCGAACTTCAGCATCCTGGCCGCTGCGCTTCATCTCAATGGACGGTTTGCCTGCGATCTCAATCCATCGGTCGATATTGGCCTTGATGTCCTCTAGATTTTTCTGCTGCTCAGGATTGTCCGCCAGCAAACGATACAGCAGGTTGTACTCGCTCTCCCATTTCGAGCTGGCCGCCGTGTACGGCTCCAGATAGCTCGAGTCTCCTGTGATCATATATCCGCGCTGGCCTGTCTCCATGTCCAGCAAGGACTTTTCAATGCTGTGGGCCAGGTCATGGACTTCGATGTCATGCTGGCTTATAAAATCGGTTTCCCGCTGCAGCGAAGCAACCCGGCTCGAAATCACTCCCAGGAACACCACAACGCACACGAGCACAAAAATATATCCAAGAATAATCTTGGACCGAATGCTGAACCTCATCTTTCCTAACAAAATCGAAACCTCCATCCAACGGGTGTTCTCTTTCTTCTAATGACTATAGAGTGACCAGTTCATTCAATTAAGTATTTTAGAACTTGTTGGAACGAATTTCAATAACTAGAGTTATCTTCGAGGCAGAATGAACCGTTGACGGGACGCATCGCCAAAGCCCGCTGCAGGTAGTTTCTAGTGGATCCGCCAAAGCAGTCCTTTGTATATTTGCATGGAAAACGTATGGAAAACAACTGTGTCCATTTTGGTCTAATCGATGATTCTCTTGCTCGGGTTCGATAGATTCCCCACGTTGCTGCAGCAAAAAAGAGCCTCCGCGGCTTTAACCGCGAAGGCCCTCTTCCCTTCATTCTTCAAGATATTATCCCAGGACAACCCTGTCGTCGGACAGCTTATGTCCGCTGATTTGCTCGAATTCAGCCAGCAGCTCTTCGACGGTCAGCGTCTTTTTTCGCTGTTCGTTGATGTCCAGAATGATTCTGCCTTTGTCCATCATGATCAAACGGTTGCCGAGCCGGATCGCCTGCTCCATATTGTGCGTGACCATCAGGGTCGTCAGGTTCAGCTCCCGGACAATCCGGTCGGTGAGCCGCGTGATCAGCTCCGCTCTTGCAGGGTCCAGCGCCGCGGTATGCTCATCCAGCAGCAAAATTTGCGGCTTGGTGAATGTGGCCATCAACAAGCTGAGCGCCTGCCGCTCTCCTCCGGACAGCAAGCCGACCTTCGCCCGCAGCCGACCTTCCAGGCCGATGCCGAGCTTGGACAGCTCTTCCTTGAACATCGCCCGCCGGCCGGACTTGATGCTCAGCCCCAGTCCTCTCTGCTTGCCTCTCGTATAAGCCATCGCCAGGTTTTCCTCGATCGTCATGTGAGGAGCGGTGCCCGCCATCGGATCCTGAAATACGCGGCCGATCCAGCGGCTCCGGCGGAATTCCGGAAGCTGGCTGATCACCGCACCCTCGATCCGCACCTCCCCTGCGTCGGGCTTCATGACGCCGGAAATGATGTTCATCAGCGTGGACTTGCCCGCACCGTTACTTCCGATCACCGTGACGAAGTCGCCGGGATTCAGCTTCAACGAAATGTCGTGCAGCGCAATTTTTTCATCCGGCGTGCCCGGATTAAACAGCTTCGATACTCTGCTCAGTTCCAGCATCAGAAGTCACCTCCGACCGTCCGGCTTGTTCTGCTGCCCAGTTGGCTGGACAGCTCTTCGGTTCGGCGCTTGGCCAGCTGCTTCTGTCGAAGAGCACGCCTCGCGGTTGGAAGCACCAAAGCGATGATCACGATGATGGCCGTGATGAGCTTCAGGTCGGACGTATCGAGCCATTCCACCCGGAGCGCGAGCGCCACGACGATCCGGTACACGATCGCCCCGAGCACGACGGAAATGGTCGTATGGATCACATTCGTCGCTCCGAATATCGCCTCACCGATAATGACGGAAGCCAGCCCGATAACGATCATGCCGATCCCCATGGAAATATCCGCGAATCCTGACTCCTGAGCAACCAGTGCGCCGGAGAGGGCGACCAGTCCATTGGCCAGGCTGACGCCGAGAACCGTCGTCGTGTCTGTATTGGCGCCGAAACTGCGGATCATCCGTGCGTTATCTCCCGTCGCGCGTAATGCAAGCCCCAAATCGGTCCGCAGGAACAGATTCAGCAGAAGCAAAATCAGGATCACCGCGATCGGCATCGTAATGAAAGCGTTCACTGATGAAAAAACGGTGCTTTCCCCAAGCAGGGACGTGTTGGGTTTTCCCATAATCCGCATGTTGATCGAATACAGCGCAATCATCATGATAATACCGGATAACAGTGCATTGATTTTCCCCTTGGTATGGAGAAGTCCGGTACAAATTCCCGCGAGAAGCCCGCCGCCGAACGCCGCCAGGCTTGCCAGCCACGGATTGTAGCCGTGGGTAATCATCACGGCGGCGATTCCGCCGCCGGTGGTGAAGCTGCCATCCACCGTCAAATCCGGAAAATCAAGAATGCGATACGTGATATATACGCCGAGCGCCATCAGCGAGTACAGCAGCCCGAGCTCAAGTGCTCCCAGTAGTGAATCCAGCATGGTGTCAGCCTCCCTTATGACGAAGGGAGTGGACGAAGATTCCGGCCACTCCCCATCGCTCGATTACTGAATAATATCGTTTTCTTTGTCCGTTACTTTGTCTTTCATGGCGTCAGTTACCGTGATTCCTTGCGCTTCAGCCGCCTTCAGGTTCAGAATCAGGTCCAGCTTCTCCTGCACCGTCACCTTCATGTCGCCCGGCTTCTTGCCGTTCTTCAAAATATCGACCGCCATTTGGCCCACCTGGTAGCCATGGTCGTAGTATTTAAAACCGACCGTAGCGAAGGCACCTTTCTCGACCGTATCCCGGTCGCTGGAAAAGAACGGAATGTGCTTCTCGTTCGCCAGCTGGATAATGGAATCGACGCCGTCAACGACGGTGTTGTCCAGCGTAATGAACAGCGCATCCACCCGTCCCACCAAGGACTCAGCGGCCTGCTTCACTTCCGATGTGTTGGTTACCGCCGCGCGCACCAGCTTGATGTTATGCTTTTTCAGCGTTTCCTCGGCATTTTTGGCCATCACGATCGCGTTAGGCTCGCCTTCGTTAATGACAACACCGACGTTCTTCACGTTCGGGAAGCTCTCAGCGATGAAGTCCATCAGACGTTGAACCGCTACCGGATTCGTGTCCGAGCCGCCGGTTACGTTGCCCCCTGGTTGATCGAGGTTCGAGACGATCTTGGCATCCACCGGATCGGTAACCGCTGCGAACAGTACCGGCGTATCCTTCACTTGCTTAACGAGCGCCTGTGCCGAGCCGGTAGAAATGCCGAGCACGAGGTCATTTTTGCCGGAGGAGATCTTCTGTGCAACGGAAAGGTTGTTTGACGGGTCTCCCTGGGCGTTGTTGTAGTCGAGCTTCAAATTATCCCCCTCCGTAATCCCCGCGTCCTTCAGGGCGGCGATGAAGCCCTCGCGCGTGGCATCCAGGGAAGGATGCTCGACGAATTGCGAAATGGCTACGGTGTAGGTTTTTTTGTCTGTGCTTCCTGCATCGGTCCCGCCACCGGACCCGGCTTCACTGGACTTGGTGCCCGAGTTTCCGCAGCCGGCCGCCATGGTTACGAGGAGCGCGGACATCACGACGGATAATAGCAAATTTCTCTTTTTCATGTTCATAACCCCTTCCGATTCTCTTCTTTAACGCTGTCATATACGAAAGCATTAAAGTAAATAAGTGCGAAAAATACCGTATCAAGCGGAGCACACAGGTACATGAACTGCCTGCCCGGATATTTTTCATAGAATTAAATAACCACTGGATTATTCATTATCATAAGGGGCACTGCCAATATACGTCAATCAATAAGTTGCAAAAAAGTACAGGTTATTCCGGGCTTTTGCGGCCTTACGCTTCCAGCTCCCGGACAAGATCCTGCAGCTTCATCTCCGACATGCTGGAAATCATCATATCATAGCCTTCAAAAGGGAAGGTCTGGGTCATCGAATTAGGCACGATCACCGTATGTACGCCTGCTCCTTTGGCTGCAATAAAGCCGTTAAGCGAATCCTCAAAAGACACCGCCTGATCCGGGGTTACCTCCAGCTTCTGCAATGCCAGCAGGTACAGCTCGGGATCCGGTTTGACCTTGGACACGAGGTCCGCAGTACAAATAACGTCGAAGTAAGATTCCAGTTCGAATTTGTTGAAATATGGCTCAATCCAGTTGTAATAAGAGCTTGATGCCAGCGCGATCTTCAGCCCGAGCCGCTTGGCCTCCACCAAATAGTCCTCAACCCCCGGTCTGACTTCAACATCCTTAAGCAGCTCCCGGTAGATGACATTGACCTGTTCCTTGACGAGGGCTGGATCCACTTCCCTGCCCAGGCACTCGGACAAATACGTATACGGATTAAATACGTCGAAATTGGTGCCGACGCACTTCGCGTACGTCTCCAGCGGTAGTTCGGTGCCATGCTCCCGGTAAATCTCGCAGAAAGCGTGATAGGCCGGCGTTTCGGTATCGACGATGAGACCGTCAAAATCAAAAATCAATGCTTGAATCAAGCCGTTCACCCCTTCTTTATCTTGTCAATGGGCTGTAAAGCCGCATTAATAGATTCGCCTTGCGGCAGGGCTATTCCTCCCTGATATCACCATGTAGTCAAACAGGCCGCGATTCAGGAACCGCAGCCTGTGCACAAATATAATGCTGTCATTCGTAGCTTAAATTCTGCTGATCTCCACTTGGCCAAGCAGCCGGCGGAAGGTGTCCGGATCGACGCTGCCGGCCATGGCCGATAAGGCGTTCGCCGTCCCCGCAGCAGCGGCCATAGCGATGCCCTCCACGGCGGGGAGCTGCTTCAGCAGCGACACGGCCATGCCCGCCACAAAGGAATCACCGCAGCCTACCGTATTGACCACCTGAATCGGAGGGGTTACGGCACGATAACGTCTCTGCGATGTGACGGTCACCGATCCGGCACCTCCGAGCGAAACGCAGACGCGCTCCATCCGGTATTCGCGGAGCAAGTCTTCCATCGCCCGGAGCAGCTCCTGCTCATCCCGGATGCCCGTGCCAAGCAGAGCGGCGACCTCTTCTTCGTTGGGCTTGATCATATCGGGATTCGCCTGCAGTCCGAATCGGAGGGCGTCACCGCTGGCGTCAAGAATCACATATGCCCCTTCTTTCTTGGCCGCGCCGACAAGACGGATGTAATAATCGGCCGGGGCCCCGGCCGGCAGGCTGCCGCTGATGCAGACGACTTTCGATGTGCGTGCCAGGGCAGCCATCGTCTGCTCCATCTCGTCAAGTGCCCGGTTATCCACCACCGGACCGGGCTCCAGAAGCTCTGTCGACGACCCGGTCTCCTCATCGATGATGTTGAGGCATAGTCTCGACTCCCCTTCCACAGCGACAAATTGATGCGCGATGCTCATACCGTCCAGCTGCTTCTTGATGATTTCCCCGTTCATCCCGCCGACGATGCCCGAAGCGGTAACCTCCGCCCCAAGCTGTGCGGCGACTTTCGCCACATTAATGCCTTTGCCCCCGGGGGCCGCCAGATATTGTCTGACCCGGGATACCTTCCCGTGCGGAAATGCAGGCAAGTAGTATGTTTTGTCAATGGCTGCGTTCATCGTTACGGTCGTTATCATAAGATCCCATCCCATCTATGGCTTGATTTCGCAAGGCAGCTCCGATGCCTGTATCTCCGCCGTGTGGTGCCATCTGCCTTCATGTTGCAATGTTTGGAAAGCTTTGTCCCAGCTTTGGGGTGACGAATGCAGGTTTCCGGACGAGCCCGAAACCACGAGCACGATTCCTCTATGTAGCACGACCTGCCGATTTCATTACGGATAAACCATGGCTGCATTCCTCATAGACCTGCAAAACATGGGAATTCTATGTATGCCGGCACTTCGCTGCACGTGAACGGTCAGATTTATACTCAGGAGGCTATAGAGCTATGAAGTGGATGTCCGCCGTATTCGTCAAATCCGTCGCCTTGTCCCTCGCGCTGTCTCTCTCGCTGCTCGTTGCCGAACCGGACCCTTCCGTTGATCCTCCCTACGCCAAGTGGGGCCTGATCGCCGTGAAGGAAGCCCAGAAAAAATACAACTCGGAAATTACGGATTACCTGCATATCGGACGCATCAATCTGTCGCCGACGGAAGCGGAAGAAACGTTCAAGCTGCTGCTGAGCCGGCAGGGCATGCCGGCAGCTGTGCTGGCTACCGTCCGGTTTAACACGGTGACCGAAAGACTGATATCCATTAAGTTCAGAGACACACAGCCTTAAAACCCGATCCTTAACAGGCAGGCTCGTTCAGATCGCCAGCTGCTCCAAATGCTTGACGCAGTTGAAAAGCCCGCATTCCCAGCTTTCCTCGATCTTTCGGATGACAGTGATGGATGTGTTATGCAGATGCTCGGACGTGTCCGTGTGCGGAATCAGAACGGGAAGCAGCGTGCCGATCAGCGCCCCGTGGCTCACCACGAGGACGCGATCTTCAGGATGGCTGGCGCAAATGTCCATGACCGCCTCCATTCCTCTGGCAATCATCGAGTCGTCGGTCTCGATCCCGAGATCCAGCGAAGCCCAATCATAACCCCATCGAAGCACCCGGTCTTCCTCGACCGTTCCTTCGATCTGCCCGCAGTGGATTTCCCGCAGCCGCGGATCGACCCGGACGGTGAGCCCCAGCGCAGCCGCAATCGTTTCGGCGGTTTCCCGCGCCCGCGACAAATCGCTGGCATAGACGGCGTCCCACCGCTCGTTCTTGAGCCGTGCAGCCAAGGCTCTTGCCTGGGCCCGCCCGGTTTCGTTCAAAGGGATATCCGTCTGGCCTTGCGCCCTGCGCTCAATGTTCCAATCCGTGATGCCGTGCCTTACAAATCCGATCGTCGTCATTTGCCAACATCCTCCTTGTCGTAAAACTTCATATGGCCCTTCGTCTCCCGATAATAGGCGAGCCGATCCGCAAGCGTGCCGGTATGAAGCTCAAACCGGTGCCCGTCCGGGTCCAGGAAATATACCGAGAGCTTGTCCCGCTCATCCCGCTGCCTGCCCTCTAGTACGCGAACGCCGTAACGCTGTAGCCGGGACAGCCAGGCTTCGAAATCCTGATCTTTCACCGTAAAGGCGATATGCGTATAAGTCGATGGTGTATCCCCCCGCTCCGCATCCTCCTGATTCAGCGCAATCCAGAGTCCGGCAAGATCAAAGTAAGCCAGCTTCCGGCCCTGCACGAGCAGCTGGGCGCCCAGAACGTCCCTGTAAAAAGCGATGGACCGATCCATATCCGAAACGGAAAAACAAAAATGATTCACACCCTGTATGTTCATGATTCCTCCTGCATTCAGCCTTTTCGTACCCACACAGCTGGCCGTTAACAAGGCTAATCCCACACCTGATCCAGCTTATCGGCATAAAAGGCAATCGCCTTCCGGTACGCTTGGATCCCGCTGTCCGCGCTGGTTTCCGCAAGCTGTCCGAGAAGCTCCTCCATTGCAGCGGCATGCTCCCCCAAATTGTACAGAGCCATGGCGTAAAAAACAGAAAACTCCCTGCGTTCGGGAAACTTCTCCATCGCCTGCTTCAACAGCGACTTTGCGTCCTCATATCGTCCCAGCGTACGGTATGTACTGCCGAGCCCAAGCATCGCCCCCGCCAGCTCTTCGTCCTGCAGTCCGAGCGAAATAGCCTTTTCATAATAGGGCACGGCTTCCTTCTCCAAGCCCAGTACGTCGTGGGTCCATGCAGTCTGATACAAGATCACCGGATGCTCGGGCTGTTCCGCCAGCAGGGAAAGCCATATTTCCCTGGACTGCTCGGCATTCCCTGACTGCCGGAGCATTACGGCGTTCCTGAAGGTGCGGCGCACGGCAAAATCCTCACTTCCGGCCCTGAAAACGATCAAGTGGCCGTCCCGCAGGTGGTTTTCCCGAAAACCGAGCCTCCTCAGAACCTTTTGTGATCGAGGATGATCCCGCTCCACATGGGCTTCGATCTCATCCAGCTTCATCACTTCAAAGCCGACCTTCATCAATTCTTCGAGCGCCTCAGGCATATAACCGCTGCCCCAATACTCCGGAGACAGATCATAGCCCATTTCCGCCCTTTCCCTTTCCCCGTCCCGGACCCAACAGTGGAATCCGCAGGTGCCCATAAACATATCGTTCTCACGGTCTAATATGGCATATCTGCAGCCGGAGCTGCGGGTGAGCGCAATAATTTCGTCCGCTTCCTCCATGCTCACCAAAGGCTCGATATCCATGAACCGGGTGACTACCGGGTTGGAGAACAGCCGTAAGACGTCTTCCCGGTCCTCCGGCTCAAGCGGCCTCAACCTCAGCCTCTCCGTATGCAGGACAGGGTACTGTACATCACGCATCGCTGGGCCTCCTTCATGTTGAATTTTTTAACAAAAAACATCGGATTACCATATTGCATATAGCACTAAAAATAAATATTGACAAACCAACAGTTATGTGTTACAATTAAATATTTACTTTGACATCCAACTTTCCTGTCCGTAATATAGACTCTGTCTTGAAATCCATGAGTTGGAATTAGGGAGGAATCGAAGGATGAGTACGAACCAAACTGCCGCAAACGTGTTCATACTGGACGTATCCGCCGTCATGATGGGCAGCGTTAACACCGTTCACCCTGCGGTCATTACGGATGGAAACGATACGCTCCTGATTGACACCGGCTACCCCGGTCAGTATCCCCTCTTGCGGGAAGCGATGAAGTCCCATGGCCTATCGATCGATTCGATTACCCATGTTATCATTACGCATCAGGATCTGGATCATATCGGCAGCCTGCCAGCCATACGCCAGCACGCCCCTCGTCCGGTCGAAGTCATGTCCAGTCAAGAAGAAAGGCCCTATATTCAGGGTGAAAAGCGTTTGATCAAGGTAACCCCGGAGGCGATCGAACGGGCCAAAGCGTCTCTGCCTCCGGAAGTACCTGCAGAATGGCGTAATGCCTTTATTTCTACGCTGGAGAATCCACCCCGGTCGCCTGTCGATACAATCATCCATGAAGGGGAAGAGCTCCCCATCTGTGGCGGCATCGTCGTGATTGGCACACCGGGGCACACTCCCGGGCATATCAGTTTATACCATCGGCCGACCCGGACTCTGATTGCGGCCGACGCCCTCCGGGTCGTTGACGGAGAGCTGCATGGGCCGGATCCCGACACGACCGTCGATATGCCGCTTGCGACGCAGTCCATCGCCCAACTGGCCGCCTACGACATATCATTCGTTATTTGCTACCACGGCGGAAAACTTGAAGGATCCGTTGTACAGCGGCTACTAGAGCTAAGCGGAACGCAGCGTTCCCTTTAGAAAGAAGGATCAACGGCCCGTTCGCAGCCCGCAACCTGAGTGCTGTAGTAGTCGTAAGCTCTATGCATTTTTGCCATATATTCCGGATCCCCGCTGGAACAGGCAAAGCGGATATCTCCTCCGCGCTGCGTTCCGGACGTTGCCGTTTTCTTAAGAATATAATCCAGCCTCCGTACCGTCCCGGCACTCCCGTCAATGATCTCAATATGCGGCGGCAGAATCTGCCTCAAGATCCGGGTGTAGAAGGGATAATGCGTGCATCCGAGCACCAGGGTTCCGTATTCTTCCAGCCGGTAATCGGCAAATTTATCCAGAAAATACCGTGTCATCCGGTCCGGGTCGAACTCCAGCGATTCGCAGTATCCGACCAGCTCGGGGAGCGGCAGGGAGTCTACGATGCTGTGGTCATCCACCCTGGAAACGAGCTGGGTGTATTTAGACTGGTGCAGGGTCAGCGGGGTTGCCGCCACCAGCACCCTTTTCCCGGTCAGCCGGTTCATTTCAACTGCGGGCTTAACCGCAGGCTCCATCCCGATGATCGGAATGTCGTATTCCCGGCGAAGCTCCTCCGCCGCGGCGCTTGTCGCCGTATTGCAGGCAATGACAAGCGCTTTGATCTCGTCCTGCAGAATCATGTCCACGGACTGGCGGACATAATCCAGAACCTGATCCTTTGTCTTGGTTCCGTAAGGAACGTGAAGCGTGTCTGCAAAAAATAAAAAGTCTTCGTTGGGCAGCTGCTTTACGGCTTCAGACAGCACGGTCAGTCCGCCGAGGCCTGAATCAAAAAGCGCAATTCGCATGTTGTTCACCTGATTTTTCTTAATAATTGCTCCGGGCGCATATCAATGGCTGCCCGGCGATGTTCCATCCGGGGCCGTCAGCCCCGGAGTTATTATATCATGTTGTCCGGGCATCTTCGGGAAATCTGTAAACCATGCCGATAAAGAGCACGTTCCGCCCACCCACCATCGAGGAGAACTCGCAGGTCTCCCTGAATCCTGCCCTGCTGTATACCTTTGCGGCACGCTGATTGAATTTGGCCACCGCTAGGCGGATTCCCTTCCCGGGAAACTTATCGGAAACATAAGCCATGCCTGCTTTTACAAAATCCAGGCCGGCACCCTGCCCCGTCAGCTCGGGATTCATGCCCAATCCGTAATCAACGCAGGTATCATCTTCGTATAGACCGGCCCCATAACCTCCGGCAACACGGGCTGAATTGCCTGTGCAGTAAAAACCGACCAAATTTCCGGCGGAGTCCGACGCTGCTGCATAATCCCCGTTCATCAGCTCCAATATATCTTCTTCATCTGCTGCCATACTATAGAAGTCATACGGAGCCGGATAGCGCCATGTAGATATCCGGGCGGCAGCTTCCTGGGTCATCGGTTGAATCTGTATTTCCATGCCTAATGGTTACCTTCCTTCAAGTTTTACTGCTCACCAAGTCCACGGCCGATAAAATTGGCCGAAACCCTTGGCACATGAAGCTCTTTGGCCCAAACGGACAGCTGGCCCATATGATGAATTTCATGGGTGATGACGTGCTTTGCGACCTCCCCGTAACGCAAGGGTTCGGCATGCCAGGCGGCCTTGACGATTTCCCCGTCCCGCTCAGGACTTCGGCTCAGAATCAGCGGACGAAGCTCTGTCACGTAGCTGTCGGACAAGGCTCTGACTTTGCTCAGGGTCGCGAAATCCTCGAATTTTGGTTCTGCAGCCTCCTTGCCTTCGGCAGCCAGCATCCAACTGTACTCGACGTCAGCGATGTGGAACAAGGTTTTCAGGATGGAGCCAACTCCGCCCGTTCGCTCCTTCAGTAATTCTTCATGACTTAACTGTGCGCAGACATCAAACCATTCATCGCGTACCTGCCAATTATATAGAAAAAGGGATTTCATCATTTCCTCCTGGCGCAGTGTTCCTGCGCTCATTGTTCATGTTATGAACCCGACGCTTGCCCCGACCGGGCGGGTCCCCGGGAAAATTGTTCGGCAGTTTCAATTTCCTTAAATTATTTTTCCTGCGGTACGGTCTTCAAGGGCTCGGCAACCATCCAGACATGGCCGAACGGATCCTTGATCTTCCCAACCAAGTCCCCGTGTGGCTGTGCGGCAACCTCCCTAAGCATGGCCGCTCCAGCCGCAAGAGCGTTGTTCACTGTTTCCAATGCATCCTCGACGGTGATATACAAAATCACCGGCGTCCCACCGAGTGTTTCCGCTGCGGTATTATGCTCCGGAAATTCGTCCGCGACCATGAACCGCGCATCACCGACCCGGATTTCAGCATGCGATGTTTTCCCGTCTTCCGTAACCATCCGGTTCGCTTCCGTCGCGCCAAACACCGATCGGTAAAAAGAAATTGCAGCGGCAGCATCATGAACGGCCAACATCGGAATGATACTCAAAGCCAGCGCCCCCTATTAAAGATCATATCAGTTCTATTAATATAATCGCTTTTCGTAGCTTTCCGCCAGCGACCGTGCGACCTGCTCCTCCGTAACCTTTAATCCGCGCACATGATCCGCAATGATGGCGGCAGGATTTGGCAGGTTCTCCCGCTTCGGCCATTGTTCCGGATCCCACAGCTTGGAGCGCTTGAAGGCTTTGGCACAGTGAATATAGCACTCCTCGACCTCCACGCCGATGCCTATTTGCGGGATTTTCCCCTGGGCGGATAGTTTCTCCATCAGCTCAGGATCCGCAGTAATGCAGGCCTTTCCGTTAATCCGGAGCGTCTCCTCCAGACCTGGAATGATAAAGATCAGCCCGGCACTCGGGTTCTGCAAAATATTTAGCAGCGAATCATACCTCCGGTTACCTGGTCTTTCCGGAATGACCAGCCGCGTATCGTCCAATATGTATACAAAGCCCGGTGCATCGCCGCGGGGTGATACGTCGCAGCTGCCCTCCGCGTCACTCGTGGACAGGAACAGCAGCGGAGACTTGGAAATAAATTCGCGGCAGTGGGAATCCAAACGCGTGATAACCTTGTTCCTGACCAGTTCGCTGGGAGGACTGTTCAGTAATCGAAGCTCCTCCTCCGATTGAATGATTGCCTTAAAAGGACTTGCCGTCATCGCTCATCCCCCTGTTTCTCATTCATTTTGTATATAATGTAATCCAGCTTCTCCTCAACTCTCCTCAAGGCGGCATCGGAATTTCTGACATGCCTGCTGCCGTTGGATACGTATTTGAACAGGCCGAAGAAAAATAAAAGGATCAAGCCGATCACGACAAGCGAAAATACAAGGCTGAACACGTTAACCGACACTTCCAACGCACCTCCATGAACCTATTATAATCGTTTTGGACAGGGAAGACAGCCGGACGGGCGCTAATCACTTCGGCTTTTCGGATCAAGCTTGTGATTTTGCCCCTTGCCCATGATATCATATCAAGTAGTACACCATTTACATAAAGGGAGATGAAGGATGTTGAAACAGGAACTCACGGAACGGTTAATCTCTTACGCCAGGGTGGAGACCCAATCGAATGAAGAAAGCAGCACCACGCCTTCGACCCCGGGGCAACTTACCCTCGCGCGCATGCTGGTGGAAGAGCTGAATTCCATCGGCATGAAGGACGTCACGATGGATGAAAACGGCTATGTCATGGCCACGCTTCCTTCCAATACGGACAAGGATGGCGTGCCGACGATCGGCTTCCTCGCCCATGTGGATACCGCAACGGATTTTACCGGCAAAGGTGTCAATCCGCAAATCGTCGACAACTATGACGGAGGCGATATCGTTCTGAACGCGGGACTAGGCGTCGTCCTTTCCCCAAAGCTGTTTCCTGAACTGCCTCAGTACAAAGGGCACACGCTGATCACGACGGACGGAACGACCCTGCTTGGCGCGGATAACAAAGCCGGCATAGCCGAAATCATGACGGCGATGGCTTACCTGATCGGCCATCCGGAAATCAAGCACGGGACGGTCAGAGTCGCGTTTACCCCCGACGAGGAAATCGGCCGCGGCCCCGAGAAATTCGATGTTGCGGCTTTCAACGCCGATTTTGCCTATACCGTGGACGGCGGACCTCTTGGCGAGCTGGAATACGAGAGCTTTAACGCAGCCAAGGCAAGCATCACGATCCAAGGCACCAACGTTCATCCGGGCACGGCGAAGAACAAGATGGTAAACTCGATCAAAATCGCCATGGAGCTGAACTCCATGCTTCCTCCGGAGCAGGCGCCCGAGCATACGGAAGGCTACGAAGGGTTCTATCATCTGCTCTCGCAGAACGGAGATACCGAACGCACAAAAATGGAGTACATCATCCGCGATTTTGACCGGACGGAATTTGCCGCCAAGAAGGAGCATCTGACCCAGGTCGTGAAGCAGCTTCAGGCTAAATACGGCGAGGAGCGCGTCATCCTGGAAATGCGCGATCAGTACTACAACATGAGGGAAAAAATCGAGCCGGTAAAAGAGATCGTCGACGTAGCCTACGAAGCGATGGAAAGCCTGGGCATCACGCCGATTGTCAAGCCGATCCGCGGCGGAACGGACGGTTCCCAGCTCTCCTATATGGGGCTGCCGACGCCGAATATTTTTACGGGCGGTGAAAACTTCCACGGCAAGTTCGAATACATTTCTGTCGACAATATGCTGAAGTCGGTACAGGTCATCATCGAAATTCTGAAGCGCTTTGAAGCAAGAGGCGTATGAGCGTCGTTCCGGAGGGAAACAACCAGCGCAATATAGAACGTTTCTCCGGATACGGGGATTCCTACGACCGCTACCGGCCCGCAGCGCCTCCTCTGGTGACGTCCCTCCTGACTGGGTACCTTCAGCGCAAGCCGGAACTGGTGCTCGATCTGGGCTGCGGCACCGGGCTGTCCACGCTTGTCTGGAAAAAGCACGCAGACCGGATTATTGGCATCGAGCCGAATGACGACATGCGCAGCGTCGCGGAGTCCAAGCTGGAGCAGATGACGGATGCAGCCCACATCCGCTTTATGGCAGGTTACTCCAACCAGCTTGCCGTCGGCTGCGAAACCGCCGATATTATTACGTGCTCGCAGTCTTTTCACTGGATGGAGCCGGCAAGCACGCTGCTTGAGGCTGCCCGGGTGCTGAAGCCCGGCGGCATCTTCGCCGTCTACGATTGCGACTGGCCGCCAACGCTGTATTGGCAGGTGGAGCAAGCCTACGAAGAAGTGATCAACCGGGCCGACAGCATCATCCGCGAACATCTCAGCCAAGAGAAGCAGGCTGTCAAAAGGGATAAGGAAAAGCATCTCGCGGCCATTAAGGACAGCGGCCATTTCAGTTTCGCCAAGGAAATTGTGTTCCATCATGCGGAGGATTGCGATGCTGACAGGTATTTCGGCATCGCAATGAGCCAGGGCGGAGTTCAAACGGTCCTCCGGCTAAACCCGAAGGAGCTTGATGAAGACATTAAGCGTTTCAAACAGATCGTCGATGACTTCTTCCAGGATAGTACGCTGCAGGTTTTGTTCAGCTACCGGATGAGGCTCGGCGTGAGAAAAACCTGAAGACGACAAAAAAATCAGGCCAAGCAGCGGTTTGACATTCCTCCTCAGTGAAGGAGAAGCAAATCGAATGGCTGACGCCTGATTTTTTTGCATTTCTATCGTTGTGCGGGCTTCCATTTCCGGATGAGCTGATTGGTCACTTCCGACAATAGCAGGCCAAGGGCGATCGCGCCCGAAATCATAAAGGCTTCAGCTCCCAGCTGGACGGCCTGGTCATATTGGTTCTCGACCGCGTTGCGCATCGCGTCATAGGCCGTTCCGCCGGGGACCAGCGGAATGATGCCCGATACGCTGAACACGATGATCGGCGTGCGGTACCTTTTGGCGAACAAATGGCTGATCATCGTGACGCAGTAACTGGCGACCACGGTGGCCGTAATCCGCAGCACGTGCATATCCTGAAGCCATATATACAGCAGCCAGCCGACCATCCCGGCAAATCCGCACTGCAGCAGCGCCTTTTTCGGGGTGTTGAAGAGCATGCCAAACGCAGCCGATGCGACGAAGCTCGTGACGAGTTGTTCAATGTACATACGGCATCCTCCTCATTGAAATGACAGCATAAATGCGATGCCCGCCCCGATCGCAAAAGAGGTGATGAACGCCTCCGCCCCCTTCGACAAGCCGGAAACCAGGTGGCCTGCCATCAAATCGCGGATCGCGTTGGTAATCAGCAGCCCCGGTACGAGCGGCATGACCGAGCTGATGACGATAATGTCCAGGTCCCGCCCGAAGCCGAATTTGACGAACAGGATCGAGCAGAGGCCGATCGCCAGCGCTCCCGAAAACTCGGCGAAGAACTTGACGGGAATCATCCGCTGCAGCATCAGCGTGCAGTAATATCCGAGACCTCCGGCCACAGCCGCGGGCAGGAAATCGGGCCAAATCCCGCGGAACATGATCAGGAAACAGCCGCTGGCCAGCGCTGCCATCAGCAACCGCAGCCACAGCGGGTAAATATCACCTGTCCGCTGGATGTTTTCCAGCTCCCGGCGCGCTTCAGCGATGGTCAGCTCCCCTTTGCTGATGCGGCGGGATACGCTGTTCACGCGGTCGATTTTATGCAAATTCGTCGTCCGGTCCGAAATCCGGTTCAGCCTCGTGATCGGCTGCGGATCATCCATAGAAAAAATGAGTCCCGTAGGGGTCATGTAGCTATGCGTTTTATCCACGCCAAAAGAAGCGGCAATCCGTACCATGGTATCTTCCACCCGGTACGTCTCCGCTCCGCTCTGCAGCATGATTTGCCCGGCCAGCAGGCATACCTTCATGATTTCGTGCTCCCTCTGCACCAAGTCTTCCAAAGCTCTTCCTCCCGTATGCGCAAAACCCTATGTTAGTTACAGTATAATCGGTTTGCCGGACAAAAACACGGACAAGCGTCACTTCCTCGTCATAGAGCGGAATCCTCCGGAGTAAGAAGTACCCTTCGGTTATTGTGGCTTGACTCCGATAAACAGCAGATGAGAGGAAGCACCTAGGATATACGGGTCTTCTGCAGCCTCCATAACACGGTTCAGAAACCGCTGATATTGCTCTGGACCGCGGCCCCGCCAGTATGCCCACTGTTCCTCGTTCATAGACTGCACCACGCTGCCGGATGCGATTAACTTCACGCTGTCGAAGCCATGCTGCTCCATGAAGGGACGAATTTCATCAATCGGAAAATAATAAGCTCCCGTAAACCGGCCATCATCGCTGTGGTTGAATACACCCGTTCTCATAAACTCATCAATGCCGTCCATCGTATCATTCGGCTTCCAGGACTGCGGATGCAGCAGCGAATTGATCAAATGCCTCGTCCGGGACATAAAGGCGACAAATACATGGCCGCCGGGCTTGACCACCCGAAAGAGCTCCCGGGCCACCTGGTTCCGGTCTTCCTCCTGTTGAAGATGGTACAGCGGCCCAAGCATCAAAACAGCGTCAAACCGCCCGTCTTCAAATCTTCCAAGATCTCTTGCATCGGCCACGTGGATCCCCTGGAACCGTTCCTCCAGCTTGCATTCCTTCACCTTGCCGGCCGCGAGGCCGACGAGGCGCGGAGACAGGTCGGTCAAGGTCACGTCATAGCCTTCCTGCGCCAGCGCAACCGCATATTTGCCCGGCCCCGCCCCGTTGTCGAGGACATGTGTTCCCGGCTTCAAATACCGTTTAATGAAATGGAGGTTGACCATAAATTCGACCGGCTCCCGTTCCAGTCTCCCCCATTCATCAAACTGATTATAGTAATCGATTATGCTGCCCATCTTTCCGCTTCCTTTCCATAGACGGATTCCCGTCCTTCCTATTTCAGAGCTTATCCCAAGCCAAACCGGTTTCCAGAACCGCCTGGCCGGCGATATCCAGCGTTTTTTCAGAGACGGGACTTCCACCCATTTTTATATAAAATTGACGCGCCGGATTTTCCTTGAGCACCCATACGTACATGGAACCGAAGCCGTTCTCCCGGAAGGCTTGGATCAGCGTGTTCACCAGCAATCTCCCGTGTCCGCTTCCCTGATGTTCCTGAAGCAAATATAAGGCGTAGATTTCCGCATCATACCCGGCCTCTTCCTCCGGGCATTTTCCCCCTTGTATAAACCCGGACACCCGTCCGGCTTCATCCTCGGAAACGAATGTCCACAAGTCCTTATCCCCCCGGCTTAGAAGCTGCTTCCACCGCTCCATCCGGCTCTCCACCGTCAGCTGATCCAGATAGGCGTCTGCGATCATGCCTCTGTAGGTCGTTTTCCAGCTTTCCACGTGGACCTTGGCCAGCACCGGGTAATCATCATAAACAGCCTGTCTGATGCTCATACGGAAAATCTCCTTTCGCACAGTACATTCCAATGCATCCATTCTCCTAGCGTTGATCAGCCTCGAAAAAACTTGATCACCGTCTGACTTGCCATTATAATAAAAAAACAAGAACAAATGTTCTTGTTCGGAATTCTTCGATCTTCGCTATGTACATACATACCTGTAATAATGGAGGAGATAAAACCATGAATCCCTGCTGCCAAAGCGCGCTGCATCATATAGACGTGGCAATCCGTTCCATTCTCGAGATCATGGACGGTCTGGATGAATGCGATCTGCCGAAGCGGCCGACCCCCGGCAAATTTTCCGTAGGCGAGCTGCTGGAGCATCTCGCCATGCTGCCGCTCGCCGATTCGATCATTTCAGACGGCGCCACTCAGGAAGAGATGGCTGCATTTTACAGCCGGACATTGTATTCGACGAGCGCGCGCATCCGCCAAGCCTTTCAAGATAACTATGAATCCCTTGTTCAAAAATACGGCTCGCTGACGGAAGCCCAGCTTCAGGAAGAGGTTTCCTCCTACTGGGGGGCATCATATACTCGGTTCGGCTGGCTGCTGGAAATTTTGGCGCATTTATACCATCACCGGGGTCAGCTTCATTCCATGCTCGTGCATGATTTGGGACATGACCCGCGCGTTTCTTTATTTGAGTAATACATAACTTTTCATTCGGCTGCGGCGTTGGACCATAGGGCTCCTCACGTTACGTTCTAGGACGGTCCCTTGAGGAAGTGCCCGGTAAGGTTACTTCCTCAAAATGTTCAACGACCGGGAAAGGGTCGTAATAGTGATGCAGCAGCCCTTTCCACCGAGCATAAGATTCGGACTGCCTGAATCCATCCGTATGGTCCTCAAGGGTTTCCCACTTCACGAGGAGGAGGTATTTGTTTGGAACCTCCATACAGCGCTGAAGCTCATGACCGATGTACCCTTTCATGGAAGATATAATACCCGAAGCCTCCCGGAAGGCTTGCTCAAATGCTTCGCCCTGCCCCGGCTTCACCTGCAGCATCGCGGCTTCCAAAATCATATCATTTCCTCCTGACTGATCATATGGTTGAAATAGAGGTTTTGCGTCAGCTCCAAACGGATCAAATAAAGACTGCTCTTTGCCAACTTCATCACGCGTCCTGAGACGCGCCTACACTTCGAGGTCAAGCACAAGCTCTCCATTTATAAATTGACCGGTCTCTTTAAAACCCAGCCCTTTGTACAGTCGGTTTGCGGCTGTATTGTCGGGAACATGCGAGATTCTGATAACAGTACAGGCCGGATGCTCTTTTTGCTTGCGAAGGACGGCGGATAATCCCGCTTTGCCGTAACCTCTGCCTTGATAATTACGGTCGATCATGAACCTGACGATCCAGAAGCAGCCGTCTTCCGGATACGGCTCCTCATCGAACAGCGCGAATCCTACCATGAAATCACCTGCATAAATCGCGTAGGGATAGCAGGTTTTCTCCTCGGCCGCCTTTTGCAATGAATTTAGATTTGAAGCCACAAATCTCAACTGGTCATCCCTGGGACGAAGCTCGATGCACTGCTGGCGGATATCGTCGGTAACGGGTTTTAAATAGACAGGATCCATACAGCCACCTCCTATCTACAGCTTCTTGACGGATTCCGCGATCGTGATCTGTTTTTCCTGATCCCACACATCATGGATTTCAAAGGTTATGTTCTCTTCCTCATTTATTCCGGAATATAACATCCTGCGTGATTTCCGGGGCCATGTCGTAGGCTGCACCCAATCCCTTTTCCTCAATAGCTTGTCTCGATACCCGCTTTAGCGTAATCGACCCGGTAAACTCCGATCGGAATAAGGGCAGGCTGACCGCCACGCAGCCTTCGTCCACCCATCGGGCCTGCAAATGCTTGAGCCCGGCGATCTCTGTCTCGATCCCTTCACGGTACCATGGATGCTCCTCATCTCCGGACACTCCTGGCTCATTGAGACATACGTACAGCGACAGGCTATCGCACAGCTTCAGCAGGTTAAAATGGCGCTCCACCCGGCTGGCGTCCAATCCGCTGAGCTGACTTTGAATCCGTTCCTGCCGAAGGAGCTCTTCCTTGTAAAACCGGGCGGCTTCCGGTTCTTCCGCATAACGGATCTGCTGGAACGACGCATAGTGCATGCTGCAGAGCAGACCTGCATACGGATCCATCGCTTCCGCCTCATCCAGGCCGGCTCGGTACGAAGACAGCTTAGGCTCAAGCGGATAGTTGATAAAGGAAAACGGGCTGCTGCTTTCTGAATCCCATAACGGATTCTCGTCCAAATATCTCCAGCCGCGATCGTGCTGGGTAATGGCCAGCACCGCAGCTTCACGATCCGATCCTGTCGGCATCCACTCCGGCAACAAATGCTCTGCGATCTGTCCCGATAACTTGGCATGATCATGCTGGCGAATCAGGACGAAGCCTTCCGGTTGTTCTCGGACAATCATCACATTCACCCTCCATCGGTTGATGTTTTTACTAATATTAACTTTTTTCAGCCCATTTTCCCAGCAAAAATTCACTTGTGGATCGACAACCTTCCCCGGCCTTGCACCACCAGCAGAAAAAAACCTCCAACCGGAACATTCCGGCTGGAGGCTCAATATCACATGGGGAAGGGGAAGAGCTGGTGCAGATGTTGGTATTGCCAATTAGAAATCAGAGGTAGCGATTTGAATCGTACCGAACACCGGACCGGCAGCTGAAGCCAGCAGAGCGGCGACAAGCAGACGTTCCACTGACAGCGTCAAGCTGTTTGCCGCCGGGATCGTATAAGTGACAACAGGGGCGTTGACGCGGGTGATGACAAGGTCAACCGGAAAAGCCGACGTGTTGTTCACCGTGACGGCAGCATTGATTCCGCCGGCAAGATTCTCATAGAACGACTTGCCGACACCAGCGGCTAGCGAGTAGAACTGCTCTGGTAACAAAATAGCCATGTGACATGACCTCCTTTACCATTTGATAGATTATCCTATGCTTGAAATCTATCAATGCAACGATACTTGCCGCTAGATTGAAACACATTTTAATAGACGCCCAGCCCTGCAATGACGATACTGACCGCTTTCTGCAGGTCTATTCTTTATATCAAATCCAGACGGAGCCGGACCATATCCTGCACTTGGATTCCGTCTTCATAGAATACTTCCTCGTAGTGTCGTATAAAAAACCCCGGGTCCACGCCCACGATCCGGAAACCGCAGCGTTGATAGAGTTTCAATTGAGGAAAGCTGGAGTTGGCTGTGCCGATTTCCACCGCATGCGCTCCCTGCCTCCTGGCTTCTTCGACCGCGTTTTCGATCAGCATTTTGCCGATCCCTTTGCCCTGCAGGTCTTCCCGCACAGCAATATTGACGATTTCAACCGTTTTCGGATGCGTATCGATCAGCACATACTCTCCCGCCAATTCGCCGTTGAGGTAAGCTCCATACCCCCTGCCCCTGGCGACGTAATCCTCAACCATCTCTTTGGATGGATCAGCAAGCAGCAGCAGGTCATAGGGGATATCCTCGCCGATTCCCCACGGTTGAATGGTTATTTCCATCTTGCAAATCACCTCTTTCATTCTCATGAGCCAAGCTTCTGAGTTGGCATATGCCATATGTAAAGTTTTCCTTTCCACCCTGGGGGCCGCTTGCTACAATAGAGAAGCTAATGCATCAGGACGGAGGATTAATCAAACCATGCGGTTACTGCATCAGGTCTCGTCAGAATGGAATCGCCTCAACCGGAATATCCGGCTTTTTTTTCTTGCCAATTTGCTGTATCAGATCGGGACAGGCATGTTCTCGGTGCTTTACAATCTTTACGTGCAAACGCTGGGTTACCCCGATACGATGAACGGCACCTTGGTGAGCGTCCAGTCGTTTGCGACGGCGCTTATTTTCATACCGATCGGACTGCTGGGGGACCGTACGAGCCACAAGCTGCTCTTAATGACCGGCGCATTGTTTACAGGTCTGAGCTTCATGGGCAGGTCGCTGGCCAGCGGTGAATCCGCTCTGATCGTCCTGTCCGCTGCAGCCGGCCTGTTTGCGGCCTTCTTCCAGGTGATCGCCGTCCCGTTTCTGGCCGGGAATTCGGACAAGAAGCAGCGGCTGAAGCTGTTCAGCTACCACTTCTCCCTCGTGCTGGCCGCCCAGGTCATCGGCAGCAGCGGCGGCGGTTACCTGGCCGATGTGCTCCAGTCCGCCGGCTGGAGCAAAATTCAGAGCCTGCAGGCTGTGCTGTTCACAGGGGGAGCCGCCAGCGTGCTTGCCTTTGTGCCCTTGCTGCTGGTCCGGCAGAAGCCGGCTGTCCAAAAAGACGCTTCGGCCGTTCCGCTCTGGCCTGCCCTGTCCCATCCGCTCCCATCTTCAGCGCGGGAGGACTGGAGCGCCATCGCCAAATTTACGCTGGCCCAGCTGATTGTCGGCCTTGGCTCGGGACTGGTCGTGCCTTATCTCAATCTGTACTTTACAAACCGCTTTGCCGTATCCCTTACGGCTGTCGGCATCCTGATTTCACTCGGCCAGATCATGACGATCGTGTCGATGCTGATCGGCCCGTCGCTGGCAAGCCGCGTCGGACCGGTCAAGGCCGTGGTGCTGTTTCAGATGATGTCCCTGCCTTTTTTGCTGCTGACCGGTTTCACCAACCTGTTCGCAGTCGCTTGCTTCAGCTTCCTCTTCAGGCAGGCACTGATGAATGCGGCCAATCCCATCCAGTCCTCGATCACGGTTGACCGGGTATCCGATGCCCGCAGAGGGATCGCCAACTCGATGACGCAAACTGCATTCATGCTCGGCTGGGCTACAATGGGACCTGTCCAGTCCCATTTGCTTACCGCATTTGGGACGTACTGGGGCTATGCGCTGACTTTCAGCATGACCGGCATCCTATATATCAGCGCATCGGCCATCTATTACTTTATGTTTAACGAGCGCAAGCAGAAATCCGCTTCTCCGCAGGCGGCTAACCAGAACGCTCCAGCCTGAATGCCATGCACCACTACCTGCAGGAACCTTCCAGCTGCATCACCGTCCCCTCAAAACCGCAAGAATGGGCCGGTGCATAGCGGAAGGAGCTCCTGCAGTTTGTTTATAGTCAGCGTCCCTTCCGGCAGGAGCGGACCCGATTCAGCAGGCGTAGTGAGCAGCAGTACGGGACGCAGACCTGCTGCAGCGGCGCCCTGCGCGTCCTTTTCGGGATGGTCACCCACAAACCAGCAATTCTCCGGACGGGCCTGCAGCCTGCTCAGCGCCATTTCGTAAATTCGCCGGTCCGGCTTCTTGACCCCCGCCTCTTCCGAAACGATAACCGCATCGAAATAGCCTCTGAACTGCACCTGGTCAAGCTTGGCATACTGGTTTCTGGCCGAGCCGTTCGTGACGCACCCGATCCGGACTCCCCTGCTTTTCAGTTCCCGCAGCACCAGTTCCGCTCCGTCCATTGCTACGGTGCAGGAGGGAAACTCAGCGAACCAATAAGCGAGCAGGTCTTCTGCTGTCGTCGCCTCCTCACTCATTGGCAGTGCCCGCCTCATTTCCTCATACAGCTCCCTTTTTTCCCGATAGCCATTCCGGTCTGCGGCACGCAGCTGTTCCACCAGCCTCAGGCGATGCTCAGGGTTGTGCACGGCGGCAAACCTGTCGATAAATTTTCGTGAAAACTGCTCGAACGCCTGTTTACGGTTTACCAGCGTATTATCCAAGTCGAACAGAACGGCTTCCATAACCTCTACTCCCCCTAGTTAAAAAAACGGAAATGATCCAACTGGGTTTTGATTTGGTCGAATTTCTTCCGCACCGCACCCCTGTGATCGGGCAGCAGGGGAATATGGGCCATGTCCGCAATCCGCTCCGCTACCTGGCTTACCGACAGCTCAACGGTATCGATATGCTCCCGGAAGATGTCTTGGGATAGACTTTCAATACAGCGTTCGGCCTGCTGAGCACCCCATGAGTTTGATCGTTCCCCCCGGCTTTTCAAGCGCTGCAGGATGACTTCGCGCGGAGCGCATAAAGCAAAATGCTTCACGGTCATGCCGTCCGAGCGCAGCCGGCCGACGATTTCTTCAAAATATACCGGATCGACCACGGTCATTGGAGCGATGATGACTCCGTCGTATTCACAAGCGATGTGCTTCAGCATGGCATGGTTGAATTCCCGCCATAACGGATATTCCTGAAAATCGGGCTTCTTGATGCTGGGCGGAATATTTTTGCGGATAAAATACCCTGCATTCTCTGGATCGTACACGAAAGAATGCGGTATCCGGTGGTGAAGCTCGAAGGCGGTCTGCGTTTTTCCTGCGCCAAACGCGCCGTTTATCCATAGGATCATCCATCATCCCTCAACTTTGACGATATTTTGGAGATTTGCTTCTCACATCCGTTCCATTATACACCAAAAAAACCGGCGGAGCGCCCCGCCGGTTTTTCCCACTCCACATGCAGCAGCCTCCCCGGCTAATCCCGAAGAGGCTGATGATGTACTATGCTGCACTTCCGCTGCTCATCCCGTAAATTCCTGTACCCACTCGTTATTATAAAAGGCGATTCCGATATGGGAGTAGCTTTTGTTCAGGATGTTGGCTTTGTGTCCTGGGCTGTTCATCCAATCCTGCATCACCTGCTGAGGGGATGTCTGCCCGTTGGCGATATTCTCTCCGGCCGAGTTGTACGTAATCCCGTATTCCTTCATCATGTCGAAGGGAGATCCGTGAGTCGGGGAGTTATGGTCAAAATACTTGTTGTCATACATGTCTTTGGCTTTGGCCATTGCCATGTTGGACAGTTTGGAATCCATGCTGAGTGCACCCAAACCTGCTTTGGAGCGTTCCTGATTCACCAGATCGAGCACTTGTTGAGCATATGCTGAGGCATCACCACTTGCAGAGGTCTGTTGATTGTTCGTACCCGAAGGAGCCTGGTTTTTGGGGGTACCTGCAGGAACCTGATTGGCTGGCGTTCCCGTTGGCGTACCGGTCGGCGTTCCCGTTGGTGTACCGGTTGGCGTTCCCGTTGGTGTTCCCCCTGGGGTGGTTGGAGCTCCGGTCCGCGTACCGGATGGCGTTCCCGCAGGCTGCTGCGGCGAAGTTCCGGGTGCCGCTCCTGGCTGCTGAATCAGATTAAGCAAATCCGAGGTCAGATCGTTTTGTTTTACTTGTTTGACGGTCAAATGAGACTTGCCGCCTCTGTCCGTGGACGTTGATGAGGCTGAAGTGACGATTTTTCGGGTCGGAGCCGCTTGATTGATATGGCTTGTACGGTTCGTCTGCTTGGTGGTCACCTGCTGGCGCGCCGTTGAAGCGCCGTGATCCGCGCAGCCTGTAATCAATATCAGAACGGCGATCATAACGATTTTTTTCATATGACGAGTGCTGCCTCCCTAATACGGTTGAATGTAAGATACCAGCTTAATTTTTCCGAATCAAAGAGGATTTATACCGGCAAAGTATGCTTATCCGGCGTATGGGTATAGTAACTAAAATATAATGATGATTCCAACGGAGAAGAACCTGACATGAATTCAACGAACCAGAAACCGACAAACATCGATCCGAATCTACCGCTAAGCCGTCATCTGGTAGACAATGAGCACATGCTAAAAACGATGTTCGAGCGCTGCTCGGACGTCATATTCCGGGACGTTACCCTGCAAGGAGACACCAAACTGCTGTTTATTTACGTAGACGGTATGATTGACAAGGATATCATCCAGTCGGTCATCCTGAAGCCGTTAATATACGAAGGAATCCCCCAGGGGGTCGGCCCCATTGACAGCATTGCGCAAATGTGTGATCAACAGCTGTTCGCGGTACTGCAAACGAAGAAGATCAATACGTTCCGCGATGCGGCAGATGATATTTTAAAAGGTAACTTGGCCATTTTGGCAGACGGTGAGGATTCCGTTCTGCTGGCTGAAGTCTCACAGTATGAAACAAGATCCATCGAGGAACCATCCACAGAAGCAGCCCTGCGCGGAACCCGGGAGAGCTTCACCGAATCGCTGCGGACGAACACAACGATGCTGCGAAGAATCATCGTCACGCCGAGCCTGAAGATGGAATCCTTTCAAATCGGCAAGCTGACCCAAACCGAGGTCGTACTTGCCTATATCGAGGGAATTGTATCTACTTCCATGCTGGACGAGGTTCGCTTAAGGGTCGAGAAGATCGATCTTCAAAGCGTGCTGGAGTCTGGGTACATCGAGGAATCCATTGAGGACACCCATTTCTCTGCGTTTCCGCAAATGCTGAGCACCGAGCGGCCGGATGTCGTTTCCGCAGGGCTGATGGAGGGACGGGTGGCTATATTGGTTAATGGATCTCCGATCGTCCTGATCGTGCCGATGACGTTCTGGGACGGACTGCAAGCACCCGACGATTATTACGAACGGTTTATGTATGTCACATTGAATCGGTGGATTCGTTATTTGTTTGCCCTGTTTGCCATCCTGTTTCCGTCGGTGTACATTGCGTTGACCACCTATCACCCGGAGATGGTCCCCCCCAAGCTGATGCTAAGCATTACGGGACTTAGGGAACAGGCTCCATTTCCAACCGTCATCGAAGTATTTATTATGGAATTTATGTTTGAAGGACTGCGGGAAGCAGGGATTCGGTTACCCCAGCAAATCGGTCCGCTCGTCAGCATCGTCGGGGCTTTGGTCATCGGACAGGCTGCGGTACAGGCCGGGATCATCTCGGCGCCGATCGTCATCGTCGTATCGGCTGCCGGTATATCGTCATTTGTGATCCCCCGTTACCGCTTCGGCTACCCGATGAGGATGCTTCGCTTCCCGCTGCTTGTATTATCCGGCATCTTCGGACTCTTCGGCACGGCGGTTGGCATGATCGCCATCTTGTCCCATCTGATCCATCTCAGTCCGTTAGGGATGCCGTATCTTCAGCCCGTTGCTCCAACCAGGATAAGCAGGGTGAAAAATGTATTTTTACGTTGGCCTAGAAAACGCACGAGTAAGCGTAAACTTGATTGATAAGGCGGAAGATACCTATGAAAAAAATCTTGATTATTTTCTGCTTATTGTTCCTCGTGGCTGCAACCACGGGCTGCTGGAACCTGAAGGAACCCAACCAGCGTGCTTTTATTATCGGCGTCGGAATGGACATGACCGAGGACAAGGAGTTGGAGATAAGTTCCGAAATCGCTGTACCCGCGGGTTTGGGCAGCAGCCAGGTTACGGGTGCGGGCAAGAAAAGCACATTTACGGTCGTAAGCGCGAAAGGAAAGAATTTTATGGATGCCGGGCAGCATATGCAGGCTGAGCTGTCGCGATCCTTATTTTATGCTCATCGACAAACAATTCTAATCGGTCATCGTATGGCCGAACAGGGATTGGATAAATATCTCGATATGATCATTCGCAACCCGAAATCGGAAATTCGTTCCGTTATACTCGTTGTTAAGGATGGAACGGCAAAAGAAGTCATCCGTGCCGAGCCTACGTTTGACCCTTTCATTAGTACGACACTTGGCAGCCAGGAGTACTCCCTTGGCATAAAGCCCTACTACTATCGGATGTTTTTATGCGATGCCCTCAGCGAAGGAACCCAGCCGATCGTGCCTTCCATCAAAGCCGATCCTTCCCGAGGGTATGTATACGCCGGCTCGGCTATTCTGGACAAAGATCATGGACTCAAGCTCATCGGTTACCTAGATCCGGAAGAATCGATGTATGATAACTGGATGATGGGTAAGCAAAAAAAACTCATGGTCACCACTTCCATCGGAAAGGGAAACGACACCATCAGTTTAGAATTACAATCCCTAAAGCACCGAACGCAGATAAAAATGGTTAAGCACATGCCTCAAATTTATATCTCGCTTCATGGCGTCGGAAGTATAGTCGAAAACAATTCTTCGTTAGATCCTTCGAAGGACGAAGATCTCATAAAAATACAGAATAAATTCAGCCAGAAAGCAGAGGATACGGTCCGCAAACTGGTCGATAAGGCGCAGCACCAATATAAACTCGATATTTTTGGAATCGGGGAACAAATACACAAGCAGCACCCTCGGGAATGGAAATCGATCAGACCGCATTGGCACGAGTCGTTCCCCGAGCTGCCGATCACCGTTTCGGTTCATCTCCGGTACAGGGATCCGGGTCAAACCAATTCTTCACTGTAGGGTATTAGAATCAATAAGAAAGCTGAAGTCACATTCGCAGAAAGGAGGAGAAGCTATGAAGCTGACCGGATCGCAAATCTTTTGGACCTTAAGCACAGTGGAAGTCGTCATGGCCGTCTGGTTAAGAGTGTCGCCTGCCATCGAAACAGCCAAACAGGACGCCTGGATATCCATCATCGTTGCGTGCGGTATCGGGTTGGCCATCACTTATCTGGTCACCCATGTCAGCCTTCTCCATCCCGGACAAACCTTGACACAATTCAGCCGGAAACTGCTTGGCGGCTGGATCGGAAGAATCGTCATCCTCCCATATTTCGCTGCCTGGCTTCTGTTATCCGGGGATGTGCTCCGCGCCTTTGCGGATTTCATCCATCTGACGATCCTGGACCGGACTCCCGTCTGGGTTCTTATGGTCATGATGCTGACTTTGGCCATTTATCTGACCGGTATCAGCGGGATAACCGGTATCGGCCGATTTTGCGAAATGGCAGGGCCCGTGACGTTTGTTATTTTAATCATCAGCTTCCTGCTGAACGTCACCAACGTAAAGCTGCTCCATATCCTGCCGGTGGTCGGGGATTCAAGCTTGCAGGAGATTTTCAAGGCGTCGCTGCCGCCCGCTTCTTTTTTCGGGGAATCATTTATGCTGCTGGTCCTCCTAGCGTTTATATCCAGCTATAAAAAAGCTTATGCCAAAGCACTGTCCAGCGTTGCATTCGCCGCCATCATGGTCATGTTGGCCACGATCATGGTGCTGCTTGTATTTGGACCTCATGTGTCAAAAGAGCTGAGGTTTTCGTATTTTATGCTGGTCCGCTCCATTAACATCCTGAACTTTATTCAGAATCTTGATGTATTCGTGATCTTCATTTGGATCTTTGGCGTGTTCGCCAAAATATCCCTTTACTTGTTTATCACAAGCTATGAGATGGCTCAGTGGCTTCCGATCAAAAATTGGAAAAAACTTATGTGGTTTAGTGCACCGGCCATCTTCATCATCGCGCTGTTGATTCAGAATGAAGCGACCATCGTCACGCTCCAGATGCTATGGGAGCGGATTGTCATCCCGGTCTGCGCGATTGCCATTCCGCTGCTTCTGTGGATGATAACGGTCATGAAGAGAAAAATGGCGAAAAACTGAGTCAGTTCGCTCCGTTCACGCCTCGATTTTGGTCGCAGTTACGATCGGCTGGTAAAAACCGGACTGCTCGGGCATAAACCACTCCACACGCTGGAATCCAGCCAGCTGCAAAAAGTTGCTCAGCTCGCTTCGCTGAACTGCCCGGTACACGGCTGTATAGCTTTCCGTCTTCCACGTCCCCAGATGATCCTGCACAATGAACTGCCGGGTCGTATATGTCGTTCCGTCATCCGACCAATCCCACACCTGAAACACGATTCGCTTTCCATCATCGAAAATTCTAGGGGGTGTAGCGCGGGGCCGTTCCCGGATCAGGCTGTCATAGTCGCGGATCGTGATAATGACCATCCCGCCCGGAGCGCATTTGTTGTAAAATTGCCGGCATGCGCTCAGCAGGTCCTCGTCCGTAAGTAAATGAGGTACCGCATTGTCTGCGGTAAAGACGACGTCAAAGGTGCCGGCAACATCCTGCTCGAGCGTCCTGAAGTCCGCCGTTCCGAATCGGATCGACAGTCCCATGGCTTCCGCTTCCTGACGGGCCCGCTCCACAGAATTCGGACTAAGATCCGTCGCCGTCACGTCGAATCCATACTGGGCAAGCCCCAGGCTCTGCGTTCCGATGCCGCATGAGGCATCCAGCAGCCGAATTCGGCCATTTCCGAGAGATTGAAAACGGGAGCGGACCCACTGGCCCCAGAATTTCCCTTGATTAGTCACCGTACGTTTCCAATCTTCGTAAATCAAATGGTATGACTCTGCCATACCGTCATAGAAATCCTGCGTAGACGGTTCCATCGATATCCCCTCCCTTAATTAATCCAGGGTTGTTAAATCATAATGGATAAACTGTTCGTCCCGAACATATCCGCTTTGTTCGTACAGCTGCTGGGCACGTACATTCGTAACCGCCGTGGACAAGGACAGCCCCTTCGCCCTGGCCAGCTTGGCGTACCCCTTGGCCGCTTCAAGCAGCAGCCGGGCGATTCCCTGCCTGCGGTATTCCTCCCGAACATACAAGTCATTCAAAATATAGGAACGTTTCATGGAGATGGAGGAAAACGCCGGATACAGCTGGGTAAACCCGGCGATCCGGCCCTGCTCCACATCCTCGGCGATCAGGATGACCGATTCCCTATGCTCCATTCGTTCGAACAAGAAGGCGGCCGCCCCTTCAACGTCCGTCTCCTGACCATAAAATATCCGGTATAAGTCAAAAATGGCGGCAAGCTCGTGCAGGTCCTCGAGTCCCGCCTCCCGGATCGTAATGCTTCTTTGGGACATCGTATGCTTCCTCCTCATCGTGTATTACTTGTCTGTGATATGGCCGATCCATTCGTAATCCTAAGCAAGCGTGCGGTCCCCCCGCGAATTAGGCTGGGAGTAGACCATAAATTCGACCGGCTCCGCCGATCGGTTCATGACCTGGTGCACCGCTCCCGGCTGCACCCTCATTCCCTGATGGGCAGATAACGTATGCACCGTACCTTCGATTTCAATATCGAGTGTGCCAAACAACACGAAGAAAAACTGCCCCGCTCTGGCGTGATAATGCCTTTGCTCACTTGTCCCCGGCGGCATTCGCTCGTGAATGATGCTAACCGTCTCTTCATCAACCAGCCGCCATCCGTCACAATCGTTCCCCCATACGTAATGCTCCGCGTTGTCTTTGCTGATCATACCGTGTTCACTCCCCACTTGTTTGCTCATGATGTACCAGCCATCCGTTCGTTCAGGATATTCATGCTCCTCAGCGATTTCATAGCCCAGCTTCCGGTAGAACCGGAGGTTTTCTGGAAGCGACAACCTGACCCCCAGCCGGATCTCGGAATAACGAAGCTGTGCAGCGAGTTTCTCGAAATGCTTCATGATGGCCTTGCCCAATCCCCGGCCGCGGGCCTCGGGAATGACAGATAGCCTCCCGACGTACAAAAAGGATTCTCGGAAGAAATACTGCGCCGAGCCTACAGGCTTGTCACCGGACCAAATAAGAAGGGCCCCGCCCCCATGTTCGCTGATTTTGTTCAGGATCGTTTCGGTATTCTCCGACAAGGCACCTGAGGGCGGATGGAGCCGGCCCCGATATTCTTCAAAAGCCAGCATCATCGTCTGGTGAACGAGCTCTATTTCATCCGTGCTCGCGATTCTGATTTCATAATTCACCTGGTTTGCCCCTTCCTGATCGTCCTTACCTTCGCTTTCATCATATATTTGCGGACAGCAAGGAAGCAATCAGTAAAATGAGGCATGCCCCGAAATCCGACCGCCGGGAGTTCAACCTGCCCATACGTCCTTCACATAGTTTCCTGCCGATTCGAGCCCGGCAAGCCACCCGGCTGCTTCTTCAGGGCTCGCCCTGTGTTTGTCCCTATAGGAGCCCATCAGCGTCTCTTCTACTTGGAGTGCCATCCGGGAGCCGTCGCCGCAAATGTACAGCTTAGCCCCAGCCTCGAGCAGCTTCAGCAGCAGCTCGCCGTCCTGTTTCATCAGATGCTGGACATAGCATTTATCCGTGCCCTCCACTCTGGAGAAAGCCGTATGAAGCGTCACTACGCCGTCCTTTTCCGCCTGCTCAAACTCCCCGCGGTACAAGTAATCATGCTCCGGATGTCTGCAGCCAAAGTATAGATGAGCCTCGCCCAGCGCCTTTCCTTCCGCTTGCAGGACCCGTCTCGCCTGGATAAAGCCTCTGAACGGAGCCACGCCTGTGCCCGGCCCTACCATGATCATCGGTGTAGCGGGATCCTCCGGCAGCACAAAGCCGGATTCAGGAGATCGGACGAACATCAGCACTTCGGCCCCAGGGTCCTGTACGGCCAGGTAGTTGGAGGCGATACCGCAGTACTCTCCCTTACCGCTCCATGCCTCACCCCGAACGACACCGACTGTAATGCTGGCTGTACCTGGGCTGACTTTGGGCGAGCTGGAGATGGAGTAATATCTCGGCTTGAGCGCCGGCAGCAGCTCCAGAAAACGCGCAAACGGCAGCTCGCAGGCTTCATACTGCTCAAGCAGGTCAAGCATCGTAACCCGCTTCGCCCGAATGTTGGTTTGGAACGCGCCTTCCTCAAGCATGGCCTCCAGTTCCTTAGCATGCGGCGGACATACCGTGTACGATGCCAGCTCCCGAATTTGGGCACGGGTGGCCGGTTCCTGCAGCTCGACGCTGCGTGCCAGCAGTTCGTCCAGCCGGATCGGCACTCCTGTCTTCAGGTGAGCGCTGTGTTTTCCGTCTGCCGTCAGAATCAGGTGCGCCGAGCCGTCCAGCTGGAATCGGCGGAGCACCCGTCGCACCAATGGCTCAGAATTGACCGGGAGCACGCCCAGATGATCCCCTTCGCGATAAGCCGTACCCTCCGGTAGAGCAATTTCGATGTGCTGCGTGACCCTTCCGCTGTCTGCGTGCTGAAGATTGCAGCTGCGCACGATCCGCCCGGATACGGCGTGGTAGGTCTCCGCAAGCGGCACGGCTGCCACGCCCTGGACAAAGCGCAGCGACAGCGTGCTCCGCTTGGTGTCGCGGACGTGCGAGACCGGGAGTCCCAGCGCAGGCATCAAATCCGGCCATAAGCGCTCCGTCCAGTCGTCCACTTCCCGTTCAAAATCGCCGCTGGCATCGCTCTCCCCGCGCGGAAGGAGCCGATTTCCCCCTTTGGCGGCCAGCTGCTCATCAATCAGGCGCGGGATCCGCTGGTACGTGCTGGCCCAATTGTGATCCCCGCAGCCGAATACGGCGTAGCGGACGTCCCGGAAGGCGGAAGGATCGGCGGTTTCCAGCCATTCCATAAACGACTTGGCGTTGGAAGGGGGCTGGCCGTTATAGGACGCCGTTACGATAATTACTGCCCCCTCCTTCGGAAGCGCGCCGGCATAGTCGTCCAGGGGACCGACCTGGCTGTCGAATCCCTGGTACCTCGCGCGGTCAGCCACCTCCCGGGCGATGCCTTCCGCGGTGCCCAAATTGGAGCCGTACAGGACAAGCAGCGGCGTATGATGTTCATTTGCAGCCAGTGAAGCCGGCTTGTTGGATTCGCTGACAGCGGCTTCTACGGTCTCGGCGCTGCCGTAACCCACCGGGATCAATGCGCCTTTTCGGCTGCGGACACGGATCCGGAATCCTTCCGGTTTTAGCGTAAGCGTCTCTTTAACCTTGAGTTCGTAGTGGCCGGCGTCCGCCAGGTCAAAATACTTCAGCACCAACCCCAGCACCAGCGTGGCTTCCTGCAGGGCGAACTGCTGGCCGATGCACGCCCGCTGGCCGTTGCCGAACGGCTTATACGCATCATGCGGAACCTTGCTAGGATCCTCGAACCGCTCGGGTTTGAATACCTCCACGTCATCGCCCCAGACGCGCACGTCTCGGTGAAGTCCCGGAATGAGCACCGTCACGCTGTTGCCCTGTTGGATTGGATAGGTTCCCCCAATCATCGTATCTTCTTTAGCGTACAGCGAGAAAGCCGGTGCTGTCGGCCATAACCGCAGGGATTCGCTAAGAACCATCCGGACATATTTCAGATCCCTTACCTGTTGATACGTCGGTACGGGATCTTTCAAAACACGGTCAACTTCTTCCACGGCCTTGCGCAGCTTATCGGGGTTTTTCATCAGAAAATAGATCGCAAAGGAGAGCAAACCGCTGGTCGTTTCATGCCCAGCGATCAGGAACGTGATCATCTGGTAGCGGATATTTTCATGATCCAGCCGCTCCCCCGTATTTGCATCAACACCGTCCAGCATATGTGCAAGCAGGTCATCCTCATCCCCGCCATGCGCCTTGCGTTCCCGGATCAGTTCATCGACGAGTGAAAACATCGTCTGGATATCCTCTTGAAACTGCCGCTTCTTCCGGATCATAAACATATCCTGGATGCCCAGCCGGTGAAGCTGGTTCATCCCTTCGTCTAGCGCCCGTACCATCGCATCGATAAAAGGGTGATTGTTTTCCCGGTAAAAGCTGTTAAAGCGGTAACTAAACCCGCACAGCCCGATCGTGTCGAGCGTCAGCCGGGTCATATCGGCAGGAACGTCCACCGTTTCGTCCGGGTTCAGCCTTCCCCATTTTTGAATCAACTGCATGGCGATATCCAGCATTTTCGTATGATAACCCTGCATGGCCCGCTGGCTGAAGCTGGACAGCAGAATGTTATGGGCTTTTTTCCAATTGGGTTCCTGGGTTGCGCTCGTAAAAAGGCCGTCACCGGCAAATGCGCGCACGTTCTGCAGCGGAGCCCAGATCCTTTTGTCAAAACGCTTTTCGTCGCAGGCGTCCTTCACATATTCATGGCCGGACACATACAGCTCCCTGCGGCCGCCGGGATATTGGAACTGAAAGATCGGTCCGAGCTCCGCGGCGACCTTCACCAACGATTGCACCGGTGCGGCGGAATCCAGCAAAGGCAGATTGCCTAAAGGTCCGTAGGTTTTAGGTTGTGGCACCTGAATGGTTTGCGTCATGGTTATTCCCTCCATCATCCTGTTTTTTCTCTTTAATCCAGCCCGCGCAGCGGACCGTTAACCGTCCCGAGAATACCGACTGACCAAAATAGTAATCCGGTCATTTCATAAGAAAAAAGGAGGATTTGACGGCTGCGGCTGCTTACGCCTGACAACGCTGTCCTATCCTACCTTTTACCCTATCATGATATGATTGTCCCGCACATCAGCCAGAGGTCCGGAATTCACCGGCAATGCGGCGTGCTTCCTGTTACTTTTCAGCCAGGACATTGTTCAGTCATATACGACTTCCGTCCCGGCAATAAAGTCATGAATCGACCGTTTGTCTTCACGCAGCCCCACCATAAAAGCACTGATGATCACGCAGATGCCTAAGCTAAGACCATACACGAGGCCGGCAACGACGTTCCGCAGCAGCATGGTCCCGATTCCAGGGGGCTGGTGATCGCTCACCTTGCGGATCCGGATGTTGCATATCCTTTTGCCCACTGTATAACCGTTCCAGAATACGGGCACGAGCAGTGAATACAAACCGCTGATCGTATCGGAAATCCAATCCTCGTTTCCCCATTTTCCCGTAATCATCCACACCACAATCATGATCGGCAAGCCGACGAGCAGCCCATCCACCAGCGATGCCCCAACCCTGATCCAAAAACCAGCATTCCGATTCATTCCGCCTCCTCCTTCTCGTACCCCAAGTTTTATTCATAGTACTCTGGCGCTTTGGCGGTACATTCTTTACTTATGCGACGGCATGACCATTGTTTCTTCCATGCGCCCTTCCAGCAATATGCTGCTTATATTTAAAGAACGTCACGGAGAAGAAAAAGTTTACTGGATTGCGTCAGCTTGTGGCCGTAGTGAAAAACTATAGCCCGAATTCATGCTTAATCTGGCGCGCCACTTCTTCTGCGCTCAAATCCGTATTGTTGATTCTCAAATAGTTCTCCCGCTCGATCTCGCCATCATATGAATTTAGCCGGTATTTTTCCATCGATGTCTTCAGCTCATTTTCGGACCACTCCGTGTTCCGTTTCGTTGGCTTATGCTGCAGGCGGTTTGGACTAAGATTGCGGGAGAGCCGTTCATCTAGATCAGCCTCCAGCTCCACGAGAAAAACTTCCGCGCCCCTCGATTCGAATATACCGCAGACCTCCTCCACATAATCCCAATCCGCCTTCATGTCCAGCGCCCAAACAAACGTGAAAATAAGGCCGGCCAGGTCGCTCTTGGCAACCTCTTCAAAGATCTCCCTCCGGAACAATCCAACCAGCCGTTTCCCGGCTTCCGAACCGTAGCTGAAAAACGGCGATACCAGCTCAATCGTCATATGGTTGTGAAAAAGCTTCAGCTCCGTTATTTTTTCGAGCTCCTGTCCTACGGTCATTTTGCCTACGGCCTGCGGGCCAAAAATAAGGATGAATTTCATACGGTCCCTCTCCTTTACATTTCGCGTGGTTGGATGAATTCAACAGGAACGCAAACATAAAAAGCCCTCCGAACCAGGATTTCTGTCCATGTTATTCGGTAGGGCTCTCGCAGTATGTCTGTATGTAATGGATTAATCGACGAAAAAGTCAGGATCCGGCCTGATTTTGCTTTTGAGCTGTCTAAGGTTGTACTCCATTTTCAATACGATATCCTCTATCACCTTCGGATCGATGGCAAAACGGTCCGGTTCCGGCCGTGAGCCTGCTTTCAAGTCGCGCAGCGTGATTTGCTGCTCCTGCCATTTATCCATCAGATCGGAAATGATCGCATAAAACCGCTCGTAATCGCTTATGACTTCATCCAGGTAGGCATCCACCTCTTCCGGATCGTAACCCCGAAGCTTGTTGCTGAACACCTTTTCATGGATGGAAAGTGCATCCAGATGAATGCCCAGCTGCTTGAACAGCTTCTTCTGTTTATCCAATCGGCGCTGCATATGTTCATCCATTTGACGAATACCTCCAAATCTCTAGCCCCGCAAAGGGAGGATGTCCTGTATTACTCCCACACCCTATATTTTTTATATCACATCCTTGCTAAGGATGAAAACCGTTCCCCGCTTTTTTGGAGAATGTTCCAAAGAAAAATGGCCATCCTAAAGGATGGCACAAATTGACACAAGCGTGAAATATGTTATTATATGAATAGATGCTCATATGTTAATGTTAATTAAGACATGGATGCAATTTGCTTTGTATTCAAAAGGAGGAGCCGCTTATGGCACACGGTCATCATCACCATCATTCCCACTCAACCACTCACCAACATTCACACTCACACTCACACTCACACTCACACTCGCATTCGCATGCACACGAACCGGCAGATTATAACCGCGCCTTTCTGATCGGCATCGTGCTCAACACGGCCTTCGTCATTTTGGAGGCGGCTTATGGCCTGATCAGCCATTCCCTTTCGCTCGTAGCCGATGCCGGACATAATTTAAGCGACGTCCTCGCACTCGTGCTGGCCTGGGGCGCCAGCCTCCTCGTCCGAAAGAAAGCGACGGAGCTGCGCACGTACGGTTACCGCCGTTCCTCCATCCTCGCCGCCCTCTTCAATGCCCTGTTCCTGCTCGCGGCGATCGCCCTCATCGCTTGGGGCGCGATCAGCCGCCTCATCCACCCGCAGCCGGTCGACGGCGTGGACGTCATCTGGGTGGCGGCTGTCGGCATCCTCATCAACGCCTTGACGGCGCTGCTGTTCGTTTCCGGCCGCCGGGGTGATCTGAACGTCCGGGGGGCGTTTCTGCATATGGCTGCGGACGCCGGCGTATCGCTCGGCGTAGTCATCGCAGGGATCGTCATTTCCGCAACGGGCTGGCTGTGGGTCGACCCAGTCGTCAGTCTGATGATTGTGCTTGTGATCGGCATCAGCACCTGGGGGCTGCTGAAGGATTCGCTTAACATGGCTCTCGACAGCGTGCCTCCGGGCACAGACATTGCGGCCATCCGAAACTACTTGACTTCCCTGCCCTGGGTCAAAAGCATGCATGATCTGCACATCTGGGGCATGAGCACCACGGAAACGGCGCTCACGGCACATCTCGTGGTGACGGAGCCCTGCAATGGCGATGAACTTCTGCAGCAGGCAGCCGCCGAGCTGCGCGAGCAATTCGGCATCGGCCATACCACCTTACAGCTCGAGATCGGCGATCTGCCCTGCGCACTGGACGGAACGGATACCGTCTAGACTGTTCAGCTGGAGCTGACGGACACGGCATGATTGCTCCCGACGCCTTTGGGGTAAGGAAAGAGTACAGATACCTTATTCTACTGTCAGAAGGGAGTCTTATCCATGAGTCATTTAACCCATGATCAGCAGCAGGAGCTCAAATCAGCACTGCTGGAACGCAAAAAGGAGCTGGAACACCACTTTCACGCGAATGGTGAGGACAATGCCCTGCTGGGCGACTCGCTCGCCGATTCCACAGGCGAGCTGTCCTCTTACGATAATCACCCCGCCGATGTCGGCACGGAGGTGTTCGAACGTGGCCGGGACCTGGCCGTCAACGACACGCTGCAGGATGAACTGGAACAGGTCGACAGCGCCCTTGGGCGCATGGACCGCGGGGAGTACGGCCAATGCGTTGAATGCGGCCGGGACATTCCGTTCGAGCGTCTGCAGGCGATCCCGTACACCGCTTATTGCGTGGAGCATACGCCGAATCGGGACGTCAGCAGCGACCGGCCGGTCGAAGAAGAGGTGATCACTCCGCCGCCATCCGGCGCAGGGGAGAACCGGCAGCGCTATGACGGCCGTTTTGATGATGCGGACGCATGGGAGTCCGTCGAAGAGTACGGCACGTCTAACACGCCGGCCATGGCAGCCAAGCGTGACGTCACCGATTATGATGAAGGCATGTAAAGCCTGTACACACGAACCGAAGCCCCGGGGATCTCCACCAGAGAACCCGGGGCTTTTATTGTCCTGTGACTTGTGTCTCGCCTCCCTGAGCGCTTGCAGATGAACACTTACTGCAGGAAGACCTTCTGTTTCGTCTCGGCTGACTTCAGGCACGCTTCCACAACCTTCATGTTCCGTACCGCATCTTCCGGAGGATAAGGGAGCGGCGTTCCGTCCAATACTGCTGCGGCAAAGGCGTCGGCCTCCAGCATGAAATGGCTCAGCACACCGAAGCGTTCCTCCCGCCGCTGATCCCCAACATGGACGATAATCTGGGCCGGCTCCTCGCTCTGCTCCCAGCCAAATGCAACCGGCAGCTCGATCCGTCCTTGCGAGCCGACGATCTCCAGCGAGCACCGGGGCGCGGCCCACATGCCGCAGTCAAAGGTCAGCCCGACGCCGTTCGGAAACTCCACCAACCCGGTTGCCATGACGTCCACATGATCGTGTTCCTCCGAAAACAGCGCCTGAACCGACACGGCCAGCGGCTCCTCGCCTAGAATCATGCGAGCCGCCGAAATCGGGTAGCCGCCAACATCATAGATGGCCCCGCCGCCCATCGTTTTTTTGTACCGCACGTTCTCCTTATTTTCGATGTGGTTGTACGTGAAGCACCCGTGAATGGCCCGGATCTGGCCGATCTCGCCTTCCTCGATGATTTCCCGGACCCTGCGATGCTTCGGATGATACCGGTACATAAATGCTTCGGAGAAAATCACCCCCGCTTCCCTGCATGCTTCGACCATTTCGGAAGCTTCTTCGGGGCTGAGCGCAGACGGCTTCTCGCACAGCACGTGCTTGCCGGCTTTTGCCGCCTTGATCGTCCACTCTTTATGCAAATGGTTGGGAAGTGGAATATAGACCGCATCAATGTCGGGATCCTTCAGCAGGTCTTCATAGGTTCCATACGCCTTCGGTATATCAAACTGTTCCGCTGTATCTTTGGCTTTGCCGTAATTCCGGCTGGCCACCGCCGCAATCTCGGCGCGTCTGGCGTTCTGGACGCCGGGAATAAAAGCGCTTCTCGCGATGCTGGCCGTGCTTAAAACCCCAAAACGCAGCTTTTCCTGCATCCCCTACGCCTCCTTCCCTTCCGGGTCTTATTGGTAATTGTCGTTAACCGCCTTGTGCAGAATGCCAAGACAGCGGTCCAGATCGGTTTTGACCTGTTTTTTATACAGCTTGGCCTTCTCGGCTCCATCGTCCGTAAAGTGGTACAATACGATTTCCTGAAAATCCACCCGCGGATCGCTGCCCTTCAGCTGCTTGGTCCGGTAGAAAATGCCCTCCTGCACCAGTTCGTGCAGGGCACGGTAAATTTCGCTCTGCGGTGGAGAATAGCCGTAGCTCTTAAACTCCTGTCTCAGCTCCTCCAGCATCTGATAACCATATCCGCGGTGCTGCTCCACCATCGTAATCAGGTAAGCTTTAATAAATGCCCGCTGGGCAATCATAAAGGCCATGCCAGCTTCCTCGCTTTCTTCCCTATTTCCTTCATTAACCAATTTACCTCCATTATAAACGACTATTTTCCAAATCGCATAGCATGAAGGTTTCACTTTGGGAGAATCTGCGAAAATTTAATACAACGGGCTTACTGAGAATACCGTGGAACGGGATTGAACCGTTTTCCCGGTCCGTTCTGGATCAGAGTAGATCGGTCTGGAACGGTCTAAGTCGGTTCGGGGCCTTCCTTTTTACCATGGACCTGGATGAGTTAAGTACGCGGGGCATGGCAGAATGGCTCCAAAGGTGCAAGATTCGGTACGTATTGGGTTTATTCTATTGTGAATTTTTCATATGTTGAAATTGTATAATGATGAGGTTGGCAAATAAATAAGCCTTGGATCCGCCGGGGCAGAACTCAAGGCTTTTTGAGAATTCAAGGTTTTTTGATGATACAAGGGGTTTAAGCGATTGGGTCGCAAGGTGCGATTTATTGCTGGTGATGCCGGGCTGTTGGGATGCTTGTCCACTCGCGTTGGTGGATCGCTGGATCAGCTTACTGGAATCAGGCTGCTTTTGGCGGGCTTGTTTTTTTTCTCAAGGAAGAGACCCCAGCCGTCCACTTGCCGAATGGCAGGTAAGATAATGCCACGATGAGGAGATAAGACAGCAGCACGCAAATGATGAAAGACATCAGCATCCGCACAGCCACGTTCCATCCGGCAAACCACCAGGCATCAAAGGAATACGTATAGCGCAGCATGAGGGCATGAGCCAGATAAGTGCCGTACGAATATTTACCGAGCAGGGACATCGCCCGCTGCGCCCGCGGACCTGCCTGACGAGTCCATTGGAGCGCGTGTTTGTAAATGACGAAAACCGAGCTTACCAGAAACACGGCAATCAACGGACGCAGCAGCGAAACTGCATTAAAATTTATGTTCAGCCCGTCCACCGTTTGGAAGCTGGCCACCAGCTTATACGTAAAATATCCGAACAAGATCAAAAAAACAGCCGTATAAATTACTCCGCCTTTCTCTACCGCCCATCTCCACCGCTCGGGGTACATCCCCGCTGCCGCCCCAAGAATAAAATAAAACATGAAGTAGACGAAGTTGCGATCGGCGTAAGCGGTAAAAAACGGCGTCAGAAACGGGATATCCGCTTTTGTCAGCAGGGCGCTGATATCCGGCCGGAAGTACAGCAGCACCAGATAAGCCAAACCGCTGAGCACCAGCAGGGCCGTCCACAATCGATGCGGAGCAGCCTGCATAATCCGGCGGATCAGCATCCGAAAGACAGGGAACAGCAAATAAAACTGCAAGATCATGACCACGTACCATAAATGATAACTGTTCTTACCGGTGAACAGCATCATCGCCCATTTCCCCCATTGTTCGGGAGACCCGAAGTTCCATTGCTGACTGATGCCAAAATAAACAGCCGACCACAAGATGTAGGGAACCAGTACATCGCTGAACCTTTTTCGCATAAAAATGCCGTACCGCAGCGGTCCGTCATAATTGTAGAACAGCACCATCCCGGTGATGAAAATGAAAACGGGCACCGCAAACTTAGCCGCCATCAGCAGCAGCGTCATGATTACCCCATCCTCCATTGCCACCCCGCCGACGATAGAGTAGTGGGCGATCGCATGCTGCATGGCCACAGCCAAGAAGGCCAGCCCCCGCAGCAGTTCTATTTCCTGTATTCTCGCTTTCTTTGACATACCTTCCTCCTGGTGCTTAAAAAGGTCACTTTCCTGACCACAGCTCATTTTCTTTACTTTACCCTTTTCCATCCTAAACGAAAAAAAGAACGCCTGCCAGAAAGAATTGGCAAAGCGTTCTTTGGAACTTACAGCCTGGCTGATAATACGTACCGAGGCCGCATCGTTAATAGCGTTTAGGGAGCAGCGCGTAATCCACGCGTTCCGGAACTTCAATCAGCAGCATCCGAAGCGGGCCTTCCAGGGCCTGAACCGTGATTTCTTCGTCATGATCTGTGCTCAGCAGCATAAAGTCGCGCGGATCAAACGTTTCGTCATGTACGCCCGGAAGCTCACCGCTCCAGTGGCCGCCGCCCTGAAGCGCGAGCGCGGTCAGCGATCGGCCCTTGCGAAGGGAGTGGCTGTAGGTGCTGCCAGCTTCCAGCTGAACGTCCCACATTCCGGCATCCACGCTGAGCTTAAGCGGAGCGTCTCCCCCTACGATCTGCTTCACGGTGCCGCCGGCGGTTTCCGTTACCGGAAACTGTTCGTGCTCCCATTGCTCGTAAGACGGTTCCCGCTTGTTCGATACTTTCAGATCCGGCTCAAACCAAATTTGAAAGCTCTCCATGTCCGGACCGATCAGACGCTCTTCATGGCTGACTCCGGACCCCGCCCGGATGAGCTGGGCTCCGCCGGAACCAACCATGCTGCGGGTACCGAGGGAATCCCCGTGTTCAGCCTTTCCTTGGATGACGTACGTCATAATTTCAAATCCAAAATGGGGATGAAGAGGAATATGTCCTTCCTCCGGAGTGTGGGCCCATGCCCAATAAAACAGAGGGCCGATCCGGTTAATGACCGATCCCTCCCCAGGGAAACCGATTGGCTTCTGCTCTGTGATCTTTCCTCCGTCAAATTCTCCGCGTCCCTGCATCGAGGGCAAATAGCGCCGTACATGCATGATCATCCCATCCTTTCACACCTTGTGTTAAATTTACATCAATCACGATTCATCTAAATGATTGACTTGCGTATCCGTTACTCACGAAACACCCAATTCAATGGAGTATACACACCCGACCACCACACTTATATATTTTACGATAGCTGTCCTTACTGGAACAGGCTGTATGCACCCGGACCGGTCAATGCCACGCCGACGACCGCTGCGATCAGGATCAGATTATACTCAAACCCGTTCGAGGTCGCCCAAAATCCGTTTTTGCCATGGACGGTGACGATGGCGCCGATCATCGTTACAGCAATCATGATGGCCGCAAGCGGAGTCCAGACCCCAGCAGCAAACAGCAATCCACCTGCAAATTCAAAGATCCCCGTAATCAGCGCCAGCAAGAAAGCCGGCTTCAAGTTCATCGATGCGAGCCACCCGGCTGTCCCTTTTAAGCCGCCTCCGCCAAACCAGCCGAACAGCTTCTGCGCGCCATGCCCGGCAAACGTAAGTCCAATCACCAAACGAATAATCAACAATCCCCATGCAACCATTTTTAACATCCTCCATTTTTTAAATTTAATTTTCTTAATATTGAGATAATAGTTTAAAAAAAAGCAGCATCCTTATCCAAACTGCCAACTCTCCGCAGTAACTTCTAACAAACTTCCTTCATTCAACCCGCTAATATCGGCATAACCGCTGCATTAGATCAGCCTCATTTCTGTTTTGTAAATATCTTAACTTTAAGATAATTCATAATTCGTTTTTTGTCAACACCTGATTTACAATTTTCTTCGCGTCCTTAGGAGTCTAAACAAAGTGAATCTATCCGATGCATAGCTTCTTAAGATCCAGACAACAATATTCCAAAAAAGACAGGGG
Organism: Paenibacillus sp. S28; assembly: GCF_016624415.1. Classification (NCBI taxonomy): domain Bacteria; kingdom Bacillati; phylum Bacillota; class Bacilli; order Caryophanales; family Paenibacillaceae; genus Paenibacillus; species Paenibacillus sp. S28. The sequence continues at coordinate 226,838 of NZ_JACVTM010000006.1, read as the reverse complement.
GTGCAATGATGGACAGCAGCCGTAAGATGGCCGGAAGTCCCGCTCCGAACGCCTCCTTGCAAAAACTGATCAGGCATGAGACGCTGGGTATCATAAAGTCTGAGACTTTGGCGCAGCTCGTTTCCGACCCCGCTCTCATCGATCTGCTGAAAATCAGCGCCCAAATGCGCAAATCGCTGCTCGAACAGCTCCACGACGTTTTTTACCGGCAAACCCAAGCGATTTCATCCTCATTCCAAGCAGGTGACGACCATGAATCCCCTCCTGGAGAGCCTGACCGGCCTAAAGGCGCTCAATGATCAATATATTGCAGCCGATCTGATGCAGGATACGCAAGTCCGGATCTCGATCCTCGCCCAGTGCCTGCTTGAAAATTCGCCGCTTATTCAGGACAGTATAGCCAACGAGCTGCGAATGGCTATTGAATTTTTGCAGCGGCTTACGGAGTACTGCGTCCGTAAAGCCTGGATTCTGCCGGACGATTCGGCGCAGTGGGAGCAGGACCTGAAATGGGCTTATAAGGCCGTTAAAATGGTCTAAACGTAAAAAACGGCCCCCCTGAAGGAGCCGTCTTTTTATGCCATTACGGGCGAATGTGATCGTTATCGGTCAAGGAAGCGGTATCGTCGGTCACCAGCCCGAGATCCCTGTTATAGCGCTCGGCATTCAGCGAACGGTTTCGGTTGAACACGTCGTAGATGTCACGGTCGCGTCCTTTGGCATCGACGATGACCAAAATTTTACCCTTATCCACATAAGTTTCGTACTCTTTGGCCTCGTCCTCTGGAATGCCCAGGCCGATCAAGCCGCCGACGAGTCCGCCGGCACCCGCACCTACCGCAGCACCGGCTAGCGTTGCGGCAATCGGGCCTGCCGCAAGAATCGGCCCGATTCCAGGGATGGCCAGTGCGCCGATCCCCGCCAGTAGTCCGGCCACACCGCCGAGCATACCGCCTGTGGCTGCACCAGCGGCCACGCCTTCCGGCGCCTTCGTACCGGTATCTTCCGTAATCGTCTGCAAATCTTCCCGGTCCCTCGTTACGACGGAAATATCCTCAGGCGGGAAACCGAAATCCTGCAGCTCGGTGATCGCCCGGGACGCTTCCTGCTCACTCTCAAAAACGCCAACAATTTTTTTGCCATGATCCATCATGTTCACCCTCCATTCATTGTTGTTATGACTTCTATTACCCCAGCCCAGAGGTTTGCAAACAACAATAAACCGAATGTGAGGCCATAACATTATTGGGGCCTGGTTCTCCTTGTCGGTACAGCTTCGAGCGGGTCGTCCGGCCAGTAATGCTTGGGATAGCGGCCCTTGAGATCCTTTTTGACGTCAAAATACCCCTGCTTCCAAAAGCTGGCCAGGTCCGAAGTCACCTGTACCGGCCGCTGAGCCGGGGACAGCAGGTGCAGGGTTAGCGGCACCTTCCCCCTGCCGATGCGCGGCGTTTCATGCCATCCGAACATTTCCTGAAGCTTCACGGCAAGCACCGGCTTGGCCGGGTCGCTGTAGTCCACCGGGATTCGCGAACCGCTCGGTACGGTGATGTGCGTCGGCGCCTCCTCATCCAGCTGCTTCCGCTGCTCCCACGTCAGGCTCTGTTCCAGGACGGTGGACATATGCAGCCGCTGCAGATCGCTCTTTTTCTTCATCCCGTGCAGGTATGGCTGAAGCCACTCCCGCAGAGTCCCAGAGAGGGTCTCTCCGGAAAAATCCGGCCAGTCGGCATGCATCAGATGCATGAATTGCAGACGCTGCCGAAGCTGTGTTGACGACTTGTTCCACGGCAGGATATCCAGACCCTCGACGGCAATGCCGTCCAGCAGTGCTTCGGCTACGGCCTCTGACGGCGGCGCGGGGACCGGTGATTCACGGAGGATGACTGCTCCCAGTCTCGTCACCTGCCTTGCTTTAACCCCCTGGATTTGCCGGTCCCAGGCGATCGCTCCTTCCCGGATGATGCCGTCCTGATGAAGTGCGAACAGCTCCTCCTCCGGAAGAGGTGCGGCAAGAAGCACCCGTCCCTCCGCCCCTTTGGCGTCATCCACGCTGGCTGCCACGATATACGGCGCACGGCTCAACAGCTGAACCTGCCCGATTTCTACACCCCTGCCCGAAGTCAGCAGAAACCTGCCGTTACCCCGGTTCTGTCCGATCCGGTCGGGATAGGCCAAGGAGAGCAACGGACCTGCGTATTCTTCATTGATCGCCGCACCGGCATCCAAATCCATTGAAGCGCGAATACCGCGGATTTCCTGCTCAATACGGCGGATTCGCCCTTCGTCCGCAAGGCCGGACAGCGCACCCCGGCCGCCGCGCATCCATGCAGCTACGGCTTCGGCCCGCTTCCGGATATCGACGTCCCGGTCCATACTTTGTCCCTGGAACAGGTCCCGTTCCTGCAAAAGGGCTGCCAATACGGCCGCCAGCATCCCATGTCCCTGCGCGGCACCCAGCAGCACCATCCGCGACAGACGGGGGTGCATCCCGGCTGCGGACATCTTTTTCCCCAGTCCGGTGATCCCGCCTCCACTATCAAGGGCTCCCAGGCGCTTCAACAGCTCTACCGCCTGCCCAAACGCCGCTGCTGGCGGCGGATCAAGCCACTGCAGGTTGAGCGGGTCTTTCACCCCCCAGGCTGCAAGCTCAAGCGCCAGCGGGGCAAGATCGGTCTGCATAATCTCCGGCGTGCTCCGCTCCGGCAGAAAGTCCTGCTCTTCCCGGCTCCATAGCCGGTAGGCGGTCCCCCGCATCGTCCGCCCGGCACGGCCTCTGCGCTGATCCGCCGACGCCTTGGACACCTTGACCGTCGTGAGTCCGGACATGCCGGTCCGCGGAGAAAACATCTGCGTCCGCATCAGCCCGGCGTCGACCACGATCGTGACCCCTTGGATCGTCAAACTCGTTTCCGCGATCGAGGTGCTGAGGATGATCTTCCGGCGTTCCTGCCTGTCCGGAGCTACGGCTTCATCCTGCTCCTGCTGCGGGAGCTGGCCGTGCAGCGGACGGATCACACAGCCCGCGGGCAGCCCCCTCTGCTCGAGTTCCCGGCGAACCTGGCCGATCTCCCTCGCTCCGGGAAGGAACACGAGCATGTCCCCGTCATGGGCGGACAAGGCCCTCGTAACGACCGCGGCCACGGCCTGATGAAGCAGGGTTCCCGCCGCCGGCGGGGCATAGACCGTCTCGACGGGATACTGCCTGCCCGCGCAGTGAACGACCGGCGCTCCGCCCAGCAGCGCGGCTACCGGCTCCGCTTCCAGCGTGGCCGACATGATCAGCAGGCGCAAGTCCTCCCGCAGGACTGCCTGGGATTCCAGCGCAAGCGCCAGCCCCAGGTCGCCATGAATGTTGCGCTCATGGAACTCGTCAAAGATGATCATGCCGACGCCGCCAAGCTCCGGATCGCTCTGCAGCATGCGCGTCAATATTCCTTCCGTCACGACTTCGATCCGTGTGGACGCGCTGGTCTTGCTGTCCATCCGGACCCGGTAGCCGACGGTTTGGCCGACCTTCTCGCCCAGCTGCGAGGCCATATAAGCAGCAGCCGACCGGGCCGCAAGCCTGCGCGGCTCCAGCATGACGATTTTTTTACCGTCCAGCCAGCTTTCATGGAGGAAGGCGAGCGGGGTTTGGGTCGTTTTGCCTGCTCCCGGCTCAGCAATAAGCAGCGCCGACGTGCGGCGGTTCAATATTTCTTTCAGCTCCGGCATGACCTGAAGTACCGGCAGCTCCAATTCTGTCATAATTCCACCCGTTTTCTCTTTATGTAAGGTAAGGATCGGGCCCAGACGATCGCCCGACTACGCTGTATCCCTCTATTATAAAGCTTGCATGCGCTGGATATCTATTCAGGTTTGCTATAAAATGTATCCATTCGGATTGACCGACCTGACTGATGATTGGGGAAAGGAGACTGCTCATCATGAACCCAACCAACCCGAAGCTGCGCGGACGGTTTGCCCCGACCCCCTCCGGGGAAATGCATATCGGCAATGCCTGGACAGCCCTGCTGGCCTGGCTGCAAATCCGCTCCGGGCACGGAAGCTTCATCCTCCGTATGGAAGACATCGACAAACCCCGGTCCAAGCCGCATTTGGCCCGGCAGATCCTGGACGATCTGCGCTGGCTGGGCATCGACTGGGACGAGGGGCCCGACGTCGGCGGTCCCTATGCTCCCTATACGCAAAGCGAACGGCTTCAGCATTACGAAGACGCCCTAGGCAAGCTGCAGAAGCAGGGCGCCTTGTACACCTGCTTCTGCAGCCGTGCCGATCTCCTGTCCGCGGCCAGCGCACCGCACGGACTCGCCGCGGAAGGGCCGGCCTATCCCGGCACCTGCCGGAATCTCAGCCCGGAAGAGAGGGCGGCCAAGGCCAAGCTGAAGCAGCCGTCCATCCGGTACCGGGTCGGGGAGGAGCCGGTGGCGTTCATCGACGGCGTCAGCGGACGGCACAGCTCTGACCCGGCAGCCACCGGCGACTTTATCGTTAAGCGGGCGGACGGCATGTTTTCCTACCAGCTGGCCGTCGTCGTGGACGACGCCATGATGCAGGTCACGCACGTTCTGCGGGGCGCCGACCTGCTGGATTCAACGCCGCGGCAGATCCAGCTCTACCAGGCGCTGGGCTGGGAGATTCCTGCCTTTGCCCACGTTCCCTTGTTTATGGGAACGGACGGCAAACGCCTGGCGAAACGGCACGGGAACACGAGCCTGGCGGCGCTTCGGGAGCAAGGGGTATCCCCGGACAAGCTCACCGGCTGGCTGGCCTGGATCGGCGGACTCGTGCCCACGCCGGATCCGGCCGCTCCCCGGGAGCTGATCGGCCGGTTTGATTTGAGCCTCATTCCAGCCGAGCAGGTCGTTATGACAGAAGAGCTCCTTGCTCGGTTGTACGAAAGTTAAAGGGTTCTCACGATACGGCCGCAAAAAAACGGCAGCTCAAGGGCATCCACCGCTTGAGCTGCCGTTTTATATAACCGAAAAACTGTTAAACCAACAGCGATTCCGCACCGTCGATAATGATCTGCGCTCCCGTAATATGCTTGGACTCGTCTGAAGCCAGGAAGGCCACCAGATCCGCCACGTCTTCCGGCTGACCCGGCCCGTCGGCGAGCGGCTGGCTTCCTTCCGGAAACTTGACCGGGATGACGATTTCTTTCAGCTCTTCCGTTTTCTCCGTGCTTTGATCAATGTTGGTCGAGATCGCGCCGGGGCAAATGACGTTCACGCGGATTTTGAACTTGGCCAGCTCCAGCGCCGCCATTTTGGCGAAAGCGACTTGCCCGGCTTTGGACGTGCTGTAAGCCGACATGCCGAAGTTGGAGAAGGTGCGGTTGCCGTTAATCGAGCTGGTGATAATGACGCTTCCGCCATTTTTTTTCAGATGCGGAATCGCGTATTTCACCGTCAAAAACGTACCGTTCAGATTGACGCTCAGCGTCTGCTGCCAGTCTTCCAGCTGCATTTCCTCAATCGGGGCCAGCACGCCGTTGATGCCTGCGTTAGCGAACACCACATCCACGGAGCCGAACAGCTCGGCGGTTTCCAACACCGCCTTCTCCACACGTGCCGCATCGGAGGTATCCACGTCAAAAGCGCGGGCCGCTCCTTCGCGAATCGCGTTGATTTCCGCTTCCGTCTTGGAAGTCCGTTCATTAATCAGATCAAATAAGGCCACGTTAGCGCCTTCCTGCGCCAGTTTGATCGCCGCCGCTTTTCCGATGCCGGAGCCTGCGCCGGTAACAATCGCCGTTTTCCCTTCGAATCGCTGTCTGTTGTATTGCTGCTGACTCATCGCTATCTCTCCTTTTTCATCCTCATCAAATATAGTTATCTGTCTCAAGATTACCCATAAAGGAGGTCAGCTTAATCATCGCGCAGCAAACAAATTTTATACCCGCAAAGGGTCAGCCAGCAGCAAGCCGTTCATTACGACCACTGCAATTCAAGAAAAGCGGCATCATCCTGAAGCCCTTCGGTGTGGGGCGCATCGAGCAAAATCTGGATCAGCTCGTCCGGCAGCACCTGATGGATCGGGTCCAGATCGGCGAGCCCGTCGGTATACAGCTGCAGGCGCATCGGCATGCCGTAATCCAGCCGGGTTTGGTACACATGCGGTTTGCCGCCGACGGGTCCGGTCAATGTGGACCACCGCTCATTGGTCCGAAAGGTGTCATCAAAGTGCTCGCTGACTTCCAGACCGTCCTTCCAAAAGCGCAGCCGCGAGTCTCCCTGCCACGCCATCCACAGTCTTCCCTGCTTCTTTCTGCTAATAGGCAGCTCAATCCGCCCGCAAATATACATGGATTGGCTGCCCATACGCTGCTTGTCCTCCAGCACCTCCCGAAGTAAGGAGGGGACCCCGCCCGGCGGAGCTAGCCGCCGGAGCTGCGCCGAAGCCGATTCGGTGATGGACGTCATGAAATCCGTAAATCCGGCCGAAGACCAGTCCCGCGTATGGTCCAGCCAATCCAGCAGCGTGTTGCCGAGAAAACGGGCGGCAAAATCACCTTGATAGCTCATACTGACGCCGTCACACAGCACAAAGTTGCACACGTCACCGTACGTCTGCACACCGACGAAATCCTGTCCGTTCTCTCCCTGAAGCAGCGTCTCCATCGCCCGTCCGTAAGCGTACCTGCACAGTACCCGTCCCGAATGGGAAGCGAGCGGCTGCTCCTGGGCCTGGGAGCTGATAAACGTAAACATGTCACCGGTTGCTGCCGAATTTATTTTCACAGGCGGATCCCTCCTAAGCTCTTACCGGCGTGGCCGCCGACATTTGAAAACCGATGGATACCAGCTCCGCACAACTTCCCGGAAGCATCATCAGCGCCCCCGGGGCAAGCAGATAATCGGCTTCGACCAGCATGTCCCGATAGCTCTCCGGAAGCGGAGATGACATATTTCTCAGCTTCACCGCATGCTCATCGTGAAGGAGAGTATCCGGCAGGATGCCTCTCCAGCGGCGCGGCTGGGCAATCGGCTGATCGAGCATGTGATCGGAAATGAAGATGTTCTCCACAAGCACGTTCCCGTCAGGCACGCTCATGCTCATGATGCGCCTTGCGATCGGCTCGGGATCCTCTCCGGTCGTTACTCCGTCCGTCATGTGGCAGACGAGGGGAGCCGGACAGTCCTGCATGCGCGGCAGCTCGGCCTGCAATATTTTCTCTGCCTGCTGAAAAGCTTTGGCCGAATCCGAAAACCGCTTCGGGGTCAAGTCCGGCAGGGAACCGACCGCTGCAATTTCGTCGATCCCTTTGATCCCGTTCAGCAGATCGTACACGTCGTCACTGTAAGCCAGGATGGCAATCCGGTATCGGGGCGTCAGCCGGTTCCCTTTCGTGGATCGGTACACCATTTGGCGGATCGCAAGCGACAGTGCTTCGTAGACCACGTCGATGCGCCGTTTGCCGTCCATGAGCATATTCATGGATGCGCTGATATCGATCAGATAGATGATCAGCGCCGGAGTCCGCTGGGAAGCCTGGATCGTATAGTTCATCAGTAAACAACTCCCCTTTGATTAATTCCTTAGTCTTTTCTATGTCTAAACGTCAGGCAGCGAGTAAGCGCCGTTGGACAGGAATTTGTAGATGGCCGACGCCCGCGTTCCCACCTTGCCGACGGACTTGAAATACGCCGCATCCTGCTCATACAGGCGGGCGAAATCCTTGGCATAGGAGCGCGCCCGTTCAATGTTGCCGCCCCGCTGGGCGTTAAAGGCCTGATTGTAGTAAGCGATCAGCTGGACGACCTGGCCGGAGCGCTTCTGCTTCAGCTGCTGCGCCTTCGCCTCGGCTGCTTTACGGGCCGCTTCCGCTTCTGCCCTCGCCTTCGCTTCCTTCTGCTGTTGATAAGCAAGATAAGCTTCGTACTGCGCCTGCTTCTGGTACATTTCCTGCAGTTTTTTCCGCTCGGCAGCCTTTTTCTTTGCTTTTTCCTTCTGCTGCTGCAAATAGGCGTCATATTTTGCTTGGACTGCGTATTGATCCTGCAGTTTCTTGCGCTCTTCGGCTTTGCGCGCCTCCTCAAGCTTTTTCTGCTCGGCCTCGGCCTGCAGGCGCTGTGCTTCCGCCTGTTTACGAGCTTCTTCCTGTTTCCGGGCTTCTTCCTCTTTCCGCGCGGCTTCCTGCTTCTGCAGCTCGGCCTGCCGGTCCGCTTCCTCCTGCTTTTGATCCGTTTGCGCTGTATCCGGGACCGCAGGAGCTTTCTCGCCGCCTGGCTTCGTGCTGGCTCCCGCCTCCATGTGCTTCCCTGGCGAATGGTCGGCAACGATTTGGTTGACGGCAAACGCCGTCCCGGCGAGAAGCAGGATGACAACCACCGCCGAAGTCAGCCATTTACGCGACTGGTAAAAAGGGACCTTGGCCTGTTTCCGATCGGGACCTGGCGGATTCAGCTCGGATTCCAGTCCGCGAATCGCAGCTTCCAGCTCGATCTCCATCGGCGAGCCTTCGCTGACAAAATGGTGGGCGGACTTGTACACCTCCAGAGCACCGCTCAGATTTCCACTCGATTCGAGCTCTCTGGCCTGGTGAAACAGCCTGTTGACGACATCCTGATCACCGGACGCAGCTTCTTCCCCCTTCGTCAGGGCAGCCGCCCGCTCAGCGGCCGCTGCCACGAAACTTCTGGCAGTGGGCACCGCCGGCGGCCGCAAAGCTGGGGAGGAAGCGGAAACCAACGGCTCCGGAGACTCCGCCGGCTGAACCGCATCCTGTTTCTCCGTAACGCTTTGATCCGCGTTTTCGCTGTTCTCCGTCATCGTCGACAGCAGCACCAGCCACTCGCCGAACGTCGGGCAGCTGCTCAAATCCTGGCTTTCCCAGGCCCGCGCAAACAGCTCCGCCGTCTTCGCTCCCCAGTTCCGTTCCAGGGAATTTTTCAGAATAAAGTACCGCTCGCACGGATTTTGCAATTCAGGCTGATCAAAATAACTTTCCCCCCAGGCCTTCTCCACGACTTGGGGATCGCACCAACCCAGCATTTCCGCAATGATGACCGCACCGGCGAACCGGTCGGCATAACCGCTCCACAACCCGCTTTGCACCGTCCGGTGCGCGGCATACCCCGGTGAACCCGCCAGCAGCACATCAGGCCTGTCCAGCTTCGGGCTGTACATCTGCTCAATGTCCACCAGTTCGACCACGCTTCGCGGTTCCGGCAATTCCACTTCAGAAAAAAACGGAAGCATGACATTGGGTGCCGACAAATCGCAGTGCGCCAAGCCGCGCTGCTCCATCCCTGATCCGATGGCCGCCAGCCCTTTGGCCAGCGCGAGGCTCTCCCCGCGAAGCAGCCGGCGCTGGTCGGTCATAATATCGAACCAGGTATGCCCGTATATCCAGGGCATGAGCACCGCATACAGCAGGTCCGGATGCTCGGCAATCAGGCTTTCGTTTCTTTCGGGAGTGAGCACGTCTCGTCTGCAGACCTGCAAACCCGGACTTTCACTGTACATTTCCATCATTTCGGACTGGTACACCATCGCAGGAATACGATACTTCGGAAAGAACACTTTTAATGCTTTGGCTTCATGAAGCTGCCCGCTGGCAGGAATCAGCTGGTAGACGATTCCCTGCCTTCCTGCCTGCGCATAAGCTAACCCGGGAGCGGCAGGATGCTGGCCAACGCGGTACAGCACCCCGTTAATAACCATCTCATCTCCCGCATTCGGTTGAAAAGACATGGACACCCCCCTTTCACTTAAACTTTATGGACTGCAAGAAAACCGGGAGTAAATACACCCGGTTGATGATTCCTACGATCTTATTCTACTGTAAACGAACCGTAACTTGAATGGCTAAAATTATCTCGTTTCATCGATAGAGCGGAATTTCTGGGCAATGGCCCCAAGCTCATGGCTGATGCTGTTCAGAATCTGGACAAATGACTGCATCTGTCTGCCGGCTTCTTGAAACTCCTGGAAAAACCGCTGCTTCGTCAGGCCTTCCCATTGCCCCTCCATCCCCTGGATCGCTTGGGACAAGCTCGCTACGAGCTGCTGGCTCTGCTCTCCGCTCTGCTTAAATTGATTGGCGACCGCCTCCACCTGTTCCGGTGAAATCAAAATACGTCCTGACATGATGGTCCCTCCCCTTTTATCGGTTTCCTATGCTTTCCTTGGGTATCTTAAACTCTGGCCGCACATCACAAATGCCATTTGGCTTAGCTTGTCGCGGATACCTCCGACAGTATTTTTTGAAACTGTTCCTCTTCGCTGTTAAAAAAGCCTTTGAATTCAATACTGTCGATATCTTCATGATTAAACAAAAATGTATAATTCGGATCAATATATCCTTCCGGGTATACGACCCCCAAATAATCATACATCTGATTGTTTTCCTGATGAATCTGCTTACGTCCATAAATCATCAGCTTCTTCTGTGCTCCTCTGAGAAGAACCACAGATCCGAGCGGAAGCAAAGCTTGTGAAGGAGTCCCATTATCCATCGCTTGTCCGTCCTCTCATTTAAGTATGTATTCTTCATGGGTAAGCAGCCGGTAATCACGATCCGGTGATAGAATCAGATGCAGATAAAAATAACAGGGTACTTCACGTCTACTGCTGGATCCGGTTTCAGGCAAAACGCATGCCCAGCGATTTCAGCTTGTCCTTCACCTGGTCCGCCAGTATGCTCGCCCCATGGGTAACCGCCTTGACGGAGTCGGACACCAAGTCCATCCCGCCTGAGGCATGCGTTCTCAGCGTTTTACCGGCAACTTCGATGTCGGTTACAGCCGAAATGACGAGACTCGAGGCCAGACCGACAAATGCCCCTACAGCGGTTCCGGCTGCCGGAACGACGGATCCGACCGCAGCCCCGATGGCCGTACTTCCAGCTATCGCACCCAGACCTATACCGTTATTGATCATGAGATGGCCGGGAGCCCTGTCCTCTTCCCCGCTCTCCTGCTGCAGCTCACGCTTTGTTCCGGTTCCCGGAGGGCCTTCATTTCCCGAATGGCCACCCGGTCCTTGTCCCAGGGTTCGGATTTTGCCCGCTGCCTTGGGGTCGATGAACCTCCAGGCTGTAGGATTGTTAGCGGCACGCTCCAGCAAAAACTTGGCACTTCCGGCATGCTCGTTTTTGTTTGTACCCAAGCGTGCTTCTTTAGCAGCAGGAAGTACAGCTCCAGCCATCAAAGTCACTAACCCAGCCGCCGCTCTAGCGGCAGCCGTCCCGTGGCTGTTCCAACCCGAGTAACTGCCCCCCGCTTCGGCATGGACGGCCTGAACAGCGGATAACGGATTGGAGACCGTCCCGTCTGTCAGCCCATATCCAGGCAGAATCGGTTCTCTCCCGGAGACGGCCGCCGACTGGAACATGAGTGCTGGGCTTGAGTACATCAAGGTATCGTTCAGAATGGAATGATGCTGCTCGTCTGCGGTTTGGAATTCGGATGCCTTGGATTCGATCCATTTGCCGATATCCTTCAGCATGGCATAGATCTGTTCCCCCTGCCGGTGTGCGGACTGCCATTCGTCCATTACGGATTGCGGGAAAGCCGCTTCTCCCCTAAAGTTCCCAAGCGCCTGATTCAAGGCGAGCGTCATTTCCCGAATTTGTTCACTGCCTCTATCTAACTGACGGCTTAAAGACCGGAGTGACTCCGGTTCAACAGAAATACGCACGGACTCTCACCTTCCATTTAATTCTGCAGGCTGCTTCAGCCATTGAAGCAGCATTTCCTCAAATTGCTCCCTGCTCGCCGGTATGGCCGTCAGCCAGTCCTGATCCCCTTTGATGCTCATACGTACGAGCCAGTTCATCGTGTCATTGACCATAAACGCCGCATTTTGCGACTCCCAGCCGCTGCCGGTCCAAGTCGACAATTGCAGCTCACCTTCACCCGTGCGGTATTTCATACATTTGGCAAGCGCGATAGAACCTTCCACATCGTTTGTTGCCTTTACCAGCTGGTCGCCGAGCTCTTCGAACGGAATTTCCGAGGTATGGCTGAAGAGATGGGCAAACTTCTTTTTAGAGAGAAGCAAAGCCGGCGCCTCCATCGGCGCGAAGTTTTTCAAGTCCATTTCCTCCACCAGCGTGCGGCAGGCCTCCTCGACGGTCCCGAGCTCATCCAGTTTGTACTGGCAGTCCTCTGCGGATTTGCATACTTGAACGACACGTTCGTTGGTCACATGAAGATAGCCTTCGAACGTTTCGTCGTTTTGAACATATTTAAGCCAGCAGGACCGCTGCGCCAAGCCGGCAATCGCCACTCTGGAAAAGATTTTGGGCGGCATAGACAATTCTATGCCGTTCTCTTCCTCAATGAGGTAACCCTTTTCCAGCAAAGAGGCTTTCACAATATCCCATTCTTCCGAGATCTCTTCGGCCAGATATCCTTGAAATGGGTCTTCCACGCCGAGAAGCCGGTCCGAACCGAGAATCCCGGCAAGAAAAAAGAATTCTTTATTATCAAGTGTAATGGTGTCCTGTCTGGAAGCATGAATCGTCAACATTATGAGCCACCTCCCCTCAAACGACAACATGCCATCGGTCGCGAATTTCGGCAACCCAGCGATGGCTGTTCCAATAGTCATCAAACGGAATTGCGGCCTTAACCCTGAAATATTTCCGTTTAATATAGTACCCTTGTCCCGGCGGAAGGATTTTCAAGCTCCCTTGGGTATGACTCGCTTCCGAAAACGGAATACGAAAGAACGATAAATCGTTAGGGTCTAAAGTCCCGAACAAAAATCCGCTTTGGCAGGATTTAATATCGTTAAACCAGTCTGCGCCGAACGTCGGTAAATCAGCGGGCACGCCTGAAACGATCACATGCACATTTCGGTCGCGGCCCTGGCGGACGATCGCCGTCAGCTGCTCTTTCACTGTAAAATCCTGGAGCTGTTTCGCCAACAGGTCCGCATCATCGATCACAAGCACGGCAGCCGGCGCTTCCTGGCCTGGACTCCGGGCTTGGACCTGTTCATACAGCCGCTGAATCAGCGGTCCAAGCTCTTCCTCGCGGCTGGCGCTAGCCTGAATATGCGGAAGTTCCGCCAATTGGCTAAGCCCGCGGTTCCCATAACGGGTATCGATGGTATACATCTGTAGCATTTCCGGCGGATAGCGGTGTGCGAGGGACAGCATCCAGCTCAGCAGGAAGGAGGTTTTCCCCCCTTCCATTGGGCTTGCTACGATAAAATGCGGACCTTCCTGCAGGTCGACCCCGAAAGGGTCTAGGTCATCGGTTGCCAGCCCGAGCGGCACCTTGAGGCTGCCGCCGTTCAATATATTCCGGTCGTAACCGGCTGCCGGCGGGAGCAGCTCCCTGAGCGTGACACGGTCAGGCAGCTTCCCGATCTCCGGAGCCTGCTGCTCGGGATACAGGGAGCGGATCAGCTGGATCCGGTTTCGGAGCGCTTCCGTACGCTGCACCTCATCTTTTCCAACGGCCGGTAAAGCCGCCTGAAATTCCAGCGGCGGCTGGTACCCCTTCACCAAACCTCTTCCCGGCGGCAGACTGCCCGGTATCCGTCCCGGTCTGCCGACAGCATAATAATAATCGGCGGAGTCGGCCAGCTCGAAGGCCAAAGCGTTCGTCAGACTGCTCCGCACTTTCTCGAATATATCAGAAATCCGGTTGGCCGTAACGACAAATGTCATGCCTAGAGCCGCTCCTTCACGAAGGAGAAACTCCAGCGTTTCGTTTTCCTCAGGGTAGATGTTGCGGAAGTTCAAATAGCCGTCAATGACGATGACCAGTTGAGGCAGCAAACCAGGATGGAACGGTCTGTAAGCGGCTGCCGTCTTTACGCCTGCCTCGGCGAACAATTCTTTCCTGTGGGCTGCCGTCTTCATCAGAAACCGGAAGAGCCTCTTGATCCGGTCCTCCTCTTCGGCCGTCATCACCGCCCCGATGTGGGGAAGCCCCGCAAAATCGCGCATGACCCGGCCCATGTCTACAACGTAACCGTTCCAATCCGCCGGCGAGTACAATCTTGCCAGCGACATCAGAAGGGACTGGACAAAGGTCGATTTGCCGAGGCCCGGCATCCCGTACACAGCCCAATGTCCTTGCTGCATCGGGATGGTCAGAAGCCTCTGGCTTTGGTTCGGCAGATCGTCCATCAGGCCGGCTATGCCGGCGATGTCATCAACTTTGTCCGCATCCGTCCCTTGCATGACGGCATCCAGCTCCAAATGTTCCGGAAGCGGCGGAAGCCACGGGCCTTGCAGGCGGATAATTCCCTCTTCTTCCGCAGTCCGGGCGAGCTGATCTATAAATACCTGCAGCTGTCGCTTCGGCTGTTGCGTCAGCATTTCGGCCGCGGTCATGCCCCCGGACAACAGGCATTCCCGCTTGCCATTAAGCCCGACTTCGCTTACCGCCCGTTTCTCAAGGGAGGCCTCAGGGTCCAAATAAGGCGCCCCGCTCCATGCAAACTGCATTTCCTCGAACACTTCGTCACTGCCAACCTGAAGGTAGCCCCTGCCCGGTTTGGTGATCCAGGCGGCATTGGGAATTTTCAGCATATCCCGGCTGTCACTTTCATCCTGAACGCGGAGGCAGATGCGGAACCTCGCATTGCTCCATATTTTCTCGTCAACAACTCCTGCCGGCTTCTGGGTGGCCAGAATCAGGTGAACGCCCAGCGTGCGGCCGATTGCCGCTATGCTGATCAATTCATCCATAAACTCGGGCTGGTCCCGCTTCAGCTCGGCAAATTCATCTATAATAATGACCAGATGCGGAAGGGGTTGTCCCTGCCGCTGTCTAAGCAGCTTATAATATTCATCGATATGCTGCAGATTGCCCGATTCGTTAAGTATTTTCTGGCGTCTGACCAGCTCAGCCTTCAGCGAGACCTTGGCTCTTTCGATCAGGCTGCTGTTCAAATTCGTGATCGTTCCGACAACATGCGGAAGATGATTAAACGTGTTGGACATGCCGCCGCCCTTATAATCGATCAGCATGAAAGCCAGGTCATGCGGGTGGTATTCCGCAGCCAGGGAAGCGACGATCGATTGAATCACTTCGCTTTTGCCGGATCCCGTCGTGCCTGCGATCAGGCCGTGAGGGCCGTGACCGTTCCGTTCGATCTTATCGTGAATGTTGAGCATGACTTTTTTGCCCCCGGCCCGGACGCCAATCGGAACGGGAAAGCTCTCCGGATAACGGTTGTGCCTCCACCTGCTGCGTACATCCCACGCCCGGATGTCTTCCAGGCCAAGCATGTCGAACAAGGACAGCAGGGATGGAATTTCCGAAGCCGACGAACGCTTAAGCCGGATCGGGGCCATATAACGGGCGAGCGCGTCCGCCTTTTCCAGCGTAATCGTATCAGATTCAAAGCTTTGCAATTCAAAAGAACCGTCTTCCCGTTTCAGCGAATACTGGCCGCTCCCCTGGGACATATCAACGATCAGCTGGCACTGCATCGGCAGCTTCTCCTTGCGGTCCGATATAATGATCGTGCAGGCATCGACGTCGGCAGCGTCCTCCAGCAGCAGCGGCAGGAGCGGTTCTTCTTCGATCAGCCCGCTCCCCGCCAGAACGACGACATAGGCCGGCAGCTGGGCTACGGTCTTCCGGCCGGAAAAAGCACGGGACGTCTTGCGCCTTACCAGCCGCTGAAACAATTCATCCGCCAGCTGGTGGGCGCTGCTGCGGCGGTCCGCCATATAACGCGATGATCTGTCCTCATCCCAGACATGGGGCAGCCATCTCATCCAATCCCAATCGAAGGCATCCTTCTCCTCATAAAACGCCGCCAGCTTCACCTCATCCGGCGAATGCCGCACGGCCAGCTGGACGGCGACCACCCGAAGCGCGTTCATGACGGACTCGCGATCGCCGACGATCCCGACGACTTTAGCCTGAAACAGCGGCAATACGATAGAGGATCCTGGCACAGTCTGAAACTCTTCTTCGAGCGACTGCGCCGCTTCGAGGAGCGGATCCTTGACGTAGCCTTCGGGCTTCGGCGCCTTTACCTTTGTATGAAACGGCAGGCTGCCGGTACCAATCCGCGTATGCAGAAAGTCGTCGTCTTCCGGTGAACGTTCCCACAAGGAGCTGTTCCGGTTTTTTACGATATGAAAGCAGACTTCGGGGTCTCCATGGATATCGTACAGCACGTCCACTTGTTCCTTCTGCCCTGCGGCAAGCTCCTTCCTGAGCTTGTCCAGCTCCGCATAATACATGCTGATGCGTTCGTTCAGCTGTTCTTTATATTTCCTTTTGTTTCCCAGATAAGCGATGAAAGGGATCGTATATGATGTAAGCATCATAACAACAGAAACCATTTGAAACATGACGTACGTGTTGTTCGCTATATTCCCTGTAAGGTTCATGTAGATAAACAAACCGATGCTGAAGATGGTCATCACTGCCGGGAGGATGATCGAAACCAAAGAAAATGATGGTTTACTCGGCTCGCCCGGCGGCCTCAGGATGTCCAGCCGCTGTTCCTTGATCGTCGGTTTGATTCTGGGCGA
This sequence comes from Paenibacillus sp. S28, assembly GCF_016624415.1. Classification (NCBI taxonomy): domain Bacteria; kingdom Bacillati; phylum Bacillota; class Bacilli; order Caryophanales; family Paenibacillaceae; genus Paenibacillus; species Paenibacillus sp. S28. The sequence goes on along the minus strand of NZ_JACVTM010000006.1, from coordinate 210,370 downwards.
ACGTTGATATAACACATTCATAATGCGTCAACCCCTCTTTTGGCATCCAAAATCCTTCAGGTTACCCATGCAATAAGTACTAGTGTTCAGGAATCCAAAAAAAAAACATTTTTAACTTTCCATTACCCGATTCCATTCATATTGAAACAAATTTCTTCTGCCGAAGCTCGGCGCCTCTTCCGTCGTGGTCGAAAAGGCCCGCTGGATTCGGACCATACAGCCTTCCCTAAGTCCTGCTTCAGCTACGTCCTGGGCATCCTTTACCGGGAACCAGAGCCCCTCGGGAAATTTGCCTTCTAATATATATTGCGAGCCTTCAGGCGGAGCCTCCCCATAGATTCGAACACCCAGCATGTCCTTTAGGTGGGCCGCCGGGCAGTCATCCGGCACTTCGACATCAAACCAGTCTCTTTCCTGGCCGCTGATCATCACGGTTAGAATCAAAGGTGTCCACTCCTTCTTGCCATAGTAGAAATAGCTTATTTATTGTAATTGAAGTAGCTTTCAGCAGACCCAAGCGAAAATATGAAAACTTTGTAACCTTATGATAATGTAACATCAGTGCATAATCCTGTCAATTTGTGACATTTTAACTAGTTTAATTCTCGACCTTCTAGAGTTTTATAGTTCTTATGTACTATTTTTAGATGAATTTATCTGTATGTAAATGATTTTATATCCATTTTTAAGGAGATACTGGTCCTATTTTATCACTCCGAAAATAATACCTGATACCCAGTTTCACAGGCAGATTCAAGGAAAGCAAGTTCCCTCTTAAAAGATTTATAGCCTTGAGCCGCAGCTTTTGAAAACACACAAAAAATCGGAAGCCTCTAATTATATTCACTTCCGAAAAATTGTGTGCAATTTAACTATTTATAAGTTTTCTTTAAGGTTTTTTTAATATTTGGCAGGTAGAATACAGGTATGGAATAACACGAATGAGGTGATTTCTATGAGAATACTAATTAACTTCCAAAACAAAGTAGTACCCGTATATTTTACAACCGACTGCAAACAACCTGCTTCGAAAATATTGAAGCTGCTGAGCGGCACCTTGGAAAATAAAATTCAAAACGGAAAAAGAGCACTTCAGAAATGCTTGAATTCGCTGATCAGCATTGAAATCGAAGGTTCCGAAGCCATCCTTCACAGCAAGAGCGAAAACGACACCCTAGCACTGTCCCTCTATTAAGAGGGATGGTGTTTTTTTGTTTAATGAAGGCAGCGTTCCCAACTACTGATGGGATTCCACAAAAGCCACTGCATCGTAGACCATGGCGGCAGCCTCGGCACGGGATATCGGATCCTTTGGATGGATGTTCCCTTCCGGGTCTAACGCCGTAACCTTATATACCAAAGCACGCTCAATCGTTCCCTGGTACGATGGGGTAATGTTCGCCTCGTCGCTGATTTGAATATATATTTTCGGTAAAGGATATGCCCCGGTGCGCTCGATGCCCTGAACCAGATAGTGAATAAACTCTTCACGGGTCAGCGTCCGGCCGGGTTCGATGCTAGCCGGGATATCCAGTTCATTATAATGGGCAACGATAAAAGGCTGTGCGTACCAGGCGTCATTGGCGACGCGGGTGAACACGTCTTTTGCCTCCGGCTTCTTAATAAATGCGATGCCATCCAGATTCAGCTTCAGCGACTTGACGATCATCGTCACGCCTTGCGACGCGATCAGACCGGCTTGCGGCCGGAATTCGTCGCCAGTCATCCCCTGTACCAATCCACGGGCATGAAGGCTCTCAATTTTTTCTTTCTCCTGGACTCCGGTTAAATCCTTAAAGGAATCGTCCGCGTAGATTTGCGACGGTGAAGCGGCCAGGCCGATCAGCGCCGCGATCACAACGGCTCCCTGCAGCAATTTGTTCACGATGCATCCACTCCATGCGTAATATTTTCCAATCTGATCTGTTTGACGGCTTGGTGGATAGAAAGGTTGCAAAGAAAGGTTGCATTGACGGGTAAAAGGGCACAAAATAACCCCACAAAGTGGGGCTCCTTCATTAAAGCTATTTTGGCATTTTCGGGGGACCTTGCAAAAGGATAAAGTTCGATATCGTAAACCAGTATTCCGTGAAGGCTCCCCTGATCGTCATGAACTAGTGTCTGCCCATATGGAAACCGGTTGCTCTTTCTGCTTTCTGGATGCGGATTTTGAACAGCTGCACTAGATTGGCGCGCGTATGTTCTTCTTGGCAGGAGTCCAATTTTTTTAAAATAAAGCGGTCAATGGACATGCCCATCCTCTCCTTGTCATTGAATTTTCCTTATAAACCCAGGAAGTTTCTTCCTGTTTTGAATATATACCCAGCCGTTTCCGCCTTTAATCAGCGCCTAGCGGCGCAGGTGATGCTCGGCTTCCCTCATCAGCAGCATCATTAGAACATTTATGACAAAAGACGCCACAATCAGCACGAGCCCGAGAATGAGCGCCGCAGCTGGAAGCAGGGCAGCGATGAGCAGGACGACGAACATCGCGGGCACGAGCAGCAAATACCACCGCCAGCGCTGGAGAGCCATGCTTTGAAACTGATACAGACCTCTCCTTCCAGCCAGAGCGCCGATTCCCTGACAAATATGAAACACCATGTACAAATTCAGAAGGAGGATGATCAGGCCCAGCGGAATTCCGATCGCTGAAGAAGCCCGGGGCAAGACCGACAAAACAAGGGCAAGAGCGGACACACCAAGCAGGACAGCCGCCGTGTTCCCGGCTTTGCGAAAATGCTCGGAGCGCCGGTTCAGCTTGGCCAGCCCCACATAGAACAGCAGATAGCCGATCACGTCGGGTAAAATGTCAAAACCGTTGATTTGGAAATCAAACATAAACAAAAATCCCCAAAACAGATGATAAAAGCCCATCCTTCCCCCACCTCCCTATTCCTTACTATTATATATTGGAATGACTAGTCCCATTATGACCAGGAAAGAAAGCGCTTTTACATAAAATATTTTCGTCATCATTCGACATCTGTTTCTGCTCAAAAAAAATATTTTTTTGACTTTTTAAACATTTTAATTTACTATATTTATCATAGTTAGTGACTATTTTATACTTAAAGGAGTTTACACCATGTCTACTGTACTTTTTATCAAAGCAAACAACCGTCCCATTGACCAGGCGATCAGCGTGAAGCTGTATCATGCTTTCAAGGATTCCTACACGGCAGCTCATCCGGAGGACGAAATCGTGGAGCTGGACCTGTTCGCCGAACAGCCGCGTTATTACGACCATACGACGATTACCGGCCTGTATAAAACCGCCAACGGCATCGAAACGACACCTGAGGAACGTGAAGCGGCAGCGATCGCCGACCGCTACCTCGATCAGTTCCTGGCCGCCGACAAAATCGTCTTCGGCTTCCCGCTGTGGAACATGACTGTTCCGGCCGTGCTTCATTCGTACCTGGACTACCTGAACCGTGCAGGCAAAACCTTTAAATATACGCCGGAGGGCCCTGTAGGTCTGGCTGGCGATAAGAAGGTCGCTATCCTCAATGCGAGAGGCGGCATCTATTCCGAAGGCCCTGCCGCTGCCAGCGAAATGGCCGTCAACTTCGTTTCGCGCAGCATGGGTCTGTTCGGGATCCAGAATGTAACGACCATTATCGTTGAAGGCCATAATCAGCTTCCGGATCAGGCTGCCGCATTGGTTGAAGCCGGTGTAGCCAAAGCTGCCGAAGCCGCCAAGAACTTTTAATCCTGCTTATCTGCTTATAAAATGATTTGCACGGAAGCTGGACAACGATCTCCAGCCCAAAAAACCACGATGGTATCCATCGTGGTTTTTTGCTGACTTATTCATCCATCAGCTGCTTCGTCCAATAGGATGAGGATTTGCGCGGGGCCCCACTTTTGGATCCCCGCCCCTTCGGATCAGCCTTGCGCCTGCTTCGTGCTTCTTTTACCGCTTGAAACTTCAGCTCCCGCTGCGTCTTATGGTAATTAGACAGCCGCCGCTCCTCCAGTACGCCTGCTTCCACCGCTTCCCGGACGGCGCATCCCGCCTCGCCTTCATGCTTGCAGTCCGCAAAGCGGCACCGGCCGCCGATCTCCTCGATGTCGGAAAACGCTTGGGCCAGACCTCCTTCGTCTTCGAACAGCCGCAGTTCCCGCATGCCGGGCGTATCGGCCATGATGCCCCCTTGGGGCAGCAGGAACAGCTGGCGGTGCGTCGTCGTATGGCGCCCGCGGCTGTCATCATCGCGGATCCCTTGAGTCTTCTGCACGCCGGCCTCGGACAACCAGTTGACGATGGTCGATTTGCCGCAGCCGGATGAGCCGGTCAGCGCCACGGTGATCCCTTCTCCCAGGTAAGCGGAGACGATGTCGCGTCCCATATCTTCCAGCGCGCTGATGGCGTGAACCGGCACCCCCGGAGCCGCCCCTTCCATCTCAGCGACCTTCAGCTCCGCGTCCGGGCATAGATCGGCCTTGCTGAGCAGTATAACCGGGGTCACGCCGCTGTTCCAGGCCATGATCAAATACCTCTCCATGCGCCTGACGTTAAAATCGTCATTGAGCGAGCTGACCAGGAACAGCGTATCGACGTTGGAGGCGATGATCTGCTCATTAACGGTGGCGACTCCTGCGGCCTGCCGGGAGATGCAGGTTTTACGTTCCAAGACGCCGTGAATGATCACCCGCTCTTCCTGCTCCAGCACCTGAACTTCCACCCAGTCGCCCACAGCCGGCAGCTCGCTTCGGTCCTGATGCTCATGCTTCAGCCTGCCCGATATTTCTCCCCATACTTCCCCGGCTGAGGTCCAGACCCGGTACATTTGACCGAAGTCGCTGACGATGCGGCCGGGAACGTGCTGTTTGCGATCTCCCTGCAGCCATTTCTGCTGCCAATCCGTATTCCATCCATAATGCTCTAAATTCAAGTAAAAATCCCTCCAATTAGTGAATGAATGACAAAAAGCCCCCGAAGCTTAGGCTCCGGGGGCATGACTTCTGAATCAATCAGAAAGCATTTCCCTTTTATGCGCAAACCGAAACGTCCGGAAAAAGGCACACCAACTCTGTGATGCCATACCGAAACGTTACCGAACGCAAAAAAGCCGCGGCAACCCATGTAGGTCTCCGCGGCTTATTCGGCAAACATGAAACCATGCCTGCTGATGAAATGCCGTATGATCAGACGTGAATCCTCAAATCCGATCGATTATCCAGCCGTCAAAGGAGACCATATATAAAATGTTAAAGGGGTCAAGTTCCATACAATGCTCTTCATCATTTTATATCGTCTCCTTTCCTGTCATTTGCTGCCATCATATACGGAATGCTTGTTTCATGTCAAGCTTTAATTTCCGGACGGGATCAAACCTGCTCCCACTTCGTCCACTGATCCTTGGGGTTCATTTCATAAATGTCGTTATCCCGAGACATATACCGGTGAATGATAAACTCGCGCCGGATCGTTGCGTAATCATCATGAAACTGCTGTATAAACGCGTTGATTTCTTTCTCAGTGTAACGGCGCCCCGGCTCAAGCTTCTCCACCAGATGCTGCATGGCGATCAATTTCTTCTTGTACTGGGCTGGTATTTGCGCCAGCCTCCCGTCCGCCGCAAAAAAGTTCCTCAGCACCGCCGCCTTCATGGCCTCGTTCATTGGATCGGAGGTTCCCTTCTGCATTTCGTCTGCTTTACTCATATACATGTCAGCTCCCTTCATTGCTCATTCGATGTTCGGCCGGACCTCCTTTGATAAATCCCGTGAAAGGTTGGGTAAAATATACCGAGCGCTGTCCGGAAGGAACCAGGCTGCAACTGATCTCCTGCCATCAAACCGGATAGCCCGCCGAAATACCGAAATAATAATTTTAATAAACATCTAATTTTATATGTATCTAATATTATGTCTCTCAAACGAATTTGTCAACGGCACATGTAAAAATCACCGTATATGCAGCATGTTCACGTAAAAATGATCAGCCGCATGCACACCTTGTGCGGATCTCTATTGGCTGTCCATGGTGGTTTTTACCGGAAATTTGCGATACGATAAAACGTGAGTGGTTTATAGACAGAGGAGGAGAAATTCATGCAAGACGTCATTATTATCGGAGCCGGTCCATGCGGGCTATCGGCCGCCATCGAATGCGGACGCCGCGGACTATCGACACATATTATTGAGAAGCACTGCTTGGTCCACTCCATTTACCTGTATCCGACCCACATGCAGTTTTTCAGTACGGCTGAGCTGCTGGAGATCGGTGATGTGCCGTTCCCTTCCCCGAACGAGAAGCCTTTTCGGTACGAGGCCCTGTCCTACTACCGCAAGGTAGCGGATCATTACGACTTGTCCATCTCCCAGTACGAAGAAGCGCTGTCCGTGGAGCGGCAGCCGGATCATTCCTTTGTGGTACATACCGTTGACCGCAGCGGACAAAAACATCAATATGAAGCCAGAAACGTCGTGATTTCCACCGGTTATTTCGACCACCCGAATTACATAGGCATCCCCGGCGAAGATCTGGATAAAGTTACGCATTACTTCCGCGAGGCCCACCCCTATACCGGGATGAACGTGGCGATCATCGGCGGCAGCAACTCGGCAGTTGACGCAGCCATGGAACTGATTCGTGTTGGGGCAAACATCCATATGGTCTACCGGGGAGAGGAGGTTTCCGAGAACATCAAGCCGTGGGTGCGCCCGGTGTTTGAAGCGATGGTAAAAAAGGGGAAAATAGAGGTCCACGTGCAATCCAAGGTCACCGAAATTCGGGAGTCGTCCATCACCATTGAAGATAAAGACGGGCATACGACCGAAATCGATAACGATTTTGTGCTTGCCTTAACCGGATTCCGGCCGGACCGGAAGCTGCTGGCCTCCTGCGGCGTCGAACTGGATGGGGATATGGAGAAACCGCTGTTTAACCCGGAAACGATGGAGAGCAATGTGCCCGGACTCTACGTGGCAGGCGTCATCGCGTCCGGCCGCAATGCGAACGAGGTCTTTATCGAAACCGGCCGCAAGCACGGCGGGTTGATAGCCGAGCATATCGCCGCCGTTCGGGCTTCGCAGCAATAACCATTTCATGGAAGTCAGTCCGCGTCGACATACACATCAAAATGCGGCGGTACTTTCGGCTGCCAAAAGAGAGGAGATGTTCCGTACGGATTTTACATCACTGATCCTGCTGATTCTCGCCGCCCTCGGCATAATCAGCAGCAACACGACCATTACCGTGGCGATGACCATCCTGCTGCTGCTGCGGGTGCTGCATCTACAGCAGGCGTTTCCCTGGCTGGAGAAGTACGGGCTGACACTGGGCATCATTATCCTGACCATCGGCGTCATGACACCGGTGGCCAGCGGAAAAATGAGCCTGCAAATGCTCGGAAGCTCCTTTCTGAACTGGAAGTCCCTGCTGGCGATCGCCATCGGGATGCTGGTCGCTTATCTTGGCGGCCGCGGTGCCTCACTGATGTCGGCCAATCCGACCATCGTCGCCGGACTGCTCGTCGGAACGGTACTTGGCGTCGCCTTGTTCAAGGGCGTTCCGGTAGGGCCTTTGATTGCGGCCGGGCTGTTGTCCCTGCTGATCGGCAAAAGTTAAAAAAAGAGGCGCCCGCTATGGGGCACCTCTTCTGAATGTTAAGAGACCCGGTCTTTTGAAGACGCGGGTTTCTTCTTTTTTGTTTAAACCTCCAGGTGCTGCACATTATACAGCCGTGCATAACTTCCGTCCAAAGCCATCAGTTCGGCATGCGTTCCCTGTTCCGTAATCATCCCGTGCTCCATCACGACAATTTGGTCCGCGTGGGTGATCGTGGAAAGCCGATGGGCGACGATCAGCGTCGTCCGGTTTGAAGCCAGCGATTGCAGTGCCTGCTGAATGAGATGCTCGGACTCCAGGTCCAGTGCGGAGGTTGCCTCGTCCAGCACTAGAATTTCCGGATTTTTCAAAAAAACGCGGGCGATGGCCAGGCGCTGCTTCTGCCCACCGGACAGCTTGACGCCCCGTTCCCCGACTTCCGTCTCATACCCGTCCGGCAGATTCATGATAAAGTCATGGGCGTTGGCCGAAACCGCAGCCGCTTGAATCTCGTCCATGCTCGCCTCGGGGTTGCCGATCAGAATGTTGTCCTTCACCGACCCGCTGAACAGGAAGTTATCCTGCAGCACCATACCGATTGAACCCCGCAGGCTTTCAAGGGTCAGCTTCCGGATATTCTGCCCGTTAATGGACACGCTGCCCTGCTGAATGTCATAAAATCTCGGGATCAGCGAAATGAGGCTCGATTTGCCGCCTCCGCTCATGCCAACGAAAGCGACGGTCTGCCCGTGCTTGATATCGAGGCTGATATCCTTGAGCACCCAGTCGCTGCCCTCATTGTATTTAAACCACACCTCGTCAAACGAAATATGCTGAACCGGCCCCTGAAGGGTTTTCGCGTCCGGCGCATCGACAATATCGTACGGCTCCTTCAGCAATTCCATGACTCTTTCCAGCGAAGCGGAGGCCTGCGTCAGCACTGAGGAGGAGTTGATCAAACGCTTGAGGGGCGCATACAGCCTGTCCAGATAGCCGAAAAAGGCGACAAACGTGCCCAGGGTCAAATCATGATGGATCACCCGGTAGCCGCCGTACCCGATCACAAGCAGCGGGGCGATATCCGTCAGTGTGTTGATGATCGAGAACGTCAGCGCGTTCCATCTCGTCTGCGCCAGCGCTTTGTTCAGGAAATTCTGGTTGATGCCCGTAAACTGCTTATGATCGAAGCGCTCGAGGGTAAAGCTCCGGATCACGGAAATTCCCTGGATCCGTTCATGCAAATACGCCTGAATGCCGGCGAGCGCCTGAGAACGGTCCTTGGTGAGCTTCTTGAGACGCTTATACAGCACATTGACCGCGATCCCGTAAAGCGGAAGAATGGCGATGGACACCAGGGTCAGCACCGGGTTCAGGTACAGCATCACCCCCAGCACAATCAGCAGCGTGAACATGTCCAGCCAAATGTTCATCATGCCGACCTCAACGATATTTTTCGTCTGCTCCACGTCGTTGATAAAACGAGAGATGGCCTCGCCTACCTTCGTATTCTGGTAGTAGCGGAGCGACAGGCGCTGCAGGTGCGCATACAGGCGGTTCCGCATGTCGAACAAAATCCGGCTCGTGATCAGTTGGGCAAAATACTGCCGTAAATATTCGACCGGCCCCCGCACGATAATAAACAGGACGAGCGCGCCCCCTAAAATGAGAAACAGCCGGGTAACCTGCTCCGATACCGTCATTTTCGGGTTAAGCAGCAGGTCATCCACTACATATTTAAGAATCATCGGCAGCGTCAAAGGGATGCCGAATTTGATCATGCCGATGATCAGCGTACAAATAATCCATTTCGTATAAGGTTTAACAAACCGGTAATAAGCTTTCCAATATTCCAAAAAACATTCCCTCTCCTTTCTGGCTGTCAATCAGGCTAATGGCGTGGGTAGAGGCGAATATGCGCCGGCAATCCGGACGCCTCCTATATCATACCTTGTTCAGGTCAGCCGCATCCGCTGCTTGGCGCAGGATCCCATCCGCCCGGCCGCGGCATGCGGCAAACCGAAGCGCTCCTCCCCTTCCTGCAGGAAAGCAGCGGCCATAATCGGTCCGATCCGGGCTGAATTGCCTTTTCCTAACGCTCATGAGTTGACATTTCCCCCCTTCAATGATTAGATATCCTTAAATGTAAGATCGGACTTTGTTCCTGTATCGATCATTATACATTATCCCGGCAAGGTCAGCTTGGGTTAGATACTTAGGATTCAGGAGGTTCTTGATGTCTAGACAATTCGTTACAGAAGCGGTCATGGTGGCGATCTATGGAGAATTGCTCCAGACGAGCGTCCCGGTTGAATATATCGTGCCTTACACCAGCCTGCTGGAGCTGTATGAGCTTCAGGACAGCGACGAACCGCTGATGAGCTCTGCGGAGGATGACAGGTACGTGAAGGCCAGAATCAAGGAGCTGACCGCCTATTTCGAGGAACCGCTGAACAAGAAAAAAATTCAGAAAGCGCTCCATATGCCTTGGGCCAAGAGTCCTTCGATCCTCCTTGGCGAATCGGCGCGGATTACGGTCATCAACGCGATGGACACCGCTCCCTATGGCGAGCTGTTCGACCCGGTTGAGACGGAGCTGCTGCTGTCCTCGCAGCGGGAGGAAGCCCCGGTGCTCACCGATCAGATCGAGCTGATCCAGCGGATCGTCGAGGCTGCTGTGCCTGTGCATGTTTTTGATATCGAGGATTTTCAGTTTGCGGTGGAAACCGATAACTATACGCAGCACATTTAATAAAATCTCGATCAGCAGCAAAAACTCCTTTCCAGGCGGAAAGGAGTTTTTATTTTGTCTGGATTTGCGCCGCCCCAATTTTTGCTGACAGCCCTCCGCAAAGCCGAATCCATAAGCATCCAGCGGCCTGATCTATCAGGATGCGCCGGTTAAGGATCGCTTTTGGCATATACGGTTAAATTGGCATACTCGGCAATCAGCGGCGCCATCTGGCGGAAGCCAAGCTTGCCGCCTCCAAGCGGCGGTCCGTAGGATACTCCGTCGTCTTCCCACACAAACAAGGGGAGATCGTTGACGGCAAAGGTAATTAGCCTCCCCTCCTTGACGATTAGCATCCGGTAAGGGCCGTCCGCATCCATCACGCCTGGAATGGGGTCGGCCCCTTGCGCCACCAGATGAAAGCCGTAGCTTTTGCGCAAATTGCATGTCTGAAACCTTCGCTCCTCCGTCCATTTCCTCCGGAAGTAAGACACGTGAAAGGCGTTCATATCGCCATGATGATACTGATCGTATTCTCCCGTTCGCGGCTTGAACGAAGGGTCGAACAAATCCATGCCCTCCCTGCCGCTTGCGCTGAAAAACATGATCGCGAGACCCGGCTCGCGCACCGGCCAAAAATCCCAGGACATGGCGGCCTCCACCGGAAAATCCTGCGGGCACCACAGCACAAAATTGGCTCGCTGCCCCTCGGCCTCGTCCAGCACGCTTTCGAGACGCATCCGGCCCAAAGGAAACGTGACGGCAGCCTCTCCTTCCATTCGAAAACCGGTAACATGCTCCGGCTTCGCGAGCGGATTCGCGTAAATCCTGTCCCACCCTTTAGGAATAAGCGGGCTGCGGGTGTCCTGCGTGTTCCCGCCCCCGGTCGATGGATCCGTTTGCATCGATTGTGCGTACCTCCTTCCGAGGGTGGCCGGAATGGCCTCCTCATTGAGCCGTCATACCTGCGCTTTCTGCCCGGCCGATACCGCTTCCTCCGGCAGGGCGTCCGGGATCAGCGCCAGGCTGATGATCGTATTCAGCGACCACTGCGACGCCTCGTTCGTGTTCATCCAGTCAAACTCGCGCAGGTCGTTAACGTAAGTGACGGCCGCGGCGTCTTTCTCAAGGTCCGTACAGGCAAACCGGTGCCCAAGCAGTGTCGACCAGGCAAAATCAGCCGTCCGTTGATCCTTCCGGTACCAAGCCCCATACGCAACGAGCGCCAATGTTAGCACCGGATGCTCAAACCGCTGCGTGCTGATGACCCCGCCTGTGATCTGGTCCTTTTCTTCCTGTGAAAGGTTATAAAAAATGCCGAAATCGGCCATCATTTCGTTCCATTCTTCATCCTTCAGCATGGCGGACAGTTCGAACCACACCTGCGGCGCTCCCATGCAGAGGGCCAAATGGCGGCCCCAGTTGTCGTCGCCCATCGGCGTCAGCACGCCGGTTTGCGGATCGTAGCCGTAGGTAGGGCCGGAAATCAGGCCGTAATTGGCCTGCTTGATGCATGCAATGCCGGTCAGCAGCTTATCGCGGTAGAATGTATCCTCCTGCCGCTCCCAGCGGGTCATCCAGTTTGAACTGAAGGCGGCCCAGTCGGGGCCGACCCGGATATGCGTCTTGTGCTCGTCTTTCGGAAAATAGGCCCGCATCGGATCGATGTGAACAGTCGTATAATCGGCGTCCCTCGCCTCGTCCATCATATCTCCGATCCGTTCGTCCCCCGTTAAATAGTAGTAGTACCGGTGCAGGCCGGCCATGCCGATCCGGGCTTCCTTGCAGCCGCATCCCCAATGGACGACGTTGTGCCGGGAGCCGAGCCCGGCGTATTCGCCGAAATGGTATACGTCGACCTCGCTCGTATGCCGCGTCATCGCTTCCGCCATCCGGAAAATATCTTCGCGTCCCGAGCGTAAAAACATCAGCCACAGCCACATGTTCGGAACCAGCTCCGTATTCTGCCACGCGCAGCCGCCCAGGTCGTAATTCCAGACGTGGCGGGCCGGATCGTAGCTGTGCATGAAATCGCCGTAATCCCAGAACCCGTACCAGCGCCGCTGTTCCACCTCCCTTTGGTAGAAAGCGATGATGCCGTCCAGCCTCTCTTCCAGACGTGCTTTGACCGGTGTCTCCCGGTCCGGCAGGCTCCAGATGCCGAATGCGCCCTGGCTGTGCAGGTAGTCGGGGTCGCACGCAAGCTGCGGAGGTGATTCGTTATACACCGCGTAAGCCTCCAGTTCCGCCGGCGAAGGAGTCGATTCGCGGCACCAGATCGTCAGCTCGCTCGTGTTCGCGACGCCGTAAGGGGTCGCCCTCATCTCCTCCGCGCCTTCATACGACGATTCGACATGCGTCTTCGTATCGTAATGGCGCATGTCCATGGCGGGAGCTTCCGGCGACCAGAACCAGGCGGTCAGCTGCGCCTCGTCTCCCGTCAGCCCGTGCGCTTCCATGCCGGCGGGGTGCTTTTGCCAAAAATGGCGCATGGCCAGCGCCAGCCCCCCGCCTGGACCGCCGACGTAGGCGACGCCGCGCGCTCTGCGGCCTTCGGCGGCTTTGACCCAGCTGCAGCCGGGCTGCGTCCGCTTGAATATCCGGTAATGATCGGCTGAGAGCTGTGCCAGCTTAAAACCGTCCCAGCAAGCCGATTCGTCCAGCAGGTTCATAAAATAATCGTCGTCCATTTGTTCGTCGGTCAGCTTCTCGCCATCCAGCTGACGCTTGAACAGGTCCATATATCGGCCTTTCGTCCGGCGCGTATGCAGCGTCTTCGGCGATTCGCTCAAAAAGCCGGTATCGCCGGCGAACCGGACGTGGCGGTTATAGAGCTTCTCCCGCATCGGCAGCGCGAACCGGATCCCGAGCCCCTTCACAAAGTCTTCGTTCGGATTGCCGTCGTAAAAAAACGTGTGCACGATCCGGATGGACTCCAGCCCCGCGTAAGCGTATAGCCGCAGCGAAAACGGCAGCCACTCCCCGGTCCCGTTCACAGCGCGGTGCCGGCCCGTCAGCTTGACGACCGCTCTCACCGGACCGGCCTGCTCCACCTTCGCTGAATAAATCCGGGACTGATAGCGCTCTTCCCGGATCGTGCGCGCACCGGTCAGCTCGCTTACACTTTCCTTCATGGCGACCAGTTCGCCGCCGGAGCAGACGAGAATTCCGCCCCGGTGTATGCTGCCTATAATCCGGCTGCCGCTCTTCGGAATATGAAAAGAAAAAACCCCCGTGTCCACATGGATGCCTTCATCCGTCTCGCTAACGGACAACGAAGGCGCTGATGCCGCTTGTCCAGCTTCCCCTTTCTCGACGACATACCTAGAGGGTACTCCCGCGGGAAAAACCGCCGCATGCGCCGTCCATTTGACACTGCCGTCCGGCCAATACGCGGCCGGCCAGCTCTGCAGGTGGGGAGCTTCACCACCCTCTTGAGCCTGCAGCGCCAGCGGCTCGTTTCTCTGCAACTGTCCTTCCTTCCACGGCATCCCCCAGGTCACCCCGGCCGGAACCGTCGGGGCGTCCTTCAGCCAACGTACGTCTACTCGGGTTTCGTTCATGGACTCATCTCCTTTTGGCAATTCGTTTGCTTCCGCTTTTGTCATCACGCCTTCAGTGTAGAGAACGGCCGTTTTCCCGGCAATGACACTTTCTTGGCGGGCCCGGTGCGGCAGCATTGCACGTTTTCACCCGGCTTGCACATTCTTGCAGCGGGGCGGGCACCTTGGGAATGCATCCTGAAAAGCATGCTTGGCAGGGCTCGGCGAAGTGGCAAGCAGCATAAAAAGCCGGCAGCGGTCTCTTGTTGAGCCGCTGCCGGCTTCGTCCGTAACTGTATCACTGACGCCTATTCCGCCCGGCTCAGCTCACGGTAGCGGGTTGGCGTCATCCCCTCAAGCTTTTTAAAGATCCGGTTAAAATAGCTGTGCTGGTAGCCGACCTGCTCGGCGACGGTGTTGATCTTCAGCTCCGATTCCCGCAGCAGCTCCTTCGCTTTTTCCAGGCGCAGCTCGGTCAGATAATCGATAAAGTTTTTGCCGGTAACCCGCTTAAACGACTTGCTCAGAAAAAAAGGATTTGTGCCGATATGGTCGGCACAGTTATCGAGCGAAATATCGAGCATGTAGTTCTGCTGCATGTAGATCATCGCCTGCTCCATCAGCTGTTTGACCTGGCAGTCCGACCGGTTCGTCAGCTCCTGCATGAACGGAGCGATGACCTTCGCCTCGAACCAGTCCCGGAAGGCAGCCGGCTCTTTCATCTGCGAGAGCTGCTCATACAAATTGGCGCCTTTGAACAGCCGGTTCGGCTGGATGCCGGATACAAGGATCGCGTGCTGGACAGATCCGAGCAGATGGAGCATTCCCTGCTGGACATCGATCGCCTTCGCTCCTTGTACGGACAGCGCATTCTGAAAGTCGGCGAGCAGAGCCCGGGCATCCGCTTCCTGTCCGGTGCGAAGCGCCTGCAGGAACTCCCGCTCCAGCGTAAACGGATACGGAGGCTCAGCCCCGTCTTCGTAGTTCAGCTGTTCCATCTCGATGATCTGATTGTCATGCTCGAAGTTGCGGAAGCTTGCGGCATGCTTCACCCCTTCAAAGGCGAGCGGAATGTCGCTGATGCGGTTCATGGTCCGGCTGACGGCGATGGTGACGCGCATGTTGAGCAGCCGGTTGACCGCTTGCGTCAGCTCCTCGCTGAACACCTTGATCGGCTCTGTACACGGCTCACCTTCCGGCAGGATCAGCAGCACGCCCGATCCGAGATCGTGGAAATTGATCGTACTGCTCTGCTCGAAATGGGCGGCTGCCAGTTCTTCAATCATGTTGACCGACGCAAAAGTGACCAGTCCCTCGTCCCCGAACTTGAATTTCCCCTCCATGGCGGCGATGCCCGTCAATTGAACGTACAGCACGACGAACTGCTTGCCGTGCACCTGCCATCTGTACCGTTCCATACGCGAGCGCAGATCCTCCTCCGAATAGGCGTACAAATACCCCTGCAGCAGCTGATGGAGAAAGCTTTCCTTCACGTGGGGCAGCTGCTCGAGCAGCTTGCCGCTCAGCTCCCGGCTCTCCCGGCTTAAGTGCTGCCACTGCCGCTCGATGATGGCAAATTCGTCGACGCTGCCCATTCCCGCTAAGGAAGCGTGCGGCTGCAAATTCGCCATCAGCCGTTTGACCGGCGAATACATCCGCTTCGAGGCAAGCCACGCCAGCAGCACCGCCAGCAGGAGAGCACTCGCGCTGACCGCCAGAATGACTTTGGATATCAGCACAACCGGGGCCGTAATGTTTGTAATCGGCGAGGCCGACACGTACAGCCAGTTGTCCATGATGCGTGCGAAATAACCGTACGTGACCGCATAGGTTTTACCGTTCCATTCAAAGAGAAAGGACCCTCGGGCCTTCCCATCGGATTCCACATCACCGCGGACCGCCTTGACAAAAGACGAATCCATCCGGTTGCCGTTAGCGGAAACGTAGAGGCCGCCGCCCGCTTCCATCAGAAAGTTCTCCCCATCAGCATAAGGAGTCAACGTCCTCAGCACCTCTGCGACTTGATCGTTGTCCAGCCTGATGACCAAAGCCCCGAGCGGATTCGAGCTGCCACCCGGGATGAGATGCACAAACGTCAATTCCGTCTTACCCTGCTGATCAGGGTCAAGCGCCTGCTGTGTCCAATACGTGGTCTTCCCCGCATCCATCAGACGTTCGTACCGGGAGATGAGCTGCCGGTCATTCAAGGCGGAGTATTCCGGATAAAACAATATCGGCTGGTCTCCGCGCAAATAAAGGCTGACGTTATGGATCATCGTATTGGAGCCCTGCATCACCAGCAGCGTGTTCGTGATATCGCGCGTTTTTTCAAAGTCGCGCACGAAGTCGTGGCCCCTCAGCGATTCATCAAAGCGCGAGTCAAACGCCCAGTGCGCCAGCATCATTTCCAGGTTGGACAGCTGCTTATCAATGTTCAGCGACCGCTGTTCGATCTGGTCATTATGGAGCTTCAGCAGTTCCTTCTCCAGCCTCCCGCCAGCCATGGAGTACACAAAAATCCCGGTGATGATCCCGGGTATGCCGGCCACGAACAAGAACATAATCAGGCTTTTTCTGTAAAAGCTGCCCGATCCGCCGCCAGATAAGCGGGCCATTAGCGACTTCCATCCATTCATCGTCAGCTCACCAACCATATCCAAAATTTGTCGTCCCCGCCTTTATGGCGAGCCTTATGTCCTTTAAATATGTAAGCGTATACAATTAACCATACATAAAAAACTCTTTAGAAAACAGTACCCTCTGCTCCACGGGTATGTCCAGCATGAAATCCGAGAAAATCGTTCAAATAACCGGGGATACGGAAATAACCCCACGACGTGGGGCTTTCTGCTTGCTGTGAAATCAGGTGTTTTACGGTACCCCGAATATAATAATGACTGTTCGGAAAAAAGAGGCCGGAGCCTCTCCAATCCGTTCACGGCCACCGGCTAAAGGGTACAGCTCCAGTCCCCCAGCCGGTCACCGCTTCAGCCTCCGTCCCCTAGGCGGACGATTTCTTGGAACAGCCGCACTGGTCACTTACGCTGGGGCCGGTCAGGACTTCGAGGCAGCGTACAGCTCGTTGATCTCCTTCACATAATCGTCGCCGCCCGATTTTTTCCACAGCTCGATCGCATCCCGCCAGCCCTTCTCGTCGATCTGGCCGACGATAAATTTGATCCGGGCATCGTTAATGATGTTGCCAAGCTGCTGCCCTTTTTGCGCGTACACTTCGGAAATGAACGGCTCCGCCGGATTGGCGACGATCGTGTCCCGGTTTTTCAATTGAACCTCCGTCTGCTTCAAGCGAAGCGGCGTTTGGGCCACCTGGAGCCCTTTGCCTTCCGGAATGTACGGCACCATCTGATTCAGCCCTTCGACTTCCGACTCGAGCAGCACCGAGTCCGAGCTTCTCTCCAGCGTCTTGTCGTCGATCTTCTTGTAATGTTTGCCTTCAAGCCCGAAGCTGGTCAGCGTCTGCAGGTCCGGTTCGTTCAGCTGGTCGAGAAACTTCAGGATGCGGTCGACCTCTTCTTCGCTCTTTACGCTCGATTTCGGGATGGCCAGCAGCCCGGCGAAACCCGAAGTCGGCAGCGTATGAATTTGTCCGTCCGGACCGGTGACGGCGCCGAACACGTCCACGTACTGCTCCCTGGAATCTTCTTTGCCTGCGTCCTTAAGCGCGGCATGAATTTTGTCGTCGGCGCGGGCCGCTCCGTCCACGACGTCGATAATGGCTCCGGCTTGGCCATTCACCAGCGGATCCGTCCACTTGGCTGAATCCATCACGGCGAAATCCTGATTGACGAGCTTCTCGTCGTACAGCTTCTTCATAAACTTGAGCGCTTCGAAATATTCGTCGTATTCGAATTCCGGTACCAGCTTGCCGTCCTTTTCGCCCCACACGTTTGGCGCGCCGAACCACAGCTTGATCTGGTCGAAACCTGCTCCCCAGCCTGCCGTCCATTTGACCATCACCAGACCGTACGTGTCGTCCTTGCCGTTGCCGTCCGGATCCTTCTCCTTAAACGCCTTCAGCATGTTATAGAAATCGTCAATCGTTTTCGGCTGCTGCAGGCCCACCTTCTCCAGCCAATCCTGGCGGTAATATACGCCGTTGCGGCCAAGCTCGCGCCCGCGGTAAATACCGTACGTTTTGCCGTTAATTGAGGAGTTGTTCAGAATGACTTCATTGGCCTGACTTAGGTTCGGATAATTTTTCAGCTTGTCGGTCAGGTCCCAAAAAGCCCCTGATTTTACGGCGCTCACGAAGCTCGGACCTTTCGAATCCGGTACGTAAATAATTTTCGGCAGATTTCCGGAAGCAAGCGTAATGTTGAATTTATCGCCGTATGAAGCGTTCGGCACCCATTCGAAATGGATGTCCGTGTTCGTCAGCTTCTCGAGTTCTGCTGCAACGGGGCTGTCATCCTTCGGATAGTTCGTTTTAAAAATCGGGAGCATAATGTTCAGCTTAAGCGGCTTCTCCGCCTCCGCGGAAGCGTTTGCAGAAGGAGCTGCGGACGAGCCGCCCGAGGCGCCCCCGCTGCTGCTGCTGCCGCTGCCGGATGAGCAGCCTGCGAGCGCTGCGGCGCAAACCGTGCTTAGTATGAGAAATGTGGACACGCGTTTCGCTTGCTTTTTCTTTTTCTTCACGAAAATAGCCTCCCTTTAACGTTAGATCATATTGCAAAACCGCCCGGGCTCCAAGTGAAAAATCAGTGTTGATTTGTATAAATTCCGGAGCATTTTGGCGGGATCACGCGGTGAACAGACTGACTTATACCTTTAACCTTTGACCGAGCCCAGCAGAACCCCTTTGGCGAAGTGCTTTTGCAGGAACGGATACACGCACAGAATCGGAATCGTGCCGACGACGATGACGGCCATTTTGATCGATTGGTCCGGCGGTTTCACAAAATTCGGATCCATCGAGTTCAAATCGCCCGCTGCCGCCTGTGACAGCAGGACGATCTGGCGCAGCATGACCTGCAGCGGCCATTTTTCCGGATCGTTAATATACAGCAGCGCTGCAAAGAAATCGTTCCAATGCCCCACGGCGTAAAACAGGGTGAAGGTGGCGAGAACGGGCATCGAGAGCGGCAGCACGATCCGCCATAACAGCCCCAGCTCGGAGCAGCCGTCGATGCGGCCCGCCTCCTCAATTTCCTTCGGTATCTCCTGAAAAAAGTTTTTGACGATGATCAGGTTAAACGCGCTAATTGCACCAGGCAGCATGAGCGCCCACAGCGAATCGAGCAGGTGCAGCTCCTTGACGACCAGATACGTCGGAATCATTCCTCCGCCGAACAGCATGGAGAAGATGACGAGATTGAGCACCAGATTGCGGCCGTAAAGTCCCCTCTTGGCCAAGGAATAGGCCATCGTGACCGTAAAAAACAGATTGACGAGCGTACCGATGACGGTAACGTAAATGGAAACGCCGATGCTTTTGACGATCGTCCCGGTCGAAAAGATAAACTCATAAGCCGCTAAGGTAAAGGTTTTCGGGATAAAAAACACCGCCCTCTGCGTCAGCTCCGCGTCCGAAGCGAAGGAACCCGCAATGACGTAGACGAAAGGAAGCACGGCGGCCAGCCCGAACAGCGTTAGGACGATATAGTTAGCCACGTCGAAGGTGACGCCGGCCGCGGTCCTGTATTGCTTGGCCATGGATGGATTTCCCCTTTCTGAATGGGTTAGTACAGTCCGGATTCGCCGATTTTTTTCGCCAGCCAGTTCGTGCCGAGCACGAGCGTGACGCCGACGATCGATTTGAACAGCCCGACGGCCGTACTGTAACTGAACGCGCCCTGCGTAATGCCCATCGCGTACACGTAAGTGTCGAACACTTCTCCCACCGTGCGGTTGAGCGGATTCAGCATCAAATAGATTTGCTCAAAGCCGTTATCCAGTACGCTACCCATCCGCAGGATCAGCAGGATCACGATCGTGCTGCGGATCGCCGGCAGCGTCACATGCCAAATTTGCCGCCAGCGGTTCGCTCCGTCGATCGTCGCGGCCTCATACTGCTCCACGTCGACGGCCGCCAGCGCCGCCAGGAAAATAATCGTTCCCCAGCCGCATTCCTTCCAGATCGTCTGCAGGATGATCATCGGCCTGAACCATGACGGATCGGACAGAAACTGGATTTTGTTGCCCGTATATTGGAAGAGCAGCTCATTGACGGTGCCGCCCTCCGTCGTCAAAAACACGTAAGTCAAGCTCGCCACGATGACCATCGAAATAAAATGCGGAACGTAGATCATCGTTTGGATAGTCCGCTTGAAGAACGCGAGCCTGACTTCGTTCAGCAGGAGCGCCAATATAATCGGAGCCGGGAAGAAGAAAACCAGATTGTAGAACGACAGCAGCAGCGTATTGCGCAACAGCATAAAAAACTCGGGATTTTCAAAAAACAGGCGGAAATGCTCGAAGCCCACCCATTCGCTTTTCCAGAACCCGGTGAACGGCTGATAGTTTTGGAAGGCCAGCAGCACGCCCCACATGGGCACATATTTGAATATCAAAAAATAAAGCAATCCGGGGAGCATTAACAGGTATAGCCATTTGTCCCTGCGCAGCCTGGCCGCGATGCTCGTGCGGTAAACCGCCGGCTTGGACGCTTGCGGAAGATTCCCTTGGGCCGTCGCCTGCTCCATCGCTTTCCACCTCCATATGTGTTCATCGCCTCGCGAGCGTTGTGGCCTAATTATGGGTCAACGCTTTCTTTTCCGGCAATGAGACATTTTTGAAGACTCCTGTAATGTGGGTTTACGGCACTTTTTAAAAAAGTGCAAAGCCGGCAAAAGAGTGTTATGCCGCCATATTCGCGCTGCAAAAATATCCGATTGCCTTCACCGCTCATCGGCGGTCCATCGCCGGGCTTGTCCTTCCTGACGGAAATGAAGCGGGGGCAAGGCAGAATCGTGCTGCTCGGCTCGCTTCCTGCAGGAGACGAAGGCAGTGAGATGCTGGAGCGGATGCTGATTCATTACGGGAAAGAAGCGAACGTAACGCGGATGGCGGAAGTGACGGCCGGCACGATCGTAGCGCCGCGCGAATCGGAGACGGAGGAAATATGGGTCATTGTCAACATGAACGGAGAAGGGGGAAGCGTGACGCTGCCTCGCGAAGGAATCGATAAGCTGAGCGGTGAACGCGCCGCCGCCGGCCGGTTGGAGGTTGGCCGCTACGAATACCGCATGATCGGTTTCTCCTCCGTCTCCTCCCGGAAGTGACATGAATAGTCCATGCCTTGCAGTCAGCAAAAGAAAAGCCGCATTCGCTTGGTTTAGCGGATGCGGCCGGTTCAGCCTAATTTAAGAAGTGGCGGAAGTGTTATGTTCCCGCTCTGCTTCATATACATATTCAATGTCATCGTAAGCTGCCAAATAATTGACGACCAGATCGTATCCTTGCAGATACCAGGTGTCCTGTTCTTCTATGAAAAAGGCCACGCCCTCAAGCTCTTCCTTCAGCACCGGATGCTCCGGGTTCTCCACGGAAATGCCGAGCGAAAATCCGGGATGCAGTCCGCCGCCCGAGCTGTAGCGGGGAAAAAAGCGAAGCGAAGCGCCCTCTTCCAAATTCAATTCTCGTTTATACCAGCGTGCAGCGTCTGGGCTGATCCGCAGTTCCATCTGGTTTCACTCCCTCTCTCTAATTCTGTATGTTCATAAGTACATCATAACATTTTTTTGCGGATTCCTGAAAATATAAATTGACAGCTCTCTTGACGCGATGATAAAATTTTCTGCATACGAGATCCGTTTTCAATTTATTCCCAAATGAACCCGGCAAGGTCGTGTCCTTGATACGCAAGTGCTCCCTGCTCGGGCTCAAGACCAACATCAACAAGAAAGGGTGAGTTCTGTGTTCAATATGATAAATTTTCATCCACGCAACCATCATCAAGATCTTTATCAATTGAATACTGGAGTAGCCCTGCTGGTGAGGCCTTCTTAAGGAGCGCGATGAAGTCGTGCCTCTTGGAGCCATTGAATATTAACCTTCCGCGGTACGGCTGCTCACACTCAACCGTACGCATGATAAATGTAGGATTGCAAGGCATATCGTCCGTATACGGATGGTATGCCTTTTTTAATTTTCCATGAACTCCGCAAGCAAGAACTGCCGGCATTTTAGACATGAGAGGAAGTGAAAGTTTTGTTTTCCGTACTTAAAAACCTGGGCTGGTTTTTCCGCCAGGAAAAGAAGCGTTACCTGATCGGTTTGATCATGCTGATCCTCTGCGGAATCGGCGAGCTGTTTCCCCCGCGTTTTCTCGGAAACGCCATCGACGAAATCGTCCGCGGTTCGATTACCTGGACTTCGCTGACACGGTATATTGTGCTGATTCTCGGTACGCTCACCGTGATTTACATCATCACCTACATATGGATGCACAAGCTGTTCGGCGGCGCTAACCTCGTGGAGCGCATCCTGCGTTCCCGCTACATGAACCAGCTGCTGCGCATGGTCCCTCCGTTCTTCGAACGGAACCGGACGGGTGATTTGATGGCCAGAGCCACCAACGACCTGCGTTCTGTCGCCAACACGGCGGGCTTCGGCATGCTTGTGATGACAGACTCTACGGTGTACCTCAGCGTTGTGCTGCTGGCGATGGGCTTTCTCATCAGCTGGAAGCTGACGCTCGCCGCTATCCTGCCGCTGCCGTTTATCGCCCTGGCCATGAAAATTTACGGCAAGGTCATCCACGAGCGGTATACGGCTGCTCAGGACGCGTTCGGCGACATGAACGACCAGGTGCTGGAGTCGGTCGCCGGGGTGCGCGTCATCCGGGCGTACGTTCAGGAGCGTGAGGACCAGCGCCGGTTCAAGGAAATTACGGACGATGTGTACCACAAAAACATGCGGGTCGCCAAGCTGGACGCCCTGTTCGAGCCGACCATCCGCTTATGCGTAGGCGCAAGTTACGTGATCGGCCTGGCTTTCGGCATTTATCTCGTTTTTAAAAATCAAATTACCCTGGGGGATCTCGTATCGTTCAATATGTACCTTGGGATGATGATCTG
Source organism: Paenibacillus sp. S28 (assembly GCF_016624415.1). Taxonomy (NCBI): domain Bacteria; kingdom Bacillati; phylum Bacillota; class Bacilli; order Caryophanales; family Paenibacillaceae; genus Paenibacillus; species Paenibacillus sp. S28. The sequence continues at coordinate 187,501 of NZ_JACVTM010000006.1, read as the reverse complement.
GCCGATGTTTGCGATCGGTGAGCTGATCAATGTCATGCAGCGGGGCAGTGCCTCCCTCGACCGGGTCAATGAGACCTTATCGGTCGTGCCGGACGTTCAGGATGCGCCCGATCCGGTTCGGGTGGAGCGTCCCGACACGATTGAGCTGCGGGATGTCACGTTCCGGTATCCGACCTCATCGGTCGACAATCTGAAGCACATTAACCTGACCTTGCATAAAGGCCAAACGCTCGGCGTCGTGGGACGCACCGGCAGCGGTAAGTCGACGCTCTTGAAGCAGCTGCTGCACGAGTATCCGACGGGAACAGGCGATATTCTGATCTCGGAGGTTCCGATCGAGCGCATTACCCAAAACCAGCTTCACAGCTGGATCGGCTATGTTCCGCAGGAACAAATCCTGTTCTCTAAATCGGTCCGGCAAAATATCCAGTTCGGCAAATTCCAGGCCGAAGACGACATCATTATGGAAGCAATCGCGACAGCTGCGTTTGACAACGACCTGCACACGCTCGCAGCCGGCCTTGACACCCTCGTCGGCGAGAAAGGCGTATCCCTTTCCGGCGGCCAGAAGCAGCGCGTATCGCTGGCCAGAGCGTTCATCTCCGATCCGGAGATCCTGATTCTCGATGACGCCCTCTCCGCGGTCGACGCCCGGACCGAGGCGCGGATCATCGAAAATATCCGCAAGCAGCGCTCCGGCAAAACGACGCTGATCTCCACGCACCGCCTGTCCGCCATCGAACATGCGGACTGGATCGTGGTGCTGGATGAAGGAGCCATCGTCGAACAAGGAACCCACGCGCAGCTGCTCTCCAAAGGCGGCTGGTACCGCGAGCAGTTTGAACGGCAGCAGGTCGAAAACAATTTGTCCACTTAAAAATGAGGTGTAAACCTATGAATTCCAAAGCTAGCGTAGGCAAGCGGCTGTTCCAGTACGCCCTATGCGCCAAAGGCATCTTTATCGCGGCCATCATCGCCCTTGCGATCGGCGTCGGCGCCGAGCTTGCGGGCCCGTTCATCGCCAAGACGATGATCGACGATCATATGCTGGGTATTGAAAAGCCGTATTTTGAAACGACATCATCTGAAAACGCCGTATCCTACAACGGCCATTATTACAAGCGCGGTGACCGCTTCGGTGAAGGAGAAGCCAAAGGCCAGGAAGTCCGGCTGCTGCAAACCGGACGGGACTTTTATTTTGTCAACCAGCCCGTAGCCAATCCAGACGGGGAGCGCAAATTCGAGAACGGACAGCTGACGATCAGCCGCGGCGGCGCTGTGGAAACCTATCCAGCCGCCAAGCTGTCCGCGAGTGAGCTGTATTCCTTCTACAAGCTGGAAATTCCGGGTATTTTGAAGCTCGTCGGACTGTACTGCATTTTCCTGGTGATCAGCATCTTTACGGAATTCGGCAAAACGTACTGGCTGCAGTCTTCCGCCAACAAAGTCATCCAGAAGCTCCGGACTGACATCTATGCGCATATGCAGCGGCTTCCGGTGTATTTCTTCGATACACTGCCTGCCGGCAAGGTAGTCTCCCGCATCACCAATGACACCGAAGCGGTCAAGGACCTGTTTGTGGCGGTGCTGTCGAACTTCAGCTCGGGGATCATCTACATTACCGGGGTGTATATCGCCTTGTTCCTGCTGGACGTCCGGCTCGGCCTCATCTGCTTGTTCGTCGTCCCGCTGCTGATCGTATGGATCGTGCTCTACCGGAAATTCGCGACCAAGTACAACACGATCATCCGGTCGCGCTTAAGCGAAATTAACGCCATCATCAATGAGTCCATTCAAGGGATGTCCATTATCCGCATATTCCGCCGGCAAAAGCAGACGTCCGAAGAGTTTGAAGCCTTGAACGACGACTATATGAAGCATCAGAACAAAATGCTCAATTTGAACGCGTTAACGACGCACAACCTGGTCAACGTGCTGCGCAGCTTTTCCTTTGCCGTGATCCTCTGGTACTTCGGCTTTGGCACGCTGACCGGCGGCAGCGCCGTGTCGCTCGGCGTGCTGTATGCCTTCGTCGACGTGCTGGGGCGCCTGTTCCAGCCGATCACCGGTATGGTCAATCAGCTCGCCGCCCTGGACTCTTCCATGGTCTCGGCCGGCCGCGTATTTACGCTGATGGATGAGCCGGGCGAAGACGTGACGGACGGGAGTATGCCGCGGTACAAAGGCAACGTCGAGTTCAAAAACGTCTCCTTTGCCTACAAGGAAGACCATTATGTCCTGAAAAACATCAATTTTGAAGCGAAGCAGGGACAGACGGTAGCTTTGGTCGGCCATACCGGTTCCGGCAAAAGCTCGATCATCAACCTGCTGTTCCGGTTCTATGACCCGCAAAAAGGGACGATCACCATCGACGGCCAGGAAGTGACCGCACTGCCGAAGCAGTGGCTGCGCCATCATATGGGCATCGTCCTCCAGGATCCGTACCTCTTCACAGGTACGATCGCCTCGAACGTCAGCCTGGGCGACGCAAAAATTTCGCGCGAGCAAATTGAAAAGGCGCTGCGCGACGTCGGCGCCGAGCGGATCCTTGCGCATCTGCCGCAGGGCTTCGATGAGCCCGTCGTCGAGAAGGGCAGCACACTCTCGGCGGGGCAGCGCCAGCTGATCTCGTTTGCACGCGCGCTCGCCTTCGATCCGGCGATCCTCATCCTCGACGAGGCCACGGCCAACATCGATACCGAGACGGAGAGCCTGATCCAATCCGCGCTGGAGGTACTGAAGAAGGGCCGTACGACGTTCATCATCGCGCACCGTCTCTCGACCATCCGCAGTGCCGATCAGATTCTGGTGCTGCACCGGGGCGAGATTGTCGAGAAGGGCAGCCATGACGAGCTGATGAAGCTCGGCGGCAGATACTATCAAATGTATCAGCTTCAGCAGGGCTCTAGTGCAGCGGCACCTGCCACGGACAACGGGATCAAGGCACAGCCGCCGGTTCAGGCGCCTTCACCGGTGTAATTCGCCGGTTCGCTGGGCATCGTCATACGGCCTACATGCTGTGCATCTCGGCCTTAGGTCACTCCGCGGTTGCGTGTCCATCGTTCCAATGCCGTGAAAACAACATAAACGAAAAAACAGCAAAAGGGAGAGAATCCGTAATCGGATCGCTCCCTTTTTAATGCCATGAGCATACACTAAGTAACCAGTCTATTACTACTTCTGTTCGGCTGATAATGGACGGGCATGCTGTTACACCACCATGCGCCTGCTCAGCCTTTTCGGCGCTGCGCTTATCCGGCTCTGTCATCATCCCCGTACGGCTTACGGCTGCTATGCAATACTGTTACAGCGGTTTCCTCAGCTGCATCTCCCGTTTCTCTTCTGCTCATCCTGTCCTCCCGATATGGTCATGACCGTTCTGCTGTTGTTCGCCCCGGCTGCGCGGCTGCACCGGAATCCGGATCGACACGCAGGTTCCGATCCCCGGCCGGCTGTACAGGGAGACGCCGTAATCGCTGCCGAAATACAGCTTGATCCGGTCGTTTACGTTCCGGATGCCGTAACCTTTACGCTGCTGCGAGGTGCCTGACCCGGCCGTGCCCGCACCCGAGCCTGAGCCTGAGCCGGACAGCTCCTCCACCCGCTCCCGCGTCATCCCGCTGCCGTCATCGATGATCTGGAAGACGATCGAGCCGGTCCCGGCGTCCATCCGCCCGACAACCCGGATATAAATCCGGTCCCCGCGCCAGGCATGCTGCAGCGCGTTCTCGATAAACGGCTGAAGAATCAGCTTCACCGTCATAAACTTGACGATCTGCGGGTCGATGTCAAAATGAACCTCCATCCGCTCACCGTACTTGACCTGCTGGATATCGATGTATGCCTGCGCCTGCTCGATTTCATGATAAATCGAAATGACGGTCTGCCCTTCATTCAGTGACAGCCGGTAAAACTTCGCCAGGTTCATCACCATCTGGTGCTGCTTATCCACTTGCCCGAACTTGGCCAGCCGGCTGATCGATGAGAGCGTATTGTACAGGAAGTGCGGGTTGATCTGGGCCTGCAGCGTCTCGAGCTCTGCTTCCTTTTTCTTTAAATTCGTGACGTACACTTCCTGGATCAAATGTTCCGTCTGCTCGCCCAGCTTGTTCAGCGAGCCGGCGATGATCGTAAATTCGTCGTTCCCCCGGTAATGGATCCGCTTGTGGAAATCCCCCTGCTGAAAACGCTGCAGCACCGACACGACCTTGGACACCCTTCTGGAAAAGAAGCGGGACACCCCGTAGGCGACGATCGAGATCAGGCCTACGCTGAGCAGACAAATGATCAGCGTAAGCAGGTTCACCTTGCGTGTGTCCTGCTCTACCACGCTGTTCGGCACATAGGCCGCCAAGTTCCAGCCGAGCTCCGGCAGCGTTTCCTCCAGCATCGTATAGCGGCCCGGATCGATCTCCATCTTGCTCCCGGGTTCGGAAGCCAGCAGCAGACCGCTTTCGCCGGAAGCGTACATTCGCCGGCCACCCTCCCCGCTGATCGACAGCATGCTGCCGCTGCCGATTTTGCCCGCATCGACGCTCCGGAAAATTTCGGACAAATAAACGCTGATCCGGATAAACCCGATCGTCTCCAGCTTCATTGGATCGCGGGTATCGACCAGCCGCCGCAGCAGCGAGATTCTCCCGAACATGCCGTCGTCTTCCACCTGCCTCCACACGACGGTTTTTCCGTATTCCTCCGGAGGAAAGTCAGCGTACCACGGTTTGTTCTGAATCCGGTTCAAATGGTACAAATCCCAATGATTGCCCCTGGTCAAAGGGTCCGTTCCCTGCGGGTCGGCGTTATAGATTTCGGGCAGCGTTTCGTTTTTTAAATAAATGCTCATCCAGATCCGCAGGTTGCTCGAATCCGTGACTTGGCGGAACTTTGGAATCAGAAGCTTTTTTGTCGTCTGGTAGCTGACCCAGCCCTCCTCGTATCGCATCAGCTCCAAGGGCATGCTTTCGTCAAAGTACAGCAAGTCCGACAGCCGCTGCGTGTCCTCCATTTTATAGGCGATGTTGTCGCGGATCTGCTTCAGCGTCCCGGTCAAATTCGTGTTCATTTGCTCGCGGTAGGAGTTGACGAGGATTGTATTGGCGATATAACCGAACATAAAAATCGGCACGATGATCAGCACCAAATAGGAGATAAACAGTTTGACGCCAAAGGGCAGGAACAGCTTCCCGCCTGGCGGCCTCATTGCCGCGCGCCTCATTATACGTTTCTCCGGAACTGGCCCGGCGTCATGCCGAACACCTCTTTAAATTGCCGGCTGAAATAGGGCATATACCGGTACCCGACCCGGTCGGCCACTTCGTAGACCTTCACTCTGGGATCCCTGAGGAGCTCGCCCGCTTTCTCCATCCGCAGGTGAATGACGTATTCGCTGAAATTCGTGCCCATCACTTCCTTGAAGAGCGTTCCCAAATAGTTTGGGGAAAAGCATAGGTGGTCTGCGACCTCCTTCAGCGTCACATTTTCGTGCAGCTGCTCTTTCACGTACCGGATCATTTCGTCAACGAGCTTCGAGCTTTTCTTCTGCTTACGGCGTTGAATAACCTCTGCGGCGGCAAAGAGCCGTTTTCGCAGCCAGGAACGGATATCGTCGATCGTCTCGAGCTGCAGCATCACATCCGGACTGCCTCCCGTTTCCTCTTGGAGGGCGTTCGCAAGGCTCTCGTTGATCGCCCGGAGGTGATGCTCGAGCCCAAGCAGGATGTGCATGACGAAATATTGGATTTTCAGCTTCGACCTCATCCCGGCCGCAGCGGCGAACAGCCGGTCGATTTCGTCGCTGACAGTGACGAGATCGAAGTTCACTACAGCGGTATACAGCGGCTCCGGCGGTAGAGCGGTTTGGGAAGGCTGCTCGAGTTCATCGTCCCATTTCAGTTCCCCATGGCGGATGACCCGGCCCTTGCCGGCAATCAGCTTGCACGACAGCGCCTCCAGAGCCTCACCGTAAGAACGGCGCAGCCCGGTCAGATTTACCGCTTCTTCTCCTACACCGACCGTGACGGAGAAGGGATGCAGCTCTTGAATCCGATCCGCCAGAGCCGACAGCGCTTGTAAGTTCACCCCGTCCTCGATCAGCACGAAAATCCGCCGTCGCGAAGTTTTGCACACATGCCGGATCCGGGCCTCGGTGAGCAGCGGAACCAGCGAATCGTAAAATCGGTTGAACCATTCCTGCTGGCGGTGTTCCGGCATCGGGTCGAGCTTCCAGCTGAGGTCGTCCAGTTCGACGGCGGCCGCACGCACAGGCCATCCCAAACGGTCAAACCCGTAGCTTTCCTGCAGCACCCCGGCAGCCTCTTCGGCTTCCGCGCCTTCGAGAAGCTTCAACAGATAGTCGTTTTTGGCGATTTCCCGGTAAGCCTGTTCGTTCTGCTGCCGCCGTTTCTCCTGATCAAGCTGCTGCACGACGGTGCGCAGCGCATCGGTCAGCTCCTTATCGTCCATCGGCTTCAGCACGTAGCTGAACGCATTCAGGGCAATCGCCTCTTTGACATAGTGAAAATCCTGGTAACCGCTCACGAAAATAACCCGAAGCCGGCCCGCGAACTCCCGTGCCTTTCTGGCCAGCTCCAGGCCTGTCATGCTAGGCATATGTACGTCTGTTACTAAAATATCGACCGGCTGGCGTTCCAGCAGTGCCAAGGCGTCAAACCCATTGTTCACCGCGCCTGTCACTTCCAGCCCCAGTTCTGCCCAAGGAATAAAAGAGCGCATACCCTCCAGATCAAGAATCTCGTCATCCACGATCAACACCTTGTACATGAGCTCATCTCCTGATCATTAAAATGAATACTATGGTCAGATCCCGGCTTCAGACAAACAGCCGTTCATCCGTCCCACGCGATCATGCCATCTACCCTGAATACGCCCCGGACGCTGGAGAAGCGAGCAGCCGCCCCGGGTCGGGACGGCATCCTCGCGATTAGAAGAATTAGTATCATTATACTAGAACATGCTAGATTTAGATTACTGACCGCCGATTTTTTTCAGGTTCTCCTGCCATTTCTGCGTCTTGTATTCGAGCAGTTTGTCGTATCCGACCGCCAATGCGTCCTTCTGCGCCTGGTCCAGAATCGCCAGCACCTCGTCGTCGCTCTTCGCATACAGCGCTTTGGCGCGGGATTCGGAGAAGATTTCGTCCACGCTCTGCTGAATGATACCTTCTTCGGTATCCGGCATCGGGCTCAGGTTGACGAAGGCGGTGGCGTTATACTGCGTTTTCCACGTAATTTCGGATTGGTAGCGGCTTTCCCAATTCTGTTTTTCCGGCGGGAGCGTCTTCTCAAACTTCATCTTCGACTTGTCGATATAGACGGTATTGCCGTTCCACTGGAGATTCACCGTCGCATCCATAATATCGCTGCGCTTTTGGATGTCGTTAGTGTATGTGTCGGTAAAGACCGGATATCCTTCTTCATCCGTGCCCTGCCACAGCGTTCCTTCAGGTCCCCACATGATGACCCGGCTTCCTTCCTCTCCGGTCAGCCAGTCAAGGAACGCAAAGATCTTCTCAGGATCCTTGGCGGACTTCGTAATGACGGCCACGTTCCAGCCCAGCTGATTGTAGGTTCCCGTCCAAATCTTGTTTTTGTCCAGCCCTTCCTTATGCACTGGCCAGATCATTTCGTAACCGGAGGTCGGGTCCTTTTTCTTGAGCTCCACGTCGCCCTTGCTGCCGTATTCCGTCGGGCTCGCTCCGGCTGCGATGGCAATACGGCCGTTGTACGCTTTTTCAAGAATCTGGTCTTTCGTTTGGGTTAATGCGTCCTGGGCCATCAGCTTTTCGCGGAACAGCTTGGAAGCAAACTGCATGGACTCGCGGTAGACTGGATCCTGGAAAATAGACGTCAGCTTATTGTCGACCGGCACGGCTCTCTCTTTCAAATACACCGGCGGATGGTCTTCCCCGAACGCCCCGTACAAAATATCAAGCCCCTGCCCGTCCTTGGCCAAATCCGGCTCGAACGGCACCATGTTCGGATACTTGGCCTTCACGCTCTTCAGGTAGTTATACAGATCGTCAGTTGTCTCCAGCTTTGGCGAGCCAAGCTCTTTGTACACCTTGCTGTTCATCAGGTATCCGGCATTGCCCGCAGGCTGCGAGGTATACCAGTTCGGGAATTGGTACAGTTTACCGTCACTTGAGCGGAGCATGTTGAGCGTCGAGTCACCGGCCCATTTTTTCAAATTCGGATATTTGTCCAGATAGTCGTCATAAGGCACCAGCATGCCTGCCGCACGCAGCCGCTCCACATCGGCGCCGCGCTCCATCCAGATCACGTCAGGCAGCTCTTTTGAAGCGATCATCGTGTTGAGCTTTTGGGCCGCATTGCCGCCGGAGTTGATGGCCGTGACATTGACCTTTTTGTTATCCTGAATCCATTTGCTCGCAACGTCCCCGCCCCAGGTCGGCATCGTATACCAGTCATAGTGGCCGTAGAACGTAAAGTCGACTGGCGCGCTGCCGAGCTGGAAGGGCTCCGAGGCGCTGCCCCTTCCTTCTTTCGTTTCGGTTTTACTCTCTGCCTTCAGTGCGGCTCCGTCGGTCGTCTTCTCCCCGCCGCCGCCAGAACAGCCCGCCAGCGCCGTGGCTGTCGTGCACAGGAACACCAAGGCCACGAGCAGCGATCTTCTCCAACTTTTCATGCGTGATAACCCCTTTTCCCTATTGTCAAATTTATGTTCAAAGCAGCAATCGCTCCAAACCCTACTCCTTCAACGATCCCACCATAACGCCCTTCACGAAATACTTCTGCACAAACGGGTACACGGCGATAATCGGCAGCGTCGCCACCATCATCGTCGCCATTGAAAGCGACTTGGTCGTCACACTCTTCATCGTTTCGAGCCTGCTCTGGGCAGCCGAGTCCAGCTTGGACATCTGCTCGGTCATAATATTCGTGCTCAGTATCTGCTGAAGCATGGATTGGATCGGCAGCAGCTTCTCGTTGGTGATGTAAATGCTGGGCAGAAACCACTCATTCCAATGAGCGACCGCGGTAAACAGCCCGAGCGTGGCGATGACCGGTCCCGACAGCGGCAGGATGATCCGAAAAAAAGTGGCCCAGTTGCCGCAGCCGTCGATTTTGGCCGATTCCTCCAGACCTCCGGGAAGCCCCATGAAAAACGTCCGGAAGATGATCATGTTCCATACACTGATCAGACCCGGGATGATAAACACCCAGAACGAATTCATCAAGCCCAGACCGCGGACGACGAGAAACGTCGGAATGAGCCCGCCGCCGAAATACATCGTCACGACGCACATCAGCATGTAAAACTTGCGGCCGATCAGTTCTTTCTTCGTCATGCCGTAGGCGAAGATGGCGGTGCACAGCACCGACAGAATGGTGCCGACGACCGTCCGGAGCACGCTGATCAAAAACGCGTTGGCAATCCGGTCATCCTGAAAGACGACCCGGTAATTTTCCAGCGACCATACCCGCGGCCAGAACGTGATCCCGCCGAGTGCCGTATCCATGCCGTTGTTCAGCGAAATGACCAGTCCGTTCCAGAACGGGTAGAATGTGCTGAATCCCAGTAAAATTAGCAGCAAATAAATGAAGACCATCATGATCCGGTCACCGGTACTTGTATATTTCACAATACTGCAGCCTCCCTGTTTCCTGCGGTGTCTCCCGCGCTTACCACAAGCTGTTTCCCGACCTGCGGGCAAAGTAGTTGGCAAAGGTCAGCAGGCCGACGCTGATCACAGCCTTGAACAAGCCCACCGCCGTGGCGTACGAGTAGCGCTGGTTCGTGATGCCCACCCGGTACACATAGGTATCGATGACGCTGGCCACATCCCGCAGCACCGGATTTGCCCCGAGCAGGAGAATGTCTTCAAAGCCGGCGCTCAGCAGATTGCCAATCGCCAGGATCATAAAGATAACGACCACCGGCATAATGGAAGGGATCGTGATCATGAATACCTGCTTGACCCTTCCCGCTCCGTCGATCGACGCCGCCTCATACAGGCTGAGGTTGATCCCTGCGATCGCCGCCAGATACACGATCGAATTGAATCCGATCTCCTTCCAAACGCTGGTCGAGACGATAATGCCCCAGAAATACTCCGCCCGTCCCAAAAAGCCGATCGGCTCCTTAATCAAATGCAGCTTCTGCAGCAGGATGTTCAGGCTGCCGTTATCCGTGGACAGGATCGACATGGCAAACCCGGCTACGATCACCCAGGACAGAAAGTGCGGCAGGTAGCTGATCGTCTGAACAACCCTTTTGAAGAACATTTGCCTGACTTCGTTCAGCATCAGGGCCAGAATGATCGGCGCGGGAAACCCGATACCAAACTTCAGCAGGCTGATGATGATCGTATTGCGCAGAATCGTCCAAAACTCCGGTGCATGAAAAAACATGCTGAAATGCTTGAATCCCACCCATGGACTGTTCCAAAATCCGTTAAAAATGTTATAGTCCTGAAAAGCCATCAGTACGCCGTACATCGGTATGTATGAAAAAATAAAAATCAAAATGAGCGCCGGTATGACCATCAGCTGAATATCCCACTGCCTGAGCATCCGGTAAGCCAATCCCCGCTTTTTCCTCCTCTCGGCGATGGGCACGCTGTTCGCTAGCTGCGACATCCTCTTCCCCCCTTGCCAACATTGTAAACGGGATGGGTGCCGCGATACTATTTGCCTCGTCAACGAAAAATGATACTTTTAACCGGAATATTTCTATTCTTGATCCAGCCGCAAAAAAATCCCCCTGTCTCCGGTATCCGGAAAGCAGGGGGATCCAGTATCACCGCGATGTGCGGACGATACGATTCATGGTTTATTGGGTAACGGAAGGCATCTCTTCGAGCGATCCCTTCAGGGAAATGCCCGTACCGAGGCCGCCGCCGGTTTGCTTGACGCTGACCTGAATTTTGCTGTCCATGTAAAAGGAAGCCTTGGCCGTGGAAATGACCTGCGGATACATCATGCCGGGGGCGGGTTTCGTGACGGTGTAATAGGCGACCGCCTTTCCTTCCGAGACGAATTCGATCCGGTCGATCTTGAGGCCGTATCCCGGATTCGGCATGTCCTCTTTGGTAAGGACGATCCGGTTCACCTGGTCGTTTACCTTCTCTATACTGACAGCGACCTGGTCATCGTTCTCCGGCTGATTTACCGGCTGATGCGAAGCAACGAAATTCATGGCGTGATAGACCATCTCTGCCGCCTCCATCCGGGTGATGTTGTCCCTTGGATGGAATTTCTGCTGCGCATCTAGTTCGGCTATGTGGGTAAGGAGCAGAAACTGGACGGCTTCCCGAGATCCGGAAGCCATATCGTTCTCATCCTGGACCGTGACGTACATTTTGATCAGCGGGTAGTCACCGGTAGCGGTGACGGCTTTGTAGAGCATCTGCGCGAACTCTTCCTTCGTGACTTTGTCGTTCCAGCTGCCGATGGTCGATGCCACAAGCCCGTGATCCAGCGCCGTTTCGGCTGCTTGAGCATACCAAGCTGTGGATGGAACCGCCAGCGTCCCGGCGTTCGCTGCACCTGCATCCGGCTGAAGCTTCATCGCTTTCACCAGCATCTGCACGCTTTGGGCTGCCGTCAACGGCTCGGCCGGACCGAACCGGTCCGCTGAAATCCCGTGAATGACCCCTTGCGTTTGCAGCGCTTCGGCGATACCTTCCTGCTGCTTATTCGGCAGATCCGAGAATGCATAGGCGGAAGACGCCGACACCAGACAGCCTACCGCCACCATGAACGCAGCCCATTTCTTTGTGATTTTCATCCAAATCACCTCCTCAGCCTCTCAGACGGGGAACCTCCCGCAAATGTTTCAATATGCCCGTAGGCCGGAATGCCTATTTTATGACGAGTCAGAGCGGATTGGAAACTCCCGGCTGATCATTCTCCAGCCCCAGCTTGACGTATAATTCATTCGTATACCGCTGCAGCTTCTGCTCGAGCTCCTGGGCTTGATCCCGAAAAGCGGTCAGCTCGCGGATCATCCGTGCGCGCCCGTCCGGCGTGAACGTCTCCTTGATCCGTTCCTTGAAATAATCGTGAACGATATAATTCCGCTGCTTCCATACCTCTTTTAATAGAAGCGTCTCTTCTTCCGTAAAAGGAAAGTGATGCCGGATTTCGTTGACGAGCTGGCCCAGGGAACTGCTGAGCTTGCGGCGGTACAGCTCGGTCAGTTCCTCTTCGGAGGGAACCTCCCCCTTCGACAGCTTCATCAGCATCAGCAGATTGGTCAGCTGCTGCTCCAATGCCTGCGAATAGTATACGGCCAAGCCGAAATACGCGAACAGTTCCTTCGATTGCTGCTCGATACCTTGTAGACCGACTGATTTCATGCTTTTCCTCCTGACTCCTGCTGCCGAGGTTCAACCTCTTATGTAAAAATTCCTGATCGGATAGACCTATCTCCATGTTACCGTGCTTACGGTCCAATCACAACCCGGGGGTAGAAGGAAATCAACGGTTCCAATGTTCTGAGAAAAGCCCAATGTATCAGCCTATGTTCTGGCATCACGGTATGCAGAGAATATCCAATAGGCTGCGGCCAGAGCAAAAGCATACAGGTACGTATACCCGATTACTCCCCATACTCCTGTAAGGAGAGCGGTATCACTCCGCATCAGGGTGTCGATCATTTCAGCCACCGGAGGGAAGGCCCAGCGGATCCAGGATAACCCTTCGGGCAGCTTGGCCGCAATCTGCCTCGCCCCAATCGATAAAATGACGATGATCAGCAGAATCGCCGTCGCGCGGCTGATATTGCGGATGTAAGCGGCTTGAAGGAAATAGCTGATGCCTGCGCCCAGCATGCCCAATGCCAGATGCCCGGAAGAAGCGATAAGCCACTGCCGTGCGCTGACCGTTTCGGCGAACATGTTCATCACCACAGGATACAGCAGGAAAAAGGCGCTTAAAAAGACGATGACGGCGAGCAGAGCCAGCATTTGACTTGCGGCATATTTCCGCATGCTCCCTGCGTGAATCACGCTGAGCTGTTCCAATACGGCGCCCGCATGATTCAGGAAGCTGAACGACAACCAAGCCCCGCCGACAAACAGAAATGCGGAAGTGACCGCATAGCTGTCCATCACCGGGTTCGGCTTGTAGGAGTACAAAAGCATCATCGCAATTAGCATGCTCCCCACAGGAGCAAAGTATCGGTAAGACCGGATGTAGCTGGCAAGTAAAAAAGAAGCGAGACGGATCATAGCGCTCCTCCTTCTAAGGCAGCCACCGCAGTCTTGAGCAGCTCGCCTAGATCCACTTCGGAGGGTTCGTGCTGCGAAACGGATACGATATGACCCCCGCCGTTAAGGATCAACTGCAGCACATGATCGCTCAAGTCCGTTCTTACATGAATCTCGGATTCCGCCCCCTCTTTTACCCAAGCCACTTCCCTATCGCCGATCCCCTCTAAAGACTGGCGGACGCGCAGCGGATCTCCATGAAAAACAATAGTCGCATACCGGACCGTTTCTATGCGGAACCCGCGTTCCTCCTTAACGATCTTTCCGTTCTCAAGCAGTACGATGCGATCCGCTGTCTGGTTGATCAGCTCCGGCTCATGGACGGACATCACCATCGCAGTCCCCATCCCCTTCATGTCCATCAGCAGGCGGACCACCTCCTTCTGCGAGGGGACGTCTATGCCGGATAAGGGCTCATCCAGCAGGAGAAGCCTTGGTTTCCCCATCACCGCCTGAACCAGATTGATCTTCTGCAGCATGCCTTTCGAAAAATGGCTCATTCGAACATCCCTGTACGAATCCATACCCAGTCTCTTGAGCCATTCGGATATTTCCGTCTGGACGGTCCGCTTGTCCATCCCTCGCGTAATGCCCATGCTCATTAAAAACTCGCCCGGCGTAAACGGCAGCGCCGGAAACTTCTCGGCGACAAGTCCAATCGTGGGGCTTCGGACATCCTCCACCCGCCGTCTTCCCTCGGTAGGACGGGATAATCCGGCCAACAAGCGCAGCAGCGTGCTTTTGCCCGAGCCGTTCTTCCCGACCAGCGCCGTGCACTCCCCTTTGGCGATCTCGAGCGTCATATGCTCAATCACTACCCGGCGGTCGTAGCGTTTGCTGACATCCTCCAGCCGGAGGATGATCTCCGCCGGCGTGTTCCGCCGGCCGCTTCCTTGCTCCTGTACAGCCAACCAACTCTCCTCCCGTTTCAACAAATGGCGTCACATCCGCTGCGGCGTTTTTAATCCGAGCAGATGCATCGTTCTCGCTAACGAATCGCCCGTCAGCTCTGTCAGCTTCAGTCTCGCTTCCCTCAGGCTGCTGTCCTCGGTGACAATCCGTTCCTTGTTGTAAAAATGGTTGAACGCTTGAGCTACATCCAGCGCATACCGCGCCATCACCGACGGCTCGTTGTTCTGGATTCCGCGCTTCAGCTGATCCGGGAAGCGGGTCAGCAGCTTCAGCAGCTCCCATCCGGAATCTCCAAGCTGGCCGTTAACCGCTTGGGCAGGCCCGGCCGTTCCACTCTCCGGTTCCCCTGCCGCGCGTCCTTTGGACAGCACGCTTTGGGTACGCGCATACGTGTACTGAAGATACGGCCCTGTCTCCCCATCGAAGTTCAGCGCTTCCTCCAGGGAAAAATCCACTTCGTTCTGGCGGTTGTTTTTCAAGTCCCCGAAAATTATCGCCCCAATGCCGACCGCCTCCGCGACCTCCTCCTTATGTTCGAGGCTGCTGTTTTTCTCTTCGATGATTTGCAATGCCCGGGCAACCGCCTCATCCAGCACTTCCTCAAGATAGACGATCTTGCCGCGGCGGGTGGACATTTTCTTTCCTTCAAAGCGCATCAGGCCAAACGGTACATGCTCGCATTGATCCACCCAGTCTGCTCCCATACGGCGCAGCACGGCAAATACCTGCTGAAAGTGCAGCCTCTGCTCGCCGCCCACGACATACAGCAGCTTGTCGCCTTTCAAGACATCGTGCCGGTAAAGGGCGGTTGCCAGGTCACGCGTCGGGTAGATGGTCGTTCCGTCCGTTTTGATGATCAGGCAAGGCGGCATCCCCTCCTCATCCAGGCGCACGACCAGCGCGCCATCGCTCTCTTCGAGCAGATGCTGGTCGCGCAGCTGATCCACGACGGCACCCATCTTGTCGTTGTAAAAGCTTTCCCCGAGCGTATAGTCGAAGCTGACGCCCAGGCGATCGTACATCCGCTGAAACTCCTCCAAGCTGACGTCCACGAAATATTTCCAGAGCCGGTAAGCTTCCTCATCCCCGGATTCCAGCTTCCGGAACCAGTCCCTGGCCTCCGGCTCCAGCGTCTCATCATGGGGTGCTTCCTCATGAAACTGAACGTAGAGCTTCAGCGATTCCTTGATCGGATTGGCCGCAATGGCTTCATCGTTCCCCCAGCGTTTGTATGCGGCGATTTGCTTGCCGAACTGCGTGCCCCAGTCTCCCAGATGGTTGATGCTGGCCACGTCGTACCCCGCCAATTTGTACATGTTGTACAGGGCGGCGCCGATCATCGTGGAGCGCAGATGCCCGATGCCCATCGGCTTCGCGATGTTCGGCGAGGACATGTCGATGAGCACTTTTTCTCCTTTTCCCAGGTTCGGTCTATGATCCGTCGCCGTCAACTCGTCCATGATTTGCTGTTCATAACGCTTCCGGTCCAGCCTGAAGTTGACATAAGGGCCGGCGGCCTCCGCCTGTATTCCGTTTCGCCCGTCAAAGTGGGCAGCCAGCTCTTTGGCGATGTCCGCAGGCGATTTTTTAAACGTTTTGGCCAGCGTAAAGCATGGGAAAGCGACATCCCCCATCTGCGGCTGCGGCGGGATTTCCAGCAGATCCTCGATTTGCTGCTTCGTCCACGGCACGTGCGGCTCGAGCGCCGACGCGATCCATTCCTGTAACATAACAATCATCCTTTCCATATCGTAACGACTATCAAAAATCAAAAAAGCCCCCGTCTCTAATATAGAGACGAGAGCTGAATTCCCGCGGTACCACTCTAAGTAAACGGCCCATGCGCCAGCACGGCATCCGTTTCCCTTGAAGCCTGTAACGGCGGCTAACCGGACCTCTCTACTCCGCACCCATCTAGCGGTTTTAGTTCAAAAGGCCGTCTCCCGGGTGCGCTTCATGAATCGCGGCATACCGGCTTCCACCATCCCCGGCTCGCTTGATGCCCTGACGCTTCACTACTCTCCCGTTCCATGACGTTCAATTTTCCAATAGTATACACGGGGGACAGCAAAGAATGCAACACCCCAATTTCCTGCCGCAGGATTGCCTGTTCATGTTACCTCTTATGCATCCTGTGCCCGTTGGCAGGAATCACCGGGACGGCATACGGCCAAATCGTTCATTTCCAGCAGCTCGATAAACTTGGCCAGCCTTGGCAGCAGCGGCTCCGCCTGCTCACCGAACCGGGCATGGAGCTTGCCTGCGATATCCGCCACCGAGTGGGAACCGTCGCAGCAGGCGGCCACTTCACTGCCCAGCGCATCCAGCCGGATTCGGACGACCGCCGGCTGTTTCATCCATTTGACCGACTGGCGGGCCAGCCATCCCTCCCGCGGCACAGACAACGTCACAATCCCTTCGGTCTTTTCCCACTTCACCTTCGAATGCAGCACCGGAACCAAGTCCAGCAAGTTGATCGGTATTCCCGCGGCGTCCTTCCGCTTTTTCCGGTAGCCCAGCATGTTGCTACACCTCCCGCTTCGTCACGACGGACTCTTTCTTTTGCCGGAGAGAGATCCAGGCCAGCATTACGACGACTAGCAGGAAAACAACCAGCGGAAGCACATTGCTGGAGACCAGAACGTCTCCCGGAATCGGAACGCCGAGCCAGATCAGGATCGCAATGATCACCCCGATCAGCGATTCGCCGGCGATCAGGCCCGAAGCCAGCAGCGTCCCCGTTTCCACCCTGGCTTTGAGCAATCCGGCGTCCTTCCGTGATCGCCATTCCACAAACCAGCGAACGATACCGCCGACCATGATCGGGGTGCTGACATGAATCGGCAGGTAGATGCCGACCGCTACGGTCAGCGAGTTGAGACCCAAGAACTCGAACACAACCGCCGAAGCCGCACCGATATAAATCAGCTCCCACGGCAAATTGTTCGACATGATCCCCTCCACGATCAGCCGCATCAATACGGCCTTCGGCGCTGGGAGCTGCTCGGATCCGAGTCCGTAGCTTTCGTTCAGTACGGACAGAATGAAGCCGATCACCAGACCGGATACGAGTACCCCGATCATCATGGCTACCTGCTGCTTCCAAGGCGTCCCGCCCACCAGGTAACCTGTTTTCAAATCCTGAGAAATGTCCCCGGCCACAGCCAACGCGACGCAGACGATCGCTCCAACCGTCAGTGCGGCGATCATTCCCCCCATACCTGATAACCCGGTCATCTTAAAAATAAACGTTACGATGAGCAGCGTCGCAATCGTCATGCCGGACACCGGTGAGGAGGAGCTGCCTACCAGGCCAACAATCCGGGAAGCGACCGTTACGAACAAAAAGCCGAAAATGGCGATGGCGATCGCGCCAATGATCCCCACGTCGGTCAGCGGGGCAAACGCGATGATAATAACGAGAAGCGCAATCATGATCGTCACCCAAAAGCCTGGAATATCAAAGTGGGTGCGGTCCAGCGCAACCTTCTGCTCGTTTCGTTTGCTCAAGCCGGACAAAGTCGCCGCCAGCGAACTGAACAGCATGGGCAGGGTTTTGACCAGCGTGATCAATCCACCTGCCGCCACTGCGCCCGCGCCAATGTAGCGGATGTAGCCCTCCCAGATGCCCCAGGCGTCCAGCTGCGGGATCGGTGCTTCGGCCGGTGACAGCACAGCCTGTGCGCCTCCGCCGAAAAATCCTATCATCGGAATCATCACGAGCCAGGCCATGATCCCGCCGGCAAGCATCTGCCCCGAAATCGCCGGACCGATAATGTAGCCTACGCCAAGCAGCGCAGGGTATGTATCCATGCCGATGACCGCGTTTTTAAACCGGTAAATGCCGGTTTCGATCTCGGTCTTGAACCACTTGAAGCCATCACCCAGCGCTTTCACCAGCCCGCCGGCGATAAATCCGTACAGCACCATTTTTGCGCTCTTGCCGCCGGTTTCTCCCGATATGAGAACTTCGGCGCAGGCGGTGCCTTCCGGGTAAGGCAGCGTCTGATGCTCATTGACGATCAGCAGCCGGCGCAGCGGGATCATCATCGCGACGCCCAAAAATCCCCCGACGAGCACGATGAAGCTGACGGTTCCGATGCCCGGGACTTGATTCCACATATACAGGGCGGGCAAGGTAAAGATCGCCCCGGCTGCCACCGCCTCGCCCGCTGTCGTCATCGTTTGCACGATATTGTTTTCCAGGATCGATTTTCGTTTAAACAATCCTCGCAGGACACCAAGCGATATGACGGCGGCTGGAATGGATGCGCTGACCGTCAGCCCGATTTTAAGTCCCAGGTAGGCATTGGCAGCTGCGAAAACAACCGCCAGGATGATGCCCAGAATGACGGCCAGC
The DNA here is from genome assembly GCF_016624415.1 of Paenibacillus sp. S28. Taxonomy (NCBI): domain Bacteria; kingdom Bacillati; phylum Bacillota; class Bacilli; order Caryophanales; family Paenibacillaceae; genus Paenibacillus; species Paenibacillus sp. S28. The sequence continues at coordinate 168,977 of NZ_JACVTM010000006.1, read as the reverse complement.
ACCGTAAGTTCCGGCAGTGTTCTGGATGCAGGTATGTAGGGGATGAAACTTGAAGATTCCTTGGTCTTTTGCTTGTCCATGTTGTTCTCCCTTCTGCCGATTCAGGTTGTAGTAACCATCCATATGTTACCCGGATCATTGGAAAAACAATCGCATAGACGGATGTGTAACCCTGAAACGAAAAAAGCCTGACCGCCGGGTCATCCCTCGGCAATCAGGCAATCGTTCAATGCTGTATAATGATCGGTCAGGCCGCGACGAGCATTTGCCGGCAGGCTTCGGCGCAGCGGCGGCAGGCCTCGGCGCATGCTTGGCAGTGATCGTGCTCGTGCTTGCTGCATTCATCGGCGCACGCTTCACAGGCCGTGATGCACAGCTCGCAGATCTGCGTCACAAACGGGCTGTGGCGAAGCATCGACTGCGCCGCCAAATCGCAAATATCCGCGCATTCCCGGTCCAGACGGATGCATTCACGCAGCATGGCGAGCTCATACTCCTTCAGACTGGACACATAACACACATTACAGGCATTCATGCACTGCAAACAGGCTTCGATACAATCCTTGTACTGTTGTTCCTGATTCATCATGATCGATCTACCTCCCGTGATTTATTGCTCTGCACATCTATTAACCGTTTGGGAGGCGTTATAACCAGGAAAATTCAGTCTGTCTTCCGCGCCCCGCCTTGTTCCAGGCTGAGCAAAGCTTGTTCGAGCTCACTCCGCGAAAAGTGCTCGCCGATGAAAACCGCAACATCCGGAACATTTCCCTGCGGGGTGATTTTCATAAAATCGGACTCCCGGAAGGCATATTGGAATAGGAAGCGGCTGGCCGTATCACTGAAGGTCAGAACACCTTTGGCCCGGTACACGTCCCGCGGAAGATTGGCGATCAACCGTTCAAAGGCCAGGCTCTCGACGGGACCTTTAAAATAATGGGTGTAAACCATAACATGATCATGCGATTCATGGGCATGTGATTCATGGTTGTGCGATTTATGGGCATGATGCGGGTGGTGCAAAGTTTGCGATTCCCCGCCATGATCCGAAGCCGATTCACCGTGCGATTCGGCGTTCTGCTCCCGGCCATTTTGCGGTGCAAGCTCTCCCGAAGCCTGCTTGCTCTCATTGTCTGCCGCGCGAGTCCAATCTGCCTTGACTCCTCCCAGAGCATCAAGCAGCGCCGGGATGTCCACCCGGCACCGGACCGCCTTCCACACCCCAGCGTATCCGTTCCACCGTTCAACAATGCTTTGCAGCAGGCCTTCCTCCTCTTCTTTGACCCTGTCCATTTTGTTCAGAATCAATGCCGATGCACAGCGGATCTGTTCCTGCATGAGCCGGTAGGTTTTGCCCTTCTGAACGTTGTAAAGCTCCAGCAAATGAGCGGAGTCCACGACCGTTATGATGCCCCTCAGGTCGATCGGCAAATAGAGAGCTGCCTCGGACACCCCCTCCAAAATTTCCATCGGATTGGCGATGCCCGTCGCTTCGACCACGATGACATCCGGTGCCTCGCGCTGGATCAGACCGGCGATTTCCCCGCTCAAGTCCCCGCGGATCGAGCAGCAGATGCAGCCGCTCAGCATTTCCGTCATCGGGACCTGCTCCTGCACCTGCAGCCCGTCGAGGTTCACGTCACCGACCTCGTTCATGATGACGGCAGGCAGCAATCCCTCGCCTTGCCAATGGTCTATCAGCTGCTGCAGTAATGTCGTTTTTCCGCTACCTAGAAATCCGGACAGTATGTAAATTGGCGTCGTTTGGCTCATATGATATCTCCTCCGTTATCCTTCCTTGCATGACTAGCACAGTGTACTACAGCACCCATCACTGCCGCAAGGCACCCTTTTCCCCTCCCTTACCGCCCCCTGTAGCTTACCACTGCTAAGTCATTGCCGTTGTCGCCTTCAACTTGCAAGGCATTCTGGAAAAGACTATCCTAGTGAAATAGCCAGAAAAGATCGTAGGAGTTGATAACGTATGAACATGAAGTCTGTGGACGAGCATCGAAGCCAGGCACCCGCGACGGTGTCCTGCATGGTCGTGACCGTCTCGGATACCCGTACCAAAGAAACCGATACCGGCGGACAGCTGATGATCTCCCTGCTTGAGAAAGCGGGCTACCGGATTGCCGATTATACCATCGTGGCGGACGATTACGAGGGAATCCGCGAGCTGGTGCACGCAGCGTCAGCGCGTCCGGATGTCGAGGCTTTGCTGCTCACCGGGGGAACCGGCATTTCGCCGAGAGACACGACGTACGAGGCGGTCTCTTCCCTGCTGGACAAGGAAATGCCCGGCTTTGGAGAAATATTCCGGTACCTGAGCTACACGGAGGATATCGGGGCGGCAGCGATTCTGAGCCGGGCCATCGCCGGTACGGTCGGTAAGACCGCCGTCTTTTCTATGCCGGGGTCCAGAGGGGCCGTCAAGCTGGCGTTGGAAAAGATCATCGTGCCGGAGCTCCGGCATGTCATGCGGGAAATTTACAAGAAGGAATAGACTGCGGGTAAACGAAACGCAAACACAAAAATGCCGGACTCATCGCAGATGAGCCGGCATTTTCGTTTTTTTCCCTGAATTATTTCATCCGCTCGATCAGGGAATTAAACACCTTTTTCACTTCCGGGTCGTATTTGCCCTTCTCTTTGCCGGAGGACGTGTAAATCAGCGAAGCGGTAGAATAGTTATAGATGACCGTCCGGGACCGCGGCGTATCGATCAATTTTTGGTCACCGTACCAGTTATGAATCCGCTCGACCCGCTCCGCTTCGTTTGAAAAGACATGCAGCGTAATATATTGCAGCGGATTGCCGGCGATCATGTACATATAACTGATATTGCCTCTTCCGTCCTCCGCGTACATCTCATGGGTCAGAGGGACCCCTTCATGCCCGAACTGAATCTGCATCTCCTTCAGAAACTTGCCGTTCAGCCCTTTGCCTTGGGATTGCGCCCGAAGGTTTCCCTCCGAATAAGACTGCATATTATATAGTTTCGTTTCTTTTTTGACGACTTCATGCGAATCGCATCCGGCCATGGCGGCTGTAACCAGCATACCGGCCAGAACTCCCGCTACCCGTTTCTTCATGATGGTTCATCCCTTCCAGATTCCTGTTGCCGATTGTAGCGGCACTAAGATGATATAGGGTTAGAATGCCATCAAAGCATACGGTTTATGCAGCGCGGTTCACTCGGACAAAGATTCCAAGCGGAGCAGCGTCCGCCCCACAGCTTTTCCGCGCAGAATAGCCTCCAGGACGTCCGGAAGATCGCTCAATCCGCATTCGGTTAATCCTTGGGACAATGCTGTCTCCGGCTTCCACGCTGATCCGAGCAGCTTCCAGACCCGGCTCCGGGTTTCCATCGGACAGAACACGGAATCGATCCCGAACAGGTTGATGCCGCGCAGGATAAAAGGATGAACCGAACTTTCGAACGCCGTTCCTCCGGTCAATCCGGAAAGGGCGATGCCGCCGCCGTATTTAACGCTTTTCAGCAGCGTCCCCAGCTGTGGACCCCCGACAGGGTCGACCACGCCGGCCCAGCGGCTCTTGGACAGCACGCCTTGAACCGGGGCGGAAATCTCTTCCCTCCCGACCACGGCGCTCGCCCCGAGCCCGGTGAGCCAATCCTTCTGGGCTTCCAGCTTGCCTGTGCTGGCAGTCACTTGATATCCGAGCCGGGACAATATGCTGACAGCAAAGCTGCCGACACCGCCCGTCGCTCCGGTCACCAGCACCTCTCCGCTTTCCGGCGTGAGGCCGCTCCGGATCAACGCATCAACCGATAAGGCGGCGGTAAATCCGGCCGTCCCGATTCCCATGACCTCTCGCATGCTGAGTCCCTCTGGAAGGTGTACCAGCCAATCACCTTTAAGGCGGGCGTATTCGCTGAATCCTCCAAAATGGTCGGTCCCTACACCGTACCCCGTGCACAGCACCTGGTCACCGGGCTTAAACGCCGGGTGCTCCGAATGCGTGACTACGCCAGCAAGGTCAATGCCCGGCACCATCGGATACCTGGAGACGACCTTCCCATCAGGCAAGCTTGCCAATCCGTCCTTGTAATTCACTCCCGAATAATGAACGCGGATCGTTACATCACCCGGCGGCAGCTGACCCTCGGTCAGCGTTTCGATCCCGCTCCGGAATCCGCCATTCTCGTCTTTTCGGACCATAAAAGCCTGAAACTTTTCCATATGCGTCGTCCCTCCTTAAGATTGTCCATATTATACCGCTGTCCGTGGTCCCTTTCAAAATACGGTCTAAGAACGAAACCCAATACCCTGCCCTTCCAGTGCCAAATAGTTCATGGCATGAAATGTTGGGAGCTTGGCAAGGTCAAGCCAATCATCAGCCTACCGTGCGATCGACAGCTGTCGAATGATCGGGAAGTGCATCGGAGTATGCCTGATTCTGCGCTTTCCCGAGAAATAATGCCCTGCTTCCCACCCTAAATATCTGCACGAGAAGAACCCGTCTCGATATTATTATTGGTTAAGCGGTAAGGCTGACGGTCTCCAGATACTAATACAGTCTAATATATAAAAAAAAGGGGCGACCCTTGGTCCCCCCTCATCGGCTCGCTTTTGCAGCTACTCATCCTGCTGCATATATTCCGCCATCATCTTTTGCTTCATGTCCCATACTTTCTCGCTGATATTGATGCGATAAATTTCCGGATTCAGCTTGCGTAAGTATTCCGGCCAAAATAAATCCATCTGCTCCCGGTGGTATTCCCGGATTTCATCCAGCGACGGCAGTTTGTACACCAGCAGGCCGTTCTCGAAAACCGGTGTAAGCATTTCAATGGCATCGTAGTTTTTTACGTATTTCTGCAAATACGGGTGCTGCGGATTAAACAGCTTCAAACGGAGGCCGTCATGCGGCTTTTCCTCGCCAGGGAAGGCGATGTAATCCGCCGTTGCTTTCCCGCTGACCCGGTCCACGATCCGGTAGACGTTCTTTTTGCCCGGTGTCGATACTTTTTCGGGATTGCCCGATATTTTGATCGTCGGTATCATCTTGCCCTTAATCTCGCGTTCCACCAGCTTATAAACACCGCCCAGCGCCGGCTGGTCGGCCGCCGTAATCAGCTGGGTGCCTACGCCCCACGTATCGATCCGTGCCCCTTGCGCCTTCAGGTTAAAAATGGTGTTTTCGTCGAGGTCATTCGAGGCCACGATCTTCACATAGTTCAATCCGGCCTGATCGAGCATCTCGCGCGCTTTGATCGATAAGTACGCCAGGTCACCGCTGTCCAGACGAATGGCGTTCATCTTCTTGCCCATCGCCTCCAGCTTCTTGGCCGTTTCGATCGCATGCGGCACACCGCTCTTGAGCGTGTCGTACGTGTCCACGAGGAGCGTCACTTGATCCGGCATGACCTTGGCATAAACGTCGAACGCCGCCTGTTCGCTTTCGAAGGTCTGTACCCATGAATGGGCATGCGTTCCTTTTGTCGGGATGCCGAATTTCTCTCCAGCGAGCATATTGGAGGTTGCGTGAAAACCAGCCACATAAGCGGCCCGTGCCCCCCATACCGCAGCATCGGCTTCCTGCGCCCGGCGCGTGCCGAATTCGAGCAAAATATCGTCGCCGGCGACCTGCTTGATTCGAGACGCCTTAGTGGCAATCAGTGTCTGGAAATTCATGAAATTGAGCAGCGCCGTTTCCACCAGCTGGGCTTCCATAATGGTGCCTTCCACGCGGACCAACGGTTCGTTTGGAAAGACGAGCGCGCCTTCCTTCATCGAGTGCAACGTGCCGCAAAACCGGAACTGCTTTAATTCCTCCAAAAACGCCGAATCGTAATTCTCTTCCTGCTCGGATAAATACTTTATATCCTCATCGGTAAACCGGAGATTGGCTATGTAATGCACGATACGCTCCAGGCCGGCGAAAACCGCATACCCGTTTCCGAAGGGAAGCTTGCGGAAGTACGCCTCGAACACCGCTTTTTGCCGGTGCGAGCCGTTCACCCAATGCGCGTACATCATGTTGATTTGGTATTTATCCGTGTGTAAGGCCAGACCCATCGTCTGCATCCCGAGTTCCTCCTTGCTGGTACGCCTGTCATATCAGGCAGGCCCGGTGTCCCGGGCCATCGTCTTTACTGCTCTGCTCCTTTGACAACCTGCGCACCCAAACTGTTTTTAAAATGCTGCAATGCCCACGTATGCCCATCCGGGTTGAAGCTGGCTACAGCATCTTCGTACACCGTGATGCCGAAGCCCTTATTGTACGCCTCTACAGCGGTGTGCAGCACGCAAATATCGGTGCATACCCCGATCAGATACACTTCGGTGATGCCGCGCTCCCTCAATTTGAGTTCGAGATCCGTTCCACAAAAAGCGCTGTACCGCGTTTTGTCCATCCAGTAAATCGCATCGCGATGGTCGTTGTATACCTTCTCCAGCGGGCCGTACAGTTCTCTTCCCCGCGTGCCGCGTAGGTTGTGGGGAGGAAACAGCTTTGTCTCCGGATGATGAGGATCGTCCTTCTCGTGCAGATCCACAGCCATGACGACCCAGTCGCCGCGATCGACGAAGTCTTTAGTGATGGCGGCTACTGCCGGCGCGATATCCACTGCAGGCTGGCCTACAGGCAGGCTTCCGTCGACAAAATCATTCGTAAAATCGATAACGATCAGTGCTTTCATCTACCTTCACTCCCTTAGGTATAAATGGATAGCAGCGGCACGTAATCGGTGAACCGGTACAGCTGAGCCGGTCGCTGGGAATACTGGTTGGAGCTCAGCGGCTTTCCGTTCTCGTCGCGTACTTCTTCGAGGATCCCCTGCCGGCTGCGCGTAGACGTAATTTTACGGATAAAATTCGGCTCGCTGAATTCCGGAACGACGGTCTGGATGACCTGGTACAGCTCGCTTAACGTAAACTGCTCGGGCAAAAATTGGCGCGCAATCGTGGAATGCAGCATCTGCTGCTGAATCCGGTGGTACGCATCCTGGATGATTTCCCGGTGGTCAAAGGCCAGCTCCAGCTCGTTCAGCACCTCATCGATGCCGAACAGACCAACCTCGCCGGCATCGTCCGCCGCCTGTCTGCTCTCCAGCATCCATTCTTCCACCAAGGCGAAGAAGGCGTTGCTGATAATCCAGCCGCGCGGGTCTCTTCCCGGCTTGCTGTATACGCCTAAATACTCGAGGTGTCCGCCGTCGACACCGGTTTCTTCCTTGAGCTCACGCTTTGCCGCGTCATAGATCGATTCGCTTTCCTGGCAGAATCCTCCGGGCAGCGCCCACATCCCCGCGAACGGCCACGACTTCCGGCGGATCAGCATGACCTTTAGCTCCCGGATCGGCAGCGTTTTGGTCACGGTCTTGCGCTCGCGCTTGGTCAGCGTAAACATCACAATGTCCGCGGGTACACCGTCAGGCGTGCGGTACTTCTTCGGGGAGTACCCCATCTCCTCGGCGGTCTTCTCTTTCGGTCTGCCGCTTGCTTTCTCATTTTCAGTCATCTTATCACCACATAACATCTTTTTGATACTTTCATTATGAACTATAGATAAAAAAAGTCAAGTCATTCTGTCTATGTTGTGTAAGCCGCGTTCGATTGTTTTGTCCTGCACACGAAAGCAAAAATCCCCCGTAAATAGCTACTTGCGGTTTACTACCCGAAACGTAGCTGTCGCCATACAAGCCAACGTGCCTTCACTGTCGTTAATTTTTGCTTCGGTGACGAGAGACCGGCCCGCTTCGTGCAGCACCTTGGCCGTCACCGTTAATCTCCCCGGAACCATCGCATTCATAAAGTGCACGTTAATGTCGGTAGTAACGCAGCTGTCGATATTTTTAGCCGCAGTCGCTACCATTCCCATCGCCTGGTCCATCAAGGATGTCAGCACGCCCCCATGGATGATGCCCATGGAATTGGTGTGGTGCTGCTTGGCATCGAGCGCAATGACCACTTCTTCCTTGCTTGCGGATACCAGCTCGCAGCCGAGATACGCCCAGAACGAATCCTGTCCCCGGGCCACCATTTGTTCCAATGCGTTCATTGTCGTCTCCCCCATGCTGTCATTTTTCGCGTATTCCCCCAGCATCCTTTGCCGGAGAAGCCGCCTTCGTTTTTCTCTATGTTGTCAGCGATAACTGTTTACGTTCATGTTTAACCAAATTCGTCTGCTCTATCCCATAAGTCGGTTTGGATAGCCTACCGCCTGGCTTGATTCCCCCTCGTTTCCCGATGACAAAAAATAACCCCACAGCGGCGTGGGGCCTTCGCTCCGATGTTATTCTGGTACTCAGCGAAACCACGAAAGCCATGCGATCTGCATTTGAAAAAAAGGCGCGGACGTCTCGTCCGCAGCCTTGTAAAGGTTAGCCGCAGCTGGAAGGAGGTGCTTCCGTTCCCGCTTCCACGTTGACCTTTTCCGATACCGTATCATGGATGACGGAAATGACCAGCTGCAGCAAATAGTTAATATCGCTTTGGCTTTGCTGAAATTCGTTCACGAGAGGAATCGCATCGATCTCATCCTGCAGCGCTTCGATTTCTTTCTCGATTTTGGCAACCATTTCCTGATTTTGGAAGGATTCGAAGGCCACGATCTCTTTCTGCTTCTTCTTGATAGTGGCAATGAGGCTTTGCACGCGCTCATGATTGCGGATTTTCTCCTCCGCCTTCTGGAATTGCTGCACTTCTTCGCTTCCGGAAATCAGTTCGGCCAGTTCCTTGGCCTTGGACATAATATCGTCGCGGATCACAAGATCCTTCGTATCATAAGACATCATGCCGTATTTATTGATATGACCCTTCTCCATCTTGGTTCAATACCCCTATTCTGTTATGGAATTTACTGAGTTATTGCTGCCTCGGCCTGCGGCACATCCACGACTTCGCCTTTGATGTACCACGTCATCGCATCCGTAATTTTGACGTTTACGAAGCTGCCGATCAATTCCTTGCCGCCTTCAAAATGGACGAGCTTGCTGGTGCGCGTTCTTCCCGCCAGGATGGAGGCGTTGTTTTTGCTCTCGCCTTCCACCAGCACCTCGACGATCTGCCCGCGAAGATTTTCGTGGCTCTTGCGGCTGTACTCCTCAATCGTCCGGTTCAGGCGCTGCAGGCGCTCGCTCTTCACTTCCATGGACACATTGTCTTCCATGACAGCCGCCGGTGTACCTTCCCGAGGGGAATAAATAAAGGTGTACGCCGAGTCAAAACCGACTTCGCGCACCAGGCTCAGCGTATCCTCGAACTGCTCTTCGGTTTCGCCCGGGAAGCCGACGATGATGTCGGTCGTCAGCACCAATCCTGGCACGGTTGCCTTCAGCTTGCGAACCAGCTCCAGGTAAATTTCGCGGGTGTACTTCCGGCCCATGATTTTGAGAATTTCGTTGTTTCCCGACTGCACTGGCAAATGGATATGCTCAACGAGGTTGCCCCCTTTGCCGAGGACCTCCACCAGATGATCGTCGAAGTCGCGCGGATGTGACGTTGTAAACCGGACGCGCGGGATATCGATTTTGCGGATATCGTCCATCAGGTCGGCAAACGTGTACCGGATATCGTCAAAATCCTTTCCGTAAGCGTTCACGTTCTGGCCGAGAAGGGTAACCTCCTTGAAGCCCTGGCGCGCCAAATCGCGAACCTCGGCGATCACGTCTTCCGGCCGGCGGGATCGCTCCTTCCCCCGGGTAAACGGAACGATGCAGTATGTACAGAATTTGTCGCAGCCGTACATAATGTTGACCCACGCCCGCAGTCCTTCACGCTTCTTCGGCAGGTTCTCAATGATGTCGCCTTCCTTGGACCACACTTCCACGACCATCTCTTTGCTGAACAGCGCTTCCTTGATGAGCATCGGCAGCCGGTGAATATTGTGCGTACCGAAGATCATGTCCACGAAGCCGTGCTTCTGCATAATCCGGTTGACGACGCCTTCTTCCTGAGACATACAGCCGCAAACGCCAAGCAGCATATCGGGCTTCTCCGTCTTCAAGTGCTTGAGATGGCCGAGCTCGCCGAACACTTTGTCTTCTGCATTCTCACGGATGGCGCATGTGTTCAGCAGAATGATGTCCGCTTCCTTGCGATCTTCGGTAGCGGTGTAGCCCATCATCTCCAGCATGCCCTTGATCGTCTCGGAGTCATGCTCGTTCATCTGGCAGCCGAACGTGTATACGATATAATGCTTCCCTGCTCCAATCCCTTGAAGCTCTTCCGGCACAGCGTTCTCATACAGCACTTGAACGTCTTCCTTGCGCCGTTTCTTGCTTTGTCTATGGTTAGGCTCCGAAATAATATGAATCTCACGGCCCTTGATCCGGATCTTCTTTCCGAATTCGTCCTCTGACAGAACTTTGGCATCGGAGAAATCAAAATATTTGGAGTAATCCTTCGTTTCCTTCGCCATGCTGTTGACCACTCCTTTAACCCAGGGAACCCCTGTTAAACGACATTCTAATAAATTATAGCATGAACCTAATGGCATATCTACTGATTGCCGGGACTTCCATCTATGTATAAGCATAGCCGAATCGTTGAATCGAAAGACATCTTTCGTTCATCACGCCACTGGTTAAACAACAAAAAAACGGAGGATGGCTCCCCCGTTCTAAAGGCCTGCCGGCCTGGTCAGTCGTTGTTAGTCAATGATTTCAGCCGTATCTCCGGTTTTGGCACCGGCTGCGTTGGCCTCGTCTGTGTCGATGTGCATGTCGAGCGCAAACGAATCGGATACGCGTGCAATGACGTTTTCAAACACCAGACCGCGCTCGCCGCCGATGCGCACTTTCAGCTGCTGCTTGTCGGCAATGCCCCAGCTTTGCGCGTCGCTCGTGTGAAAATGGATATGACGAGCAGCAACGATCACGCCCTTCTCCAGTTCGATCTCGCCTTGCGGGCCCTTTACCTTGATGCCTGGGGTTCCTTCAATATTTCCGGACTCGCGGACCGGAGCTTTCACGCCGATGGCGAAAGAATCCGTACGGGAAATTTCCAGCTGGCTTGCCGAACGGGCAGGCCCTAAAATTCTAACCTTATCAAATTGACCCTTCGGACCGATAACGGCCACCGTTTCATTGGCGGCGAATTGTCCGGGTTGGGATAGCGGTTTAAATTCGGTCAGCTGATAGCCTTGACCAAACAAAGCTTCAATATGTTCTTGGGTAAGATGGATATGTCGTGCGGACACGCCTACAGGTACAGTTTTACTCACGTGGATCACTCCTTAAATTTTCTCTATGTTCTGTACAGGCCAGACTCATTATACATCCTTTTACCCAAAAAAGAAAAAGACGTCACCGCTTTCATTCCAACTTTCATGCATTTCCTGCCATTCTGCTACAAGATTGTCAAAATGTCTGCTCCGTATTGCCAAAACATGGTTTAATTCCACTCAAATCAAACCGGTTTAGCCGGAAGATGCCTGCTCAGAAAAGAGAGCGCATTGCCCGACATCCATCCTTTGACCAGATCCTCCGGATAGCGGGCAAGCAGCAGATCGATAAACGCCGGATAGCGTCCGGGATGCTCCAAATCCTGAATCCAAGTTTCAATGCCGTCAAAATCGGAGCCGAACATGAGCATGTTACCCGCTCCCTGCTCGCACATCCGCTCAATATGGGGGAGAACATCTGCAGGAACGACCGGCCCTGTACCTTCTTTTACAAAATACGGCACAAACGTAATTCCGATGCGCCCGTCCATCGCTGCGATCGCCCGAATCTGCTCATCGTTCAAATTGCGGGGATGCGGGCACACCGCCTTTGCGTTGGAGTGGGAAGCGATAAACGGCCGTTTCGATCGTTCGGCCAGCTCCCAAAACCCGGCCTCCGATAAATGGGATACGTCCAGCAGCAAACCGGTTTCGTTGCACAGCTCAATCAGCTGTTTCCCTTTTTCGGTAAAGCCCCCCTTGCGCTTCTCCATAACGCCGTCGGCAGCCCAGTTCGCATGGTTCCACGTAATTCCAAGGAACCGCACGCCCAGATCGTAGCAGACTTTGACATAAAACAAATTTCCCTCGAATCCGTCGGCACCCTCCACGGACAGAAGCCCCCACGGCTGAAGGGCGTGGCTTTGAAGCGGGAGCTGCTCCGCCGCCTTCATCGCATGTTCCAGCGAGGCTGCGTCTTCTCTCCATTTCATCCACCGGACGCCTTCCTGCACGGGAACGACACGGGAGGTAAACACGTCGATCTGGTCCAATATATGCTCAAAGCGGGGAATCCCCCGTTCCTCAGACAAAAAGATAGCGAAGGTTTGCAGCGCCACCTCTCCTTCCTGCAGACGCTTGTAGGTCACATCGAGCTTCGGATCGTCTGCAAAGGAGATGCTACTATCCTTCACCATTTTACTCAATACATCACAATGATAATCCACCACCGGAATTGTCATGCTTAAGCCTCTCCTTTCCGTCGTACACAAGCAAAAAAACCTGTCTATCCCATATAAACTGAATCAAAGTCCGGGTACTCGCCGAGCACCTCTAATCCGGCTTCATTCAGCTTATATCAATAAACAGGTTTCATCAAATGATGGCATATCCTGCCATTTCCCTTATCTGGGCTCTACGATCAGCTTGATCGCCGTTCGGTCTTCCCCGTCAATAACGATATCCGTAAAGGCTGGAATACAAATCAAGTCTACTCCGCTGGGTGCTACAAATCCCCGGGCAATGGCTACCGCTTTGATCGCTTGATTGAGTGCGCCTGCTCCGATGGCTTGCAGTTCAGCCGCCCCGCGTTCACGAAGCACGCCTGCCAGAGCACCGGCAACAGAATTTGGATTGGACTTTGCTGAAACTTTTAATACTTCCATGGTAAGTACCTCCCCTGGGAATGATGATTAGCTTCCACATACTAGATGTTATTCGGGAGTCCGGAAATAATTCCTTCTTTCTGACAATTTTTCAGCCATAAATCCGCCAATAGTCTCAGAGGAAAACTCGGTCAATCCATGATCCAATCGTCTTCGAGAATCCGAATTTTTTCCATTTTCAGCGCCTTGCCTGTTGCATCGTCCAACTGGACAAATACGCCGTGGAAGTGCCATTTTCCGTTGTCGACCTGGAACCGGACCGGCAGCTGTGTTTTGAATTTGCGGAGTACCGCATCGCGTTCCATGCCTAAAATGCCTTCTCTAGGACCGACCATGCCGGCATCCGTGAGATAGGCCGTTCCATTCGGTAAAATAGTATCATCATTGCTCTGCACGTGGGTATGTGTTCCTACGACGATCGAAGCACGGCCGTCCAGATGCCAGCCCATGGCGATTTTCTCGGATGTGGCTTCGGCATGAAAATCAACAAGAATATGCTTGTGCTTCTTGCGGAGCTGGTCGACAATGTCGTCGCTGGCCCGAAACGGACAGTCAATGGCCGGCAGAAACGTACGTCCCTGCAAATTGACGATGGCCAGTTCTTTGCCGTTCGCTTTAATGATGGTATGTCCCAATCCCGGCGTCCCCGGCGGAAAATTGGCCGGTCTCACCATGCGCGGCTCATCGTCGATAAAGTCAAAAATCTCCTTGTTATCCCACGTATGGTTGCCCAGCGTAATCCCATGGACACCCCAATCGAAAAAGTCTTTGGCAATCGACTGCGTGATCCCTCGGCCGGAAGCGGCATTTTCGCCGTTCGCAATGATGATATGAGGGTTATACTTCGTTTTTAACGACGGCAGCGTCGCTTTAAGCGCCTTTCTGCCTACACTGCCTACGATATCTCCAATAAATAATACGTTAATGTTGGTCTCCTCCTTAAGATGAACAAATATGAAAAGTGGCCCCTAAAGCGGCCACTTTTCATCATTTACATTATTTCGCGTATTCAACCGCGCGAGTCTCGCGGATGACCGTCACTTTGATATGTCCCGGATAATCCAGTTCATTCTCAATCGTCTTCGTAATATCCCGAGCCAGCCGGAATGCTTCGGCATCATCGATCTTCTCAGGCTGAACCATAACGCGGACCTCGCGTCCTGCCTGAATCGCGAACGATTTCTCGACGCCTTCGAACGATTCGGAGATTTCCTCCAGCTTCTCCAAACGCTTGATATACGTTTCGAGCGTTTCACGGCGCGCTCCTGGTCTTGCAGCTGACAAAGCGTCGGCTGCGCCAACCAGCATCGCGATGACCGAAGTTGCCTCTACATCGCCATGGTGGGATGCGATACTGTTGATAACCACCGGATGTTCCTTGTATTTCTTGGCCAGCTCCACGCCGATTTCAACATGTGAGCCTTCCACTTCATGATCCAGCGCTTTACCGATGTCGTGCAGCAAGCCTGCACGCTTGGCCAATACGATATCCTCGCCGAGCTCTCCGGCCATCAGACCGGACAGATAAGCCACTTCCATGGAATGCTTCAGCACGTTCTGACCATAACTGGTGCGGAATTTAAGCCGTCCCAATATTTTGATCAAATCCGGATGCAGACCATGTACTCCCACTTCAAATGTCGCTTGTTCGCCATACTCGCGAATCCGCTCATCAACCTCTTTACGGGATTTCTCCACCATCTCTTCAATCCGAGCGGGATGAATGCGTCCGTCTGCTACCAATTTCTCCAAAGCGGTCCGGGCAATTTCCCGGCGGATCGGATCAAACCCCGACAAAATTACAGCTTCAGGCGTATCATCAATAATGAGGTCAATACCGGTCAGAGTTTCCAGTGCACGGATGTTCCGGCCTTCACGCCCGATAATCCGTCCCTTCATCTCCTCATTCGGCAGCGTCACCACAGATACGGTGGTCTCCGCCACATGATCTGCAGCGCAGCGCTGGATGGCGAGCGTTACGATTTCACGGGATTTCTTGTCAGCTTCTTCTTTCGCCTGCTGCTCAATATCTTTAATCATTTGAGCGGTTTCATGGCGAACTTCCTGCTCTACATTGCTCAAAATAATGCTTCGTGCGTCTTCCATGGTCAAACTGGAAATACGTTCCAGTTCCGTGACCTGGCTCTTGTAAATCAAATCGATCTGCTGTTGAGTCTCTTCGATGCGTTTCTCCTTGTTGGCCACTTGCTCTTCTTTACGTTCAAGCGATTCAATTTTTTTATCCAGCGACTCTTCTTTTTGCAACAATCGTCTTTCCTGCCGTTGAATTTCATTTCGACGCTCACGAGTGTCTTTTTCAGCTTCGGTCCGGATTCTGTGTACTTCGTCTTTAGCCTCCAGTACCGTTTCCTTCTTCAGTGCTTCTGCTTCCTTACGCGCGTTTTCCACGATCTGTACAGCAGCTTCTTCAGCACTAGAAATTTTAGCCTCTGCAAGAGATTTGCGAATAAAATATCCAATCACGAACCCCAAGAACAATGCGGCAACAACGAGAACGACCCATAGCCATATAGGCATTCAGTTCACCTCCTCGTTGGTTCCTCCAAGGTATTCCTTGGGATCTTCTACAGTTGTCCATTCATTTCAATTCATCATACGTACTTCAATCATTTTCCATCTGCACAACTTCCCCATGGGAAGGTTGTACAAAACCCGTGCTACCCTAGAGGCGGGATAAGGCGGGGGTAGTTCATATGAATTGGAGAGAAATTAGAATCTTTCAATAAAAAACCTTTTTTTGGAAGGAAAAAAGAGCTTTTTACAGGAATAGATTCATCTTCATTTTAGTATTTGTGAAAAGATATTGTCAAGAGAGGGCATTTCATATTGTGTCAACTTCTTCCTCAGTCGAATGAAAAATATTCCTCTTCATCATCGGGATAAGCGTCTTCCTTGAGCAGCTGATTGATGACCTTTCGGACCTGCTCTCCGGAGTATCCCCGCCTCATCAAATAAGCCCCCGTTTTGCGCTTGCGATCGGCAGCTTCGCCCTTCGTCTGGTTCCATTTCTTTCGGCCGGCTGCCAGGGCTGCCTCAAATTCCTGATCGGAACTGACTTCGGCCAGCGCCTCGGATATAATCGACTTATCGACGCCTTTCTGCTGAAGCTCCTGCCTGATCCAGGCCTTGCCTTTGCGGTGGTTCCTGATTCGCTGCTGCGCCCACTGCCTGGCATAGCTTTCGTCGTCCACCAGCCTTTCTTCCACCAGCCGGTTCAGCGCATACTCAATCGATCCCGTTTCGATGCCTTTCTGCCGCAGTTTCATTTCAATTTCCTTGCGTGTCCGCGGCTTCCGCTCCAGCGCCTTTAATCCTTCGACATAAGCCTGCTGCCGCTCGTCCGCTACAACGATTTCCTCCAGCTCCTGCTTCGTAAAGGCGTTCCCCTTGACCATCCGGTACTTCACGAGGACGTCTTCGTGGACGGAAAGGGTGTAGGGTCCGAACGATATCAAATAACGCCCTCTCGGCTTGGCCAGACGCTCTACCTCCGTGATCAGCAGGGTTTCATCGTCCGGGAACCCGGCCAGTCCTTCATGAATTCCCTGCTTCTCATGGATTCCCTGCTCTTCATGAATCCCTTGCCCTTCCTGATGTTCATGGCTATTTCCTTTTCGCATCTCTCTCACATCCCATCACGTGTTCAATGTCATCCTGTAACAGCACCGCACCCTCTATATGAGAAAAGACGCCCAGTGACAGGTTATCACCGAGCGTCCTCATTATAATCTCTATTCATATTTACAGAATACGATTTCAAACGATAACCCTATTCCAGCTCTAACAATTCCTGTTCTTCGCGTTCCTCAGCCGCTGCTTCTTCCGCAGTCGGCGCGTTCACCGTCGTCGTCAAATTGCTTGCCTCACGGATCTTGTTCTCGATCGCTTCCGAAATAGGCTGATTTTCTTTCAAGAACTGCTTCGCATTCTCGCGGCCCTGACCCAAGCGCTCGCCTTCATAGGAGTACCAGGCACCGCTCTTATTGACGATATCCAATTCCGTACCGATATCGATAATGCTGCCTTCCTTGGAAATGCCTTCGCCGTACATGATGTCGATCTCCGCCTGCTTGAACGGAGGAGCCACCTTGTTCTTGACAACCTTGATCCGCGTCCGGTTACCCACTACATCATTGCCCATCTTGATGCTCTCAATACGGCGAACATCCAGACGAACAGAAGAATAGAACTTCAGCGCACGGCCGCCGGGGGTCGTCTCCGGGTTACCGAACATGACGCCGACTTTCTCACGAAGCTGGTTGATAAAGATCGCAATCGTCTTCGACTTCGCAATCGCACCGGACAGCTTACGCAGTGCCTGGGACATCAGACGAGCCTGCAGACCTACGTGGGAATCACCCATTTCGCCTTCGATTTCCGCTTTCGGTACGAGCGCTGCAACCGAGTCCACGACGATAATATCAACGGCGCCGCTGCGTACGAGGGCTTCCGCAATTTCCAACGCTTGCTCACCAGTGTCCGGTTGAGACAGCAGCAGCTCGTCAATGTTGACGCCAAGCTTGTTGGCATACGACGGATCAAGCGCATGCTCCGCATCGATGAAAGCAGCTTGTCCACCGACTTTCTGTACTTCCGCGATGGCATGGAGGGCCACCGTCGTCTTACCGGAAGATTCCGGTCCATATACTTCAACAACGCGGCCTCTTGGAAGTCCGCCAATACCAAGTGCTATATCTAGAGCCAGGGAGCCGCTGGGAACAACTTCCACCTGCATATGTGTCGACTCACCGAGTTTCATGATTGAACCTTTACCGAATTGTTTCTCTATTTGACGAAGCGCCATTTCAAGCGCAGCACGACGATCTGACAATAAACTCACATCCTTCACCCGTTTATACTATTATGATACCTTGTTTTGGAACGTTTGCCAAGCATTTTTTCGAACATACATTCGTTTTTTTGCCAGGCATTCTCCTCTCATCATCATGCCGCCGTACCTTAAACCAACCGCCGCAAGGAAAGCCCGCCAAATATGGGGGTCCCCTGCGGGCGTTTGTTCTTCTATGATGATCGGATGCAAGAGTCCGCACTGGAACAGGCTTCCGCCCCTACTCCAACCATAAGAAAAAGAACCGCGGCAAACTTATTTTTGCACGGTTCTTCCGTATGGTTATATTATATCGCCTGGCGGGCGGCTGCACAACTTCAAACCTGATCCTTGGACACCCCGGTGGCCGGATCGGTAGATACCAGTCTTTGCCACAACCGGTACAGCAGCGTTTTGACCGAGCGGACCCGGATCGTTTCGCGGTTGCCGTTCAGCTTCAGCTCAAACACTTCGGTCTTCTGTCCGCGTTGGGCGATCCCGACGTACACGAGGCCGACCGGTTTGCGTTCGGAATACCCCGGACCCGCTACACCCGTGACGGATAAGCCGAAGTCGCTGTCCGTGATCATCCGAACGTTCTCGGCAAGCACCTCGGCCACTTCGGCGCTCACCGCTCCCGGTGCGTCGTCTCCTTCCAGCAGCGCATGCGGGACATGCAGCAGCTTCTCCTTCATCTCGTTGGAGTAGCAGACGATCCCTCCCACGAACATGGTTGCGCTGCCCGGAATGGAAGTGATGCTCTCCATCAGCATGCCTCCTGTGCAGCTCTCAGCGGCGCTCAGCGTAATCCCGCGGTCCGCCATCATGTCAACGATGATCCGTTCGATCGGCACGTCCATGCTGGCGTACATATGGTCTGCGAGCCGGCTTTGAATTTGCCCCTGCATCGCATTCAGTTTCTCCATGGCTTCCTGCTCTGTAGGCGCTTTGGTGGAGATGCGTACGGTCACTTCACCCTCCTTCGCATAAGGAGCGATCGTTGGATCGGTCTGCCCGTCGATCAGGTCCAGAAGCCGATCCTCCAGCAGCGATTCACCGATGCCGGCAAACTTGAGCATTTTGGAGTAAATCGGCATTTCGTCAGTCAGGGCGTGTTGAAGGAGCCACGGCTTCGCCTGCTGGTCGAACATCGGCTTCATCTCTTTTGGAGGACCAGGCAGAACGATGTAGAAGTTATCCTCTTGGGCAAGCGCGAGTCCGACGGCCAATCCCGTTTCATTCGGAAGCGGCGTGCTGCCGTCGATGACGAGCGCCTGACGGCGGTTGTTCTCCGTCATGTCGATCCCCCGCCCTGCGAAGAACCTTTCGATTTGATCCATCGCCAGCCGGTCAATGTGCAGGGAGCGGCCGACATGCGCCGCCAGGGCATCCTTGGTCAGGTCGTCCTGGGTCGGGCCGATGCCTCCGGTCAGGATCAGGATATCCGCGCGCTGCGAAGCAAGCTCAATGGCACCCTGAAGCCGCGAGGCGTTGTCCCCGACGACTGTCTGGTAATAGACGTCTATTCCCATTGCCGCGAGCTCCTGCGACAAGTACTGCGCGTTGGTATTCACGATTTGTCCAAGCAGCAGCTCCGTACCGACTGCAATGATTTCTGCTTTCATCCTTGATTGGCCTCCCTGTTATCGTAAAGTAGAATGGATATACCTATATTGAACACTTTACACGTTTTTAGCCTATCCGTACCACAGCGTTTGGTGGAAAGAAAAAGCAATAGGATATCCCTATTGCCTTACACATTGGAAAGCTGAAGCAGTTTTTTGTTTTTGACAAAATAATCGATTCCCGAGTAAATCGTGATCAAAGCCGCTGCCCAGATGGCAATATCGTCGAACGGCAGGCCGATCATCTCGAACGGGAAGTTGTTGATCAGAATCGCCACGATAGCGACAATCTGAATGACTGTCTTCACCTTGCCCCATTTGCTGGCCGCCACGACAGCCCCGTCAAGCAGCGCAATCTGGCGCAGGCCGGTAACGGCAAACTCGCGGCTGATAATAACCACAGCGATCCAGGAGTCGCATTTCCCCATTTCGACGAGCGAAACCAGCACCGCCGTAATAAGCAGCTTGTCGGCCAGCGGGTCCAGCAGTTTTCCGAGATTTGTAACCAAGTTGTTTTTGCGCGCCAAATAACCGTCTATACCGTCTGTGCTTGCTGCCAGAATAAAAATAATTACAGCGATCAGCTGATTGTACGGCAGCTCGAATGAATTCCAGGTAATCGGTTCCGGATAGAACTTGAAGTCGACCAGAAGAAACACCATCATGACCGGAATCAAACAGATTCTTGAAATGGTAATACGGTTGGGCAGATTCACTGTAAACCCTCCCCGGATAAATCAAACTAAGAAACGACATTCACATGCACGGCAGGCCGAAAATGAATAATAATGCACCCAGACCATCCATTATGTATGAATCCTCTACTTGGGGGCAGCAGGCACAGCTTGCGGCAGGCCGGCAACCCCGCCAAGACAGCGGGACAAGATACAGTATAATATATCAATTTATACACTGTCAAAAGAGGAGTAAGCTCCTCTTCCCGCCCGTTTGCCGTGCGGTATACGCCCGCATTACTTCAGATTGGTAAACTGCAGGTCCAGCGGCAGATCCGCCTTGCGAAGCAGCTGCATGACCGCCTGCAGATCGTTTTTGCTCTTCCCGGTCACCCGGATCTGATCGCCTTGGATTTGGCTTTTGACCTTCAGCTTGGAATCCCGGATCAGCACGTTGATTTTCTTGGCGTTGTCCTGATCGATTCCCTGCTTCAGGGTGATCCGCTGGCGGACGGTTCCCATCGAAGCTGGCTCAACCTTGCCGTAATCCACGTTTTTGAGCGACAAACCGCGCTTGATCATTTTGGACTGCAAAATGTCAATCACCGCATTGAGCTTATACTCGTCATCAGAGGTGATGACCAGTGTCTCCTTCTCCAGCTTCAGGCTGCTCTTGCTCCCTTTAAAATCAAAACGGGTTTCGATTTCACGCTCCGTTTGGTTGATCGCGTTGATCATTTCCTGGAAGTCCAATTTGGAAACAATGTCAAACGAATTTTCCGAACTCATCATTACACGCCCTTTCAGTTCCTTTTCATGTCATATTATATGAAATTACCCGGGACAAGTCTAATCCTAAACAGCGTTCCTTCCGTTCACGGATATTATCTCACGGCGATCGGCACTGCTTAGGCACGGCTTAGGCAGAAGACAGGACGCGATTAGCGGAAGCCTACAAGCAATGAACATGGACCTCAAAAAAAAGACATTCGCCGGCTCATGGGTCCCCGGGAATGCCTTGTTCTTATTTTACGATCGGCTGCGGTCACGGGTTGGTTGGCGGAACATATCCAAGATGCCCAATACGATCCATGCCAGTCCAAATCCAAGAATGCCGTACCCCCAAGCGCTGGGAGTGAGGTAATAACCGAGCAGGCTGACGATAATCCCCACAATCGTGGTGATCCAGCTGACTGTCATAACCATACACCTCATTTCTATCCGGAATAAGAAGGACTTAAAGCTAGAACTATTGTCCCCCGGAGTGTATGGCATTATTCAGCCGAGCCTGTCCCGCCGTTTAGCCGTTGCTGCTATCCGATTGATCGGAGGAATCCCCTGTCGACGAATCATTACCGGTCGAAGTACCGCTCGTACCGGAGTCGTCCAGCTTCAGCAGAATGCGCGAAGTCGATTTACCGTCCTCCACCGTCTGCCCGGCTACCGTAATCGTCGTTGCGGGAGAATATCCCGATTTAATGTATATACCGGAAGAATCCAGCGTAAAGGTCAGCGTATCCCCCTCCTTCGTATTACCGAAGGAAAGCTTTTCGCCGGACGTATTTTCGCCTTTGTACACTTCAAGCCAACTCTTGCCCGTCGCTTTGATTTCCACCTGAACCGGTGTTCCCTGGGCTGCTGCAACCTTAAAGATCGTCGTTTTGCCCCTCTTGCCGTCCTGAGCCACGGTTACGCCTTGATTGCCTTGGTTCGTCGTATCCGTCGAGTCCGTACCGGTTCCCGAAGAATCTGTTCCGGTGCCTGAAGGGTCTGTGCCATTTTGATCCGGCGGTGTTGTTGCGTCTTTGCCCCCGGTATTTCCGCTGTCCGTGTTCGTGTTATCTGTCGTTGTGGTATCCGAATTTCCGGAATTGTCCTTGCTGCCGTTATCCCCCGGATTGGTGGCATTGTCCGGCGGCGTAGTTGTTGTTGCGGGCGGATCCTGATTCTTCGCCGTTGTCGGATCCTGCTGCTCCGTAACCTTGGACGGATCGATGCTATTGTCTTTCTTAGGCGAACTTGCATTGTTCGCGTACAAATAAATAACGACAATGATCAGAATCGGGAACGTCCACATCAGCACGGTCGACAGCCACTTCACGTTTCGTTCAGGCGACGAGGAGCGGCTGCTGGACCGCTTCTGAATGACCGGCTCCATGGTCGCTTCCGGCTCCGGAGGAGCTTCCTTCTTGTGGCCTTCGAGCAAAACGTCCGGATCGAGTCCCACGGTTTCGGCATATGTTTTAATAAAAGCCCTCACATAAAAACTGCCGGGGAGCACCTTGTAATCCCCTGCTTCGATGGCTTCCAAGTATCTTTTGCGGATTTTTGTCATTTCCTGCACGTCGTCCAGGCTCATGCCCTTCTGCAGTCTGGCTTCTCTTAACTGTTGACCCAGTTCAGACAACACCATCACCTCCTCATCAAATTACTTACAGATCGTCGTTGTATGTGCTTGTGAAAGTGTCATAAATAATTTCTTCATTCGGATTGTTGCGCAGCTCGATAATAATATCGAAATGATCGTACGTATACTCGGACTCCTGCACGAACACATCGGGATGCTCGATCACTTTCGTGCTCGGCATGTTCATAATATCCTGCAGCAGGTTGTAGTGGCGTTCGTTGGAACGGATCGTGCTGACGATTCCGTCGATAATAAACACGTTGTTCCGGTTCATTTCGTCTTCAGAGAGCTGGCTTCGGACCGTCTGGCGCAGCAGTGTCGAGGATACGAACGTCCAGCGCTTCATGGCGCACACACTGCCCGCGATGATGGACTCGGTTTTACCTACGCGGGGCATCCCGCGAAGCCCGATGACCTGATTTCCTTCCTTCTTAAATATTTCACCCAAAAAGTCAACCAGTAACCCAAGTTCGTCACGCGTAAAACGGAATGTTTTCCGGTCATCGGAATCGCGGTCGATGTACCGGCCGTGGCGCACAGCCAAAATATCGACAAGCTTCGGCGTCCGCAGCGCAGAGACCGTTATGCTGTCGACCTTTTTCAGCATGGCACCCATCAATTGGATCTTCTCGTCATCATTGGTTTCCAGCAGCATTCCCCGCGTTTTGCCTTCAACCCCGTTAATTGTCAATATGTTAACCTCCAGCATACCGAGCAGGGATGCAATATCCCCGAGCAGACCCGGACGGTTCTTATGTATCTTATACTCCATGTACCATTGTTTCGCTTCCACTTCGACACCCCATCTGACCTTTTCCCATGTTTTCCAATAAAATAAACCTGCAACCCTTTCGGGTGAGGCTTCCAAAAAATCGCCTTTATTTCATGGGTCACGTTAATGATATATAAAATACATATGAAAAACAAGGTCAACTCTGTAAACATTAGAGAAAAGCCCCCAAATGGGGGCTTTTTCCTAAAGTTAAGCGTTTTTCTTGGCTAATTTAACCATCAGCCGGGCAATCGTCTGGCGCTCTTCACGGTTGCCCACTTCCCACAGCTCCTTCAGCGCACGGTTGGAAGCGTTGGCCGGATCGACTTTCTCATCGAGAAAATCACCGATCTCGTAAGCCAGCTTGGCGATGGTGTCTTCGCTCATCCCCATTTTTTCGGCTTGTGCGACGCGTTCCCCAAGAAACTTTTTCCAGGCATCAAAGTTCTTTACTACTGTTGACATATTGATAAGTCCTCCCTTTGCTGTGGCGCATGAGATTTGAAATCAACAGTTGTAATATAACCTGTTTGGGGCGCGCCTATGCAGGGAAGACCGTCCTGGCCGCTCAGGTAATCCATCCACCGTTGGGGCTTATTACCTGACCGTTGATGTAACCGGATTCGGGCAGCGCGAGGAAATAAACGAGGGACGAAATTTCGTCGGGTCTCGCCAGCCGTCCGGCCGGAATTTCATCCTCGAGCATTCGTTTTTCCTCGACGTCCAAATGGTTCAGCATCTCGGTATCCACCGCGCCCGGAGCTACCGCGTTCACCGTGACGCCAGAAGGGCCAAGTTCTTTGGCAAGCGCTTTGGTAAAAGCGTTAATACCGCCTTTGGTGGTCGAATACAGCACTTCGCAGGAAGCGCCCGAAATCCCCCAGACGGAGGATATGTTGATAATGCGGCCGCTCCGCTGGGAAATCATATAGGGCATAAAAGCTTGTGTACACAGAAACATGCCTTTTAAATTAACGGACATCACTTCGTCCCATTCTTCCTCGGTCACGTCCGAAAGAAGGCCGTAGTGAGAGACGCCCGCATTGTTCACTAAAATGTCCGGCAGCAAACCGTGGGTGTCCAGCTTGTCGCGCATGCGCAGAATCTGCTCTTTATCCCGCAAATCGGCGGAGACCGTCATGACCCTGGCTCCGGACTGCATGCAGCGCCGGGCCACGTCATTGGCGGCTTCGTGCGACGAACCGTAGTGGATCACTACATTCATCCCTACCGCTGCAAAACGCTCGGCGATGGCGGCACCGATGCCGCGGCTCGCCCCGGTGACGAGCACCGTCGTCTCTCCGATCGGCTTGTGCAGGCTCTCCTCTCCCCTATGCTGCATTAAGGATTCACCACGACCGATACCGCCAGCTGATCCCAGTCCACATGCTCTTTCAGGCGATTGTTCACATCGCTGAGCGTAATGGACTCATACAGCTGAATCACGCTGAAAAAGTCGCCGCCGCGGAACTGGTAGCGGGTGAATTCATGCGCGATATTTTCCGGAGAATTCAGCATGCGCAGGTATCCGCCGATTTTTTTCTTGCGGGCGCGCTCGAAATCTTCTTCCTTGAAGCCGGATGACAGAATGCCGTCGACCTCTTCGCGGATCCGGGCAAGAAGCTGATCGGGATCACGGGTGTCTCCGCCCGCGGCCGAAAAAGCATACTGCGGAGAACTGCTGTATTCATGCGAGAAGCTGTCGGAGATCAGGTCCTCGTCGTACAGCTTTTGGTACAGCTCCGTACTTGACCCGAACAGCAAATCAAGCATGAGCTTTGTTGTCAGGTCGCGCTTCAGCAGTTCCTTGCCGGTCAGCCCCACTTCTTTTTCCTTAAAACCGAACAAGCATTTCGGCATGGACACCTGCAGCTTGTTAACCCGGCGTTTTTCCGCAACACCAACCGTCTCCGGCTCAAAGATACGCTCGATTTTGCCTTGAGGCGGATAATCTTTCTTCGCCTGGTTGGCGCGGACGAGGTCGAACACTTCTTCCGGCTTTACTCCGCCGACGACGAACAGCAGCATGTTGCTCGGATGATAAAAGGCGTTATAGCAGGTGTAGAGCGTCTCCTTCGTAATCGTGCTGATGGATTCCACCGTACCGGCAATATCGATGTGCACCGGATGGATTTTATACATTGCTTCGATCAGGCCAAAATAGACGCGCCAGTCGGCGTTATCCTGGTACATGTTGATTTCCTGCCCGATAATCCCCTTTTCCTTGTCGACGTTCTGGTCGGTGAAATAAGGATTTTGCACAAAGTTCACGAGCGTTTCCAGATTCTCAGGAATGTGCTCGGTTGCTGAAAACAGGTACACGGTTTGGTCAAAGCTTGTAAATGCGTTGGCGGATGCGCCGTGGGAGGCGAATGTGGCGAAAATGTCGCCTTCCGGCTCCTCGAACATTTTATGCTCCAGGAAATGGGCGATCCCGTCCGGAACCGATATTTCATCCTGTCCCTCCACCCGGAAGTGGTTGTCGACAGAACCGTATTTAGTGGCAAACGTCGCATAGGTTTTCTGGAAACCCGGCTTCGGAAGCACGTAGACGTGAAGGCCGTTATCCATCACTTCATAATAGAGAGTCTCCTGCAAATTGTCGTACTGAAGTTTTTCCACCGGCTATTCCTCCTTCTGACCCTTCAGAAAATAAATCGTATCCAAATCAAAAGTCGACGCGGCCGCCTGAACATCCGCGACTTGAATATCTTCCACCTGCTGCAGCAGTTCTTCTCTTGACCGGTCCTTGCCGGAGAATTGACGGTTGAAGTCGTAAGCGATCATTTCAAAAGCCGAATCCTCAATTTCAAGAAGCAGATTCCGGATCATCGCCTTCGTCTGCGACATTTCCAGATCGGTAATGCGCCCGGAGCGCATTTCCTCGAGCTGGCTCTTGATAATATCGAGCGCTTTTTCGTAGTTCTGCACTTCAATGCCGGACTGGATCGTTCCAATTCCCTTGTGCCCGTCATAGCGAGAAGAGCAGTAGTAGGCGAGACTTGCTTTTTCCCTTACGTTCATGAACAGCTTGGAATGCGGATATCCGCCCAAAATGCCGTTGTACATTAATGCTGCCGCATAATGATCATCCCCATAAGTGATGGAAGTGCGCAGCCCAAGATTCAGCTTGCCCTGACTCACTTCCATTTTCTCCACTACGGTACGAGGCTCTCCCGACTGGCGCACCGGCGTCTCGGTCTTGTACGTAATACCCGGTTCAGAACCGAGATCAAAGTGCGAGTTGACGAGCTTCTCCACTTCCTCGAGCGTCGTGTCCCCAACCACATACAGGTCCATGCTGGCTTCGCTCAGCCATTTGCGATACCCGTCGTGAAGGCTCTCCGGCGAAATTTTCTCCAGGTCCTGACGCTGTCCGAGCGCGTGAAGACGGTAAGGCTCGTTGCGGCACATCTCCTCGATGCAGCGCTCGGAGGCGTAGCGGATCTTATCGTTGACGATGGATTCCAGCTTTTTGCGGACGTTCTCCTTCTCCGCCTGAACGTAAGAACTGCGGAAACGGCCGCCCTCCAAAACGGGACGCGTCACCACTTCGCCGAGAAAAGCGAATGAGGATGCGAGCAGGCTCTCCTGGCTCTTTACGAACGAATCGTTAATTGTGTCCATCCGGAAGTGCACCATCTGGTAGTTGCCTCTTTTATACACATCAAAACCGAAGCCGGCCCCGTACATTTGCTCCAGCTGCTCGCGGAACTGGCGGGTCTCCGGATATGTAACGGTACCCCGGCGGAGTACAAAAGGAGTCAAGGCCGTAGGCGTTACGGTGTCCTCTGCAAGCGGAATGCCTGCGTAGAGCGATATTGCAAACGTCTTAAAGCGTTTCGTCGGCAGAACGTGAATCCGGATCCGCTTGGCGTTTCCATGTTGAAAAGCAGTTGTATTCAAGGTCCAAAACTCCTTTAGCCATGAATTTATAAAGCGTCACGCTTTTGATTAAGTTCCATTCTATACCATTGGAAAGTGAAGAAGCAACCGAAGACAAACCCTCCGGTTGCTGTTTTCCCTCATGAGCAATCTGCTTCAAGGAACGAACGAAGTTACGGTGCCAAACTTACGTTCAATCCTTTTACATGCAGAAAATATGCTGCCCGATCGTCAAGACTTGAGGCCGGGACCAGATCCACTTCGAAGTGGCTGTTTTCGGGTTAAAGTAGTACAGGCATCCGCCGGTCGGATCCCAGCCGTTTAACGCCTGCTGCACCGCTTTGCGGGCCGTTTCGTTCGGCGTGAGATAAATTTGTCCGTCGGCTACCGCCGTAAATGCGCCCGGCTGAAATATAACGCCATGGGGCGTATTCGGGAAGCTTGGCGATTTGACACGGTTCAGAATGACCGCCGCCACGGCAACCTGTCCTTCAAACGGTTCACCGCGGGATTCGCCGTACACCGCATTAGCCATAATTTTCAGATCGTTTTCGGACAGGCCCATCGTGTTGGCCGAGGCCATCGGTTCGCTTGTGTTTTTCTGATTGCCGCTTGTGCTCGGTTGTTTGCCGGCGGCGTTTCCGGACTCGGCTGCGGATGGCTGCCAATTTTTGGTGGCATTGTACAGCTTCAGCTTGGTTTTGGCTCCGACCGTTCCGTCCACCTTCATCCCGAATTCGGACTGGAACCATTTGACGGACTTCAGCGTGCTCCATCCGTATTGTCCGTCAATCTTTCCGTTATAAAAGCCCAAAAATTTCAGGCGCCCCTGCAGTTCATACACATCCTGGCCTGAGGATCCATACTTCAAAACCGTTGATCCGAATGTAGGTATGGTTTGTTCCGCAGGCTCCACCGCCGCTTTGGACGAAGCTTTGGAATCCGTATGGGGTCTTACACCTGCATAGACCGCCGCAGACAATAGAAACACCAAACCGATGATGATCCATAATTTTGCGTTTTTCATGGGTTAGCTCTACCTTTCTCTTGTGGGTTTGACAGGATGGCTACGGTTATTATGACAACAGGCCCCATTTCCTATACACCCTGTCCAAGAGAAAGAATGTGTACCGCCGATAGAAGCTTTCAAGCGTATTCCCATGCAAATCACCGCCAAAAAGGCAAAAGGCCCCTCATGAATAATCATGAGAGGCCTCCAAGGAAGATATAGCACATCCGGCAATAATTACCGGACTATGAGCTGATGCGGTTCTGCTGCTGATACTGTTCCAGGGAGACGAGCACCTCACGCGGTTTGCTTCCCTCGTAAGGTCCGATAATCCCCCGCGCTTCCATCGAATCGATCAAGCGAGCCGCACGGGTATACCCCACCCGCATTCGGCGCTGCAGCAGCGACACGGATGCCTGTTTGGATTCCAGCACGATCTGAACGGCCTGATCGTATAGCTCGTCCAGCTGGTCGTCGGCATCCTGCGACGTTTCCTCCACTTCGGGAACGAGACTTTCATCGTACTTGGCTTCCCCTTGGTCGCGGACATAGTTAACGATGATCTCGACTTCCTGATCGGTCATAAATGCCCCCTGCACGCGGATCGGCTTAGACGCTCCCATCGGCATGAAGAGCATATCCCCGCGGCCCAGCAGCTTCTCGGCGCCCGCCATGTCGAGAATCGTCCGGGAGTCGACCTGGGACGATACCCCGAAAGCGATCCGCGACGGGATATTCGCCTTGATGACACCCGTAATGACGTCGACAGACGGACGCTGGGTGGCGATGATCAGGTGAATGCCCGCGGCCCGAGCCATTTGGGCGAGGCGGGTGATCGCTTCCTCGACGTCATGCGCGGCGACCATCATCAGGTCGGCCAGCTCGTCGACGATGACCACGATATAAGGCAGCACCGCTGCCGGATTGTCCTTCATCAGGTTGTTATAGCCTTCAATATTGCGCGTGCCGGATTTGGAAAACAGCTCATAGCGCTTTTCCATCTCGACCACGATCTTCTTCAGCGCCAGGGAAGCACGCTTCGGATCGGTAACCACGGGCGCCATGAGATGAGGGATGCCGTTATACACGTTCAGCTCGACCATCTTCGGATCGACCATCAGAAATTTCACTTCATCCGGCTTAGCCTTATACAGGATGCTCGTAATGATGCCGTTAATACAGACCGATTTACCGGAACCGGTGGCGCCGGCGACGAGCAAATGGGGCATTTTTGCCAGATTGCCGACGATCGTCTGTCCCGAAATGTCCCGGCCGAAAGCGATCGACAACTTCGACGAGGCGTCCTGAAAGACCGGCGTTTCCATAACTTCGCGCATCGTCACGAGCGAAACCTCATTGTTCGGCACCTCGATGCCGATGGCCGATTTGCCCGGGATCGGCGCCTCCATCCGGATATCCTTCGCGGCCAAAGCCAGCGCGATATCGTCCGTCAGTCCGACAATTCGGCTGACCTTCACGCCGATATCCGGCTGGATTTCGTACCGCGTCACCGCTGGCCCGCGAACGACCTCAAGCACTTTCGCCCGTACGCCGAAGCTCTCCATCGTCGCCTCCAGCTTGCGGGCGGTTTGCTTATAATCGTTCTGATCGCCTGCCTTGCCGCCATTCTGGGGCTTGGAGAGCAGCCTGAAGGGCGGGAGCTTGTACGGCTTCGGCGGAGGCGCAGGCGGGGTCATCGCAAGCTCCAGCGCCTCCGCCGGCTCAGCCGGACTTCCCGCGGATTCTCCCTGGAGATCCGCAGCGGTTACCGGCGCCCCGCCGTCCGGCGTCCCAGCGGTATCCTCATGGAATTCCGCGCTGATGCCTTCAGGCGGAAAAGCGGCTCCGGCAGCTCCGGCGTATGCTTCGTCCGATTCCTCCGGATCGACGTTGCCTTCGGATTTCACATGCTCGAAAAAGTCGCGGATGATCGGCGAAGATTCGTTCCGCTTCGGTTCCGCCCACAGCGGCTCCTCATGCAGGTCGAATGCATCGTTTTCCTCCGGCTCCACCGCCTCACTGAACCGCCCGCCTGCCGCGGAACGGGTGTCCCTGACCGGTTCAAGAATATCGCTGCCGTCCATCTCATCATCAGCAAGCGGAGGCTGCGCTTCGTTCTTGGCAAACCTGCTTCCGAACAGCTGGAAGAACACAGGGGCGCTCCGCTTCGGCTTCGGCGGCACGAAATCCTCGTCCAATTCATCCTCATCGTCGTCAGCCGGGAGCGGCTGCGGTTTCTTCTGCCTGGACGAAGCCGTCCGTTTGGAAGCGACCTTGGCCGACTGGCGGCGGTTGTCCATCCGCTTCTGGACATTCTCCCCGGCCTTCACCAGCCTGCTGCGGAAGATTCGCATCAGGTCGACATACGATAGATTCGTAATCAGCATAAAGCTGATAATAAACATTACGATCATCATCAGCTTCGAGCCCAAGGTCCCAAACAGCCAATACAGCGCCGCAAACTCGATGGCGCCGATGTAACCTCCGCTGATGTCCTTATTCAGCATAGAGTGGTCGCCGCGGGCCGATGACGACAGCAGCGCTCCCTGCAAGTCCGTATGTACCTGGGATAATATGTTCCCGGTGCTCAATGCGCCAACCGGACCCAGTTTCTTTTCCAATGAAGAAATGCTGCTCATAAGTACCAAGGCCAGTACCAACAGCAGAATTCCGCTTCTCCGCGTATTCCACCGTTTCGGCCATTTTCGCTGAATCATGACGCTGAGGCCCAAGTAGATTCCCACCAGGGGGATCACAAAATAAAACCGCCCTAACAGCAGTCCGAACATTTTGGATAATGACCACCCTACCGTCGCTTCACCGGATAAGGCGATAACGGAAAGGGTGATCAGTATAATTCCGTATATTTCGTATTTCAGCACATTGGTCAGTACTGCCTTCTTCTTCTTTCTTCGCTTAGCCAAAATGTCACCCCCGGCCAATATTATACCATATAATACCGTGGGGCACCTATGTTCTGTTTCTGCTGCTAAAGGTCCATTTTACAGTGTCGGAATGTAGCGTATCACCTGTCCTGGGGCAAACGCCGGTTTGAGGTACGATTCAAGCGGGCAGTCGAGCAGCCGGACGATTTCCGCCCGGCCCGCATCAAGCGGTTTGACTTCCATCAGGATGCCCTGCAGCCTTACCTCCGCCGTCTGGACAGGGGTAAAACCCTCCTCCCACACAGCATCAAGCGGCATAATCGTATGAAGCATCATTGAGTAATCCCCTCCGCCTCAACCGGTTGTTTACGCTCATCGATCAGCTTGTTCAGCTTGGCCAGAGCCTGGCCTATACCTCCTACTTCGTCCATCAAGCCGTATTTAACGGCATCCAGTCCGCCCACCGCCGTACCGATATCCCGGTTCAGCTCGCCGGTGCGGAACATTAATTCCTTAAACCGCTCCTCCGTAATCCGCGAATGGGAGGTGACGAAGCGGACGACGCGCTCCTGCATTTTCTCCATATATTCGAACGTCTGCGGCACACCGATCACAAGTCCGTTCAGGCGGATCGGGTGAATGGTCATGGTGGCGCTCTCGGCGATAAGCGAGTACGTCGAAGCTACGGCGATCGGCACACCGATGCTGTGCCCGCCCCCGACGACGACGGTGACGGTAGGCTTGGTAAGGGACGTGATCATTTCGGCGATGGCCAGTCCAGCCTCCACATCACCGCCTACTGTATTGAGAATAATCATAATTCCGTCCACCTGTTTGCTTTGCTCCGCAGCGACCAGCTGGGGAATAATGTGCTCGTATTTCGTCGTTTTGTTCTGCGGCGGAAGGACCAGATGCCCTTCGATTTGCCCGATGATCGTCAGGCAAAAAATGTTCGACTCGGTCCCCTGCGGCACGTTCATTTGTCCCAGCTGCTTCAGCGTATCCAATGCCGTCGGTTCCGGGTTTACAGCAGGGGCTTGTTCCGGCGCCTCCGTTTCGCTCATCGGCGCACGGCGTGTATTTTGTGTCATAATGTCCTCGTCCTTTCCTAACCATATAATTTCCTGTCATTGTAGTATGGTGGAGGAAAGACATGAATTATTCCGAAAAAATAACCCTATTCACAGAGCCTATGCCCGGCCGTCTCTTCAGGTTCCAGTTCCTATCAAAATCACTCATAACATCGTCATTAAACGACAAAAAGCCCCCTTCCGCAGGAAACCGTCCAATATTGCCTGCGGAAAGGGGGCGACTGTGTGCTGTTCAAGACGCTGGTTTATTCAATTGATTACACTTCCATGATGATCGGCAGAATCATCGGTCTGCGGCGGGTCTGCTCATAGAGGAACCGGCCCAGTGCATCCTTCACGCCTGTCTTCAAGGAAGCCCATTCATTAACATTTTCACTCATCAATTTCTGCAGTGTACTGGAAACAATGCGGTTCGCTTCATCCAACAGCCCTTCCGATTCACGAACATATACGAATCCTCTGGAGATAATGTCCGGACCGGACATGATCGTGCCGTCTTGTTTGCTCAGCGTAACGACTACAACCAGAATTCCGTCCTGTGACAGCAGTTTACGGTCGCGAAGGACGATGTTGCCAACGTCTCCAACGCCCAATCCGTCAATCAGCACGTTGCCAGCCGTTACTTTACCGGCTTTACGGGCAGATCCGTTCTGGATTTCGACGATCTCGCCGATATCCGTAATAAAGATATTGTCCGGATCTACGCCGACAGACTCGGCCAGCAGTGCGTGACGGCGCTGCATGCGGTACTCGCCGTGGATCGGGATGAAGAATTTCGGCTTCATTAAATTCAGCATGAGCTTCAATTCTTCCTGACTGCCGTGACCCGATACGTGTACTCCGGAATTCGAACCGCTGTAGATGACATCCGCTCCGAGACGGAACAGCTCGTCGATCGTACGGCCGACATATTTCTCATTTCCCGGTACCGGTGTCGCGGCAATGATAACGGTATCACCCGGCAGAATATCAACCTTGCGGTGTGTGGAACGGGCCATCCGCGTCAATGCGGACATCGGCTCTCCCTGGCTGCCTGTGCACAATACGACGACGCGGTCAGCGGCCATTTTGTTAACTTCTTCAGGCTCGATCAGCATGCCGTCCGGCACGTGAAGGTATCCAAGCTCGGATGCGATGGAAACGACGTTGACCATGCTGCGTCCGATGACGGTAATTTTCCGTCCTGTGGATTCCGCCGCATTGACCACCTGCTGAATCCGGTGAACATTCGAAGCAAAAGTAGCAATAACTACGCGCTGGGATGATTTCCGGAAAATATCTTCAAGGACGACACCCACGTTTTTCTCCGATGGCGTGAAGCCCGGTTTCTCAGCATTGGTACTATCCGACAGAAGCGCCAATACGCCTTCTTCTCCAATAGCGGCCATCCGCTGCAAGTTCGCATATTGTCCGTTGACCGGCGTATGATCGAACTTGAAGTCGCCTGTATGAACCACGTTGCCTTCCGGTGTTGAGATGCAAACCCCCACCGAATCCGGAATACTGTGGTTGGTTCTGAAGAATGTCGCTTTCAGCGTGGAGCCGAGCGCTACTTCGGAATCTTCGTGAATCAGAATCCGCTTCGTTTCGCCAAGGAGATTGGCTTCCTTCAGCTTGTTCTCCACCAGGCCAAGCGTCAGCTTGGTTCCGTATACAGGAACGTTCAGATGCTTCAGCACGTAAGGCAATCCACCGATGTGATCCTCGTGTCCGTGCGTCAGCAAAATGCCTCTCACCTTATCACGATTCTCCGTCAGGTAGGAAATATCGGGAATGACGATATCGATCCCGAGCATGTCCTCCTCTGGAAACTTCAATCCGGCATCTACGACTACGATGTCATTGCCGTATTGGATGACATACATGTTTTTCCCGATTTCACCGACGCCGCCCAACGCGAAAATCGCCAATTTATCGTTATTATTTTTTTTAGACAAATGAATCTAACCCTCCTATGGTTTTGGACGTCGTACCATTTAATATTTATATTTCAAAAATATACCGCACCCAGTCACTTGACCTCATTATACATGATAAAAAAGTCAAAACACAAGTCACCCTGAAAGTAGGCATTAGAGTTCCCCAAATCCATGCTGTTTATTTGAAATATCCTTATGGACAAAAAGCCCGTTCGAAAGCAGCGTCCCTGCTTAGGCCTTAACCCAAAGGCATGCATCCTAAACACAAAAAAACAGCGCCCTGGTAAGGACGCTGTTTCTGTCAGCTTATATGAGGATTCAATTATTCCGCAAGCGAATGAACCAACCGTTCGATAAATTCCACTTCCTTCTCATTTGGTCCGATGAGCGGAAGACGTACGCCTCCAACGGAATGACCCAACAAATTGAGCGCATATTTGACAGCAGCCGGATTCGGCAGCGGAGTCGGGGACTCAAACAGGCCCTTGAATACAGGAAACAGCTTCTGGTGAAGCCGTGCGGCCTGCACCTGCTCACCTTCCAAATAGGCCGTAATCATGTCCTTCATGGAAGCGCCGATGATATGTCCGGCCACGCTCACGATACCGTATGCTCCTACGGCCATGGCCGGCAGACCCGATGCATCGTCACCGGAATAAACCCGGAAATGCGCCGGCGCACCGGCCGCGATCTGGGTTACCTGCTCGAGCGAAGCACATTCCTTGGTGGCGACCACGTTCGGAATCTCAGCCAGTCTAAGCGTCGTCTCGGTGCTCAGGCCAACGACGGTCCGTCCAGGGACGTTATACAGCATGACCGGCAGCTTGGTGCTGCGGGCAATGGCTTCGAAATGACGGTACAACCCCTCCTGGTTCGGCTTGTTGTAATAAGGCACAACGAGCAAAACACCATCGACCCCGAGCTTCTCGGCTTCCTGGGTCAGATGGATTGAATGCGCGGTGCTGTTACTGCCGGTACCGGCAATAATTTTGCAGCGCCCTTTGGCATGGTCCACTGCAAATTCGAACAGCTTGAGCTTTTCTTCCTCCGTCAGCGTCGGGGACTCACCGGTCGTTCCGCAGACAACCAGTGATTCGGACCGCTGGTCCTCAATTAAGTAATCGATCAGCTTGGCGGTTTCTGTCCAGTTCACATTCCCCTGCTCATCAAAGGGAGTCACCATGGCCGTAATCAACCTACCGAAATCCATCTTGTACAACCTCCTAATAGGACGTAAAAGTGCGTTTTCCAGATTTTTGACT
Source organism: Paenibacillus sp. S28 (assembly GCF_016624415.1). Classification (NCBI taxonomy): domain Bacteria; kingdom Bacillati; phylum Bacillota; class Bacilli; order Caryophanales; family Paenibacillaceae; genus Paenibacillus; species Paenibacillus sp. S28. Next base: position 133,802 of record NZ_JACVTM010000006.1, on the reverse strand, counting down.
ACCGATGCAGCTCGAATTTGGCGTGCAGCGCCCGAAGAGACTGTACCATGTCCTCTTTTTTCACCAGCACCCATATGGTCGTATTCGAATCTGCCGACTGCAGAATTTGGATATTTTGTTCACTTAGGGATTCGACGATTTTGGCCATGATACCCGGCACGCCGTTGATCCCGCCCCCGATGACGGAAACCTTGGCGCAGCCAGAAAGGCTCTTCGGCCGGAATCCCAAATCCTGAAGCACCCGGATCGCTTTCTCCGAATCATGGTCAAAAACGGTATAGACCGCCCCTGTCGGGGTAACATTAATAAAATCGACGCTGATGGAATTTTCAGCCATAGCTTTAAACACTCTGAGCTGAAGATTATCTCCTTCGTTCTCGCATTCCACCGTGATTTGAGTGACGTTGCTCACGTAGGCGATTCCCGTCACATACCGGTCCATGAAGCCCAGCTGAACGTCCCTGAAGCCTTCCGGCTGGGTAACCAGCGTTCCTTCATCTTCCGAAAAGGTGGACCGCACCCGCACCGGCACATGCGCCTGCATCGCGATTTCAACGGCTCTCGGGTGGATAACCTTGGCTCCGTATTGGGCCATGTTGCAAATTTCAGCGTAGCTTACGACGGAGAGCGGTTTGGCGTCTTCGACGATCCGGGGATCCGCTGTCAGAATCCCGTTGACGTCCGTGTAGATGTCAACCATTTCGGCACGCAGCGCCGCACCCAGCGCCGTTGCCGAAGTATCGCTTCCGCCCCGCCCCAAAGTGGTGAAGTCCCCGGTTTCGGTCTGACCCTGAAAACCGGTAACAACGACCACCTGATGCGTTTCGAGCTCCTTCACAATCCGCTCCGGACGCACGTCCTTAATCCGCGCGTTGCCGTATTGATCATCGGTGACAAATCCGGCCTGAGCCCCGGTCAGCACTGTGGAGGTGATGCCTTCATCCTCCAGCAGGCTGCACAGCGTGGCAGCCGATATGATTTCACCGCAGCACAGCAGTAAATCCCGCTCCCGCGACGGAAGAGCGTTCCCGTTCTGGGAGACCCAGTCCAGGAGCGTGTCGGTCGCATATGGCTCCCCCTTGCGTCCCATAGCGGAAACGACGACAACAAGCTGATAACCGTTGTCCAGCTCGCGTCTAATGTGCTTGATGACGAGTTCCCTTGCTTGCGGAGTCGACAAAGATGTACCGCCGAATTTCTGTACTAAGATGCTCATTTCAATTCCCCCATGCTAGATAAGAACGGCAGAACGTTTAGCTGCGTCGATTTCCTGTGACGTGTACAGCCATGACGGCTGTACCCTTCCTCAGAGCCAAAGCATGAACACATGCGCTTTGGCCAGCAGTTCGTAATCGCAGCCTAGTTTCCTGTTCCCGCCCGAATCGGCATCCTAACAAGATCCGGTGCCGCATCCAACCGGGATAAGCAAAACAGGCTGCGATCACTTCGATCGAGTCGTCCTACATTTACTATTTGGTCTCTACGACCATTTGGATCATTCAACTTATGTCCTGTACACTGATATTTATCCGATTACGGCGGCCCGGAATAAACGATGCAAACAGCCCCGTGTCTTACGGCATGGGGCGCAAAATTACCGCCCGCAGCATCTGCTAGGGGCTGGACAATGCAGTTTCGGGTGCCGGAACTCGAAACGAATGCAGCCGATCTGGATTACGCGGAAAACATGCGCTGAATCAGCATAGGCTGCAGTTGTCTTCCTTCAAGAGCTGCATCGCACGCTTCAGGGATCAGCTCCATATTCGCAACCAGCGAATTGGGCTTCTGCACCGGATTATCCTGACCGAACGGAACAAAATAAATGTTCTTGGTCACAAGCAGCTTGGCGATATTCGCTGCGTTTAATCCCAATCCGTCATTGGTGGAAATCGCCAGCACCAGCGGACGCAAATTCCGCATTTGTGCCTTGGCGGCCATCAAGACAGGACTGTCCGTAATGGCATTGGCCAGCTTGCTTGTCGTATTGCCCGTGCAAGGCGCAATGACCAGCACGTCGAGCAGTTTGGACGGTCCCAGAGGCTCCGCATCCACAATTGAGGTGATGATCTCGCTCCCCGTGATGTTCTTCAGCTGTTCCAGCCAGCTCGCGGATGTGCCGAAGCGGGTGTCCGTTACCTGCACCGAATTGGAGACAATCGGCACCACTTTGGCACCGGCGTCCATAAATCGTTGAATCTGCGGCATAATTTCAGCAAGCGTACAATGTGAACCCGTAATCGCATAACCTACCGTTTTACCCTGCAAGTTCATTCCCCATCCCCCCGAATCTTGATCTCGTCCGAAATCAACTGTACCAAAGCATTGGCAATAATCATTCCAGCTGTTTTGGGAGCTACGATTCCAGGTAATCCGGGAGCCAGCAAGGCCTTAATTCCTCGCTTCTCCGCATACCGGAAATCACATCCTCCGGGAGCCGAAGCAAGGTCAATAATGACGGCGCTTTGGGGCATTCTTGACAGGATTTGCGCTGTGACTATCATAGTCGGAATCGTGTTAAAAATCAAGTCGACACTTCGCACGTGATCCTCCAAATCCCTTGTCAGGAAAGGCTCCCAGCCCATGACCTCCGCTCTGGCAAAATCCTTTTCCGACCTGACGCCGGCCCTCACCTTCGCCCCGAGCCCCTGCAGGCTTTTCGCCATCGTAAACCCGGTTCTCCCCAATCCCAGCACAATACAATCCGAACCGTGGATCGTAAACGGCGTATTCTGGATTGCCATCACCAGTGCGCCTTCCGCCGTTGGGATCGAATTGAAAATGGCAACGTCATCCCGGTCCAGCAGTTCCAACAGGCGTACCTCGTGGCTTGCGCAAAGGCTGCGCAGATAGGGTTTTGCCATTCCCGTATAAACGGTACAATGCGACGGAAGAGCGGCCAAATGCTCATCCAGCAGCTTTAAGGACTCTCCAGAATATGGTGTCTGGATCGCTCCTGTATCATCACACCCGACAACAGGCAGCACGAGAACGTCTGCCGCAGAAAGCAGTTCAGAAGAGAGGCGTTCCCACGAGACTCCCAAGACCCTTTCATTCAGCTTGTCGAATCCGACTACGCTGACGGTGGCATCCATCTCCGAACATTTACGGATCACCTCGATCTGCCGTGCATCCCCGCCTAGGAACACAATATGAACTCCAGTCAGCACAAGGATGTCACTCCTTTCAAAAACACTGTTATGAATCCATCATATGCCGCTGCCTAAGGAGGGGTGAAAGACGCCCGTCAAATAAAAAACGTCTGTAGGCGCACTGTTCAGAAAGCCGGACCGCATTTAGCAGCAATTTCCCTTGCGATATAGGAAGCAGGGTCTCTGAAGTTTATATTTCCTTTATGTAAAAAAGCCTGGAGACCGAACCCTTTCGGGAACGAACTCCAGGCTGTATTGAACTATAAACTATTTGCCGGTGTGTCCGAATCCGCCCTCACCGCGAACGGTTTCGGACAGCACGTCCACCTGCTCAAACGTCACCTGCGGCACTTCCATGAACACCATTTGGGCGATGCGCTCGTTTCGGGTGATCGCAAAAGGCTCCTGGCCGAGATTGATCAGCAGCACCTTGATTTCCCCGCGGTAATCGGCGTCGATCGTCCCCGGCGTATTAAGGCAGGTGATACCGTGCTTCAGCGCCAGCCCGCTTCTCGGGCGGATTTGTGCTTCCAGCCCGTCGGGCATGGCGATGGCAAACCCGGTCGGGATGAGCCTGCGCTCCCCCGGCTGGAGGACGACTTCTTCTTCAACGGCGGCGTACAGGTCATAGCCGGAGGCGGAGCCGGACATTTTCTCCGGAAGTCGCACATCCTCGTGACCCGGCAATTTATGAATTTGTACGTAGTGTGACAAAATCGTCCCTCCTTAACCCTGCAATGGCGCGGTCCGTCGATCCGACCATCGCCAGCGCGAACGGCTGACTGAACATCCGGTCCAGCACGGCGTTCACATCGTTCATCGTCACGTTTTCGATCTTTTCGATCATGTCATCGAGCGAAAAATGCTTGCCCAGCATCAGCTCGTTTTTGCCGAGCCGGTTCATACGACTTCCAGTGCCCTCAAGGCTCAGAATCAGGCTGCCCTTCAGCTGCTCCTTCCCTTTCCGGAGTTCGTCCTCGCTCATCCCATGAACGGCCACATCCGCCAGCACCTCTTTGGTTAAGCCCATGACCTCATTGGTTTGCTTCGGCGCGGTTCCGGCATAGATCGTAAACAAACCGCTGTCTTCGTTGGAGCTGTGGTAGGAATATACCGAATAAGCGAGCCCCCGCTTTTCCCGGATTTCCTGGAACAATCGCGAGCTCATCCCGCCGCCGATGCTGTTATTGAGCAGAATCATGGCGTACTGAAGCGGGTCGTGGATCGAGCACCCCGGGAAGGACAGGCAGATATGATTCTGCTCCGTCTTCTTTTTATGATACAAGATCCCGCTCTGGAATGAAGGCACGGTCAATTCGCTCACCCGCCCGCTGGTTTGGAAACCGCCGAAATGGCGTTCCAGCAGCTCCACAATGTTATCGTCAATGTTACCTGCCACGCTGATGACGGTGTTCTCGATCGTATAGTGCTCATCCATGTAGGCCCGAAGGTCGGAAGATCCCATGCTTTCCAGCTGTTCCTTCGTTCCCAGAATCGGATAGGCGAGCGGATGATCCCCGTAGACCGCCTTAGCCATCAGGTCGTGCACCATGTCGTCCGGCGTATCTTCGTACATCGAAATCTCTTCCAAAATGACGTTCTTCTCCTTAGCCAGCTCCTCACCGTCCAGCTTGGAACGGAAGAACATATCGGCGAGCACGTCTACGGCGATCGGCAGATGCTCATCCAGCACCTTGGCATAAAAACAGGTATATTCCTTAGAAGTAAAGGCATTCACATTGCCGCCAATGGCATCGAATTCCTCGGCAATCGCCTTGGCGTCAAACCGTTCAGTCCCTTTAAACAGCATGTGCTCGATAAAATGGGAAATGCCGTTGTTGGCCAAGGTTTCGTGGCGGGAGCCCGTCTTTACCCAAATGCCAAAGGACACCGACCGCATCGTCGGTATTTTCTCCATGACTACTCTAAGGCCGTTGCTTAAGTTTATTTTTTTCACGCGAGAGGCCCTCCTAAAATTAATCCAATGAACCTCCAGGCTGCCCCTGTCCAGTTCTAACTAGTAATCCGTTCTTCATGCAAACGATGGCCGAGCCGTAACTTTCCTGTCTACAGCCAGCGCAATCCCTATCCTATCAAAAAAAGCGGTCTCACTCAACCTTGGGCGCCGTGACTCTCTCGGGGGACAGCGTCTGGCTGACCGTACCCAGTACAAGGCCTTTCGCCTTGATCACCCGGATCATGCCCTTCAGCGCCTGGGAGGAGGAGGAGGTCGGATGCATCAGAATCAAGGTGCCCGGCTCCACTTTGGCAGAGATCTTGTTGACGATGGAATCGGGTGAAGGCTTCCGCCAATCCACCGTGTCCAGCGTCCACAGCACCGTCTTCAGGCCGAGGCTGGCGGCGATTTGGACGGTCTGCTGATTAAAGTCTCCGGAAGGCGGCGCAAACCACTTGTTCGTCACACCCAGTGTATCCTTCAACAGCTGCTGGGTTTTGCTGATTTCAAGCGTTGCCCGTTCGCGGCTCAGCTGGCTCATGTTGGGATGCGTATACGCGTGGTTCTCCAGCTCATGCCCCCGCTTCTGAATCTCCTTGGCCATCTCCGGGTTTTTCTTCAACCAGCTCCCGTCAAAGAAGAAGGTTGCCTTTACGTTCTCCGCATCCAGCGTATCGAGCATCGGAACGATGTACTCGTCCCCCCATGCGACGTTAATCATCAGGGAAACCATCGGCTTTTTCGGGTTCCCTTTATAAATCGGTTCAACCGCCAAATCGCCCAGGTTCACCTTGGGGGGGATTTGACGGTACACATATGTAATCGGAGCCGTGGCTCCCTGGGCCTTGGCCCGCTTATAGGTCTCGTCTACGTCGATCTCCAGGCCGTTGTACCCCGGAATGGCCTTCCAGACGCGGTCCACGACCGCATCTACCGGCGGAATCCGCGTGGCCTCGGCCTTCTCCTGAATCTGCTTGTACAGCGGATCCAGCTGCTTCTCGTCCGTCTGGGGCTCAAACGCAGTTTGAGCAGTCAGATGGTGCCGTACGTCCTGAAAATAGTCCCCGACCGCACCGGTCTGCGCGAGCCCGACGATGGTGGCAAAACAGGCAAGCACAATGGCTGTCCGTCTCCCGTTCATTTTTCCGCTCATCTCCCTTAACATACTTTGTCCCATCATATGAAGGGACGAGCGGGATTATGAATGGAGGCCACGAGAGAGCATCCGGAGGTTTTGACCGCGTTCAAAGGTGATTTTTCTTGCAATATCAGGAAGCCATGGCTCTGGAGTTTATACATTCTGATATTATAAGAAAAGCGTCTATCGAATGTACCTTCAGAGAAGACAGACCGCGTTCAAAGGTAATTTTTCTTGCAATATCAGGAAGCAATGACTCTGGAGTTTATCCTTCTGATATTATAAAAAAAGAGCCAGAAGTGAGTACTTTCTGTCTCTTAGACTGCATATGGTAGCAAGCGTGGCTTCTTGACGAAGCCGTTCCGCTTGATTTAAGCCTTGGATTCTGCAACCAACACCGCTTTGCGCGACAGGTTGATACGTCCCTGCTGGTCGATCTCGGTCACTTTGACAGTGATCGTATCTCCGACATTCACGACGTCCTCAACTTTGCCGACACGCTCGGTCGAGAGCTGGGAAATGTGCACAAGTCCCTCTTTATTCGGAAGCACTTCGACGAAAGCGCCGAATTTCTCGACCCGTTTGACGGTGCCGACATAAATTTCGCCGACTTCGACTTCACGGACGATGCCTTCAATAATAGAGCGGGCTTTCTGGTTCATTTCCTCATTGGACGATGCGATGAAGACGCGTCCGTCCTGCTCGATGTCGATCTTCACGCCGGTTTCCTCGATGATCTTGTTGATGATCTTGCCGCCTGCGCCGATCACGTCGCGGATCTTGTCCGGATTGATGTTCATGACGATGATCTTCGGAGCATAAGGAGACAGCGTCTCTCTTGGCTTCTGGATCGCTTCCATCATTTTGCTCAGGATAAACATCCGGCCTTCTTTGGCCTGCTTCAGAGCGTCGTTCAAAATCTGGCGGTCAATGCCGGCAATTTTGATGTCCATCTGAATGGCGGTTACCCCTTCAGCCGTACCGGCCACTTTGAAGTCCATATCGCCCAGATGGTCTTCCATTCCCTGAATATCCGTCAGAATGGATACATGCTCTCCGTCTTTAATCAGACCCATGGCTACACCGGCAACCGGCGCCTTGATCGGTACCCCGGCATCCATCATGGCCAGTGTGCTTGCGCAAATACTTGCCTGGGATGTGGAACCGTTCGACTCCAGCACTTCGGAAACGAGACGAATCGTGTACGGGAACTCGGTCTCCGATGGAATGACCTTCGACAGAGCGCGTTCACCCAGCGCGCCGTGGCCGATTTCGCGGCGTCCCGGTGCACGAAGCGGACGGGCTTCGCCTACGCTGAACGGAGGGAAGTTATAATGGTGCATAAAGCGTTTGGTTTCCTGCAAATCGATGCCGTCCAGAATTTGCACGTCACCGAGCGCACCCAACGTACATACGCTGAGAGCCTGGGTTTGACCGCGAGTGAACAAACCTGTACCGTGCGTGCGCGGCAGAATGTTCGTATCGCATTCGATCGGACGGATCTCGTCCAGACCCCGGCCGTCAGGACGGACTTTATCGTGGGTGATCAGGCGTCTTACTTCTTCTTTGACAATATCATGCAGCACTTCTTTGACATCTTTCAAGAGCTCAGGCGTCTCTATGTATTTTTGTTCAAAGAAAGTTACCGTTTCTTCGTTGATCGCATCAATTGCGTCCTGGCGGGCATGCTTCTCGGCGATACGTACCGCTTCTACGAGGCGCTGTGCAGCGAATTCGCGTACTTCGGCATTAACCTGGGCGTCAACCGCATGGAGCTTCACTTCCATTTTCGGTTTGCCGGCTTTTTGCGTCAGTTCGTCAATGACGGAAACGATCTTTTTGATCTCCTCGTGACCGAACATAATCGCTTCCAGCATCGTTTCCTCAGGAACCTCGTTCGCCTCGGCTTCAACCATCATGATGGCGTCTCTGGTGCCTGCAACGACCAGGTAAATATCACTTTTCTCCTGCTGCGCGATGTCCGGATTAATAATAAATTGTCCGTCTACACGTCCTACGATGACACCGCCGATCGGTCCGTCAAACGGCACGTCCGAAATACTCAGCGCTGCGGAAGTACCGATCATGGCCGCAATATCCGGCGAGCAGTCCTGATCCACGCTCATGACAAGGTTCAGCACCTGCACATCGTTACGGAAGCCTTCCGGGAACAGCGGACGAATCGGGCGGTCGGTCAGACGGCTGGCCAGAATGGCCTTCTCACTCGGTCTGCCTTCCCGTTTGATAAAGCCCCCCGGGATTTTACCTACGGCATACAATCTTTCTTCATAGTTTACAGTCAGCGGAAAAAAGTCCAGATCCTTCGGTTCGCTGGAGGCGGTCACTGTACAAAGTACGGCCGTTTCCCCGTAGCGGACCATCACGGCGGCGTTAGCCTGCTTCGCGAGGCGTCCGGTCTCCATGACCAGGGTTCTGCCGCCCAACTGCATTTCAACACGACTTTCCATGAAATCCCTCCTTTATTACTCAATCAGTATTCCCCAGATGGGGATAATTCATATAGTCCTGCATAAAAAGCAACCCGGTTGCCCCGCTGTCACTCCTAGAAGGACAAACGGTGAACAACCAGGCTGCTTTCCGTAGAACAATATGGATTATTAACGACGCAATCCAAGTTTTTCAATCAGAGCGCTATAGCGTTTAACATCCTTGTTTTTCAAGTATGCCAACAGCTTACGGCGTTGACCGACCATTTTCAAAAGACCGCGACGGGAATGATGATCCTTCTTGTGCGTACGCAGGTGGTCTGTCAAATTAACGATGTTCTCCGTAAGGATAGCAATTTGCACTTCAGGAGATCCTGTATCGGACTCATGAGTTTTGTGCTCTTCGATCAGTTGTTGTTTGCGTTCTTGAGTCAATGCCATCCTGTTCACCTCCTTAACATAAATAATCGCCGTTAGCCTAGAAACCGTCGGTGAGATCGTGTATCCAAGCTAAGGTTTCCTTCAGCCCATAGGCATCCAGCAACGTTTATCAGTATAGCATACTTCACCGGCAAAAGTAAATGTTCGCCAGCGCGTAAGCTTTAGCGGCCCGACTTCAAAAGTTCTCTGGCGCGATCCGCGTCCGCCTGGATCTGGGCGATGAGTTCCGGTACGGAAGGGAACTTCCGCTCATTCCGGATAAAATGGACCAGTTCCACCGAGACCTGCTCGCCGTAAATTTCCCGGTCAAAGTCAAACAAGTGAACCTCAAAGCTTGGCACCGTTTCGTTCTCATGAAACGTTGGTTTGACCCCCACATTCATGACGCCGGGAAAAATCCTTCCGTTCAAAAAGGCTCGTACCGCGTAGACACCCTTAACCGGAATGACGAACTTATCGTCCAGTTTCAGGTTGGCCGTCGGAAAACCGATGGTACGGCCGCGTTTTTCTCCGCCGACAACGGTTCCGCGCAGCCGGTAGCTGCGGCCGAGCAGACGGCCGGCCCGCTCCAGGTCACCCCTTTGCAGCGCTTTGCGAATTTCCGTACTGCTGACCTTGCCGCCTTCCAGCTCGAACGGCGGGATGACTTCGACGTCCAGCCGGCCGTTCCCCAGCAGGCGGAGCATCTCGGCATTGCCTTCCCCCTTGTGGCCAAAGCGGAAATCAAAACCGACCACGGCCGCCTCGATGCCCAAGGGAAACAGCATGCCTTCCACAAATTCCTGCGGACTTACATGGGAAAAGGAATCGTTAAACTCAACAACGTATACGATATCGACCCCCAGGCCGGCCAGCAGCTCCTGCTTCTCCTGCAGGGGCGTCAAGCTGCCCTCGTAGTCCCCTTTCTTCATCACGTCCTTCGGATGCGGATGGAATGTCATGACGGCCGAAGGGATGTGCTTGCCCTTTGCCAGATTCACCGCAGAAGAGATGACACTGGCATGACCAAGGTGCACTCCGTCGAACTGTCCGATGGCTGCGACCTGCGGCTGGGTATGCTCCCGGATGACCTCCGCAGGCAGCGGGTACGATAAATATACGGTCTTCACTGTTCTTTCACCTGCAATTCCATAGATAATCATTATGACTCTGGTAGAAATACCTTGACCGGAGCAATGGCCCCCGTCTCTGCCTGTTTTTCGAAAATGCCGAGAAACGTTCCCTTTGGATCATACAGTCGTATGCATCCGGGCAGTATGACCTCCGGCGTAACCGCTCTGCCCGAGAGCCTCTGACCCTGCAAGGCGGCAGCCGCCTTGTCCTCGGCCACAGTATGTGCCGGAAGATGCCGGACCGCTTCGTCGACCGGAATCAAATGCTCGTCCAGCTCACCCGTCGCCGTCAGGCGCTCGATATCTTCGAGCGTGAGGCACTTCGAAGCCGGAATTCCTGCCGACATCGTGCGCTCCAGCTTCACCATCGTTGACGGCAGATGCAGAGCCCGCCCGATATCTACGCATAACGTCCGAATGTACGTCCCCTTGGAGCACAGAACCCGAAAGGAAATGTCCAGATAAGGCCCTTGCCAGGCCGAGCCGGTCATTTCAATTTCGTGAATCGTCACCTCGCGGCTTTTGCGCTCAACCGTCTTGCCCTCCCGGGCCAGCTCGTAGAGCCGTTTGCCTCCGACCTTGACCGCAGAGTACATGGGGGGCACCTGGGAAATCGTCCCTTCAAAAGAGTGGAGCACCTTCTCCACATCTTCCGGCGTGACATGGACCTCGTCCACAGATTCCGTGACCGTACCGGTCAAATCCTCAGTGTCGGTGGCAATGCCCAGCCGCAGGGTAGCTGCATATTCCTTCGGAAGCTCCTGCATGTACTCCACCACCCGGGTCGCCCGGCCGAGGCAGAGCGGCAGAACACCGGTAACTTCGGGATCCAAGGTTCCGGTGTGCCCAATCCGCTTCATTTTCAATATACGGCGCGCCTTGGCAACGACATCGTGGGAAGTCATCCCCGCCGGCTTATCGATGGCCAATACACCTTCTAAGCTGCTCATAAGAATCGTCTCACCCGTTCTATAACCTGAGGAATAATCGTATCCAGTGTTCCTTCGATCCGGCACCCCGCTGCGCGGACATGCCCGCCGCCACCAAACGTCTGCGCCAGGGCGGCTACGTCAACTTTGCCTGCAGAACGCAGGCTTACTTTGACCGCTTGGTCATTGATCACTTTGAATAAAATGCCGACCTCGACGCCCTGAATATTCCGCGGATAGTTCACGATTCCTTCCAGGTCATCGTTGGCCGCCCCGGCTTCCACCATATGCTCGGGAGTGACGTATACCCAGCTGATTTTGCCGTCCGGCGTCATCTCGAGTGTGTTCAACGCTTTGACCAGCACCTTCATCTGGGGCAGGGTCATTGCCTCGAGCAGGGTCTCCGACAGCTCCGGCCCGTTGACCCCATAGCCGAGCAGCTCGGAAGCCGCCGCCATCACTTTAGGGGACGTATTGGAATAACGGAAACCGCCGGTGTCCGTCAGCAGCCCGGTGTAGATCGCGGTCGCAATCTCCTTCGTCCATTGAAATCCGAAAGCATGGATCAGATCATATAAAATTTCGGCCGTCGCCGCAGCGTCCGGCTTGATCAGCGTCGCGCTCCCGTAACCGTTGTTGGTCGGGTGGTGATCGATGTTTAAGATCAAGGCATCCGGAGCGAAACATTGCTGCGTCAATCCCACTCTCCCAAAATCGGCGCAATCCACACAAATGACATGCTTGAATGAACGTTCCGGTGGATGAAGCTCCATATTCACGATCTGCTCTGACAGGCATAAAAATTTCATCCGTTCAGGAATCGGCCCTTCATTGATCAGAGTAAATTTTTTGCCCAGACATGAGAGAAGCCAGCCCACGGCAACTGTGGAACTGACTGCATCTCCGTCCGGCTGAATATGAGACACTACAAGATAATCATCATGCGTCAGCAAAAACTCCTTTGCCTGCTCAAGCGATTGTTCATAGGTCTGCATTGGCCGTCTCCTTTAAATCTTTTATTTAGTTATCTTCGTTTTTTCCGATTTCACCGAGGAGCTTCTCGATGTGACTGCCATACGCGATGGATTCGTCAAACTTAAAAATCAGCTCCGGGGTATGGCGCAGCCGGACTCGCTTGCCGAGCTCCGAGCGGAGAAAGCCGTTCGCCTTCTCCAGAGCCTTCAGCGTGTTGTTCTTCTGCTCGTTATCCCCCAGAACGCTTAAATAAACTTTCGCCTGCGACAAATCGTTCGTCACATCCACACCGGTTACGGTAACGAAACCGATGCGCGGGTCCTTCAGTTCGCTTTGGATAAGCTGGCTCAGCTCTTTCTTGATCTGCTCTCCAACCCGTCCAGTCCGAATTTTAGCCATGCCTGTTCACCTCTCTACTTGCGCTCCACCGTTTCCATGATGAACGCTTCAATAACGTCGCCTTCCTTGACGTCATTATAGCTTTCCAAAGTAATGCCACATTCATAACCCTGTGCCACTTCTTTAGCGTCGTCCTTGAAACGTTTGAGCGTATCGATCTTACCTTCATGGATGACGATGCCGTCGCGGATCAGGCGGACTTCGGCGTTACGCGCGATCTTGCCTGATGTAACCATACATCCGGCAATCGTACCCACTTTGCTGATTTTGAAGAGGTTGCGCACTTCCGCGTGGCCGATAACCACTTCTTTATATTCCGGATCCAGCATGCCCTTCATGGCCTGCTCGATTTCTTCAATGACGTTGTAAATGACGCGATGCAGGCGGATATCCACTTTTTCCTGCTCGGCGGTTGCGCCAGCCTGCGGATCTGGACGGACGTTAAAGCCGATGACGATCGCATTGGACGCCGCTGCCAGAATGATATCGGACTCGGTAATTGCCCCTGCGCCGCTGTGGATGATTTTGACGCGAACGCCTTCCACTTCGATCTTGGAGAGCGAGCCTTTCAGCGCTTCGACCGAACCCTGCACGTCGCCTTTGATGATGACGTTCAGGTCCTTGATCTCGCCGTCCTTGATGTGCTTGAACAGATCGTCCAGCGTGACGCGGACGTTGCTGCCAAGATCGGACTGACGCTGGGTGATGGCGCGTTTCTCGGCAATCGAACGGGCCTTGCGCTCGTCTTCAAATACCATGAACGGATCGCCGGCAAGCGGAACCTCGGTCAGACCGGTGATTTCCACCGGCGTAGACGGTCCGGCTTCCTTCAAACGGCGACCCTTGTCGTTGACCATCGCCCGGACGCGGCCAAAGCAGTTGCCTGCCACAAACGCATCCCCGACTTTCAGCGTACCGTGCTGTACCAGCACGCGGGCCACCGGTCCGCGGCCTTTATCCAGCTCGGCCTCGATCACCGCACCGCGGGCGCGTTTGTCCGGATTCGCTTTGTATTCGTTCACTTCGGCGACCAGAAGGATCATCTCAAGCAGATCCTCAAGCCCCATTCTTTGCTTCGCGGATACGTTGACGAAAATCGTGTCTCCGCCCCACTCTTCCGGAACGAGACCGTATTCGGTCAGCTCCTGCTTCACTTTATCCGGATTAGCATCCGGTTTGTCGATTTTGTTCACTGCCACGATGATCGGCAGCTCGGCCGCCTTCGCGTGGTTGATAGCTTCCACCGTCTGCGGCATGACGCCGTCGTCGGCAGCGACCACAATGATCGTAATGTCGGTAATTTGCGCACCGCGCGCACGCATGGCCGTAAACGCTTCGTGGCCCGGCGTATCAAGGAACGTGATCTTCTTGTTGTTGATCTCCACCTGATAAGCACCGATGTGCTGGGTGATGCCTCCGGCTTCGCCGCCGGTTACGTTCGTGGAACGGATGGCATCCAGCAGCGTCGTTTTACCATGGTCGACGTGACCCATAATGGTGACAACCGGCGGACGCGACTTCAGATCAGCCGGATCGTCGTTCTCTTCGACGGTCTCGAAGCGATCGTCCTCGACCACGATCTTCACTTCGACTTCGACGCCAAATTCGCCGGCAAGCAGCAAAATCGTATCGATGTCGAGTTCCTGGTTGATCGTTGCCATGACGCCCATCTGGATCAGCTTCTTAATGACTTCGGAAGCATCCTTATGAAGCAGTTTGGCCGTTTCGCCAACGGTCATGTTGCCGCGGACGATAATCTTCTTCGGCGTGTTGTCGATCTTCTCGCGCGGCGGCTGCTGAGACTGTTGTCTGCCGCGGTTGTTCTTACCACCGCGATTGTTCCGGTTAAATCCTCCGCCCTGGCGGTTGTCGTCAAAGCGTTTCGAACCGTTGCTGTTGCCGCGGTTCTGACCGCGATTGCCGCCGCCGCGGTTATCGTTGCTTCTGGAGAAGTTGTTGTCGCCGCCGGCGTTTCCTTGCGGACCGCGGTTTCCGGTGGATTGCTGCTGCGGGCGTCCTGCGCCCGAGCGCTGGCCGCCACCCTGCTGCGATCCTTGAGGGCGATTGCCGCCTTGACCAGATCCTTGGGGGCGATTGCCGCCCTGGCCGGATCCTTGCGGACGGCCTCCTTGGGAACCTTGATTCCGGTTATTCGATCCGGCACCCGCGCCTTGCGGACGGTTGCCCGATCCATTCGATTGACCTTGCGGTCTGCTTTGCTGAGATCCTGAGTGACTTCTGCGGGAATCTTGCCCGCCCTGCGGTCTTTGCGACCCTGTTTGTGTGGTGTTATTCAATTTATTATTCATACCTACCTGCTTTTCCTGTTGTTTTTGTGATGGGTCCGATCCGGCTGCCCGGCCGCCCTGGTTACGCTGAGTGCCTGCCTCGTTTCTGACCGCGGAAGTGCTCGCCACGGTCTGGCGGTCTCCGCCTTCCCGCTTGGCGGCCGCATTCGACTTAATATCCTTGAAAAATTGTTCCACCTTCGAGACCGCATCATTCTCCATAACGCTCATATGATTGTTAACGGGAATATCAAGCCTTTTCAAAATGGTTATGATTTCCTTACTGCTCATATTAAGTGATTTTGCATATTCGTACACGCGCAGCTTATCTTTACTGTCCTGTTTACTCAATATACTCCACCTCCGAATTATCTCCAAGACTCTTGGAGATCATTTCTGCGAATCCTTGATCCGTAATGGCGAGCACAACCCTTTCGGGCTTTCCAATGCTTGTGCCCAGGCTTTCCCGGTCAAATCCGATCACCAGAGGAATGTTGTATGTTCCGCATTTGTCGCGGAACTTTTTTTGTGTATTGGCTGAGGCGTCAGCCGCCAGCATGACCAGTTTCGCTTCGGAAGACCGGATCGCTTTCAGGACGATTTCGTCGCCGGTGACCACTTTCCCCGCCCGCATGGCAAGACCCAGGCGGGATAAAGTTTTACTCATCAACCGTACGTTCCTTTACGGCCAAAAATTCGTCTTCCACGAGCACAAAGTCATCTGCGAGCTGTTCGTAAATTTCCGGTTTGACATGATGCTTCAGAGCCCGATCCAGTGATTTGTTCTTCTGTGCCAGTTTAAAGCAAGATACTTTGCCGCAGAGGTAAGCCCCCCGGCCCGACTTCTTGCCAGTCAGGTCGATCAGCACTTCATCTTCCGGCGTTTTGACAATACGGATCAGTTCCTTCTTGGGCATCATTTCCTGGCATGCCACGCATTTGCGCAGCGGGACTTTTCTTTGTTTCATGCCGCGACCCCCGTCCTGTTTGGAATTAATCGACGGAGACGGAATCTTGATGCATTTCACCCGAGGATGTTTTCGGTCTGCCGAATTCCTGTTCCGCCTGGCTCTCACTCTTAATATCGATCTTCCATCCTGTCAGCTTGGCTGCAAGGCGGGCGTTTTGCCCTTTGATCCCGATCGCGAGAGACAATTGATAATCCGGCACGATGACACGTGCCATCTTCTCGTCCTCAAATACAATCACTTCCAGAACCTTGGAAGGGCTGAGGGCATTGGCCACATACTCTTCCACCTGCTCGGAATAACGGACGATGTCGATTTTTTCACCGCGCAGCTCATTGACAATGGTCTGCACACGCAAGCCTTTCGGCCCGACGCAGGAGCCGACAGGATCCACTTCCGGGTTGCGGGAATACACCGCGATCTTCGAGCGGAATCCGGCTTCACGGGCGACGGAGCGAATTTCCACGACACCGTCAAAAATTTCCGGAACCTCCAGCTCGAACAATCGCTTCAAGAGCCCCGGATGCGTCCGGGACAGCATGATTTGCGGCCCCTTGGTCGTATTCTCCACCTTCGTGATGTAGGCTTTGATCCGGTCGGCGTGCTTGAACTTTTCGTTCGGCATCAGCTCGTTGAGCGGCAGCACCGCTTCCACCTTGCCCAGATCCACGTAGAAGTTGCGAGGATCCTGGCGCTGGACCGTACCGGTCACGATATCCTCTTCTTTGTCGACGAAGGCGTTATAAATCAGGCCGCGCTCCGCCTCACGGATCCGCTGCGTAACGACCTGTTTGGCCGTCTGGGCGGCAATCCGGCCGAAATCCCGGGGAGTGACCTCGATTTCCGCAATATCGTCAATTTGGAAATGCGGATTGATCTCGCGGGCGGCAGGCAGGGAAATTTCGGTGCGGGGATCCAGCACCTCTTCCACAATCAGCTTGCGGGCAAACACTTTGATAACCCCGGTATTCCGGTTCATGTCGACGCGAACGTTCTGCGCCGTGTTAAAATTCCGTTTGTAGCTGGAGATCAGCGCCGCCTCAATGGCTTCGAACAAAATGTCCTTGCTGATTCCTTTCTCTCTTTCCAACTCATTCATCGCTTCAATAAAATCCATACTCATTGGAAATCAATTCCCCCTTTCAAAGTGCAGCCTTGTATTTAAAAAACAATCGCCAGTCTGGCGCTGGCAACTTTTGCATACGGGATGCTGTATTCCTTCTTGCCCGCAGAAATGACAAGAACGTCATCCTCGAACGAAAGAAGCCGGCCTTCAAGTTCCTTCTGGCCTTCTACTTGCTCGTAAACCGTTACAAAAACATCTTTGCCGACGGCTTTGGCTACGTCTTCCTTCTTCTTGAGCGGACGTTCGGCGCCAGGGGAGGAGACTTCCAGAAAGTAAGCTTCGGGAATCGGATCGTTCTCGTCCAGCTTCCCGCTCAGATACTCGCTGATCATCCCGCAGTCATCAATGTCGATGCCGCCTTCCTTGTCAACAAAGACGCGAAGAAAGTAGTTGCTGCCTTCCTTCACGTATTCGATGTCGACAAGCTCGAAGTTATGCTCATCCAAATAGGGCTGTACCATTTGTTCCACAATTCCTTTGATCTTCGGTGTGCTCAAAGATTATAACCTCCAAGGCTTCAAATATCCTATATACCAAAGAGTAAAGAGTGGGTCGCCCCACTCTTTAAACAACGGTTTTATCTACATGATTACCAAAAAAATTATAACATAGTCTGGGAGTACTGACAAGTATGATGCCTTGACTAAACCTTGTGCAGCAAGGGGTTAGGGCGTTGCACGCAAAAGACGGAATTAAAATAACGAAAGCTGGTTGCTCTCCGGAAGCCCCCTGAAGCAGCCCATCCCAGTGAGCAGCTCAATGATCGTCTTGCTCGCTTTGGATTTCTGCTGGAAATCCTCAATGGAGAGAAACTCCCCGTATTCGCGGGCGGCAGCGATGTTCTTGGCCGCGTTATCCCCGATACCGGCCAGCGCCGAGAACGGTGGAATCAACGATTCTCCGTCCACCGTAAACCGGGTCGCATCGGAACGGTACAGATCGATCGGCTTGAACGTAAAGCCGCGTGCGGTCATTTCCAGTGCCATCTCGAGGATCGAGAGCATGCTTTTTTCCTTGGTTGTCGCCTGGAAGCCCTTCTGCTCGATCTCTTCGATTTGCCGGTAGATGGCCTCATAGCCTTGGCAGCACAGCTCGATATCGAAGTCTTCTGCCCGGACCGAGAAGTAAGTGGCATAATATTCGATCGGATGGTACAGCTTGAAGTAAGCCGTGCGCACCGCAGAGATAACATATGCAGCGGCGTGTGCTTTCGGGAACATGTACTGGATTTTGAGACAGGAATCGATATACCACTGCGGCACCTTGCACCGCTTCATCTCCTCGATCCATTCCGGCGTCAAGCCCTTGCCCTTACGCACGCTTTCCGTAATTTTAAACGCCAGGCTCGCATCCATGCCAGCTTTATAAATCAGGAACAGCATGATGTCGTCACGGCAGCCGATCACCGTTTTGATGTTGCAGGTGCCGTTCTTGATGAGCTCCTGTGCATTGCCGAGCCATACGCCCGTTCCGTGGGACAGGCCCGAAATCTGCAGCAAGTCGGCAAAGGAGGATGGCTTCGACTCAATCAGCATCTGGCGGACGAACTTCGTCCCCATCTCCGGCACGCCGTAGGTGGCCACCGGTGTCCGGATTTGTTCGGGCCTTACCCCGAGCGCCTCCGTTGAGTTGAACATGCTCATGACCTTCGGATCGTTCATCGGAATCGTCGTCGGATCGACCCCTGTCAAGTCCTGCAGCATCCGCATCATGGTCGGATCATCGTGCCCCAGAATATCAAGCTTGAGCAGGTTCGCGTCGAAGGCGTGATAATCGAAGTGGGTCGTCTTCCATTCCGCGTTCGTATCGTCAGCCGGGAATTGAACCGGCGTGATGTCTTCCACTTCCATGTAGTCAGGGACGACGACGATGCCGCCCGGGTGCTGGCCCGTGCTCCGCTTGACGCCGGTGCATCCGGCGGCGAGCCGGTTCAGCTCCGCTCCGCGCCACTTCTGGTGATGGTCTTCCTCATATTTTTTTGTATAACCAAATGCCGTTTTCTCCGCCACGGTACCGATGGTCCCTGCGCGGAATACACTTTTCTCGCCAAACAGCACTTTGGTGTAATTGTGGGCATGAGGCTGATATTCCCCGGAAAAGTTCAAGTCGATATCGGGAACCTTGTCGCCCTTAAAGCCAAGGAACGTTTCGAACGGGATATCCTGGCCTTCGCCCTTCAGCATTTGGCCGCAGTTCGGGCATTGCTTGTCCGGAAGGTCAAATCCGCTCGGCACGCTGCCGTCCAGGAACCATTCGCTGTGCTTGCATTCCGGATTTTTGCAAATATAATGCGCGGGCAGCGGGTTAACCTCGGAAATGCCGAGGAACGTCGCGACGACAGACGATCCGACGGATCCCCGCGAACCGACAAGGTAGCCGTCCTGGTTCGACTTTTTCACCAGCCGCTCGGAAATGAGATAGTTGGCGGAGAAGCCGTATTTGATAATCGGCTCCAGCTCCTTCTCCAGCCGCGCGACGACAACTTCCGGCAGGTCTTCGCCATAAATCGACCGCGCCGTGGCATAGCAAGTGTTGCGGATTTCCTCATCCGCCCCCTCGATAATCGGCGTAAACAGCTTGTCCGGGAACAACTCGTACTCCTCAAAGCGGTCGGCAAGATCGTTGGTATTCTTCACAACCACTTCCATCGCCTTCTCCGGACCAAGGAACTCGAATTCCTCCAGCATCTCTTCCGTCGTCCGGAAATGGGCATCCGGCTTGCGGATATCCTTCAGCGGGCTGAAGCCCGTGATGCCGTGAATCGTAATGTCCCGGAACAGCTTGTCCCGCGGCTCCAGGTAGTGCACATTGCCGGTGGCAATCACGGGCTTGTTCAGCTTTTCCCCGATCTCGCACACCGTCTTGATGGCGTTCTTCAGCTCAACGGTGCTTCCGACGAGCCCTTTATCTACAAGGTGCATGTACATCGTCAGCGGCTGAATTTCCAAAATATCATAGAACTCCGCCACCTCGGTCGCCTCCTCCACCGTCTTGTTCAGCACGGTCTCGAAGAACTCGCCCTTCTCGCAGCCGGAGATGACCAGCAGCCCTTCGCGCATCTCCTCCAGCTTCGATTTCGGGATGCAAGGCACCCGTTTGAAATATTCGGTGTGCGACATCGACACCAGCTTGTACAAGTTTTTCTTGCCGATCGCGTTCAGCGCGTAGATTCCGCAGTGGAACGGACGAGAATTGGACAGATCCTTGCCGACGTAATCGTTCAGGCGTTCCAGGCGGGTCAGCCCTTTGATCTTCTCGGCATCGGCCAGCAGTCCGTCCAGAATGCCGGCGAGGGCAATCGTATCGTCAATCGCCCGGTGGTGGCTTTCCAGCGCCACTTTATACTTATCCGCCAACGTGTTGAGGCGGTGGTTTTTCATCGTCGGGTGAAGCAATCTGGCCAGCTCCAGCGTATCCAGCGCCGGGTTGTCCAGTTCCGGCATGCCGAGCCCCTTCAGGGCAGCCTGGATGAAGCCCACGTCGAACCGTGCGTTGTGAGCCACAAGTACGCCGTCACCGACAAACTTGACGAAGTCTTGGATGACGGGTTCAAGCTCCGGCGCATCCTTGACCATCTCGTCGTTAATGTTGGTCAGCTGCTGGATGTGATAAGGTATTTTTTCATGTGGGTTAACAAACGTAGCGTAGCGGTCGACTTCCTTGCCTTCATGTATTTTGACGGCCGCAAGCTCGATGATTTTGTTGTTCGTGATCGACAGGCCGGTGGTCTCGATATCGAATACGATGTAAGTCGCAGACTTCAAGTCCATCGGCTTCGGCTGCATGACGACCGGAACGGAATCGTTCACCACGTTGGCCTCGACGCCGTAAATCATCTTGATCCCGTTTTTCTTCGCGGCTTTCGCCGCTTCGGGATAACACTGCACGCCACCGTGATCGGACACGGCAATCGCTTTGTGGCCCCACTTGGCGGCTGTCTTGATGTACTGGTCGATTGGCGTCACGGCGTCCATCGTGCTCATCGTCGTATGCAGGTGGAATTCCACCCGCTTCTCCGGAGCATTATCCTTGCGGGTAGGTGGCGCCTGGACTTCGATCAAATCCGAAGGGATCATGACCAGCTCGGGAATCGTCATAAAGCGGTCCATCTCGACGCGTCCGCGGGCTTTCACCCATTTGCCGTTGGCCAGCAGGCTCAGAACTTTGACATCTTCCTTCGTCTTGGCGAACATTTTCATCTGCAGGGAATCCGTAAAGTCCGTCAGGTTAAACATGAACAGCGTGCTGCCGTTGCGCAGCTCTTTGCGGTCCAGGCCAAAAATCGTGCCCTGAACCGTAATTTTCTTCTCTTCGTCCTGGATTTCCTGAATCGGAACCGGTTGCTCCTTAATATCGTAACCGACCTGAAGAAAGACTTCCTCATCGTCACCCTCAGCTGCGCGCGTCTCCGCCTCCATGCTGGAGATCATCTTCTGGATAACCTCACGCTCTTCCTCGAGCTTCTTCTGCTCGAACTCCTCGTACATTTCCCGCTGGATTTCGCCGACTTGAATTTTGACGCGGAGAGGAACCTCGAAGTAATGCGCGAAGAAACGAGTGAGCGCCTGGTCGATCTGCTTTTTTCTCGCCAGCTCCAGCGACGTATTGTCGGACATCGTGACCATGAGGGTTTCCCCGTCCAGCTCATGCTTAGCCCGGGCCATCCAGCCGTTGACGGAAGGAATTTCTCGGTGAACCCACTCCAGGAAAAGGTTCCAGTATGCGCCGACGATATCTTTGCGGTCTACTTCTTCCGCATATCTGAACACAAACGACAGCTTTGCAATATGCTGCATTTTCTCCTGAAGCCTCAGACAGAACGTCCGGTACACCTCACCGGGGACCAAGGTTTCCTTCCAGATGGTGATTCTCCATTCCTGATTGCTCCGGCTGATCTCCACCTGTTCGATATGACCATCCAGAAAATAGGGATCCACGATCGCGGGCGGTATTTCCCCCTGCTTCATCAGCAGCTCGAACCGTTTTCTCTTTTCCCCCACGTTTTCCATGCTCTCCTCCCCCTTTAAAGCGCTAATCCATAAACATGAAGAGCCTCTGTTCACAAAAATGTCTCGATCTCGTGCACCGACTCATTTCTGGCAGAAGCTCCTCATCATTATTTCATCCGGCCTCTCTACCGATCCGCCGGGTTCTTCCCTGCTTATGCGGGAAACGAATCAAACTCGCAGCTTGGCTGCCGCAGTATTAATACGCTCTTGCAAAAACGACGGTGTGCTTGGCAGGCTGCCCGCATACCAGACAAGTATGCTTCTCTTCCGCAGGCTCGAAAGGAATGTTCCGGCTGGTAGCCCCGGTCTCTTCCTTCACCTTGCTCTCGCAGACTTCCGAACCGCACCATCCTGCCAGTGTAAATCCGCGCTGCTGTTCCATGCTGCTCTTCATTTCCTCCAGCGTATCCACCGAGTAGAAATGGTCGTTCATAAACTGCTTCGCACGATCAAACATTTCCTTCTGGACCTGATCCAGCATCGTCTGAACTTCTTCGACCAGATTGGCCTGCTGGACAACCTTCTTCTCGCCGGTAATCCGGGAGACGAGCACGCAGACGCCGTTCTCCATGTCACGTGGACCGATTTCCAAACGGACCGGAACGCCGCGCATTTCGTATTCGTTGAATTTCCATCCCGGACGAAGGTCGCTGCGGTCGTCCACACGCACGCGGATGCCTGCCTGCTTCAGCTCGGCGAACAGCTCGTCCGTGCGGCCAACGACGGCATCCCATGTTTTCGGCGGGCCGATCGGAATCATGATCACCTGCGTCGGAGCGACCTTCGGCGGCAGCGCCAGTCCGCGGTCATCGCCGTGCACCATAATCATCGAGCCGATCAGGCGCGTGCTTGTGCCCCAGGATGTCGTATGCACGTATTCCTGCTTGTTGTCTCTGCTTAAGTATTGAATGTCAAACGCCACCGCAAAGTTCGTGCCCAGGTAGTGGGAGGTTCCCGCCTGAACCGCGCGGCCGTCCTTCATCATCGCCTCGATGGAGAACGTCTCCACCGCGCCGGCGAATTTCTCGGAAGGCGTCTTCTGGCCGGTAATGACCGGAATCGCCAAAAACTCTTCCACGAATTGACGGTACACTTCCAGCATCTTCATCGTTTCTTCGCGCGCTTCTTCTTCCGTCTCATGAGCGGTATGGCCTTCCTGCCACAAAAACTCGCTCGTGCGGAGGAACGGCAGCGTGCGCTTCTCCCAGCGGACGACGTTGGCCCACTGGTTAATGAGCACCGGCAGGTCGCGGTAGGACTGGATCCATTTGGCGTACATGTGCCCAAACATCGTCTCCGACGTCGGACGGATCGCCAGACGCTCCTCCAGCTTGTCTCCGCCTGCCTCAGTTACCCAAGGAAGCTCGGGATTAAAGCCTTCGACATGCTCTTTTTCTTTCTGGAAAAAGCTCTCCGGAATAAAGAGCGGAAAATAGGCGTTGCGATGACCCGTTTCCTTGAAACGGCGGTCCAGATCACGCTGGATGTGCTCCCAGATTTCGTAGCCGTCCGGACGGAAGACGATGCAGCCGCGGACCGGCGAATAATCCATCAGATCGGCTTTCTTGATTACATCAATATACCAGCGGGAGAAATCTTCTCCCTGCGGCGTAATCTCCGTCACAAATTGTTTATCGTTTGACATAAAAATGGACTTCCTCCCAAGTTCACCCCGTTCTAGCCGGGGACATCATTAGTTATCCGTTAATCAATCGTAATATATCATTGTAGGTTACGGCAATCATTAATAGGAACAGCATGGCGAAGCCCACAAAATGGACCATGCCTTCCCGGCTCGGATCGATCGGCTTGCCCCGCAGCGCTTCGACACCGAGGAACACCAGCCGGCTTCCGTCCATCGCCGGGATCGGCAGCAGGTTGAAGATCCCCAGGTAGAGGCTGAGAATCGCCGCCCAATACGTCAGCTGCACGATGCCCTGCTTCGCGATCTGGCCCGTCACCTCGAACGTCCGGACAGGTCCGCCCAGATCGTCCATGTTAAACTGCTTGATCAGCTGGCCGAAGCCCTGGAAAATAATTTTGGTCGTATCGACCATCGCGACTCCCGCTCCGCTGAACGTTTCGCCGATCGACGCTTTGCGGCTTGGCAGCTGCGGCGTAATGCCTACCTTACCGCCTTCCTGGCCTTCCATTGCACGCGGAGTCAGCGTCACATTAAATACCTCGTCTCCCCGGCGGATCGTCCATTCCATCGGCTTGTCCTTGGATTTGGAGGTCAGATCGATCATTTTCTGATAATCCGCGCCGATCTTCACGCCATCGATCGAATCGATGATGTCGCCCTTCTTCAGGTTCGCTTCATAGGCAGGCATTCCTTTGGAGATGTCGCCGATCTGCACGTACGTCGGATTTTCCAGCGGAATCCCCGCCATCTGCAGATGGACCCCGAAGAGTACGAAGGCCAGAATAAAATTCATCAGCGGCCCCGCAAAAATCGAAAGCGCGCGCTGCCCCACCGTCTTGCTGGCAAACTGGCGGTCTCTCGGGGCTATTTGCGTCTCATGGGATTTGGCGACCAGCATCGCCTTCGGATAAATCGGATACTGCTGGCTCTCGCCGTCCACGTTCAGGCGGACCTTCAAATCATCGACCATATCGATGAATTCCACTTCCCCGCGGATGACATTCTTTCGGTTGTCCAGCTGATCCAGATATATCTTCTTGACTTCGCCGCCACTGACGCGTACCGCGATGGTCTGGCCGGGGTGAATTTCCACGATTTCAGGATCTTCCCCCGCCATCCGGGCATAACCACCAAAAGGCAGCAGCCGCAGCGTAAACTGCGTTTCATTCCGTTTATAAGAAAACAGTTTCGGACCGAAACCGATCGCAAATTCCCGTACCAGTATGCCGGCGCGTCTGGCAAAGTAAAAATGGCCCCATTCATGCACCGTCACGATGACGAAAAACATGAGTACCGTCAAAAATACTACCTGCACCATTTCCAAGCGTCGCATCCCCCTTAATTTGTCTGAGACCGAAGTTTCTGTCGCATCTATATCATCAGATGGATTAAAGCCCACAGCGCGAAAAGAAGCTCGTCTTTAATTCAGTCTATATAGATTATCATTATTCTCCGGTCCCGCACAAGAGAATCACATTCTCGTCATTTTTTAAAATCAGGGGAGTAGAGTGATGTAATGTCATGCCGCTTGCGTGCCCGCTTACAGCTTGGCAGCAAGCAGCCGCGTATTCCGGTCGCACTCCTCAATGTCCGCCAGCTGCGGATTCGGAATGTTGGCGTGCCGGTCAAGCACTTCCTCAATAATATCCTCTATTTGTAAAAACGAAATCTCCCTGTTTAGAAACCGGCCTACCGCCACTTCGTTGGCTGCGTTAAAAGCGGTGGTTGCTGTACCACCCATTTTACCACATTCAAAGGCAAGTCTTAAACAAGGGAACCGCTCCATGTCCATTTCTCTAAAATGCAGCTTGCCCACTTCGGCCAGCGACAGCCGTTTGGCAGGCGAATCCCAGCGTTCCGGGTAGGTCAGTGCGTACTGGATCGGTACGCGCATGTCCGGATTGCCCAGCTGGGCGATGATACTCGTATCGCGGAATTCCACGAAAGAATGAATGATGCTCTCGGGGTGAAGCAGCACGTGGATCTGCTCATACGGAAGGCCGAACAGCCAATGGGCTTCAATCACTTCCAGCCCCTTGTTGACCATCGTCGCCGAATCGATGGTGATTTTCGCACCCATCGACCAGTTGGGATGCTTCAAGGCATCCTCCACCGTCACCGATTGGAGCTGCTCCCGGGTCAAATCCCGGAACGAACCGCCGGAAGCGGTCAGCGTGATGCCGGTCAGGTCATCGCGGCGTTCACCGTTCAGGCATTGAAATATAGCCGAGTGCTCACTGTCGATCGGCAGCATCTTCACGCCTTTTCGCTTAATGGCCTCAGTGACAAGATGTCCTGCGGTTACAAGCGTCTCCTTGTTAGCCAGTCCAATGTGCTTCCCGGCTTCGATCGCCGCCAGCGTGGAATGCAGCCCCATGCTGCCTACCACTGCCGTTACTACCGTATCGGCGTCCGTGCCGGCCGCTACCTCCACCAGCCCTTCATTTCCATAGAAAATTTCCGTACCTGGCGAAACCTGCGTTTTCACCTGTTCAGCCAGTTCTTTGGTCGCGACCGAAACCTTCTTCGGTCTGAACTGATGAACCTGCCGGAGCAGCAGCTCCACGTTCGACCCGGCCGCAAGCCCTTCGATTTGAAAATGCTCCGGATGCTTCGATACGACATCCAGCGTCTGCGTGCCGATCGAGCCGGTAGAGCCGAGAACGCTTAATTTCTTCATATTGAACCTTCTCTCGTATTAATAAGGCATCAGCATCATGATATGTACGAACGGAAATACGATAATCCAGCTGTCGCAGCGGTCCAGGATCCCCCCATGACCCGGCAGCAGATTTCCCGAATCTTTGATGCCGTATACACGCTTGTACGCCGATTGGACCAGATCCCCAAGCTGACCGGCCACCGCGCATGCCAGGCCGATCGCCAGCGCTCGTCCGATCGTGAGCAGACCGCCCGACAGAAGCGCAAAGACCGCCGATGTCAACATGGCGATCATGACGCCGCCAAGGGCGCCTTCGATCGTTTTATTCGGGCTGATCGCCGGCCACAGCTTGTGGCTGCCGATCCATTTGCCCACGAAGTACGCTCCCGCATCGCTCGCCCAGATCGACACCAGCAGCAAAAACGTCCAAAACACCCCGTGCCCGTCCGGGGCGCTGCGGGATTCAGCAATGTACGAAAAGCCGACGCCCACATAAACGGATCCCAGAAAGAGCAGGGAGGTCATCTGAATGTCCATCTTGTTTTTGGTAACGACGGTCACCAGCAGGAACAGGAACAGAAGCAGCCAGATGACGTGCCCGAGTGGAAGCGGAAAGCTGATATCCAGCAGCTTCCACGGGAACATAAATACAAGCACGCCCAGGTATCCCAGCATGGCCGTACCGCTAAACGGGGATACCCGGGTCATTTTTACAAATTCATAATATCCGATCATTGCCATCGCCAGGACTAGAATGTGGTACGGCAGGCCGCCAAGCAGGCAAAATCCCAGAAAAACGACACCCGCAACAATTCCTGTGATCAGTCGTTGTTTCAACGGTATTCATCCCCCATCAGGCTAAGTCAGTCCGCCGTATCGACGCGTTCTGCGCTGGTATTCAGCAACCGCTTCGTATAAATGATTTCGGTTAAATTCAGGCCAGTAAATATCGGTGAACCACATTTCGCTGTACGCGAGCTGCCACAGCATGAAATTGCTGAGCCGCATCTCGCCGCTCGTCCGGATAATGAGGTCCGGATCCGGCATGCCTCCCGACAGCAAATGGCGGTCAATTAGCTCCGGGGAAATCTCGTCAGGCGACAGCCTGCCTTCCTGAATCTGTTTGCCCAGCTCCTTCATGCAATCCGTCATTTCCTTGCGGCTGCCGTAGTTGAGGGCAAAATTGAGGACAAGCCCGTCATTGCCGGCCGTCCGGCGCATCGCTTCCTCCATGGCATTCAGCGTGTGCTGCGGCAGACCGTCGCGGTCACCCATCATGCGGACCTGCACATTTTTTTGGATCAATTCGTCCAACTCGATCGCCAGAAATTCCTGCGGCAGACGCATCAGAAAGTCGACTTCGTCTTTGGGACGCTTCCAGTTTTCCGTAGAGAAAGCATACAGCGTTAAATATTTAATTCCCAGCTCGTCGGCAGCTATGGTTGCCCGCTTCACTGCCTTCATCCCGGTCTGGTGCCCGACGATTCGCGGCAGCCCGCGACTTTTGGCCCAACGCCCGTTGCCGTCCATAATGATGGCCACATGCTCAGGAACGTTGTCCATGGATCGCTCTGGCAAAAGCTGCGAGTCCTTCTGTTTCCACCACGATCGAACTCGTTTGATCATTCTAGTTCCTCCAAGCGGGTTTCTGCAAAAAAGACACAAACCCCACCATAAAAGGAGGGGCCGCAAGTCTCTTATACTTCCATGATCTCTTTTTCTTTAGCTACGAGCACCTTGTCGACTTCCGCAATAAATTTATCCGTCGTCTTCTGGATGTCTTCCTGATGACGGTGCGATTCATCCTCAGAAATATCGGTTTTCTCCATCTTTTTGATGTCGTCGTTGGCATCTCTGCGAATGTTGCGGATCGCCACTTTCGCCTCTTCGCCGAACTTCTTCGTCAATTTCACAAGTTCCGTGCGGCGTTCTTCGGTCAGCGGCGGAATCGAAAGACGAATGATGTTGCCGTCATTGGCCGGCGTAAGTCCGAGGTCGGACTTCATAATCGCTCTTTCGATATCGGCCAGCGAAGATTTGTCCCAAGGCTGGATGAGCAGCGTGCGCGGATCCGGCGTGCTGATGTTGGCCAGCTGGTTCACCGGTGTCATCGCTCCATAATACTCCACTTGGATCCGGTCAAGCAGTGCCGGGGCGGCGCGGCCGGCGCGCAGTGTGGCGAGGTCTCTCTTCAAAGCGCCGATGGCTTTTTCCATGCGTTCTTCTGCGTGTTTTTTTACCGTTTCTGGCATTAGTCTACGCTCCCTTTAACAATCGTTCCGATTTTTTCACCCAAAACGACCCGTTTGATGTTCCCTTGCTCGGTAACAGCAAATACGATCAGCGGAATGTTGTTGTCCATGCAGAGGGATGATGCCGTGGAATCCATCACACCCAGATTCTTGTTCAGCACGTCCATGTAAGTAAGCTGTTCATATTTCTCGGCCGTACTGTCTTTGAACGGATCGGCGGAGTACACGCCATCCACTTTGTTTTTGGCCATCAGAATCACTTCGGCCTCGATTTCAGCCGCACGCAGGGCAGCGGTTGTATCGGTCGAGAAGAACGGGTTACCCGTTCCTGCGGCAAAAATGACCACGCGGCCTTTCTCCAGGTGGCGGATCGCTCTGCGGCGGATATAAGGCTCTGCAATTTGCTGCATGGCAATCGATGTCTGTACGCGCGTCGGCACGTCGATTTGCTCCAGGGCATCCTGAAGCGCCAGCGAATTCATGACCGTCGCGAGCATCCCCATGTAGTCGGCTGTCGCGCGATCAATCCCGCTGGAACTGCCGGCGATGCCGCGCCAGATGTTGCCGCCGCCGCAGACGATTGCAACCTGAACGCCAAGATCCACCACTTCTTTGACTTGCTCTGCAATGGATCCGATCGTTTCCGCATCGATACCATAACCGTTCTGACCTGCGAGGGATTCCCCGCTGACCTTCAAGACAACTCGTTTAAATACAGGCTGTTCCAAATGTTTACCCTCCACTTTAAAGACATCACCATATGGCGCCAGTTGCTGCAACTAACGTTCGGCGGGCCCTATCCGGTAAACACCACACCAAACCGATGTCATTCTCTTCAGAAAAAAACGTCTGCTCTTTTAAAAAAGAGGGAACACTGCGTGTTCCGCTCTTCTCTTGTTCTAGTTATAGATGCCGCAAAAAAAGGGCTCTTATTGTTTAACTTGCGCCATAACTTCTTCAACGAAGTTGTCGACTTTTTTCTCAAGACCTTCGCCCAGTTCGTAACGAACAAAGCGGCGGATGGAGATGTTTTCGCCGATGGTGCTGATTTTTTCGTTCAGCAGCTGAGAAATCGTTTTGTCCGGATCCTTAATGAAGGATTGCTCCAGAAGGCAGAACTCTTCGTAGTATTTACCGATGCGGCCTTCGACCATTTTTTCAACGATTTTTTCAGGCTTGCCTTCGTTCAAAGCTTGGGCTTTCAAGATTTCTTTTTCTTTCTCTACTTCTGCTTGAGGCACTTCTTCGCGGGAAACGTAACGCGGGCTCGAAGCTGCGATATGCATCGCGATGTCGCGAGCGAACTCTTTGAACTGGTCTGTTTTACCAACGAAGTCGGTTTCGCAGTTGATTTCAACCAGAACGCCGATTCTTCCGCCGGCGTGGATGTAAGCTTCTACAACGCCTTCCGTAGCTGCGCGTCCAGCTTTGTTTGCTGCTGCAGCCAGACCTTTTTCACGAAGGAGTTCTGTTGCTTTGGTGATATCACCGTTTGCTTCTTCCAGCGCTTTTTTGCAATCGAGCATACCTGCGCCTGTTTTTTCACGAAGTTCTTTTACCGCACTAGCACTTACTGCCATCGAATATTCCCTCCAAATAGGATGCTAATTTTTCAGCCAGGCGTCACACCTGATCTTTGTTTTCATCTTAAAAAAAGGGCAGTGAGAGGTTATCCACCTACCAACCACCCTTTTCATTTAATTCATGTCTATATTACGTAACTGTCGAAACTTAGGCAGAAGTTTCTTCGCCTTGGTGAGCTTCCACCACAGCGTCAGCCATTTTGCCAGTCAACAGCTTAACGGCACGGATCGCATCGTCATTACCAGGAATAACGTAGTCGATTTCGTCCGGATCGCAGTTCGTGTCAACGATACCTACGATTGGGATACCCAATTTGCGCGCTTCGGCAACCGCGATGCGCTCTTTGCGCGGATCGATGATGAACAGGGCGCTTGGCAGGCCTCTCATGTTCTTGATGCCGCCCAGGAATTTCTCAAGACGATCTTTCTCTTTGCGGAGAAGGATGACTTCTTTCTTAGGAAGAACAGCGAATGTGCCGTCTTCTTCCCATTTTTCGAGTTCTTTCAAACGGTTGATCCGTTTTTGGATAGTTTCAAAGTTAGTCAGCGTTCCGCCGAGCCAACGTTGGTTGATGTAGTACATACCGCAACGTTCTGCTTCTTCTTTGACGGAGTCTTGGGCTTGTTTCTTCGTGCCGACGAAAAGAATTGTTCCGTTCTCTTCTGCCACGCTTTTCACGAAGTTAAAAGCTTCTTCGACCTTTTTAACTGTCTTTTGCAGGTCAATAATGTAAATTCCGTTTCTTTCAGTGAAGATATATTTATCCATTTTCGGGTTCCAGCGACGTGTCTGGTGACCGAAGTGAACGCCAGCTTCGAGAAGCTGCTTCATGGAGATAACTGCCATCTTCACACACCTCCTAAGTTTGGTTTTTTATTGTGTCCTCCGCTGCTTTCATTTCCCGTCAAGACTCTCCATATGGAAAGCACCCTTTACGAAATCCGACAGCGTGTGTTTTAACACCGTCATTTAATATACCATATCTAAAAGCTCGATGCAACGCCTAAGGGACGGCTTTTTTTACATGCAAAAAACCGTCCAGCCGATTGTCGTTAGCGTGACGGTTTTGTCGTAATTTTAGCGATGATGGAACTGAATTCCTCGCCGGGTGAAAACGTGTATTGGCCGGTCTGGATTTTCGTGCTGATCTTGAGCGATCGGCCTTTTTGCACGAATTGGTCGGCGTCGGCGATGACCCCCGCCTTCTCCAGCTTGCCGGCGACGTCTTCCAAGTTGTTTCCGCTGGCGATTTTCACTTCAACCGCTTTGGCCGCCGGCACAGAAGGCGTTTGCGGCTGCTTGGCTGCTGAAGCCTCACCGGATTCCGGAGTGACCGACTGCGGCTGCTTAGAAGCGGCAGGCTGCTGCGGCTTATCCGGCTGGGCTGGCTGTTTGCCCGCGTCCGTAGCCTTCGGCACCTTCGCTGCGTCTCCTTTGGGAACCGAGCTCTGCTCAACCATCTGCTGCTTCCATTCCTCCTCAGTCATCAGCTTGTCCTCCTTGCCGACGACCTTCAGGTCCATCGTCTCCGCCTGCTGCTCAAGCCCTTCCTTTGTCAGGCTGGCAGCTGACTGAGCCTCTCCAGCTGGGCGGCCGGTACCCTGCCCAAGGATCATCAGCTGCAGCAGGAGGGCTCCAAGCAGGAGACCCAGGCCGAGTCCCATCATGAATGTCCGATTTCTGATCACAGCGTCTCCTCCTGTTTCGCAAGCTGAAGAATCAACTGGATTTCGCCGCGGTGCATGCCGGTCATTTTTCCGATCGCATCAATGGATTTGCCTGTGTCGTACAACTCGAACAGCTCCGGGTACCTTTCCCTGATCGATGGCTGCTGCTCAGGCAGCGTTGATTCCGTTCCATTCTGACCCTCTGAATCTGCACCAGCTGCTGGCTCCAGGAAAGCTCCCGGCTCCACGGCCGCGGCCGTTTCACGGCTAACCGTGGCCTGTCCGGCAGGCAGGCTCTCCATTTGCAAAAGCCTGGCATCCTGCTGCGCAACCTGCTGTTCAAGCGAAACGAGCCGCTGACGCATTTCCGACAGCTGTTCCTGCTGGGACAGCTGCTTGGCCGCCATATCCTGCTTCATTTGGGAAACCAGCTCGACGAGCTCGACGTTTTCATTTTCAATTTCGGCCATGTACTGCTCCAGTGTAGCCTCGACCTGCTTGACCACGCTGCCCTGCTGGCTCTGCTCCTCCTTCCGCTTAGGAAGCATCATGGCATACACCAACGCGGCAGCGCCCAATATAACAACGATTAACCAAGGTTCCAAGTAGCGGTTCTCCTTTGACTGTAAAATTCATGACGGGGCAACGGATCATAGGGAAACATCCAGATGATGTCCCTTGAAGGGGTGCTGCGCATTTTGCAGGTCCTCATGCTCCCCTGCCGATGGACTATCGGTTTGATTACGCCGATGCTTGTTCCGTCCGCCCTCATCCCGAACGGCGGCGTCCGCCGCTTCGTCCACCGATTCGCTGCGCTTGCTCATTTCCGCTGTTTCCTTAAGCTGCTGTTCGGCCAAAAACTGCTGATCCTGTGCAGGCCGGTGCTGGAGCTCGTTTTGCACCTTCCCGGCCTCGCTGGTCCGTGGGATCGCAATTTGCATTTCAACCGCCTTCATACTCATTCGTCTTCCTCCTCTTATCGATAGGAATCGTATCCAGAGTACTTTGCTTCTTTTTAGAGATTGTTCAAAAAGACCGCTTTTGATAAGAAACCGTCTATCGACGTACCTTCAAGGAAGACAGACCGCGTTTAAAGGTAATTTTTCTTGCAATATCATGAAGCAATGGCTCTGGATGTTTATACTTTCTGATATTATAAGAAAACCAATCGAGGCCAGAAAACGACCTTTTTGAACTCGCACTTTATATTAAATGTACGGAGCCATCGTAATATCGCCCTCATGATAATAAAATGAAACCCGTTCCGCCGGGTCCTTAATAAATCTGGTGTATCTGCCGATAACTATTTTAGAGCCTCCGTAGACCACTTTCACGACGTCAACGCGGGCCCGCACTGAATCTTCCAATGTTTTCTCGATTTCCAGTATACGTTCTTTCGCTTCCATCTGCTCCCGGTCATTCGATTTCTTGGTGGCGTTCAGTTTGAGCCTAAGCGCCATCTTGTCGGGCGGTAGCTGTCCTGAAGCAGCCAGCTGATTCAACAAATACAATGCCTTGTCCGTCTTGTCCTGCGCCTCCGCCAGCTGCCTGATCTTGCCCCGCAGTTCGGATAGCTCGTTTCTTAGCTCCGGCAGAACCCCCACCTCAATCGTCGTCATTGTGGACATGCTGTTGCCGATAGTTCTGGCAATGACCCGCTCTCCCGCCTGAATGACACCGCCGACGATCAGCCCTTTGGTAGCGTTGCACAGTACGTTTCTTCCTGCCCGGATGTTGGAGTGCATGATGCTCTGCGAGACGATGACATCTTCCCCGGCGATGACGTTGCCGTCCTGGATGAAAGAGCTTTTTACATGTTGGCCCGCTTTCACATAACCTTTGTTGTAACCGATGATCCCGCTCGTAATTTCAATGGACCCTTCCGCTTCCAGCTCCGCGCCCTCTACGCCGCCGACCACGCGGATATCCCCTGCCGCTTTCACACGGAATCCGGTCAGAACGTTCCCACGGATGACCACGGTACCGACAAAGTCGATGTTGCCTACACTGTAATCCACGTCCCCATTCACCTCATAGACGGGAAAAACGTTGATTTTTCCTTTATCCGTCGTGGCGATCAGGCCGTCGATGGCGGCATACATGGCTGTGTTTTCCGGGTCGACCACCACATTTTTTCCTACCTTAAAATAGGCTTCTTTGCCGGGCTTGAACGGGATCATTTCCCCGGTAACGCTGAGTCCCGGTTTGCCAGGCTCGGGCGGGATCCGTTTGGCGATCAGCTGGCCCTTCATGACATTGTTGAGACTGATCAGTTCTTTATAGTCCACTCTGCCGTCTTCGGTCTCGAGCGGCCTGTGCTCCTTGTCATCTCTGAGGTTGAAGGCATACTCGATCCGGCCGTCCTTACCGCTGACCGGCTGCTCACCGAAGGCAATCGCGGTCCGTCCAAACATGTATTCCTGAGGATGGCTGCAGATCCGGCTCAGGACCGCCTGGTCCATGCCAAACTGGACTTGATGGCTCCTCAAAAAGAGCTGAAGCTCTTCCTCCGTCACCTCAAAATCCTCGGAACGCTTGGAGAACTGCAGATAGGCGACGCTTTTATCCTCCGAAAAGGTAATATCCAAATAGGTTTCAAGCGCGATTGGAGCTGTCAATCGTTTTCCTCCTTTCTACTCGTGCAACGGTTAATCGTTTTGCATCAGTAAATCCCGGTTCTTCTCCAGCGTTGCGCGCAGCCGTAAAATGGCCTTGGAATGAAGCTGGGATATTCTTGAAGGTGAAAGTGACATGACTTCTGCTATTTCGCTTAAAGATAAGTCCTCATAATACAGCAGGGATACGACGGTTCTTTCTTTCTCGGTAAGCTTCTCAATTCCTTTAATGAGAGACTCCCGCAAATAAAACTCGTTCACTTTGTAATCCGGATTTTTGGCCTTGTCGTCGACCATCACGGACAGACGCGTCTCGGATTCCTCCTCGCGGATCGGGTCCTCCAGCGAGCAGAGTGACATGACCGCGACTTCCTGAAGCATCTGGTGAAAATCTTTCTCGGACACGTTCAAATATTCACTCATCTCCAAGTCCGTCGCAGACCTCAGGTACCTCTGTTCGAGCTGCTGATAGGCGTCCTCGATCCGCTTGGCCTTCTCCCGGACGGAACGGGGCACCCAGTCCCCCTGCCGCAGAGAATCGAGAATAGCTCCCCTTACCCGGAAAGAAGCGTAGGTCTCAAACTGCAGTCCGCGTTTATAGTCAAATTTGTCAATAGCATCGATCAGGCCCATGACGCCGTTGCTGGCCAGATCATCCTTGGAAACATTCCTTGGAAGACCGATTGCAAGGCGGCTGGAAACATAATCCACAATGTGGAGGTGTTTCTCGATCAGGGACTTTTTTGCTTCAATATTTCCGTGTTCTTTCCATTGCTCCCAGAGCTCGGCATGATTCAGGTGAGAAGCTTTGCGCTCGCTCATTTCCCCCACCCCCTATTTTTCTGACAGGTGTCGAACGGCTTTCGCCAGTTCTTCCGGATCTTTCGCCGAAACCAGCTTCGGCGGATTGAGTGGTGTAAAGCCTCCCCCATCCTCTTGAACGGAGGCGGGCTTCGGCGTCAACAGATCATTTAACTCATCGCTCTCATCCGGGGTCGTCACATCGAACCGGGCACCCCGCTCCTGTTCGGCTGCTGCCTCCTGCTCCGCTTCGGGAACGCTGACCACACCCCATACCCAGCGGAGCAAAAAGGCAAGCAGAAACCAGATGACAAAGGATATCAGCCCTCTGATCAAGCTGGTCATAAACAGGTTGTTTCCCATCGAGATCAGCAGCGTCAGCACGAATCCGACAGCACCAAACACAAGGTTAAACAACAAATTTCCTTTCATGGCTACAATTCCTTTATACCCATTTGTACACTGCGCACGGACAGGATTCCGCTGCCTGAATCCAGTTCAATGGTTCGTCCGTGACTTCCGCCCGTGTCTTCGGCGATTAACGGGATATGAAGATTTGACAGCATCATTTTGCATGATTCCACATTCCTGGGGCCGATTCTCATCGTATCCCCGGTACCGGCCATCAGGAACATTTGCGATCCTCCGGCCATCTTGGCGACAATTCTGGAAGGCGAGGCACCTATGGCCACAAGCCGCTCCAGCAAGGCAGGCACTGCGGTATCCGCATATTTGGCGATATTCAGCTGCCCTTCACGGGCAATGTCTGAGGACGGCAGCATAATATGAGCCATACCCGCAATTTTGAGCAGAGGGTCGTGAAGGGTAATTCCGACGCATGATCCGAGGCCCAGCGTGCGGATGACCCCGGGATCGCGCACGACGTTCATGTCGGCCATGCCTACTTTAACGATGCTTTGCTCTTCAATCATTCTCTAGAGGCACTCCCAGGGCTTGAAAAATTTTCGCGAACGAGTCCGGATCGGGGATCAGAAAGAACTTCCCTTCCACCTCATGATCGCCCTCGAGAAAAGTCGTATCGATCAGCAGCGCATCGTCACCCATTTGGCCAAACTGGAGCAGCCCGTAGCTCAGAACGGCGCCGGCCATGTCCATCGCCAGGCCAGGGACCGTCGGGGACAAATCCAGCTTCGTAAAGTCGGCGAGCGAGGACAGGTACGAACCGGCCAAAATATTGCCGATCTCGCAGAGTGCCGATTGCTCCATCTCATCGAACATCCCGTCCTGGTCGACCTGTATGCCGGCCAGTCTCTTCAACAGGCTTTTGGCTGCTTCCGGGCTTAGAATAAAGAACAAATTGCCTGGAGCGTCGCCTTCCACCCTCAGAAAAATAGCAATGACGATTCGCTCGGCCCCGCCGACCCTGTCGGCAATCTCTTCAAAGGGAAGCAGCTGCACTTTGGGAACCGCCATATCGACCGGCTTATCGAGCAGGCGGGACAGCGCCGTTGCCGCATTGCCCGCCCCGATATTGCCGACTTCCTTCAGGACATCCATTTTGAATTCCTTAAAATGCTTAAAGACCTCCACGAACTACTCCTCTAGGCTTTCCAGCTGAATGATTTCGCTCTTCTTCAGCACCTCGGACAAGTTCAGCATGATGAGCAGACGGTCATCGCCGATTTTTGCCACGCCGTCCAGGTATCTGGCCTTAATGCCTCCGACGACTTCCGGCGGAGTCTCGATCCGGTCTCTGTTCAGATCGATGACATCATTGGCCGAATCGACGATAAAGCCGACTTCCATTTCGCCTACCACCACGATAATGATCCGCGTTTGGTCCGTATGTTCGGTTTCCGGAAGGCCGAAGCGTCCCCGCAGGTCGATCACCGGAATAACGACGCCCCGCAGGTTGATGACGCCCCTAACGAACGTGTATGTCTTCGGAACGCGTGTAATGGGAAGCATGCGCTCAATCGTTTGGACTTTGTCGACTTCGATTCCGTACTCTTCACTGCCCAGCTTAAATACAATGACTTTGATATCTTCTCCCATGCCCTAAACCTCCTTATTTAAATGCGGCGTATTTGCAATTCTTTACTGTCGCCGCAAGCCTTCCTTTATCGCAAACCTTCCTATTTAATGAAGACGTTCGGGTCCAGAATCAAGGCCACCTGGCCGTCGCCCAGAATGGTTGCCCCCGAAATTCCTTTGATTTGCGGCAGATACTTTCCAAGGTTTTTCAGGACGATTTCGTTTTGTCCGATAAATTCGTCGACGGCCAAAGCCGCCAAACGGTCTCCCTTATGGATGACGATGATCTCGGTTTCGCTTTCGTCCTCTTCATTAAAGTCAGGAACTTCAAAAATGCGGCTCAGCGAAATGAGCGGGATCATCGATCCACGGAAATCCACCATTTTGTTACCATGCACCTGGCGGATTTGCTCCTTCTTGACGATGCCTGTTTCCACGATCGAGCTGAGCGGGATGGCATATTTCTCGGATCCCATCTTCACGAGCATCGCGGCGATGATCGACAGGGTTAGCGGCAGCTGCACCGAGAAATTGGTTCCTTTCCCCGGCGTCGAATAAATGGTCACCTGCCCGCCGAGCGAAGTGATCTTTGCCTTCACGACATCCAGTCCGACTCCCCGGCCCGATACGTCGGAGATTTTTTCGGCGGTGCTGAAGCCCGGCGCGAACAGCAGCTGGTGCACCTGCTCGTCCGACATGCCCTTCGCTTCCTCATCGGTGACGATGCCTTTCTTCAGCGCGGATTTCAGGACGTTGTCACGATAGATGCCGCGCCCGTCTTCTTCAATTTCGATAAAGACGTGATTCCCGCTGTGGAAAGCCCGAAGGTGTACGGTACCCGTCTCCGGTTTGCCGGCGGCAACCCGGTCCTGGGGCGACTCAATGCCGTGGTCGACCGCATTGCGCAAAAGGTGAACGAGCGGATCCCCGATCTCATCGATAACGGTCCGGTCAAGCTCTGTTTCTGCGCCGGTAATGACCAGCTCCAGCTTTTTATCCAGCGATTTGGCCAGGTCGCGGACCATCCGCGGAAACCGGCTGAACACCGTATCGACCGGGACCATTCGCAGCTTCAGGACGATATTTTGCAAATCGGAGCTGACGCGGCTCATGTGTTCTACGGTCTCGGTCAAAGCATGGTTCTGCACCTCCGAAGCCAGCTGTTCCAGGCGTACCCGGTCGATCAGAAGCTCGCTGAACAGGTTCATGAGCACATCGAGCCGTTCGATATCAACCCGGATCGTGCGGGCCGGGGCACCGCCGGTTTTGGCGGCCGGCTTGGCGGCTGCCGCAGGTTTGTTATCCTTGCTCTCTGCCGCTGGCGCAGCGGCTGCCGGAGCGGCAGTGTCAGGTTTCGTTTCTTCGGCCACAGCCGCCGCGGATTGAGCGGATGCCGCCCCCATCTCGGCCATTTGCTGCAGGGATTCGTGATCGAGTTCTACTACTGAGGCTTGGTCAATCTCCGAAACGTTCAAAATTTGCTGTTTGAGTTCGGCAGGATCTTTTTGTGTTATGTAGTAGAGTGAGAAGCTTTTTTCGAATTTTTCCTGCTCAATATCCTGCACGGTTGGATGGGACTTAATGACTTCGCCGGACTTCTCCAGCAAATCAAACACCATATAGGCGCGGACCGCCTTCAGCTGGCAATCGTCCCGAATGGCGACGTCAATATACAGCACGCGGTGCCCTTCCCCTATGGACTGCTGTAAAACGGAGTATTGAAATTCATCAAGCTGGATGGCGGTATTGGTTTCTTGCTTGGCTGGAGCGGAGCCTGCGGACTTCGCGCTGCCGGTGGAAGGGGCTTCTCCACGAACGATCGCCTGAAGGTCGGCAACGATTGCCGAGACGTCGGCTTTCCCTTCGCCGCCCTGGGTAATATCCTCCACCATAGCCTCAAGTGCATCGAGCCCTTTAAACAGCGTGTCGAAGATAAAGTCCTGCATCACCAGCTTTTCGTTCCGTACCAGGTCGAGCACGTTCTCCATTTGGTGGGTCAGCGACGCCAGGTCCTCGAAGCCCATCGTAGCCGCCATCCCTTTCAGCGTATGAGCCGAGCGAAAAATAATCTGGACGATGGAGAGATCATTCGGTGTCTGTTCGAGCAGCAGCATGTTTTCATTCAAGGATTGCAGATGATCATTGGACTCATCGATAAACATGGATAAATACTGATTCATGTCCATTATGAGACACCTCCTAATAAGTTTGCTTTCCGTTGCCTACAGCCTGGACGAGCCCTGCGGCAATATTGTGAAGCGGTAATACATGACTCACGCAGCCAAGTTCCACTGCGGAACGCGGCATGCCGTATACGATGCAGGTCTCCTCGCTCTCTGCGAACGTGCTGGTAACCCCGGCATCGTACAGCCGCTTCATCATCTTTGCCCCGTCGCTTCCCATCCCGGTCATCAGCACCACGTGGCGTTTCAGGGATGGAAGCTCAAGCAGGGATTCGAACATGACATCCACCGACGGACGGTGGCCGCCCACCGGACTCTCCTCCGTCAGCGAGATCATTAAGCCCCGGCTCTGATCCGGCACGATTTTCGTATGATAGCCGCCCGGGGCAATATAAGCGAACCCTGGCTCCAATGCCATTCCCTGCTCGGCTTCAACCACGGTCAGCGGGCTGAACGTATTCAGCCGTTGGGCGAGGGATTTCGTAAAATTGGGCGGCATATGCTGCACGATGACAACGGGTGCCGGAAAATCGGCCGGAATGCCCTCAAGGAGCGTCTTCAGCGCCCGCGGTCCGCCGGTGGAGCAGCCGACCGCAACAAGCTGTGTATACGCGGTTGCTGCCCTGCCCTCCGCTGTCCGGCTGGGCTTGGCGGCATCCGTTCCCGCAGGCTTGGTTGTTTTCGCTTCTTGCGCCGAAGGAGCGGATTCCAGCACCTGGTTCGTCAGTTCGCGCGTTGTCCTGCTATTCGGGGATTCCTGATGTTTCTTTCCTGCTCCAGGCTTGGAAAGCTTCGTCGCCTTGGGCTTGTCAGGCTGCTGCAGGACAACCTCCTTATCGGGAGCGCTCTCCTGCGCGGCTGCCCCGTTACGAGCACCGGTTTCTTTCGCCAGGTCCGGGAGCGGACGCTTCCGCCCAAGCTTTGGCAGGACTGCCGTTGAAACCGGTGCAGCCGCGGTGGGCTTGTTCTTCCGCTTCTCTTCCTCCGCTTTCCAAAGCGCTCTCCGTTCCTTGGCCGCCATAGCTGCCTTCATCTGCTCAAGCAGGGCATCCCGAACGTCATCGATCTGCTGCGCATGCGCTACGGACGGCTTGCGGATAAAATCAAACGCTCCGGCTTCAAGCGCCTTGATCGTCTCCCTCATGCCGGCCTCATTGATGCCGGACAGCATGATTACCGGCAGCGGATGCGCCTGCATAATGACCGTAAGCGCTTCGAGTCCGTTCATCACCGGCATCTCCACGTCCATCGTGACGATGTCCGGCTGCTGGCTTAAAATTTTGTCTACGGCTTCCTTTCCGTTAACGGCCGTATCAACGACCCGAAATGCGGGATCCTTTTCAATGAGATCGGATACGATCTTCCGCATGAAAGCCGAGTCGTCCACTACTATGACTTTGTATGGCGTCATGCCGCTTGTTCACCTCTGTTCCTTAGTACAGAAAATCATTTTGTACGACGAAGCCATTTATGCATAAACCCTTTGATTCCTGTCAAGGCACTTGGTTCCGGGGGAGCCGGTACGAGCAAGTAACGGTATGCGATCCGCTGCAGATCCTTCGCTGCATTGCAGTTCGGGTATGCAAGGGAAAAGGGAACCTGCTTCTTCACAGCTTGTACAACATGACTGTCATCTGCGATGTAACCCAGCATGGTCGTTTCCACGCCCAGAAAACGCCGGGCTGCCATGGCGATTTTGTCGGCGGTTTGAGCCGCTTCCTTCTCATCGCCCGCCCGATTAATGATCAGCTTGAAGGT
Source organism: Paenibacillus sp. S28 (assembly GCF_016624415.1). Lineage (NCBI taxonomy): Bacteria > Bacillati > Bacillota > Bacilli > Caryophanales > Paenibacillaceae > Paenibacillus > Paenibacillus sp. S28. Next base: position 92,702 of record NZ_JACVTM010000006.1, on the reverse strand, counting down.
AACGCCCGGTTCCGCGCCACTGACCACCTTGATTAACGCGTAGGCGTCGGTGATCGAGGTCGGCTCCGGGGTGGTCACAACCAGGCATTCATCCGCCGAACGGATAAAGTTCAGGTTCTCCTTGGACAGCCCCGCGCCGGTATCGAAGATGATATAGTCCATCTCGTCTGCCAGACCTTCAATCTGCTCCGTAAAATAAGCCAGATCCTGCTCGGAGAGTGACAGCAGCTCGGATAACCCGGAGCCGCCGGCGATAAAAGACAACGAATGTGGTCCCTTCTCGATGATTTCGCTCGCAGACTTCTCACGCTGGAGTAAGTGGTACAGGTTGAATTTTGGCGAGATGCCCATCAGCACATCGATATTGGCCATACCGATATCGGCGTCAAACACCAGCACTTTTCGTCCCATCGCCTGCAGGGCAAGGGCAAAGTTAAGCGTAAAGTTCGATTTGCCTACGCCTCCCTTTCCGCTCGTGACGGTGATCAGCTTGGCGGTTTTCCCCTTCCCGGTCAGCCTGGGTTCCATTCTGGCTTCGGCTTCTCTCCCGCCGGATCCCTGCTGCCGGATCAAATCCCTTAATGCTTGTGCCTGGTCCATCATGGCGCCTCTTCTCCAAGCAGCATACCGCACAGCTTCTTGCTGTCCGGAAGCAGAAGGTCTTCAGGCACGTTCTGGCCGTTGGTCATGTAGGACAGGTACAGCGGGTATTCCCGGATCAAGTTAAAGACGGAGCCGCAGCTTCCGGTCTCATCCAGTTTGGTGAAGATCACCTTGTCCAGCCCATACTTGCTGAAGTGTTCTGTGATCTTCTTCATATCCTGGCTCTTGGATGTCAGGCTGAGCACCAGATAGGTTTCGCTGTGGTCCGTTATGGCGGAAAACAGGCTTTGCAGCTCCGAGACGAGCAGTTCGTTACGATAGTTGCGGCCGGCCGTGTCCATCAGGATGATGTCGCAGTCCTGAAGGCGCTGAAACGCCCGCTGCATATCACCGGGCGACTGCACCACCTCCAGCGGAACATTCAGAATGGAGGCGTACGTCCGAAGCTGGTCAACCGCCGATATCCGGTAAGTATCGGATGTGATCAGGCCAACTTTCCGGTGAAAACGCAGCAGCTGTTCCGCAGCCAGCTTGGCGATGGTCGTCGTTTTGCCGACCCCCGTAGGACCTGCGACATAGACGATCCGAGTGCGGTTGGCAATGCCTCCGCCAAACCGCTCCGACAGGAACGCCAGCACCTGGCTGCGTACATGTGCAAACAGTTCCGCATCTCCGAGCGTCCGGCCGCTCTCTTCCCAATGATCGAAGGAGGAGGTAATCCACTCCTCGATGAGGTCAAAGTCAACCTCCTGCTGGATCAACCGCTCCTGCAGCTTCTCCAGCACAGCCGGCAGCTGCTGCTTCATCATCGACTGGCGGGAGATTTTGGCCATCCACGCCTTCATTTCCTGCAGCTCTTCCAGCAGCCTGGCCTCCACACTGTTTCTGGCCTCCGGCTCTCTATCCTCTGCCGGCTGAGGCTGTTCAGAGCGGCTGAGTGCTCCGGTGGTCTGCCCCCGTTCCGAAAGAGGGAACGTTACGTTGGAAGGCGGCGTCTCGTTCGCAGCTGCTGATTCCCCATAGCCTGCCGTCTGGGTCACGCCCTGGCCGGCTTGAACGGATGTCATCTCCGCCCCCCGAGGCTCCGGACGAACAGGAGCGGCCTCCGGCTGGGCTTGATCAGCAGTAACCTTGGCGCCGGTTGCGGCAAGGGTCAGCTCGGCGGTCTTCTTGTATGCCTGCGGCACGGCCTTCTGTGGGACGGCCGCCTTTTGAGGAGCCGGGGCCTGTGCCTGCCGCTGTTTCGTTGCTGTATTCGCCTGTTCGTCTGCTTCCACCGCGGCGATGACCTCGATTTTTTTCTTCTTAAACATGCCCAGGAAGCCGCCCAGCTTGGTCTCCTTCGTGCTCAGAATGACGGCATCGCTGCCCAGGTCATTGCGGATTTGGAGCATAGCTTCAGGCATCGTATCGACCACATATCGCTTTACTCTCATAAGTTCACCACTCCGACACTTTGAATTTCTACATTGGGTTCAAGCTCGCTGTAAGAAAGAACCGGAATATCCTGCATGGTCCGCTCGATCACCTGGCGCAAATACATCCGGATGGTCGGCGAGGCAAGCAAAATGGGCTGTTGTCCCGATTGAAGCAGGCGGTTGATCTGCTCGCTGAGCTTCTGGTACACCGTCTGGGTAGATACCGGGTCCATCGCCAGGTAGCTCCCCTGATCCGTCTGCTGGACGCTGTCGGCAATCTTTTTCTCCAGCGTTGGCCCTACTGTAATGACCTTGAGCGTCTCGCCTTCCCTTGAGAACTGCTGCGTAATTTGGCGGGATAATGCCTGCCGCACATACTCGGTCAGCACATCGGGGTCTTTCGTATATTGGCCGTAATCGGCCAGCGTTTCAAAGATCGACACCAAATCCCGAATCGAAATTTTCTCACGAAGCAGCTTGGCCAGTACTTTCTGAACATCTCCGATCGACAGCACCGACGGAATGAGCTCGTCGACGAGAACCGGATAATTTTCGCGCAAATTGTCGACCAGCGTTTTCGTCTCCTGCCGTCCAAGCAGCTCGTGGGCATGCTTTTTGATCAGCTCGGTCAAATGGGTCGCCACGACGGACGGCGGATCCACTACCGTATAGCCCGAAAGCTCCGCGCGATCCTTCGTCGCTTCGTCAATCCACAAGGCCGGGAGTCCGAAAGCTGGTTCCAAAGTTTCAATTCCCGTGATCGATTCGTCATCGTAACCGGGACTCATGGCCAGGTAGTGATTTAATAGTAATTCACCGCTTCCGACGGTATTCCCTTTAATTTTAATGACATATTCGTTCGGTTTTAGTTGAATATTGTCGCGGATCCGGATCACCGGGACCACAAGTCCCAGCTCCAAGGCGCACTGCCTGCGGATCATAATGATCCGGTCAAGCAAATCTCCGCCCTGCTGTGTATCCGCCAAAGGAATCAATCCGTAACCGAATTCGAATTCGATCGGGTCCACCTGCAGCAGGTTGATGACACTTTCCGGACTGCGCACCTCTTCGATCTGCTGTTCCTCTTCCAGCTGTTCCACCTCGATCTGCTTTTTGTCCATGTTCCGCTGCATCCGGTAAGCGGCAAAAGCTAGCAGGCCCGCCAGCGGAAGCGTCGTGATGAGATGAATCGGAGTAAACAGCCCGAGGAGGGCAATCGTCGCTGCCACAATGTACAGCAGCTTCGGGTACGACAGCAGCTGTTTGGTCAGATCGTTCGCCAAATTGCCTTCCGAAGAAGAACGCGTCACGATCAAACCGGAAGCCGTTGAAATTAAGAGTGCGGGAATTTGACTGACCAGACCATCCCCGATAGTTAATACCGAGTAGGTGGACATCGCATCCTGGAAGGACAGGCCCCGCATGGCGATCCCGATAATAAAACCGCCGACCAGGTTGATCAGCAGGATGATGATGCTCGCAATCGCGTCCCCTTTGACGAACTTGCTCGCACCGTCCATCGCGCCGTAAAAGTCCGCTTCGCGTTCTACTTTGCGGCGCCGCTCCCTGGCCTGCTGCTCATTGATCATGCCGGCGTTCAGGTCGGCGTCAATGCTCATCTGCTTGCCGGGCATCGCATCGAGTGTGAACCGGGCGGCGACTTCCGCCACGCGTTCCGATCCCTTCGTGATGACGATGAACTGCACGACAACCAGAATCAGAAAGACGATAAAGCCGACGGCGATTTCCCCTCTGGCGATCCAGCTGCCGAACGTTTTGACGACGTCGCCGGCAAAGCCCTCGGACAGGATAAGCTTGGTCGTCGAAATGTTCAGCGCCAGCCGGAACAGCGTCGTAATGAGCAGAAGCGAAGGGAAAATGGAAAACTGCAGCGCTTCCTGCGTATTCATCGCGACGAGCAAAATAATGAGCGCGAGCGAAATATTGATGACCAGCAGCACGTCGAGCAGCCAGGACGGGATCGGAAGAATCATCATCATTACAATGCCGATGACGCCGGTCAGTATCGTTATCTCTTTTAATTTCAAAGCTTCCTTACCTCCGATCCCTTATCTCACTTTGCCTTTTAATTTATATACATAAGCCAGTACTTCAGCCACGGCTTGAAACAAATCGGCGGGAATCGAGTCCCCGATCTCCGCCCTTTGAAACAGCGCACGGGCCAGCGGCTTGTTTTCCATCGTAATCACGCCGTTTTCCTTGGCGATCTCCTTGATCCGCAGAGCCACAAAATCCTGGCCTTTGGCTACGATTTGCGGGGCTTCCATGTTCGAGCCCTCGTACTTCAGGGCCACCGCGAAGTGGGTCGGGTTCGTGATGACGACGTCGGCCTTCGGCACTTCCTGCATCATCCGCTGCATCGCCATCCGGCGCTGCCGCTCCCTGATCTTCCCCTTGATCAGCGGATCCCCCTCCATTTTTTTATACTCGTCTTTAATGTCCTGTTTCGACATCCGAATGCTTTTCTCGAATTCATACTTTTGATACAAAAAATCCAGTGCGGCCATCACAAACAGGGCGGCCCCTATTTTTAGGCCGAGCGTCATCGTCAAACTGGCCACAAAATGAAACGTCTTCTCAATATTAACCTCGGACAGCTTGCCGATATCCGCGATGGCACCCCTTAGCGTTTGATAAACGAGAAAGCCGATGATCACCAGCTTTAAGATCGATTTCGCGAACTCGACCAGAGAACGGACCGAGAATATATTTTTAAACCCTTTGATCGGGTCCAGCTTGCTGAATTTGGGCTTCAGCGATTCCCCCGTCAGCATGAAACCGACCTGCATCAAATTAGCGGCGAGCGCCATGACGACGACGGTAAGAAACACCGGCGCCAGCAGCAGCAAAATGTCGATGCCGTATTCCACGGCGAGGCTCATGACGTTGTTAATCGACAAATCCATGGTCAGTCGGTTCAGAAAAATGTCCTTGAACAGTCCGACAAGCCGCTCCTTGAACGATGAGCCGAAGATGAGAAGGCTGAAAAAGGAAGCCAGCAGAACGACCGCGCCGGTTAAATCCTGGCTTTTGGCGACCTGGCCCTTTTTCCGGGTATCCTGCCGCTTTTTCGGGGTCGCTTTTTCGGTTTTTTCTCCGCCAAACAGCTGCAGATCCAGGGGATACCTGTAGGACACGTTCCTTCCCTCCATCCTCACATTACGCAGGCTTGTGACCGATAATCCCCAGAAGCGTCTGCATCGACTCAAACATGATCCCGAACAAGTCGCCGAAAATATAGGAAAAGCTCGGTACCAGCAAAAACAGAATCATCAGTCCGACAATAATTTTCAGCGGCATCCCGACGGCAAATACGTTAAACTGCGGTGCGGTGCGTGCCAGAAACCCCAGCCCGATGTCTGTCAGGAACAGCGCCGTGACGAGCGGAGCCGACATTTGAAAGGCAAGGACAAATGACTGGCCGAACGTCTTGATCAAAAATTCCGACAAGCTGCCATCCGCCATTCTCATAAACAACTCGTTGGAAAGCGGAACCCAGTCATAGCTCCGGATGATGCCGTCTAGCAAATAGTGGTGCCCGTTCATCGTCAAAAACAGCAGCAGGGCAAACATGTACTTGAAGTTGCCCAGCATTGGCGCTGAGGTGCCCGTCATTGGATCCAGCACGTTCGCGATCCCGAAGCCGATCTGGATGTCGATGAAGGAGCCGGCCGTCTGGATCACCATAAACAGCACATAGGCGACGAATCCGAGCAGCAGCCCGATCAGCACTTCCCTGATGATCAAGAGGACGTAAGTCACATCTGCCGGAACGCTCTGATGCACGCCATAAGTTAGGTACACAAGCGCAGATACGAAAAAAGCGATGCCTATTTTGAAAATATTCGGGACTCCTTTGGAAGAAAGCACCGGAACGACAACAAAAAAGGCTGTAATTCGACAAAAAATAAGCATAAAAACCGGCAGACTTTCCAGCAGCATGTTCATTGAATAAGTCCGCCTATCCGATATATTTGTACAAGTTGTCCAAAATGTTAAAGGTGAAGTCCACCAGCGTCGTCAGGATCCATGGCCCAAAGAAAAGAATCGCCAGCAGTACGGCCACGATCTTTGGCACAAATGCCAGCGTCTGCTCCTGAATTTGGGTTGTCGCCTGGAAAATGCTGATCACCAGACCGACGATGAGTCCCAGCAGCAGCATGGGCGCACTGACCTTCAGCACGGTATATACCGCCTGGCCGGCGAGACCGATAATAAATTCCGAATTCATGGCTGAGCATCCCGCCCCTTCTTCATACTCATTCAGGTATTAAAGCTCATCAGCAGCGACTTGACGACCAAATACCAACCGTCCACCAGCACAAACAGCAAAATTTTAAACGGCAGCGAGATCATGACCGGCGGAAGCATCATCATGCCCATCGCCATCAAGGTACTGGATACGACGATATCTATAATGAGAAAAGGAATAAAGATCATGAATCCCATCTGAAAGGCCGTTTTGAGCTCGCTGATCGCGAACGCCGGCACCATGACCGTGAGCGGAATGTCCTTGTAGGTATTCGGCTTTTCGATCTTGGTATATTTCATAAACAGCAGCAGGTCCTTCTCCCTTGTGTTGGAGAACATGAACTTTTTCATCGGTTCCGCCGCTTTGTCCAAAGCCTGCGTCTGTGTCAGTTCCCCTTTTAAATACGGCTGCAGGGCCACATCATTGATGGAGGAAAAGGTTGGCGTCATGACAAACAGCGTCAAAAAAAGAGCCAGCCCTACGATGACCTGGTTAGGGGGCATCTGCTGAGTTCCAAGCGACGTTCTGACAAAACCGAGCACGATCACGATCCGCGTAAAACTGGTCATCAGCACAAGCAGCGCCGGCGCGATGCTGATGACCGTGATGAGAAGCAGAATCGAGAGCGAGCTGGTGCTTGGCTTCCCTCCGGAGTCCCCTACCTGGATATCGATATTCGGTATCGGATCCGCAAAGGCGGCCGTCACCGAGAGCAGGCTGATCAATGTAACGATGATACAAACGAACAAAACCTTCTTTTTCATGGCTCCCTCAACCGATCTGTAGTATTGTCTTCCCGCAGGAGCTCTTCCATCTTCTCTTTACGGTTCGACATCCGGCGCAGCTTCTCGTCAAATACTTCATGAAATTCCGGCGTTTCCTCCAGACTGATCTCCTCGGATACCGGTCCCGTTTTGCGCAGCTTTGCAGCAAGCTTGGCCACCAAAGGCGTTAACCCGTTCTGCGAGTATGCCGGATCCTGTTCAAACGATGCCAGGATGACGGCGACCTCGTCAGGGTCGGTAATTTTATCGACGAGGCGAATATCTTCGCCTACGCCGACCAAATATACGCTGCTGCCGATTTCAATGACCTGGAGCGATTTGTTCGGTCCCAGCCCGACAGCCCCCAGCGTCCGGATCGAACGGCTGCTGAACCAAGTTTTATTTTTCCGGCCGAGAAAACGGATCAGAAGAATAATGAGTGCAATAATCACCGCCAGGACGATGATGACATAAACCAGGCTGAGGGCGTAATTACCGGAGCCAGGAAGCGGCGTATCTGGATTACTCATCTAAAGTCCTAAACTCCCAGCGTCTTATTGATGGCTTCAATAACGCGGTCGGTCTGGAACGGTTTGACGATAAAATCCTTCGCGCCTGCTTGGATGGCGTCGATGACCATCGCCTGCTGCCCCATGGCGGAGCACATAATGACCTTCGCGGCCGGGTCGATCTTTTTGATTTCTTTCAGCGCGGCGATCCCGTCCATTTCCGGCATCGTAATATCCATCGTAATCAGGTCCGGACGAAGCTCTTTAAACTTCTCGATCGCCTGGGATCCATCCTGGGCCTCTCCGACTACCTCAAAACCGTTTTTAGTCAAAATATCACGGATCATCATTCTCATAAATGCAGCGTCATCCACGATAAGAATTCGATTTGCCATTGATTAAAAATCCTCCCTAAATTTTGCTATTGTAATTTTTGTATTCGGTCCCACTGGCTGAGAATATCCGTGACACGCACCCCGAAGTTTTCATCGATAACGACAACCTCGCCTTTGGCGATCAGCTTGTTGTTGATCAGGATGTCAACCGGCTCGCCCGCCAGCTTGTCCAGCTCGATGATTGAACCTTGAGACATTTCCAGGATATCCTTAATTTGCTTCTGGGTCCTTCCTAATTCTACGGTGACTTTAAGAGGAATGTCCATCAATAAGTTTAAATTATTTTGATCGACCTGGCCGTACGAGCCACCTTGTAAATTCGCAAATTGCACGGGCTGCACATTGACGTTGCGGTTAGGCATAGACCCGTAATGCTGCGGCATGGCCGCATAAGGATTCTGCATGTTCGGATCGTATGCTTGCCCCGGCATGGAAGCGGGCATTCCGGCAGCTGGAGCACCGTAGCCCGGCGCGCCGGACGGCATTCCGTAATCCTGCTGCTGCGGAGCCGGCTGACTGGCTGCCGGAGGCGGGTAAGAGGCCTCAGGCTGAGATGCCGGCCGCTCAGGCGCTTCAACCGCTGGAGCCGCCTGCTGCATCGACTGCTCCGCCTCGTCCGAACCATGGATCAGCATGCTGACCATATCCTTGGCGAACTGGACCGGAAGCAGCTGCATGATCGTGGAATCGATCAATTCTCCGATTTTGAGCCGGAAAGAGATCTTGATCAGCGTCTGCTCGGAAGGCAGGCTGTTGACCCCGTCGCCGTTGGCCATATCCAGAATGTCGATGCCTGGCGGCGAAATATTGACGAACCGGTTAAATATCGTCGACATCGAAGTGGCCGAAGAGCCCATCATTTGGTTCATCGCTTCCTGAACCGCGCTGATATGAATTTCGTTCAGCTCCGCATCCTGCGGATCACCTTCTCCGCCCAGCATCAGGTCGGCGATGACCTGCGCGTCACGCGTTTTAATGACCAAAGAGTTGATCCCTTCAAAACCGTCCACATACGTGACATGAACAGCCACATGGGGCTTGGGGAACTCTTCCTCAAACTGGCTGCGGGTAATGATAGACACCTTCGGCGTCGTAATGTCCACCTTCTTGCCAAGCAGCGTCGAAAGTGCGGTGGCTGCACTGCCAAACGTAATGTTGCCGATCTCTCCCAGTGCATCCTGCTCCAGAGGCGTTAAATAATCGTCTACCGTCGAACCCGCATTTCGGGAGAAGTCGGCCGCTTCGGTCTGTTTCAGCAGGGCGTCGATCTCTTCCTGGGATAAATAATCTTTACTCGTCAAGTTCCTCAGCTCCTTCGCTGACAATTTCGTCGATTTGCACGGCCACGCGGTCTTTGACGGTACCCGGGCTTCCTATAAACTTCAACCGGTCACCAACCTTGATTTTCAGTCCCGAATGTACCGGCTTGGCCAGGCTGATGACGTCCCCTACATTCAATCCCAAAAACTCGGATACGGAGATATAAGACTCCCCAAGCTCGGCGATCATGCTCAGCTTGGCTTGGCTGATCCGGTTTTTGAGCGACTCGGCTTCCTCCGGGACGCTGGACTTCTTCTCCGATACAAACCACTGATGGGCCGAGAGCTTCGACATGATCGGCTCCAGCACTACATGCGGAATACAGAGGTTGATCATGCCCGTCGTATCGCCGATTTTGGTGCTGAGCGAAATCAGGGCGATGGTTTCGTTCGGTGAGACGATCTGCATAAACTGCGGATTCGTCTCCATCGCTTCCATCCGTGGAGAGATATCCAGCACCGTTTTCCACGCTTCCGCCAAGCTCTCAAACGCCCGGCTGAAAATCCGCTCCATGATCGTCGTTTCGATTTCGGTGAGCGAGTTGATTTTGGAAGGAGCGTTTCCGACTCCGCCCAGCAGCCGGTCCAGCATGGCATAGGCCACGTTGGGGTGTACCTCCAGCACCATTCTTCCTTTCAAAGGTTCCGCCTCAAAAATATTGAGAATCGTCATCTTCGGAATCGAGCGGATAAATTCGTCATAAGGAAGCTGCTCGACCTGAACGACGTTAATTTGAACAAATGTCCGCAGTTGTGCGGAAAAATAGGTCGTCAGATAACGCGCGAAATTTTCATGAATCCGTGTCAGACTTCGGATATGATCCTTGGAAAAGCGGACGGCCCGCTTGAAATCATAGGAACGGATTTTTTTCTGGGTCTCTTCTTTTTTAAGTTCCTCCGCATCCATTTCACCGGACGACAGTGCGGCGAGCAGGGCGTCAATCTCATTTTGCGATAATACATCAACCAATCATCTCACCCCCTTACGGTTTCCGGTCGTTATGTTACAGCGGCGTCAAAACAAAGTTCGTGATGGAGATTTGCGTCAGTTTCCCTCGTGTCAGGGTTTTATTGATCAGATTGATCAATTTTGCGCTTAATTGGTCTTTTCCTTTGGAGCCCTTCAGTTCCTCGGGCCTCGTATCGGCGAGCGTCTTAATAATGATGGGCTTGATTTCGAATTCTTTGATCTTATCGAATTCTTCCTTCGATTTTTTGTCGTTCAATTGGAACGCAAAATTCATCAATACGATATAATCCTGATCCGCGAGATTGGTCTTGATATCCGTAATCTCCGAAGTGATTTCCACAAGCTCGTCTGCCGATAATTTTGGAGCCTCGATCGTTTGGGCGGCCGATTTCGTTTCGTTTGAACTGCTCCCGAAATATTTATCCATCAGCAAAAATGCGGCAAGCACGATCAGTGTAATCGCCAGCAGTATCGTTATTAGCCAGGGCAGCATCTTTTTCATGGGGATTCCTCCGTTTGTTGCACTTTAATAGTTGCGTTGTGAACGCCGATTTCCTGATTGTATTGCTTCACCAGGGAAATGACTTCCGCCGCTTTTTCCAAAACAATCATTCGTTTGCCCGTAACCAGGGTAATATACGTGTCCGGCGTTTCTTCCACTGTTTCGATAAGCAGGGCATTCAGCCATAATGGTGAGCCGTTTAACCGGGTAACTAAAATCATAGCAGGCCTCCTATGGAAATCGGAGGAGGACAGGCCTCCCCCGTCACTTCACTCTACTAACGCTTCAGATTGACGACTTCCTGCAGCACCTCGTCGGAGGTCGTAATGATCCGCGAGTTCGCCTGGAAGCCGCGCTGGGCGACGATCATTTCGGTAAATTCGCCGGTCAGGTCGACGTTGGACATTTCCAGCTGACCTGCAACGATTGCACCGGTACCTGTGGTTGCATCATTTGCTTCACCGGGTTGAAAAGTTCCATCCTCAATAGCATTTGGCGTCAAGCGATACAGGTTCCCACCGACTTTCTCCAGCCCTTCCGGATTTGTTACCTTTCCTACGCCAACCTTAAGGGCAGTATCGGTTGATCCATCGTCCAATTTTTGAATAATGGTGCCGTCCTGGGAGATGGAAAAGGAAACGGCTCCTCCCAAATTAATCGGAGTCCCACCTGAATCGCAGACGAACATCCCGTCCGATGTGACCAGATTCTTCAGCGCATCCACATGAAAATCGCCAGCTCTGGTAAGGAACGGAGGATCCTGGGCCGGATCCAGTTTCACAAGGAAAAAACCGTCACCATCAATCCGCAAGTCGGTCGGATTGTTTGTCGTCTGAGCACTTCCCCCCGTGTGCAACGTATCAATCGATCCGATCGATACGCCAAGCCCGATTTGTTTGGCGTTGGCTCCGCCCGATTCTCCGTCAACCGGCGCTGTCACGCCAGATACGGTCTGGCTCATGACATCCTTAAACATTACCCGGCCTGCCTTGAAGCCGGTCGTGTTGACGTTGGCGATATTGTTGCCGATTACGTCGAGCTTGGTTTGGAATCCGCGCATCCCTGAAACGCCTGAATACATCGATCTCAACATTGGTCTGTTTCCTCCTAGGTTTGTGAAATGAACTGCGTCAGTCGGTCAGCAGTTCCCTGGCTTTCCGGTTCGGGCCAGCCAGCTTACGACAGCACGACCGCGCTGTCGATTTGGGTAAACACGTTGTCTTTCATGGATTTGCCGTCCATCGCCGTGACGACCGTCCGGTTAGGAACGTTGACGATGAGCGCCATATCCTTCATCAGGATCAGCGATTCCTTGCTGCCTTTGGCGGCAGCCTTTTCAACGGCTTGGTTCAGCTTGTCCAGCTGTTCCCCTTTGATCTCGATTCCTCTTTGCTCCAGCCGCTTGGCCGCATGATTACTGAACTTGAGCAGGCTTCCCTGCAGCAGTTCATCAAATGACGTCTGGGACGAGGCGTCCGGCGTTGCTGCCGGTTTCGAAGTCTTGACGGGCGCGGCTGGATATATCCTTCCGGGGTAGAGCTGTCCGATCGTCATCCGTTCGTTCATGCCGATTCCCCGTTCCCGCCTGTCGTGCCCTCTCCTGCCGCTGCGCTTGTTGCCTCGGCTCCTGTCTCTCCGGTTTCAGAGCCGCTGCCCGCAGAACCTTCTGCCGCGCCGCTCGCATTCGACGCACCGTCAGTTGATGGCGTATCGGTATCCGCCGGCGGAGTGCCCTCTTCCTGCTTGGCGTTCATGATTTCGACGATCTTCGTAATCGGAATCGCTACCGACCCGACGGAAGCGTACTGAACGCCGTCCTTGACGATAATCGAATCCACGATGCCCGTTTTGATCTCAGACGTACTTTCGCCTGACTGATCGGAGCTGCTTCCGCTATCGACCCAGCTAATTTGTTTGCCAATCAGTCCCGATACGTTGCCAAGGGACTGACTCATGGCGTTCAGCTGGCTGGATATGTTCATCAGCTGCTCGACCGAGGTGAATTGGGCCATCTGGGCAATAAATTCCTTGTCCTCCATCGGCTGCATCGGGTCCTGGTTTTTAAGCTGGGTCACCAGAATGCTCAGAAACTGGTCCTTGCCGAGCGTCTGCGTCTTCGTGCTGGCCTTCTGCACATTGGAAGCCGAGTAGTTAGGCCAAATGTTGCTTGTCGATACGATATCTGGCATGGTTGTTCACCTCCGTTTTTACGCTTTGGCTGTAAACGTATTTCCTTGATCCGCCTGCTGCCGGGCAAGCCATTCATTCAGCTCGTCTCCCAGCTCAGCCACGGTCAAGGCATCTTCGGAGGAAGTGTCCTTGTCCTTTTGCCGGCGGTTCGGCTGCTGCTGACCCGATTGGGATTGACGGCCGTCGTGATACATTTGGGACTGCAGCGAAGGGTTTTGCGTTACCACAAGTTTCTCAACCTGCACACCCTGCGATTGCAGCGTACTGCGAAGCTGACTCATCTGCTGTTCCAGCAAATCCTTGGCTCCGGCGTGCTCGGTCGTAAATTGGGCAACGAGCTGTCCGTTTTGCATCGTCAGCTTAATGTCGACCTGGCCCAAATGTTCCGGGTACAGCGATATTTTCGCTTCCGAGATGCCTTCTTGCTTCACGATTTCCAGTTTGTTTACGACAAATGTGCTCATTTCTTTGGCAAACTGCGTAACGGGCACCGCTGGCGCCGCTGCTTTATGAGGCGACTGAATGCCTTCTTTCATCACGAGATGCCCTGCCGTTACCGTAGTCTGGCTGGCAAGCGGATCCTCCGGCTTCGCCGCCGCTTCCATCTCTTCTCCGGAAGAAGGGCTTGCAGCGGAAGCTGCTGTTTGCGCATCGGCATTCGGCAGCTGTCTCGTCAAGATCGTACTCAGCACGGCCTTGCCGCTTGCAGCGGATGCAGTATCGCCTGCCGGCTGCTGCCGGATCGCTTCCAGCAACGCGGAGATGCGGCTGGCTTGTCCTTCCGCTTTGGGCTGGAACATTGGTGCCGTATCCTGTGGTGCTGCCGATTCCAAGTCCTTGACCAGAGCCGCAGGTTTGTTTTTCCCAGGAGCTGTGGCGTTCTGAACCAGGTTATGGAACGTTTCCAGCAGTTCTGCCGCCTGCGCCGTGGTGTCCGCCCCCGTATTTGGCTGCTGCAGCACCGTGATCAGCTGGGCCAACGCATCCTGCGCGGCAAACCGTGCCGTCGCCGGGTGGCTGGCCAGTGCCGTCAAGGCTTGATCTCCCTCATTAGCCGGGATGTCTTCAGACTGTGCTTCGCCGTTTCCTTGAACGTTCAGCAGCAAGGTGGTTACCTGTTGAATCCAGCTTTGCAGGGCGCTCAGCACTTCAGGGTCTTCGGCAATCGCTTCATCCAGCTGATCGGCATCCAGAAGAAGGCTTTGCAGCAGGGCTGCGGTGTTCTGCTCATCACTGTCCCCGTTCCCTTGAACCGCGGTCGCTTGAGCATTTTTCAGCAGCCCTTCCAAAAGTGACGCCACGCCGTTCATGGCCGAAGCTTCCTGCGAACCGCCTGCTGTACTTGTCATCAGCTGAGTCAACGATACTCCAAATGCCGGTACCAGTGCCGTTCCCGCCGAGGCGTTTGCCGCACCGCCGCTTGTTCCTGCTGTCTTCGCTCCGGCTGGCGCACCTGCGGAAATGTTTTGAAATATCAGGCTCATCTTTGTTTTCACCTCCTTTCGCGTGCAGTACTACATTCAAGTACTCTGTTGAAAAGAAGCTCTGGTTGAAAAGAATCGCTACTTGCTGCTTAGCAATTTGTTGAGAATGACAGCGCTCGTCTTCTGGTCTGTTTTGCTCATCGAATCCAAAATGCTCGAGCGTGTCGAATCTGCCACGGCGCCCAGAATTGTCAGTACTTTGTCCGGACTGATCTTGTACATGGCCAGCAGCAGATTAGCCGCGCTGTCCGCGTTCATCGACCCGAACGTCTGGCTGATTTGAGCCTTGTCGAGCCCGGTTGACGACGGTGTCGTCTGCACGGCGCTGTCCTTGTTTACTCTGGACTGAAGCGCCGCGATCGCCAAATCGCTGGACGATACGGAATCCTTCATTTTCAGCGTGATATCCGCCGCCATCTTCGGATCCATCTTGGCGAGGATGTTCATTCGGCTATCGGCATCCATGGCGCTAAGCAGCTGAACGACCTCTTCCGTGGTCATATTCTGCAGAATCGGTGCCGCTTTGCTCGGGCTCATGCCGGCGTACATTTTCGCCAAATTTTTGACCTGCTTCTCGTAATCGTCGGCGGTATTTCCCGCCTGTGCATCCGCAGCCTGCGCGCTGCTCTCCTGAAGCTGATCAATCTGCGTCTGCAGCGATTTGATTTTACTGTCCTGCTGCTGCCGGTCTTCCTTAGCCTTCTGAAGGTCCGCTTCCTTGGCTTCCAGCTGGCTTTTCAGCTCCTTGATCGTAGCGGTCGCGCTCTCCACCTGTGCTTTCGTTTTGTCCAGCTTGGCCGCTTCCGGATCCTTGACCGGGTCAGGGACCCAGTTTTTCACAACCGGAATTTTGTTGGCAACGCCGAGCACTTCGTTCCGCACGTTGGTGTTCAGCAGCATCAGAAGCACGCCCAGAAGCACCACCGTAAAGATGATTGGTATAACCAAAAACAAAAACCGTTCAAATCCCCCTGTTGATTCTTTCTCTAATTCTTCAAAACCTGTTCTTGCCACAGTTGTTCCACCCCCAAGCCAGCAGCTCTATATCACGTTCAGTCATCTCGCCCTAGCGCCCATGGCAAACCGTACGGTCGCCATCTCGTCAAGCTCGTTCTGCTCATGCAGGAGCGCCTGCTGCTGAAATGCCGTCTTTGCTTTGTCCCGCGCTTTTAACCAGACGTTTTCATCCAGCATCTTTGTGGACAAATGCTTCTGCTGCATCTGAACCTTCATATTGGCTCTGTTCACATCCACATGCTTCATCCGTATGCATTGGTCCAAATATTCGACATACGCCTGAATTTCCTGAATCATGGAGACAGGAACGCATTGGCCGGCGGCTTCCTGAAGCTGCTTGACCATGCTCTCCCGGATATCCAGCAGCTCTCCCAACGACTTTTCTTCCGCCTGAAGCTTGCCGATGGCGCTGGACAGCATCCATTCCGCCTGGGTACGTTCGTTGCTTTTGAGGTCGACAATTTTTTGGAACGCGTACTGAAATCTCATCCCTTAAGGTCATCTCCTTGAAAATTCGGAAATCAAACGTTCTTGAACCTGCTCCAGCGTCACTTTTTCGTCTACGCGCTGCTTGGTAAAATCCCAGATGGCCTGGATGGAATCGATGGCTTCATCGATTTGCTCGTTCGAGCCTTTTTGGTAAGCGCCGATGTTGATCAGATCCTCGGACTCTTTATAGACAGCCATCAGCCGCTTCAAATTATCCGCAGCGTCCGTCTGCTCGCGCGGCGCAATATCCTTCATCACCCGGCTGATGCTGGCAAGCACGTCGATCGCGGGAAAATGGCCCTTGTTCGCGATGCCCCTGTTCAGCACGATGTGCCCGTCCAGGATTCCCCGCACCGCATCCGCGATCGGCTCATTCATGTCGTCGCCGTCGACGAGCACGGTGTAAAAGGCGGTAATGGAACCTTGCGGCCCTGTCCCCGCCCGTTCGAGCAGCTTCGGCAGGCTCGCGAACACCGACGGCGTATAGCCGCGCATCGCCGGCGGTTCGCCGATCGCCAGCCCCACTTCCCGCTGCGCCATCGCATACCGCGTCACGGAATCCATCATCAGCATGACGTTCATGCCCCGGTCCCGGAAATACTCGGCGATGGTCGTCGCGATCAGCGCTCCCTTGATCCGGATCAGCGCAGGCTGGTCGGAGGTGGCCACGATGACCACCGAGCGCTGCAGCCCCTCGGGACCCAGGTCGCGCTCGATAAAATCGAGCACTTCCCGCCCCCGCTCGCCGATGAGCGCAATCACGTTGACATCCGCTGCGGTGTTGCGCGCGATCATGCCCATCAGCGTACTTTTCCCGACGCCGGATCCGGCGAAGATCCCGACCCGCTGCCCTTTGCCGATGGTCAGCAGACCGTCGATCGCCCGTACGCCAATGCTGATCGGCTCCAGCACCCGGGGCCGGTTCAGCGGGTTCGGCGGCGTGTTATACGTCGAGCTGTGCGGCATTCGGGTCGGAATCAGTGAGCCGTCGAGCGGCTGCCCCAAACCGTCCAGCACCTTGCCAAGCAGCTCGGAGCCAACCTGAACGCTTAGCGGCTTGCCCGTGCCGACCACATCGCACCCCGGTCCGATCGACTGCAGCTCACCGAGCGGCATGAGCAGAACCTTGTTGTCGCGGAAACCGACAACCTCCGCCTGCAGCGGCTTGGCTCCTTTGCTCGGATAAATGTAGCAGACGTCTCCGACGCTGGCGTCCGGGCCTTCCGACTCGACCATCAGTCCGATGACCTGGGTGACTTTTCCGTTGATCCGGACCGGATCGATGTTCCGCAAATGCTCCATATACCGTCCGCTGTCAAGCACCTTCATCTTGGTCTCTCCGTTCCCCTTCGTCCAGAGCGATGCGTATCAGCTCTTTTTTGATTTCGGTCAGCTGTGTTTCCACGCGTGCGTCGACGCTGCCGAATGAGGAGCGGATGACGCAGCCGTGATCATGGACCGTAGCATCCGGCAGGATTTGCAGCTCCGCTTGCGAATCGATCGCCACGCTGAGCTCTTCCCGGGCCGCCTGGACAAAAGCGAAATGCTCCGGCGCCACGCAAAGCGTAATCACACCCTGCTCCCGTTTGCGGGACAAGTTCTTCCGAATGAGATCGATCGCATAATCCCGGTCCACGGTCAGCTGCTTGTCGATCACCTTCTCGGCGATGGCACAGCTCAGATCTACGAGAAAGGGCTCGGCTTCCTGAATGATCTGCTCCTTGATCATATAAGCATGCCGCAAAACCGACTGGGCTTCGGCCATCATTTCCTGAAGCTTGGCCGCAAGATCCGCTTCCGCTTTCTCAGCGCCTTCCCGGTATCCTTCCGCGTAGCCTTCCGACTTCACGGCCTCGATCAGATGCTCGTCCTGCTCCCTGCGTTCCTGCCACCAGGCATTGATCTTCTCCTCGTTTTCGGCCAGTATCCGCTGCGCCTCTTCAGACGCCTCACGGATGTGACGCTCCGCGAACTCCTTGGCATCCTGCAGCATTTCCTGGCTGAGCCGTTTACTCTCTTCATCCGCCTCGGCCCGGATCTCTTCAATCTTTACCTCGTTGTTTACCTCATCCTGCTCCGGAAGCGCATAGTGCCTTGCCAGATCCAGCCGCTTGAGGGCTTCCACCGGTACGTACTGCGAAGACTTAATCAAATTAGACAATGATGTCATCTCCTCCGCCGCGGGCGATGATAATCTCCCCGGCTTCTTCCAGTCTGCGGATGGTGCCTACGATGCGGGTCTGAGCTTCTTCGACGTCACGCAGCCGCACTGGCCCCATATATTCCATCTCTTCCTTGAAGGTTTCGGCCATCCGCTTGGACATGTTGCGGAAAATGACGTCCCGCACCTCTTCGCTCGCCACCTTGAGGGCAAGCTGAAGGTCGGCGTTCTCGATGTCGCGGATGATCCGCTGAATGGAACGGTTGTCGACGTTGACGATATCCTCGAACACGAACATTCTCTTCTTGATTTCTTCGGCCAGCTCCGGATCCTGAATTTCGAGCGAATCGAGGATCGTTCGTTCGGTTCCTCGGTCCACCCCATTCAAAATCTGTACGATCGATTCGATGCCTCCGGCATTCGTGTAATCCTGCGTCACGGTCGCCGACAGTTTCTGCTCCAGCACGCGCTCTACCTGGGCGATAACTTCAGGTGACGTACTGTCCATAACCGCGATTCTTCTTGCCACATCCGCCTGCTTTTCCTGCGGCAGGGAGGACAGAATTGCGGCCGCCTGCTCAAATTGCAGGTAGGAGAGCACCAGGGCAATCGTCTGGGCATTTTCGTTCTGTATAAAGTTCAAAATCTGGTTCGGATCCGCTTTGCGGGCAAAATCGAACGGGCGCACCTGCAGCGTCGCCGTCAGACGGTTGATGACCTCCAACGCTTTTTGCGAGCCGAGCGCCTTTTCAAGAATTTCCTTGGCGTAGTTGATGCCGCCCTGCGAAATATATTCCTGAGCCAGACAGATTTGATGAAACTCGGACATGATCAGGTCCTTTTCCACACTGTCCACTTTGCGCACATTGGCGATTTCCAGCGTCAGCTGCTCAATCTCGTCGTCACGCAAGTGCTTAAAAATTTGTGCGGACACTTCCGGTCCCAGCGTAATGAGCAGGATGGCCGCTTTTTGGCGCCCGCTCAGTGCCTGGCTGTTTGCTTTTGCCATAAATCCACCCCCTATTCATCCGCGAGCCATGTGCGCAGCAGGTTGACGAATTCATCCGGCTTTCTCTTCGCCAGCGTCTCCAGCTGTTTGCGCACCTGACTTTCGTTCGTCACGCTCTCCAGATTAATGGAAGGAAACTCTGCCGCAGGTGGCAGCGGAAGATCTTCTTCGATTTCCTCTTTGTTCTTGCGGCGGCGGTAAATCAGGTAACCTCCACCCGCAAGAAGCGCAAGCGCGGCAAGGCCAATTCCCCACAGCATGCCTTGGGAAAGCTTGATTCCACTCGGCTGGGTAACATTACCACTGAAAGGTTGCGAATAGACCGAAACTTTTTTAGCCAAATCAGCGTCTGTATATGTAATACCGGAATCGGCAAGCGATGCCCTTACGATATTTACCAAGATATTCTGAATGGCATCTCTGGTTTGTTGATCTACACTGGTTTGTCCCGTTGGTGGTTCAACTGCTACGTTTATGGTTAAATCTTTTACGGTATACGGACTGGCAACGATGTCTTTGGTAATATGGTTAACCTCGTAATTGATCGTCTTGGACAAATCCTCGGAAGTTACGTCACCTGTGGACGAGTTACTTGGATACCCCGGCACCTGGGTTTGGCCCGTGCCCGCCACTCCGCTATCCGGATTGCTCTTACCCGTATAATTCTTCGAAATTTCCTGAACGCTGATTTCAATGCCTTTCATGTTCTCCGTATCTACCGGTGTCACCATGTTTTCCTTGCTCTGAACTTTATCGAAATTCAGCTTGGAGACGACGAGGACATCGACTTTATTCGGTCCCATGAACTGGCTCAGAAACTCTTTGACGTTCTGGCGAACTTCGCTTTCGAACTTTTTCTGAAGCGCAAAATTTTCTTCGACGGACGAGGACAGCGTTCCCGAACCGCCTTGGGCCGACGACAGCAGCTCCGTATTGCCCTCTGATTCGGTGATGGTAATATTCTCTACCGGCAGATTCGGTACGGCGGTCTTGACCAAGTTAAAGTACCCGTCGATCGTTTGCTGGCTTGGATGATAACCCGGCTTAAAGGTAAGCACGACTGAGGCGCTTGCTTTCTCCTGGTCTTCTTCGCTTGCAAACACGCTTTCTTTCGGCAGGTTTACTAGGACTTTAGCCTTACTTATGCCATTCATGCTCGTGAGCAGCTGCTCAACTTCTCCGTTCAATGCGTTGTTGTACTTGACGTTAAACTCGCTGTCGGTTGTGCCGATCGATGATGATTGATCGAACGTTTTGAAACCGATGGATCCGTTCTGAATGAGTCCCTGTGAGCCGACATCGACCTTGATGCGGGCCGCCTCCGTACTCGGTACTGAAATGGATGTTCCGTTAGGACTCAATTTATACGGGATGTTGTTCGTATCAAGGTAGTTCATAATGCCTGCGGAGTCACTGGCATTCAAGTCCTTGAAGGCCACTTCATACTCCGTTTTGGAAAACTGCATGGTCAGCACGACAATGGCGATGATAATAAAAGCGATCGTAGAAATGAATAAAATTTTCTGCTTTTTGCTGAATTGATTCCAGTATTGAACGACCTTGTCCTTATACTGGACGATTCTTTCGTTCACAACGTCACCCACCCCACCCGAAAACTTAGCATAAATCTATGAATGAATAGGTTCAGGCGATCCGCCAAATCCTTCGTTCACTCTTTTGTCTGCAACCTTTAAATTTGCGTCCGCATGATCTCCTGGTACGCTTCGATCGCTTTGTTCCGAATCTGCGTCGTCAGCTCCAGGCTGAGAAGCGCTTTTTGCGAAGAAACCATCACCTGGTCCACATCAACTTGTCCGAGCATGAACTGATTGTTCATTTCTTCGGCGGCTTTCTCTTGCCCGGCCACCTGGTTCAGCGCATTTTCCAGATAAGATCCGAAATCGCTAAGGGATTGGGCTGGCGTCTTGCTTGCGCTTGATGCGCTTTGCTTCATGTCGAGCGGTTGGATGCTTTGTGTCGAAAACATCGAGTTTTGAATCATCAATGTCCCTCCTTACCTGCATTTATTTATTCAAACTAGGCTTATCGACCTATTTCCAAGGCCTTCGTGATCATCGCTTTTGAGGAATTCAGCGCTGTGACGTTCGCTTCGTAAGATCTCGTGGCCGAAATCATATCGATCATTTCTTTGGCGATATCCACGTTAGGCATGTAGACATACCCTTGCGCATCTGCATCCGGATGAGTCGGATTGTATACCGGCTTCAGCGGCGTCTGATCCTCCTGGATTGCAGCCACTTTCACACCTTTCCCCGCACTTTGTCCGTTCATTTGTGCTTCCAGCATGCTGGAGAAATCCGATTCATTCGGCGAAAGCACAACCATTTTGCGGCGGTACGGCACCGCTTTGCCGTCAACCACCGACGCTCTCGTCGTTTCCGCATTCGCAATGTTGGACGAAATGACGTCCATCCGCAAACGCTGTGCCGTCAGCGCCGAAGCGCTAATCCCAAAGCTGCTGTTCATGTTCACCCGCGATTATCTCCCTTCAATGGCTGTCCGCATCATTTTGATCTGGTCGTTCATCTGCTGGATGTAGGCGTTGTACTGAAGCTGGTTGTCAGCCAGTGCGGACATCTCCCGGTCAATATCCACATTGTTCATATTGTTGTTCATCGCTGTCGATTGGTCCTCCGTTACAACTGGATCCGGGACCGAATTCGTAGGACCAATGACGAAGTGCCGGGGATCGGTGACCCTGCCGCGAAGCTGAGGTGCAGATCCATTAATTTCCTGCTGGAGCAGGCTTTCAAATGACACTTCGGACCGTTTGAAATAAGGTGTGTCGACATTGGCAATGTTGTTCGCAATGACTCTCTGGCGCGCGTTTGCCGCCTGAAGTCCGCCTTCCAAACGTTGAAAGCTGACGCTGTTCAGCAAATCCATTCCGTATCCCCCTTATTTTCCATAACTTTACTATTTGTCCGTGGGGAACTTTCTTCCCAATTTCACTTTTTTTCGACAAAAGTCCTTAGAAATATTGCTTATTCTAGGTCTAAAGTAGAAAAAATTACTATATTGTCGTATATCCTAAGTTTCTTAAAGATTGGGACATATTACAATAAGAAAAAAGCCCTATCTTTTACCAGAAAGAAGGTCTTTGTTCTTAATTTCTCTGAAATTTTTGCTAAATCTTTGCAGGATAAGGGTTTGTGGGCTTACATAGGACAGGCCTGTTGTCACATTTCGATAAAAACTCAGCCTGAATAGTCCTAGAATTTCAGATTTGCGAAAGTGTCGTAAAATAACCTCTCCCTTGCATACGAGCGCAGGATAGTAGTTATACCTCCCAGAGAGGTTTTTACGATGTCGGCACTGTCCTTCCTGCAGTCCCTTCCTTAGCACAACAAAAAAAGACATGCCCGAAGGATCTTCATCCTTCAGACATGTCCCCGCAGTGACGGTTGTCGGTTTACAATATATATTGGCTCAAATCGCGGTCCTGGGCGATGTCGCCCAGCTTTTCGCGCACGTATTCCGGCGTGATGGTCATATTCTCCAAGGTCAATTCAGGCGCCTCAAACGACAAATCCTCGAGCAGCTTCTCCAGAATCGTATGCAGCCTGCGCGCACCGATGTTCTCGGTATTCTGGTTGACGGTCGCGGCAATTTTGGCAATTTCCCGGATCGCTTCAGATGAGAATTCGACCTCGATGTCCTCGGTTTTGAGCAGCTCCGTATACTGCTTGGTCAAGGCGTTCTTCGGCTCGGTCAGAATCGACACAAAGTCGTCGAGAGACAAGCTGCTCAGCTCCACGCGGATCGGGAACCGGCCTTGAAGCTCGGGAATGAGATCCGACGGTTTGGCGATATGGAATGCACCTGCTGCAATAAACAAAATAAAGTCCGTCTTCACAGGGCCGTATTTGGTCATGACCGTCGACCCTTCCACGATCGGCAGAATATCCCTCTGGACGCCTTCACGGGACACGTCAGGCCCAGAGCCTTTGCCCTGGCTGGCAACTTTATCGATTTCGTCGATAAAGATGATGCCCGACTGCTCGGCACGAAGAATCGACTCGGCGATGACGTCGTCCATGTCGATCAGCTTGGTCGCTTCCTCCTGCGTCAGCACCTTGCGCGCTTCCCGGATCGGCAGCTTCCGCTTCTTCGTCCGCCGCGGCAGCAGGCTGCCGAACATTTCCTGCATGTTCATGCCCATCTGGTCATTCCCCTGCCCGGCCAGCATATCCATCATCGTCGGCGAGTTGTCCTCAACGTCGATTTCGATCATGTCGTCTTCCAGGCTGCCGGACTGAAGCTTAAACTTCACCTGGCGCCGGCGTTCGGTCACGGTGCTGTCCTGCTCCTTATCCTCTTCCGTATCCTGTGCGTTCTGGTTGCCATTGCCGAACAGCATTTCAAACGGGTTGCGCTGCGCCTTGTTTTTGCCAGCCGGCGGAACGAGAATTTGCACGATTCGTTCGTTGGCGAGCTCCTCGGCGCGGTCTTTTACTTTTTCCGTACGCTCCGCTTTGACCATGCGGATGGACGTTTCGATCAAATCGCGGACCATGGATTCCACGTCGCGACCGACGTATCCCACTTCCGTAAATTTGGTGGCTTCGATCTTCACAAATGGCGCATTGACCAGCTTCGCCAAACGTCTGGCGATTTCGGTCTTGCCCACACCCGTCGGACCGATCATCAGGATGTTCTTCGGTACAATCTCATCCCGAACATCCTCGGGAAGACGGTTGCGGCGGTAACGGTTGCGCAGTGCGACGGCGACGGATTTCTTCGCCTGCTTCTGGCCTACAATATATTTATCCAGTTCGGCCACGATTTGTCTTGGCGTCAAACTTTGGTTATCCATATGCATTCCTCCACCCTTACAGCTCTTCCACAATGATATTTCCATTGGTGTATACGCAAATTTCCGAAGCAATTTTCAAAGCTTCCCGCGCGATATCCTTCGCTTCCAAGTCCTGGGCGTGACGCTTCAGCGCCCGTCCGGCGGAGAGCGCAAAATTGCCCCCAGAGCCAATCGCCAGCACGTCGTCGTCCGGTTCGATGATTTCACCGCCTCCGGAAATGAGCAGCATGCCGGTTTTATCCATAACAATCATGAGTGCCTCAAGCTTACGGAGAACGCGATCCTGGCGCCAGTCCTTGGCGAGCTCCACGGCGGCACGCTGCAAATTGCCGTGATGCTCCTCCAGTTTGCTTTCGAATTTTTCAAAAAGGGTAATGGCGTCCGCCACAGAGCCTGCAAAGCCGGCAACGACCTGGCCTCTGTACAGGCGGCGCACCTTTTTGGCGGTCTGCTTCATAATGACATTTTCACCGAAGGTCACCTGGCCGTCACCGGCGATCGCCGCTTTTCCGTTATGGCGTACAGCGCAAATGGTTGTCGCATGAAAAGATAAATCCATACCTACAGACCTCCTAATCTATACTTCCTGATGTTCGGTTGCCAGTCCGGCTTCCTGGATAAACGCGGCAATCGTCTCCAAAGCCCGATTGGCCAGCGCCTCGTTCTTTTCCTTTTTGTTGCGGATCTTCTTCTCCAATTTCGGCAGCAGGCCGAAGTTGGCGTTCATCGGCTGGAAGTGCTCCGAATCCGCGGTCGTAATATAATGAGCCATACTGCCGAGGGTGCTTGTGTCAGGGAACACGACAAGGTCCTGTCCAAGCGCCTTTCTCGCTGCATTAATGCCCGCTATAAGCCCGGATGCGGCAGATTCCACATATCCCTCTACCCCCGTCATTTGACCGGCAAAAAACAGGTTCTCATTCGTTTTCAGCTGATAGGTCGGTTGGAGCAGCTTCGGAGAGTTGATGAACGTATTGCGGTGCATGACGCCGTAGCGCACATATTCCGCATTTTCCAGCCCCGGAATCATGGAGAATACGCGCTTTTGCTCTCCCCATTTGAGGTGAGTTTGGAAGCCGACCAGATTGTACAGTGTACCGGCGGCATTATCTTGGCGCAGCTGTACGACCGCATAAGGCAGCTCACCCGTGTGCGGGTTGACCAGCCCTACCGGCTTCATCGGCCCGAACAGCGCCGTCTGCTTGCCGCGCTTCATCATAACCTCGATCGGCATGCAGCCCTCGAAGTATACTTCCTTCTCAAACTCTTTCAACTGCGCGACTTCCGCATTGACCAGCGCGTCATAAAACGCGTTGAATTCCTCTTCGGTCATCGGACAGTTCAAGTAAGCCGCTTCGCCTTTATCATAACGGGAAGCCAGGTATACTTTGCTCATGTCGATGGAGTCTTTCTCGACGATCGGAGCCGCAGCGTCATAGAAGTAGAAATACTCTTCGCCCATGAGTGCTTTGATCTCGGCGGAGAGCGCAGGCGAGGTCAGCGGGCCTGTGGCGATGACGACAATCCCTTCTTCTGGTATATGCTGAATTTCTTCGTTTACGACTTCAATCAGCGGATGGTTATGGAGAGTGCTCGTAATATCCCCGGAAAAACCGTCGCGGTCCACCGCCAGAGCGCCTCCGGCAGGAACCGCATTTTTATCGGCGGATTTCAGGATCAGTGAATCCAGCATCCGCATTTCTTCTTTGATGACGCCGACTGCGTTCGTAAGCCCGTTGGCACGCAGCGAATTGGTGCAGACGAGCTCGGCGAACTTGTCCGTATGGTGCGCGGGCGTCTTCACGACCGGGCGCATTTCGTATAATTTCACGGGAACCCCCCGGCTTGCGATCTGCCAGGCAGCCTCGCTGCCTGCCAGACCCGCGCCGATGACGGTTACCTGCTGTACTTCTGTCAACTTCATTACCCCCTGCTGTTTACAATTACATCATTTCTTCGTTGTCTTCGTTCTCTTCCAGGGGCTCGGTATGGTCGCATGCCGTGCATTGGAGACGTGCTCCCTGCTTGTTGCGCTTCTCAACCATCAGAGAGCCGCATTTCGGACAAGGCTTCGGCGACGGTTTATCCCAGGATACGAAATCGCATTCCGGATAACGGTCGCAGCCATAGAAAATCCGCCCCTTCTTGCTGCGGCGCTCGACCACATGCCCTTCCTTGCATTTCGGACAAGTGACGCCGATATCTTTGACGATCGGCTTCGTGTTCCGGCAGTCCGGAAATCCGGAGCAGGCGAGGAATTTGCCAAACCGCCCCAATTTGTATACCATCGGTCGGCCGCATTTGTCGCAAATTTCGTCCGATACCTCGTCCTCGATTTCGATTTCCTTCATTTCTTCCTCGGCTACTTCCAGGCGCTTTTCAAAGGAAGAATAGAACTCGGCCAGCACCTTGACCCAATCCTCCGAGCCTTCCTCGACATGGTCGAGATCGTCTTCCATGTGGGCCGTAAATTCCACATCAAGGATTTCCGGGAAAAATTGCTCCATTTGCTCGATGATCAATTCACCCAGTTCTGTCGGAATGAACTTTTTCTCTTCGATCGCCACGTAACCGCGCTTTTGGATCGTCTCCAGCGTCGGCGCATACGTACTTGGCCGTCCGATGCCGAGCTCCTCCATCGCCCGGACCAACCGGGCTTCGGTGTAGCGCGGAGGCGGCTGCGTAAAGTGCTGCTTCGGCTCGATATCTTCCTTCTTCAGCTTATCACCCACGGCCAAGGCAGGCAAAAACTTCTCTTCTTCCGTTGTGCCGTCGTCGTTGCTTTCCACGTATACCTTCATAAAGCCCTGGAAGCGGACTTTGGAACCGGATGCACGGAATATGGCAGGCCCGGCCGCAATATCAACGGAAAGCGTATCCAGTATGGCGGAAGACATCTGGCTGGCAACGAAACGTTCCCAAATCAGCTTGTAAAGACGGTATTGGTCACGGCTCATGAACGACTTCACGGAGTCGGGATCACGCATGACCGAGGTCGGGCGGATCGCTTCGTGGGCGTCCTGGGCGTTCGCCGATTTTTTCGAATACTCCCGCGGAGTTTCAGGAACAAACGGATCCCCGTACTTCCCGCTGATAAATTCCTTGGCTTCTTCCTGGGCCGATCCGGCAATCCGGGTGGAATCCGTACGCATATAAGTGATGAGGCCGACGGTCCCTTCTTTCCCGAGCTCTACGCCTTCGTACAGCTGCTGGGCGACGGACATCGTTTTGGCGGCACGAAAATTAAGCTTCCGGGCAGCTTCCTGCTGCAGGGAGCTTGTCGTAAACGGAGGCGAAGGATGCCGCTGGCGTTCCTTTTCCTTCACTTCGCTGACTTTAAAGGTGGCCCCCTTAATGGCAGCGAGCACTTCGTTCACTTCATCCTCACGCGACAATTCTTTCTTCTGGCCGTTCAGCTGCGTGAATTTCGCCTCAAAAACGGAATCTCCCTTGGCGAGTTGGGCCGTAATAGACCAGTATTCTTCCGGAATGAACGCATTGATTTCGTTCTCCCGGTCGATGATGATCTTGACCGCCACCGATTGAACGCGGCCCGCGGACAAACCTTTTTTCACCTTTTTCCACAAAAGCGGACTGATCTTGTAACCGACGAGCCGGTCCAGAATACGTCTGGCCTGCTGTGCGTTAACCAGGTCCATATTGATTTTGCGCGGCGTTTTAAATGCATCCTTGACCGCTTGCTTCGTAATTTCGTTAAACACGACGCGGCAGCTATCCGTATCGTCAAGCTCCAGGGCATGGGCAAGATGCCAGGCAATCGCTTCACCCTCGCGATCGGGGTCAGCTGCGAGATAAACCTTTTTCACTTTTTTGCTGGCGTCCTTGAGTTCCTTTAATACGGAGCCCTTTCCGCGGATCGTAATATATTTCGGATTAAAGTCATTCTCGACCTCAACCCCGATTTGGCTCTTCGGGAGATCACGCACGTGACCCATCGAAGCTTTTACGATATACTTGCTGCCTAAATATTTGCCGATCGTTTTCGCCTTGGCCGGCGATTCTACGATGACAAGTGAGTCAGCCATAGGTTCATCCCCCTTTCCGAACAATTCTGTGAATGTTAGTCAATAGACTCTTGTTATATAAGCTTGTATATAGCACCAGATAATTGGGTAATCTGCTTTTTTATGATTAAAGATAACAGAACTGAATGCAAATGTCCAAAATCCCATCCGGTCTGCTGCAGCAGCTCATCCAATGTAGACGGCCCTTGTTCCAATATATGGTATATCCCAAGCTCATCCATTGTCAAATGATCTGCAGGCAGCCGCGTGTCCTCCAACATCTGACGCTCCCTATTGTATGTATCTTCAAACCCTTTTGGCAACCATGAATCATATTCTTCGATGACGTCTTCGGCATTCAGCACCATTTTAGCGCCTTGTTTAATCAAGTTCAGCGCCCCGCGGCTCTTGGGCGAGGTGACCGGCCCAGGCACGGCGAACACATCCCTGCCGGCTTCGAGCGCCAGATCCGCCGTAATCAAAGAACCGCTGCGTGAGTCCGCTTCGACGACCAGCGTCCCAAGCGTCAAGCCGGCGATGATGCGGTTGCGCTGCGGAAACAAACCGGGATGCGATTTGGTCCCGGAAGGATACTCCGTCAGAATGAGTCCATCCACGGCGATCCGTTCATACAATCCTCTGTTCTCCGGCGGATAGATCACGCCATGACCGGTCCCCATCACTGCAATCGTATTTCCTCCGCAGGCAAGAGCGGCTTCATGGCACACGCTGTCGATGCCTCTGGCCATGCCGCTGACAATCGTGAATCCAGCCGCACTGATGCCCTCCGCCAGCTCCTGGCCGACCTTACGGCCATAGGCCGTCGGTACCCTTGTCCCGACCATGGCGACGCCGGGCGTTTGCAGCAATCCCCGTTTTCCAGTGCAGTATAATACCCATGGAGGCTCCGCAATCTCCTTTAAATACGCAGGGTAATCCTCATCCAAGAAAGTCAGGATGCCGGCACCTCCCTCAAGCTTACGGGATTTCAGCTCTTCGATCAAATCGTGTGTGATCCGTTCAGATAAAAGCTTCGCCTTTTCCTCAGGAAAACCTGCTTCCTCCCAATCTCTACTATTATAATGGAGCATGTCCCCGGAGAACATACGCTGTCCGCGCAGCCTGGCAATACTCTTCCTCCCGATCCCCTCGGTCTCGTGCAGTGCGATCAACAGCCACCGTTCGTCATTCACGCCAATCCCGCCCTTCCTTATATTTTCCAGTTTTTTGGTGTTGAAAACACAAAAAAGCAACCCTTTATCCCCCGGATGGAGAAATAAAAGGTTGCTTACCTTTGAACCGTAAATAACGCCGGTTTATATTAGTGAGTCGTGCATTTTTCCAGCAGGCCGCGCTCTTCCAGAACGCTTACCAGCGTGGAGCCCATTTCCGAAGGCGTCGGAGCGACTTTGATGCCGCATTCCTCGAGCTTGGCGATCTTTTCTTTCGCCGTGCCTTTACCGCCGGAAATAATAGCGCCCGCATGTCCCATACGTTTGCCTGGAGGCGCAGTAACCCCGCCGATGAAGCCGACGACCGGCTTGGTCATGTTGGCGCGGATCCATTCCGCTGCCTCTTCTTCCGCCGTTCCGCCGATTTCGCCGATCATGATCACAGCATAGGTGTTCGGATCATCGTTAAAGCGGCTCAAAATATCGATGAATTCCGAGCCTTTTACCGGGTCGCCGCCAATGCCTACCGCAGAGGACTGGCCGATGCCGCGGGTCGTCAATTGATGAACCGCTTCGTAGGTCAGCGTTCCGCTGCGGGATACGACGCCCACATGGCCCGGTGTATGGATGTACCCAGGCATGATGCCGATTTTACATTCTCCAGGTGTAATGACCCCTGGGCAGTTTGGTCCGATCAGGACGGTTTTCTTGCCTTCCATGTAACGGGACACTTTGACCATGTCCAGCACCGGAATGCCTTCCGTAATACAGATGACCAGTTCCATTTCCGCATCGACGGCTTCCATGATGGAGTCGGCCGCAAATGCCGGCGGTACGTAGATAACGCTTGCAGTCGCGCCAGTCGCTTCCTTGGCTTCTACAACCGTGTTATATACGGGCAGGCTGACCGTTTGGCCGTTCTCCAGCGTAATGTCAACCTTGGTGCCGCCTTTACCCGGTGAAGTTCCTCCGACCATTTGCGTGCCGTAGTCGAGGGCGCCTTTCGCATGGAAAAGGGCGGTTTTGCCGGTGATGCCCTGTGTGATGACTTTTGTATTTTTATCGACCAAAATACTCACGTTTGTTCACATCCCCTATCGTATTTTAAAGATTCTATTTTACGAGTGAGACAATTTTTTGGGCGCCGTCAGCCATGGAGTCGGCAGGCACGATGTTCAGGCCGGATTCGGCCAAAATTTTCTTACCCAGATCCACGTTGGTTCCTTCAAGACGCACAACCAGCGGACGGGTCAAACCGAGCTGCTTGGCAGCCTCAACCACGCCTTCGGCGATGACGTCGCAGCGCATAATTCCGCCAAAGATGTTGACGAAAATGCCTTTGACCTGCTCATCCGACAGGATGATCTTGAACGCCTCGGTAACCTTCTCTTTCGTGGCACCGCCCCCTACGTCGAGGAAGTTGGCCGGATCTCCGCCGTAGTACTTGATAATGTCCATCGTGGCCATGGCAAGGCCTGCGCCGTTGACCATACAGCCGATGTTGCCGTCGAGAGCTATGTAGCTCAGGTCGTATTTGGAAGCTTCGATTTCTTTTTCATTCTCTTCGTCCAGGTCGCGAAGCTCTTGAATGTCTTTGTGCCGGAACAGTGCGTTGGAGTCAAAGTTCAGCTTGGCATCGAGTGCCATGACATTGCCGTCACCCGTTACAACCAGAGGGTTGATTTCTGCAATGGAGCAGTCCTTGTCAACAAAAGCGGTGTACAGCGCGATCATAAACTGAACCGCCTTGTTGACCAGTTCGTTAGGGATGTTGATCGCATAAGCCAGTCTGCGTGCTTGGAAAACCTGCAGGCCTACGGCCGGATCCACCACTTCTTTGAAAATTTTCTCAGGCGTTGCAGCGGCAACCTCTTCGATTTCCGTTCCGCCTTCTTCCGATGCCATCATCACGACACGTCCGGTAGCGCGGTCAACAACGACGCCGACGTAATATTCCTTGCGGATATCGCAGCCCTCTTCGATCAGAAGTCGCTTGACTTCTTTACCTTCCGGGCCTGTCTGATGCGTAACGAGAACTTTGCCGAGGATTTCCTCCGCGTAAGCACGAACCTCGTCGAGGTTCTTGGCCACTTTGACGCCGCCGGCTTTACCGCGGCCGCCTGCATGGATTTGCGCTTTGACAACCGTGACTTGGCTGCCCAGGGATTTAGCGGCTTCAACCGCCTCTTCCACGGTGTAGGCCACCTTTCCGTTCGGAACGGTAACGCCGTACTGCTTTAACACTTGTTTTCCTTGATATTCATGGATATTCATTTACGGTATCCTCCTATCAACATGACTGCTACAAGGCGGGTTCTGATATCTCTTGGAAAATAATATAAACCCAAGCTATTGTAACATGTTTTTAAAACGCTTACCTTAAGAAACTGCGTTTCCATCGACAGCTTTTTGATATCGGTTTAATCCGTTTGAGAGAATATTTGGGATTTGATGGTAAAATCCACCCTCGAAGTAACGTCTTAGGTCCGATATAATTCCATTGGAGCCTTGCATCGTTCCAACATGGTTTCATGGATAACAGGGAAAAAGAGCGACAGATTTGCAGATGTTGTCTGCAAAAATCGCTCTTCACTTCACATCTTGCCTTCTTGCTGTTCGTTGTTGTGATGGACGCGGTTCAGCAGACTCTTGAACTGGCCCAGCAAATGCCCGAATTCGCTCTCGTTCAGGCACAGCTCCTGCTGCATGGCAGCCGGAACATTCAGTGCCTTCTCCTTCAGCTTGTTTCCTTCGTCCGTCAACGTGATGATGACCTTCCGTTCGTCCTGGGCAGAGCGCTCACGGTGAATCAGACCAGCGGCCTGAAGTCTCTTCAGCAGGGGCGTCAAGGTGCCGGAGTCCAGGAAAAGAGCCTCCCCAAGCTCCTTCACGGTACACTGCCCCCGCTCCCAGAGCACAAGCAGGACCAAATACTGGGAATATGTCACACCGAGCTTCTCCAGATGGGGCTGATACAGCTTGGTGATTTCTCGCGAACAGGCATAGATGGTAAAGCACAGCTGATTTTCTAGCTGCAGCTGCGGATTCATTTCACTTGGTTTCATCACTTTCGTCTTCACCTGCCTTCTTGTCATAATATTATCATAATTTTGTCACATTATCATAGTAATTGCGCGATATCTTCTGCAGGGGCAACTGATGCTGTCCAATTTTATTGTATACTTTTAAATTTTAAACAACAAATCGGTCTTGAATCACACCCTTACAAGCATACCTCTATTTCCCATCCCCGATGCCTTCCATCTTGACTTTTGCCAGCTGCGGTCCTACAATTTTTGTAAACTTAAGCGAAAATAAGGAAGCACCTTTTTTCCGTAACTACGGCGATCCCGTTCTCGTTTGTCCAGGGAAACCGCCGGGGAATAGGGGTGCTTTATTGTATGTATGGAAAAATGCACAGTACATGTTTATACGGAATTGACGGGGTGATCATCCAGGTGGAGGTCGACATTTCCAACGGACTGCCGCAGACGAGCATTATCGGACTTCCGGACTCCGCCATCCGGGAAGCGGTGGAACGTGTTCGGGCGGGCATCAAAAATTGCGGCTTCACCTTCCCCCTTCAGCGCATCACGATCAATCTCGCACCGGCCGATCTGAAAAAGGAAGGCTCCGCGTTTGATCTCGCCATTGCCCTTGGCATTCTCGTAACGAGCGGACAGCTTCTGCTGCCGCAGGATGAGAAGCTGCTTCTCATCGGAGAAATGGCGCTCGACGGCAGCCTGAGGCCCGTTAACGGCGTCCTGTCCATGGTGGACAGGGCGAAGCGAGAGGGATTCACCGCCGTTCTGCTGCCGGAAGAAAATGCCGGTGAGGCCGCCTTAATCGATCATATGAATATTTATGCCATCCGGCATTTGAACGAGCTGCGTCAGTTAGCCGCAGAACTCTCGGCTGCTGACGTGCCCGGCAAAGACCAGCCCCTCCGGATTCAAACCTTGTCCCCGCTGCTGAAAGCACCGGCTGTTGCCGCAGCTTCCGTACCCGAACACCTTCCTGCGGAAGATTATGCCGACGTGCTCGGCCAGCTCCATGTCAAAAGGGCGCTCACGATTGCTGCCGCAGGCATGCACAACATTATGCTGATCGGACCGCCCGGAACCGGCAAAACGATGCTCATCAAACGCCTGCCGACCATCCTGCCCTTCATGACCGAGCAGGAAGCGCTCGAAACGACCAAAATCTTCAGCGCGGCCGGGAAATTGAAGGAACCCGGCTCCGGCCTCATCCGCAAACGTCCTTTTCGTTCCCCGCACCACACCATCTCTTCCGGAGGACTGATCGGTGGAGGAACGATACCCAAGCCCGGCGAAGTCAGCCTTGCCCACCGGGGCATCCTGTTTCTGGACGAGCTGCCGGAATTCAATCGCCAGGTGCTCGAAGTGCTGAGGCAGCCGCTGGAGGACAAAACGGTGACGATCAGCAGGGCGCGTGCCGTGCACACCTTCCCGGCGCACTTCATGTTGGCGGCTTCGATGAATCCGTGTCCGTGCGGATACCTCGGAAGCGATCACCCGGAACATCAATGCACATGCAGCTTCAGCCGGATCGCCCAATACCGCGCCAAAATCTCCGGCCCGCTGCTCGACCGGATCGATCTTCAAGTCGAGGTCCCCCGCCCTAAGGAATGGTCCACGGATGCACCGAGCCTGTCTTCGGCTGAAATGCGCAGTCAGGTGCTCGAAGCCCATGCCCGTCAGCAACAACGATACGGCAGCGGTTACGGCGGCTGGAACAGCGAGCTGACCGGCAGTGCGCTCCGGCGCTTCGCCAGGCTCGACTCCGCTTCAGCCGATATGCTCCATCAGACGATCGAAACGCTGGGCCTCAGCATGCGGGCATATGACCGCATCCTGAAATTGGCCCGGACGATCGCCGACCTGGACGGCCAGGAGAATATCGCCTTCAACCATGTGGCGGAAGCGATCCAATACCGGAATTTGGACCGGCCGCAGATTACGGGGGTGGGGTAATAGGAAGCAAATTTGCGTTATAAGCCCTAATAATCTGATCCACGGTTTAAGTCAATATTTTGTGTACTATTTCGAAAATAAAGTGTGGCAGATTGCCCTTCGACCCCTTCGACAATCCTGCTTCATGATCTATGCTCTTAGCCGAAGAGATAAAGGCAACGATATCTAAACTCCAGAAAACAAACGTTGAGCTCTATCAGCAGATAGATGCGCGGCGTCAGACGTTACAGGGATATAAGGCGCCTTATTGTAAATCATCAGAAGAAACTGGACACTGGGGTTCAAAAACAAAGAATAACCTGCCAATTGAGGCAGGTTATTTCCGTCAATCCATTTTCTTTTCAAAACCCAGACATCTCTTCTGGATCTAATTTAAAACTTGGCAGGTAAATCATCGGGCAGCCAAACGCCAACACAGGTTCCTCCTCAATTCGTAAATGGTCTCCCAGGCTTTTTGCCATATCATTAATCACGTCTCTCTTTTACTTTCACAGTGAATAGGCTAAGAACTAAAGTAAGAATGACATATGTCCACAATCCATGTATTTCAAATCCATACAGGTATTTATCCAGAAGCCAAAGTTTAATGGGTGTCAGCACGATGGAAGCCAACATTAAAGCCGGAGTGGTCAAACACCCAATCCCTACAGTGATCAGCATAACCGACATTACCATGGCTAAACTGAATAAAAGACTAATGATGAACATCATAAGGGATGCGATCAGCAAAGTTTTAGTATCTGTTATCGAAAGATATGGATTAAAGTACTCATTGCCTATCCAGAACACCAAAAAGGTAACAAGAAAATTCAGAATATTCCTCATGATACCTCCCACGAAGTCGTCGTTTCCCTTATCGATGAAGAACGGGTTGAGGTAAGCTCAAAAAAATGATACTGTTATCCTCTGATGTTGATACTTAGGAAAAATTCTATTTTAGGCAAGTTCACACATCACTTCTACTTAGATTATTCTATGATGAGTTCAAATTACCTTCACCATAAGGTAAATAATTACAAATAATACATCCACTTTTCCACAGATAAGCCGTGCTGCTGTTAGTTGTCTATCGAGAGGATCGAGCTAGCTCAGTGAAAATGGAGTAATAAAAAAAACTTCCAATCGCATGGTATTGGAAGTTTTTGATGAGGGGCTCGTCCAATCGCATGGTATTGGAAGTTTTTGATGAGGGGCTCGTCCTAGAACGCCCCCTGTATATGATGAATCGCGGCAATGCTTAGATCGCGCCCCAGCTCCACCGCGACGACGTCAAAGCGTACCTCGCGGCCCTCCAGCCGCTGTGCGTGAAGATACATTTCGGCCGTGCTGCGGACCTTGCGGATTTTGCGGAAATTAACAGATTCTGCGGCTGTGCCGAAGGAGGTGCCGGCGGTCCGGCTGCGCACCTCCACAAAAACAATGACGCCGCCGTCCTCGGCGACCACGTCCAGTTCGCCGCTGCGGCAGCGCCAGTTCCGGTCGCGGATGCGGTAACCGGTGGAGAGCAGCAGATCGGCGGCGGCCTGCTCCGCGGCGGCTCCTTTTTGGCGGCGGTTATCCTTCATTTTTCCTTGCCCTCCGCTCATTCGAACGGCCTTTCCTGAGCGAGCCGGTCCGCCCGGTAAATATAGCTGAGAACCTCCGCGACAAGGTGATACAGCTCCGGCGGAATCTGCTGATCCAGGTCCAGCTTGGAGAGGACCTCCACCAGCGCGGCGTCCTCCTGAACGGGAACCCCGTGTTCCTTCGCCGTCTCGAGAATCGTATCCGCCACTTTCCCCCGGCCCTTCGCCACGACGACCGGGGCATCGTTGTCACCGGGCGCGTATTTGAGGGCGACGGCCTTTTTCATACTTGGGGACGGCTCCTGCGGCTTGCTGCTCATACCCTCATATCCACCCCCTTGTAGCTCTGCGGTACGAAGTCCGCCACGCGGTGACCGCCCATGGCCGCACTCAAGCCAGCTGGCTGTTGTTCAGCGGCCGGAGACGGTAGGGGAGCGGCTTTAAGCGTCAGAAGCTGATAGCCGATGGAGGATAGAGCGTCAGCGATTTCAGGCCGTCTGTCTTCCACCAGGGACTGAGCCCATTCCTGATCATTGTGGACCTTCAGACTGACGATCCGGTCGACGATCTGGACGTCGATCAGCGTCTGCCCGAGATGCTTCATCTGAAGGTCGAACCACAGGCGGCAGTTGGATGCATCCAGTTCACCCTTGGGGCCACGCCTGGACTGGACATGCACCGACGCCGTCTCCTGGCCGTCCGGCCCGTTCAAGGGCAGGAACAACGTGACCTGGGCGAACGGCGCCGTCCGGTCCGTGTTCAGGAGCAGCTGCTGGCCGGTCAGCTGCGAGATGACCTGCTGCGCCGCTTCCTTCAAGGCCGGCGGCGCAGCGGCGTCCTGGACGAGCTGAAGGAGGAGCCCCTTCAGCGTGTCGCGCTGCCCGGTTTCCTGCAGCGCCTGGTCCATCCGCGCAGCGGGCTCAGCCAGCTGCTCCGGCCGGACGGCGTGATGCGCCGGGCCGGGAGGCTGCTGCTGAACCGCATGCGGCCGGACGGTCAGCTCCGGACCGTCCGCGGCTTGGGGAGCGGGCTGCGCGGCGGCGGCCCCTGCCGCGCTCGCCGCTCCCGGCGCAGGCCCCGGCTGTGCCGGGCCTGCCTCTGCCGCTGCACCCTGGCCTGCGGCCGGTGCAGCCAAGGGCTGCCGCGCGTTCCCCGCCGCGGCACCCGGCCCCTGCGGGGCCTCCTGCGCGGGCTGCAGCAGCGCCGCGCGCACGCCCTGCTGCTCGTGCTCCGCACCGAGCAGCTTCAAGAGACGCCCCACCCACGGCTCCGCGCCGTGGGACAGGGGCGTCTTGGGCGAAGGCCCCGTGCCTGCGGGGCCTTCGCCTCCCTGCGCCGCGTGCTGCGGCGCAGGTTCCGCGGCCGGCGCGGCGAAGCCGCCGGCCTCAGGCCCGCCCGCCGGCTCAGCCGGGGCGGGCGTCGGTGCGGCGGCACCCGTGAGCGGTGCCGCGCGCAGCTGCTGCAGCAGCGCCTGCAGCCTGGCGGCCAGCGGCTGAAGCGCCGCCGCCGGATGGGACGCCGCGGCAGCCGTGCCGGCCGCGGATGTGCCGTCAGCCGCGCGCCCCGCCGCCTTCCCGGCATCCCCCTCTGCCACGGTGCTCTTTAGGGTGCGGGCACCGGCCGTTGGCTCCGATTCGGGAGCCGTTATGCTGCCAGCCCCCGGCTGCGTAGCCGCTCCGGGTAACGAAGCCGACTGCTGCTGCCCCGGAGCCTGCGGCGTAATGACGCCCTGTCCGCTTTTGACTGCAGCCCCCGCTTCCTCCGAACCCGCTCCGGCCTGCGCTGTGAACGCATTCAGCTGTTCCTCCAGCACGTGAAGCAGCTGGTGCACCGGCGGGCCGAATACCGCCTGCTGCAGCCCGCGGACGCTTTCGGCCGTCAGCGGCAGTCCGCGCTGATTGGCAATCGATGCGGCGCCAAGCCACTGCTCTGTGCTGAC
Organism: Paenibacillus sp. S28; assembly: GCF_016624415.1. Lineage (NCBI taxonomy): Bacteria > Bacillati > Bacillota > Bacilli > Caryophanales > Paenibacillaceae > Paenibacillus > Paenibacillus sp. S28. Next base: position 55,067 of record NZ_JACVTM010000006.1, on the reverse strand, counting down.
CCCGGCAGGTTTTAACGCCAGCGCGTCTTTGAAGACGGCTGCATTTTCTTTTGTCACATATACGCCCGAAGACCGCAGCGCCTCCAGCATGACCCGATTCTCCGGCGTATCCGGCAGATCGAGCGATTGCAGCACATCCGCAAGCGACATCGGAGTCCCGGACCCATAGGGGGAACCCTCCATCGCTTTCAATACCGGAAGGCCGCCGCCATTGTCCGGCTGTACCTGCAGGACCGCTGCCTGGCCGGGCTGAAGCGGCGTTTCCAGCGCCGCCCGTACTTTGACGCCTTGGATCTGCAGGACGGCCTCCTGTCCGTCCTCAGAGACGCTCAGCACAACGCCGCGCACGACTTGCCCTTCCTTCAAATCCAGCTGTTTGGTCTCGCCCGCTTTGGTGTCTCCCATCATGCCGCGCAGCAGTGAACCGATATTCAATGTCCCTCTCCCCCTTCCGTATTCCTTCGTTTATTTATTTATCGGCCGAACCAGCCGCGGGCTGTAGTCCGTCTATCTACATTCACGATCCCCGTTGTTTCTTTTCATCCAAAGATCGTCCCTTATCTTCATAATTGCTGCAAATGCTCAGGCTCTTCAAACATGAACTTTAAAATACCGTCCAACAAATTACGAATCTGGCTGAAAAAGTTTTATCGGATGCTGGGGTCATCGTTACGTCCTGATTGGTCCGCGAGGAACAGAGACGACTCGACGGCGAGCCTGCACCTAAGGTTGGTCTGTTTTCTGAATCAAAGCTTAGAGATGCTTATCCAGGAAAACCCACCTTCCAAAAGTCTGATCAGCCAAACTTTTTCCTTATAAAAATTTACATCGCAACACCCGAATTTCCATTCCACCTGGCAAAAAAACAGCAGCCCTAGAACAGGGTCTGCTGCACAACTTCCATATTTTTCAAGAAACTGCGGCGATGCATCGGTGTCGGTCCCAGAGCTGCCAGCTGCTCACGGTGCAGTTTAGTTGCATAGCCCTTATGGATCGCGATGCCGTACTCGGGATACTTCGCCTCCCATTCTCCTTCACACAGCCGGTCCCGGCTAACCTTGGCTACGATCGAAGCCGCGGCGATCGATTGGCTGTTGGCGTCCCCCTTGATGATCGCCAGCTGTGGAACGGGCACGTCCACATGCTCCGCATCCACCAGCAAAAAATCCGCGGCGATCGTCAGGCCAAGCACCGCCTTTTTCATCGCCAGGCGGGCCGCCTGCTTAATATTGATTTCATCGATCGTTCGGGCATCCACGTACCCTACGCTGACGGCAAGCGCCTGCTCCATAATTACGTCGTACAGAAGGTCCCGTTTTTTGGCGCTCAATTTTTTCGAATCGTCGACACCCTCCAGAACGAGTCCTTCCGGCAGGATCACGGCCGCCGCCACCACGTCGCCAAATAAACAGCCTCTTCCAACCTCGTCAACGCCCGCTATGTACCGGTAATCTTTTTCTATGTATTCGCGCTCATATTTTAGCAGGTCCTTCGGGGACTGCTCGATCTCTTCCGTATCCATGCTGTCTTTCCTCCTCCGTGCTGCAAGAGCCAAGGGGTATTCCCGCTCATTCCCCTGGCAAGTCTATCAAACTCGCAATCTATCCTTTTTATTGTACTATGTTCGGGCGACGGATTCCAACGAAAAACGACATCTGGCAGGCTTCCAAAAATCGGGGTGCGGACTGCTGGAGTGCAGAAGATGCGCCGAGCCGATATGTCCGAAAGCATTCACCGGTGAAAAACCTGGCCTCACGAAGTTAGGAGGAGAATGTGCTGTAATGAGAAGAATGTAACTGCAAAAAGATGAATGTACTGAAAAAGAAGAGTGTTTGGTAAAGAGGTGAATGTGCTGTAATGAGATGGATGTACTTCGAGGAGTGATCATGGACGCAGCTATATCGAACGATTTGAATATGGGTCATCGTGGTTTTGGCAATCCCGGAGTCCGCCGTGAACTGGCCAAACTCTTTGAAGAATGTTACCCAACCAACTTCTACCTTACACAAGCTTTTTGACACCACCGCAATCAACCGCATTTCCTTAAATTTCCAAATACGGTTACTCAGCTGCTTGAGAAGGCACTACAACTTTAAACACCCGTGCACCACGATCCCCACACAAAAAAATAGCTGCATCAATGCAGCTATCGTCGCCGTGCCCGCAAGCACCTACAAGTATTTTACACCGGTTCGCTGAGCAGCGACAAAAATTGCCTTGTCCGCTCCTGCGCCGGATGGTTTAGCACCTCATTCGGGCTGCCCTGCTCCATGATGATTCCTTCGTCCATAAACACGATCCGGTCTGCCACCTGGCTCGCGAATTTCATCTCATGGGTCACGATGGCCATCGTCATGCCTTCTACAGCCAGCTCTTTGATGACCTTCAGCACTTCACCGACCAGCTCCGGGTCCAAAGCGGACGTCGGTTCATCAAATAAAAGCAGCTCCGGACCGATGCCCATTGCCCGGGCAATACCGACCCGCTGCTGCTGTCCGCCGGACAGCTGGTGCGGATAGGAGTCCGCTTTGCTGGCGAGTCCTACCTTGCCGAGAAGCTCCAGCGATCTGGCCTTGGCCTCCGCTCGGCTCTTTTTCTGCACGATGACCTGTGCCTCCATCACGTTCTGCAGAGCCGTCATATGGGGAAACAGATTATACGATTGAAAAACCATACCGGTTTTCCTCCGGAAAGCCAGGATGTCTCCCCTGCCCGGCTTGGCCCCTTCCCTGAACGACAAGGCGGAGTCTCCGATCCGCAGCGCTCCTTCCGTCGGGATTTCCAGCAGGTTGATGCACCGGAGCAGCGTTGTTTTTCCGGAACCGGAGGGCCCGATGATGACCGTCACTTGCCCTTTTTCGATCGACAGGTCGATTCCCTTGAGCACTTCATTACTGCCAAAGCTTAATCTCAGGTCGTTGATTTCAATCATGATGCATCCCTCGTTTCGCTATCTTGCGGCATAACGGTCAAACCGATGTTCGAGCTGATGCTGGAGCGCCGACAGGACGGTGCTGAAGATCAGGTAGATCAAGGCTACCTCGCAGTACAGCAGCAAAGGCTCATACACGACCGCCGTAATTTGCTGCCCCTTTTGGAACAGCTCTGTTAGTGTCACCGTCGCTGCCAGCGACGTATCCTTCAACAGGCTGATAAAAGAGTTGGCCAGCGGAGGCAGCGATACCCTTGCCGCCTGCGGCAGAACAATCCGGCGCAGCGCCTGGGAACGGGTCATCCCGACCGAGTACGCCGCCTCCCACTGCCCCTTGGCGATGGACTGGATCGCGGCGCGTATAATTTCGGATCCATAGGCTCCGACACTGATCGAGAACCCGATCACCGCGGCGGTGAATGCGTCGATGACAACGCCGATGCTCGGAAGCCCGTAGAAAATAATAAACAGCTGGACAAGCAGCGGAGTCCCCCGGATGATCCACACATAAAACCAGGCGACCCGCTGGAGAATGCTCCAGCGCGACAGGCGGGCCAACGCGGTAAGGAACGCCAGCACGAAACCGAGAATGAAGGAAATGATCGTCAGGGGAATCGTGAACTTGATCCCGGCCATAAGCAGCGGCACAAAGGAGTCGATAAAAATATCGGTGAGGTGGGCGGTTCTGTCATTCATCGGTTAACCCCCTTTTGCCGCTTATTTCGATACGTCCGTACCAAAGTATTTTTTGGAGATGGCAAGGTACGTTCCATCCTTCTTCATGTCGGCCAGCGCCTGGTTAATGGCGTCCCGCAGCTCGTTGTTGTTTTTGTTCATCAGTACGGCGCTGGTGCTGCCCGTATCGGTTTCGTCCACCACCTTGATCGGCGCGTCGGGACGTCTTGTTTTGAAGTCGAGATAGGACAGTTTGTCGTTCACCGTAGCATCGATGCGCCCGGACAGCAGCAAGTCGATCGCTTGGTTGAATCCGTCGACCTGCACGATCGTGGCACCGTTGTCTTTAGCAATTTGATTCAGATTGCTCGTCAGCGACTGACCTGCTTTTTTGCCTTTGAGGTCGGCCAGCTTTTTAATGTCCTGATTATTATCCTTCACAATCAATACCGCCTTGGAGGCGATGTAGGGGTCCGAAAAGTCGTATTTAGCCTTCCGCTCCGCATTAATGGATACTTCGTTCATCACCACGTCGAAACGCTTGGCGTCCAAGCCGGCGATCATGCCGTCCCATTTCGTTTCGATAAACTCCGGCTTCACGCCGAGCCTTTTGGCAATCTCCCTGCCCAGGTCAACGTCAAAACCGGTCAGCGTTCCTTTATCATCATGATAGGTAAAAGGTGCATACGTTCCTTCCGTGCCGATGCGCAGCTTGCCGCTTTGCTTGATCGTCTCAAGCAGGTTTTTACCTGTCTGGGCGCCCCCGGGTTGCCCTTCCTGCGGCTTCGTTCCTGTATTTCCGCCGCACGCCGTCGTCACGGCCAGCATCAACGTCATCACGATTGCCCAATAAATCCGCCAGCTTCTCACATTTTTCCTCCTCTAACCGTTTTCACCTATTTTGCCACGATGCTGTATTTTCATGCGCGGCCGCCCGTACTTACGCTTGATCCCGACAAAAAAAAGCCCATGACCCCAGGTCATGAGCTTTCCTATTCTCTATTCTAAGTCTATCTTCTGCTGCAACCCTATTTCGATATGTCGATAAATCCTTCCCCAAACACGTCCCGAACGTCATGGATCGTAATAAACGCCTGCTTGTCCGCTACCTTGACGATCTTTTTCAGGACAGGCACCTCCTGCTTGCTGATGACGATGTACAGCACTTCCTTGGCAGACTTGCTGTAATAGCCGTACCCTTTAAACACGGTGACTCCCCGGTCCATAACCCGGTTAACCTTCTCGGCGATCTCCGCATGCTGCTCCGATACGATCATCACCGCCTTTTTCGGGTTCAGGCCCTCGATGATGAATTCCATCACCTTCGTGCCGACGAACAGCATAATGATCGTCAGCATCAGGCTTTCCGCGCCAATGATAAAGTAGGAGGAGAACGCGACGATCAGATCAAAGAACAGCAGGGCGTAACTAATGTTCCAGTCCCAGTATTTATGGGCAATCCGCGCCAAAATGACCGTACCGGCGGTGGTGCCTCCGGCCCTCACGATCAGCCCGATGCCTACACCGGCCAATACACCGCCAAAAATCGCATTGACGATCGGTTCGTTCGATGTAAGTGTCCAATTTTCGGTCAAATGGAGGAACAAAGAGTTAAACACGACAGCAACGATGGTGTACACCGTCGTCATTTTGTCCAAAAACTTATAACCAACGATCAGCAGAATGGCGTTCAAAATCAGGTTGACCAATCCCGGCGACCATGCAAACAGGTAGTACAGGATGATCGTAATCCCGGTCACACCGCCTTCGCCAAGGTCGTGGGGAATGACAAACAGATTGATATCGAGCGCAAAAATAAACGCCCCCGCGATGATCGTCATGATTTCCATCATTCTTTTTTTCATATGACGGCCTTCCTCTCCCATAAATCAACACGCAAAAAAAACCCAGTACCTATAACGGAACTGGGCTTGTTCGTTCACTATGATACTGTACATCTCGCTTTGATACACGCTGGACACTTGGATCGTATCCGGCGTTCTTTTCCGATTAGTAAGGGGCTTCCATCGAGAACCGGCCCATTTTGCCGGCGCGCAGCTCCCGCAGCAGCGTCTTCGACGCTTTCTCCAGATCCACCCGTCCGCCGCTCATCAAGCAGCCGCGCTTACGCCCCACCGCTTCCATGATGGAGACGATTTCGTCGCTCTCGTCCGGGTTGTGCGGCATGTCCGCATCGATCTCAAAGCGCTCCCGGAAGGCATCCCAGTAATATTGGACCAGGTATTTGACCGCAAAAAAGGCGACATCCTCTGCGTTCAGGATCTCTTCCTTGATCGCGCCGGTTACCGCGAGGCGGTAGCCAACGTTCTCGTCCTCAAATTTGGGCCACAAAATCCCCGGAGTATCCAGAAGCTCGATTTCTCCGCCTACCTTAATCCACTGCTGGCCTTTCGTCACGCCCGGCCGGTCCCCCGTTGCAGCAATGCTGCGCCCGGCGAGCCGGTTGATCAGCGTCGACTTGCCTACGTTCGGGATGCCGACGATCAGCGCACGGATCGCCCGCGGGTTCATCCCCTTGGCGATTTGGCGATCGATCTTCTCCTTCAGGAGCAGCTTCAGCTGTCCAGGAATCTCTTTCACGCCCGTGCCTGTAGCCGCATCGACCGGAAATGCCGTATGGCCTTCCTCTTTAAAATAATCCTGCCACTGCTTCGTTACCGAAGGGTCTGCCAAATCCGCCTTGTTCATAATGATCAGCCGGGGCTTCCCCTGCAAAATCTCGTCAATCATCGGATTGCGGCTGGACAGCGGAAGACGCGAATCGATCAGCTCGATCACGACGTCAATCAGCTTTAACTTATCCTGTATTTGGCGGCGCGCTTTGGTCATATGACCAGGAAACCATTGAATCGTCACCGTCATCACCTCATTCTCTTGTCCGCAAACAGCCTCATTCCGCGTTCATTAATGGTTGATCAAATGGATGTCCTTCACCGGCCAGAAGATGAGGTCAGCCCGTCCGACGATATCCCCGAGCGGCACATAACCGATCATCCGGCTGTCCGTACTGTCGGACCGATTATCCCCCATCACGAACACATGACCTTCGGGAACCTTGCCATCCGGAAACGCGCTGTTTGGAAAATCTTTGTCATTATACATCTGGCCTGCTTTATGGCTTGCATCGATGGCACCCTGTATGTAGGCTTCATTGACTTTTTTGCCGTTCACGGTTACCGTGTCGCCTTCCACCTTGACGGTATCGCCTGCGACGGCAATCACGCGTTTGATAAAATCCTTGCCTTCGGACGGAACATGGAACACGATAACTTCTCCACGATGCGGAGCCCGGATATCGTACAATATTTCATTGACGATCAACCGCTCGCCTGTATGAAAGTTTGGCTGCATGGAGGGTCCGTCCACAATAAACGGTTTGAAGAGAAGCCAGCGGATCAGTGCCACCAAAATCAGGGCAATGATGATCGCTTTCAGCCATTCTACGACTTCATTTTTCCCTTTTTTAGGTGGTTTATGATCTTCTTCCTTCAGTTCCACCGCATCGCTCTGAATGTCCTGCTGCATATATCCACCGCCCTCTCCTAGTTTTGCCGAAAAGAAAAGCTCCCATTACGGAGCCGTGTATGCTTTCTTTGGACCAGCGAAGCGAAAAGGCATTCGTGATCACCAGAAAAAACTCCGCTTCTCGCGGTCTGTCACTTGGTTCGTTCATCTATTTACGCCTTTTTTATCCTAAAACGAAAAGGGCTTGAAATCAAGCCCTTTAGCGTTGTTCGCTGATTAACGGCGAATCTCTTTAATTCTTGCTGCTTTACCGCGCAGTTCACGAAGATAGTACAGTTTGGCGCGACGTACTTTACCGTAACGAGCCACTTCGATCTTCTCGATTTTTGGCGAGTTGATTGGGAAAGTTCTTTCTACCCCAACACCGTAAGAGATTTTACGCACAGTAAAAGTCTCAGCGATGCCGCCTCCGCGACGCTTAATCACAACACCTTCGAACAACTGGATACGCTCGCGGGATCCCTCGATAACCTTAACGTGCACTTTCAAAGTGTCGCCAGGACGAAAGCTAGGGATGTCGGTGCGAAGCTGTTCTTTGGTAATCTCTTGTAGGATGTTCATTTAGGACTCCTCCTTCCGTACAGGTGTTCTTGCCTCTTCCGGAAAACCCTCTGTTTTCCTTCATCATCCGCAGCGGACCACCGTATTCCACACAACAGCATTTATTGTAGCATATTTGTTTCATCCTTTGCAACTATAAATCTTTCAGTTGTTGCGCTGCCCCTCGGTTGAAAAAATAGCAAAGTCTCTCTCTCCCAAAAACAGATACTTCACACCGAAAAATAGGCTGACCCAATTGTAAGAAAAACGTCTATCGACGTACCTTCAAAGAAGACAGACCGCGTTTAAAGGAAGTTTTTCTTGCGATTATAGAATGGTTCAGCTTCGCTGAAATTTATTAATTCAATAATCTTAAAAAACTTCTTGCCAAAATCGGAGTTGACGTTAAAATAAATTTATCATTAAAATAATTTTAACGTTAATAAAAATTGAATGGAGATGTCCTTTCATGAGCGAAACCGTATTGCTTCAGCAGAATCAAGGTGTGCGCAGGCTAGTGAAACACAAGTTGTATCTAATGATGATCACCGCCAAAATCATTTCACGATTCGGGGATTCCGTGGATTCCATCGCCTACAGCTGGATGGTCTACCTGCTTACCGGCTCCGAGCTGCTAATGGGAACACTGTACGCCATCAACTTCGTTCCATGCATTGCTTTCAGTATGTTTACCGGCGTCCTGGTCGACCGCTGGTCCAAGAAAAAGGTCGTGATCGTGACGAATGCCGGCCGGGGCATCACCGTAACCGTGACGGCGCTGCTCTATTTCATAGGAGACTTGCAGCCGTGGCATCTGTTTATTTTTACGTTCATCAACTCTACGCTCGAATGCTTCTCCACGCCGGCGGAGATGTCCCTCGTTCCCCGCATTTTGCCCAAGGAGCTGCTGCTCAGCGGCAACTCACTGACGTCGTCTGCCTCCCGCACCGCAGAGCTTGCCGGTCTGGCCGCAGCCGGCGGCTTGATCGCCATGTTCGGCATTTCCGGAGCGATGCTGATCGACGCCTTGTCTTTTCTGCTGGCCGCCCTGTTGTACGTCTGGATCCGCATCGACCGGGATCACGGGCAGGAAGACGATAACGACGCAGGTCTTATGCAGACAGAGGAAAGCCCGTCCTACTGGAGCCAGTTTAAAACCGGCCTGAAGTTCGTTAAAGGCCACAAGCTGATGATGATGACCATGCTTTCGGCCGCATTCGTGAATCTGTGCCTCACGCCTAAAAACGTGCTTGAGCCCGTTTATGTCAAACAAATACTCCACTCGGGCCCATACGGACTCAGTTTGATCGGCATCGCCCTGATTACCGGCATGATTATCAGCGGCCTGTGGATCAGCCAGAAGGGCTCCGCTTACCGCAAAAGCAGTCTGATCGTGTTCGGATTTTTGCTGCTCGGGGTTGCGTACAGCCTTCTCTACGTCCCCGCCCTTATAAGGGAATATCCTCTCTATGCCGCGGCCGCCTTTTGCTTTGGCATGGGATTCGCCATTTCGTTTGTAAACACGCCGGTATCCACCTATATGATGGAAGTCACCCCCAAAGCGATGCTTGGCCGGGTCGGGGCGCTGTCGAGCACGATCTGCACCTGCGCCATTCCCGTCGGAAGCCTGCTGGCCGGTTGGGCCGGAGCATTCGTCGGGGTCCACGTGCTGTACCTCGTTTTTGGGCTGCTGATGCTGATACCGGGGGTCTATCTGTGGAGCCAGAAAGGGTTTATGAAAATCTAGAGCGTTGGAAACATTTTGTGCTCGGAAGCCATCTCGGCTTATAATGGGGATAAACGATCCGGAAAACAAGATACGGGAAATGTAGAGGTGCACAACATTGGAGACCAAAGAACTAAGCACGATCGAGGAGATCCGGATTTATTCCGATCCATACCGTTTGAAAATATTAAGCTGCTTTCAGAAGGCCGACCAGCCAATGACGATCAAAGATATCGCTGACAAACTCGGCGAGGTTCCGGCCAAAGTCTACTATCACGCCAAAAAGCTGGAGAGCATCGGGTTAATTGTCCTTGTGCACACCAAGCAAATCAACGGAATCACGGCCAAATATTATCAAGCCTTCAAAGGATCCGTACGGATTAAGCGCAGCAAGGACATTGATGAGGCGGCCCAGAAAATTTTCCGTTCCGAAACGCAAAAGCTGCTGGAGGATTTGTATGAGGAGAGCAAGCGTAAGTTTCTGAAGGCCCAGAACCAGGAGGAGCCTGCCGGTAACCTGTCCCACTCCGAGGTCTATTTGACGGAAGAGGAAGCCAAAGCATTTTTTGAGCAATTGACGGAGTTTGTGGAAAAGCACACCGAGCGCCAGCACCCGGATCAGAAGCTGTACGACGTATTTACCACGATTGCCAAGCTGGACGAATAGCCGCCCATACACCACAGCCACAACCAGCCCCCGGCCATTTGCCGGGGGCTGGTTGTCTCCGAGCTGCGAAAATGGCAGTTACCGCTTCTTCGCAGCTCTGACCATCCGCTTTGTGACTACAGGAGCTGCCTTGCGGCATGCTCATCCTCCTGGGCCACGTACAAGTCGTACTGCGTCATTCCCCGGCCGGTAAAGGTGTCCCGGCCGGTCGGCTGGCTCACGATGCGCGAGCGGTGGCGGATCCCTCCGCTCAGCAGTCTGGACTTGGCCCTCGCATAGCTGTCTGCGTCGAAAGATGTGAAGATCAGGATCCGCTCCTTGGGAAAAAAGAACCTCCAAATTGCTTTTGCCGGATTCATGCATCATCCTCCTTCTGGGAGCTACATCAGTGCTTTTTTGCCGATATTATATCCTTTCCACGTCCGAAAACCAAGTTTGGCATAAAAATCCACATATTCCGTCCAATCGATCACCAGGTGCTTCACGCCTCTGGCCGTCAGCTCCGCGACTCCGTCCTGAACGATCGCCAGCCCGTAGCCTTTCCCGCGGAACCGGTCGTCCACGCCGAGCGGCCCGATGCCGCCAAGCGGCCCGATGCCGCCAAGCGGTTCACTGAACAGCGGCGCCCAATAAGTATTCTGGGCAATCAGCGGGGACTCGCCGTCGTTCACGCGGCAAAAGCCGATCATTTCGTCCCCAAGGAACAGGCCGACGAATTCCCGTCCCTGCCCTCCCCGTTCCCAATAGCACTGCGCCTCGTAATACCAGCGTCCCGGAAAGCACCGCTTGAAGAATCGGAGCATCTCTTCACGGTCTCCCGCGACAAGCAGGCGGGCGAAGGCTCCATCCCGATACTCGGGCCGCTCTAGGCCATCGTCCGAGGTTTCGTTCACCAGGTCGAACACCTCGTACAGGTATTCGTACCCGCGGCGCGCAAACCATGACTTAACCTCCGGCAGTGCGAGCGGCACCCCGGGAAAATAGTGCCACGGGTCCCGCCCGATGCTGGCCGATACCGCTCCGGCTTCGCGCAAGGCGTTCTCGGCATGACTGAGCAGCCCTGACCCTATGCCCTGACCCTGAGCATCGCGGCGGACGACGATGGCTTGTATCCATCCGCCGCCGTCACCCAGCTGCATTTCGCGCGCCGGCTCCTGCCACTTCTTGGCGATCACGAACCCAAGCAGACGGCCCTCCCCGTCAACGGCCAGCCCGGAAGCGGAGCCATACACGTTCACATCTTCAAAAGTATTTTGCTTCATCAGTTCCCTGCGCATCGGAAAATGGCCGCCCAGTTCCCCGTTCCAAAGGTCACACATCGCATCAAGCCATTCGGCATCCATCGGAATGATCTTCAATATAACTCCTCCTTCTACTGTGGATCGTACGTGCAAACGAGTTCTGCAAAACATCTTGTCCATGGGGATATTTCATGTCATTCGACCCGTCTTTAGCTGCTGCTCTTCAACCGGGATAAGGATTGTAGCAAAAAGACTCATACGTCTCGTTATAAAATATTATTACATAACAATTATATTGATTGTGTTATAAAATTTCAATGCGGAATATTTAGGTTCCACTGTCCGTAGTGATGTGGGATTACCATGGAAGTCATCAGCATACGGTTCGATCCAGACTATTTCTTCTTGAAGGCTAATATAAAAATCGCCGGATCCGAGCTGACAGCTCTCGATCCGGCGATTTCATTCATTATAATCCTTTTCAGGACTCCTTATTCAGGAAGTCGTTACACTCTTTTCAGAAAATCGACGATGGTCAGCAGGCCAAGATCGAAGTTTTCCAGGTTAAAGTGCTCGTTAGGCGCATGCAGGTTTTCGTCGGGAAGGCCAAAGCCCATGCATACGACCGGAGCGGCCAGTACACGAGAGAACGTCTCCACGATCGGGATGGAGCCCCCGTCTCTCGTAAATACGGGACGCGTGCCGTATACTTCCTCGTAGGCTTCCGCAGCCTTTTGCAGAATCGGTGTGGACGGATCGATCGTAAATGCATTGCCCTTCTCGAATTGGATGACGGTTGCTTTGGCGCCCGTCGGTACGTGGCTGTAGATATGCTTTTCGATTTTGTTCAAGATGTCCTGTGGATCCTGATGTCCCACCAGACGGCATGTAATCTTCGCATGGGCTTCCTTCGGGATGACCGTTTTGCTGCCTTCGCCCTGGAATCCGCCATAGACGCCGTTCAACTCAAGGGTCGGGCGGGCGCCCGTTCTTTCGGCGAACGTGTATCCCTCTTCCCCGTACAGCTCGTCAAGCCCAAGGTCGCGCTTCAGCTTGTTCTCGTCTCCGGACTGCTTCGCAAACTCGGCATGATCCGCCTCCGTAAGCTCCGGAACGCCTTCATAGAAGCCTTCCACCGTCACGCGGCCCTCGGCATCATGCAGGGAATCGAGCAGGCTGACCATCGCATGCAGCGCATTCGGGACGCCCCCGCCGTAGCTGCCGGAGTGAAGATCTGTATTGGCCGTATGGACATGAACTTCCAGTGAGCACAGACCGCGAAGCCCGGTGCAGATCGCCGGTTTTCCTTTTTCCAGCAGGGACGTATCTGAGATCAGAACCGCATCGGCCTTCAGCAGCTCCTGCTGAGCCTCCAGGAACTTCGGAAGGTTCGGGCTTCCGACTTCCTCCTCCCCCTCTACGCAAAACTTGATGTTGACCGGAAGCTGCTTCTCCTGCTGAAGAATCGCTTCCACCGCCTTAATATGTAAAAAGATCTGCCCCTTATCGTCCGTTGCCCCTCTGGCGTACAGCTTGCCGTCGCGTTCGGCCGGCTCGAATGGTGGGGTATCCCACAAGTTCAGCGGGTCTACCGGCTGCACGTCATAGTGCCCATAGACGAGAACCGTCGGCTGTCCCGGTGCATGCAGATGGTCCGCGTAGACGATCGGGTGGCCGTTTGTTTCGTGGATTTTCACGTTTTCAAGGCCGGCCTTTTTGAGTGTCTCCGCCAACCATTCTGCCGCCCGCTTAACGTCCGGCTTATGCTCGGACAATGCGGAAATGCTCGGAATGGACAACCATTCCTTCAGTTCGTTCAGATGCTGATCGCGATGGGTTTGAAAATATGCTTTATAATCCATAATATCCTCCTGTCATGTTCATATTTACTGAAATGCTCACGTCTTGATCCTCATATTTCAGACAACCTTATATCCAGACTAACGCATCTGACGCTAAAAAACCACTCCCTTGCAGAACCCAGGGGCCGTGGTTTTACAGCTCGGTTATTCAAGTCCGCCATCGGTATCTTTCAGCCTGCGGAGCTTTTCCAGTGTCTTGCGGTCCCGGTCGGTCAGCTCCACCTCATCCAACAGGTCTGGCCGCCGCTCCAGCGTTCGCTTCAGCGCCTGCTCCCGGCGCCAAGCCTCGATGTTCGCGTGGTGACCGCTCAGCAGCATGTCCGGCACCTTCCAGCCCCGGAACTCCACCGGGCGGGTATAGTGCGGGTATTCCAGCAGCCCGGTGCTAAAGGAGTCGGTCACGGCCGACGTTTCGTTGCCCAGCACGCCGGGCAGCAGCCGGGAGACCGCATCGATCACGACCGCCGCCGGAAGCTCGCCTCCGGTCAAGACGTAGTCGCCGATCGACAGCTCATCAGTGATGAGGTGCTCGCGAATCCGCTCGTCGTATCCCTCATAATGACCGCAAATGAAGATTAAATGCTCTTCCTTCGCGAATTCCTCCGCTTTTTTCTGGGAAAAGGTTTCCCCCTGCGGGCACATCAGGATGACTCTTGGCTTGGCCTGTTGTCCCGCTTTCTCAAGCAGATCCTCGACAGCCGCAAAGATCGGCTCCGGCTTCAAAACCATACCCCCGCCTCCGCCATAAGGCGTATCGTCAACCGTACCGTGCTTATTCCCAGAGTAATCCCGGAAATTGACGGTATGAAGCGAGATGATTCCTTTCTCCTGGGCCTTGCCGAGAATGCTTGTCCGGAAAACCCCATCCAGCATTTCCGGGAACAGGGTCAGCACATCCACTCTCATTAGTCCAGCAGTCCTTCCATAATATGAACGAGTATTTTTTGGTTCGGAATGTCTACGTCAAGGACGACATCATCGATGACAGGGATGAGGACACTCTTGCCGCCCTTTGGCTGGACCACCCATACGTCGTTCGCGCCTGGCGTCAAAATTTCCGTCACAACCCCAAGCTCCTTGTCTTCGTCGGTCACGACGCTGCAGCCGATAATTTCGTGGAAGTAATATTCGTCTTCCGGCAGCTCCACGAGATGTTCCTTGCCAACTTTCAGCATGCTGCCCTTAAATTTCTCCACATCATTAATATTGTCGTAGCCGTCCAATTTGATGATGTACATATTTTTATGAAGGCGGGACGAATCGACGGTCACGTCGACCGGCTTGCCCCCGTTCTCCGGAACGATCATGAGCTCGCTCCCCTTGGCGAAACGGACCTCGGGAAAATCCGTGTACGACAACACTTTGATTTCTCCCTTGATGCCATGGGTGTTGACGATTTTGCCAACCTTATAAAGTGTTTCCGGCATGTTCTCCTCCTAGCTTCGTGGCGCCAGCGCTTCGGCGCGCTTGTATTGCACGGATCTATTATATAATCTTCAGCATGTACGAAAAAGGGCTAGGACATGCATCCTAACCCCCTTTCGTATATCTTTAAGATATGATATCCACGGTCACGCGTTTATCCATTTTGACTGCTGCAGAAGTCACGACTGTTCGAAGCGCCTTGGCGATCCGGCCCTGCTTGCCGATAACCTTCCCCACATCCTCGGGATGCACGGTCAGTTCATAGACAATCAGGTGATCCTTCTCCACCGTCTTCACAGCCACCTCTTCAGGATGATCCACCAAAGCCTTAGCAATAACACCAACTAATTCTTCCATAGATAACCCTCACGATCAGTCATTATTTCTGCTGCTTGAGCTCATGGAACTTCTTCATCACTCCTGCTTTGCTCAGCAGGTTGCGGACTGTGTCGGATGCTTGCGCACCGTTTTGCAGCCACGCCAGTGCTTTATCTTCATCGATTCTTACGTCAGCCGGTTGGTTGACCGGATTGTAGTAACCGATTTCTTCGATAAAACGGCCGTCACGTGGGGAACGGGAATCCGATACCACGATACGGTAGAAAGGAGCTTTATGAGCACCCATGCGTTTCAGACGAATACGTACTGCCACGAAATTCACCTCCTTCAACAAAATAATCTCTGGGTGACAACCCTTCCCCCTAGCGGAGAGGCGGCTGTCTATATACAAATGCAGTGATTAACGGAAAGGAAACTTCATGCCGCCTTTGCCGGCCAATCCTTTCAGCTGCTTTAAAGCCTTGCCCTTCGGACCCTTCGGTCCCATCATATCCGAGAACTGCTTCATCATCCGGCGCATCTCGTCAAACTGCTTGATAAGCCGGTTGACCTCGGCGAGCGATGTGCCGCTGCCGGTCGCAATCCGCTTGCGGCGGTTGTGGTTGATGATATCCGGATTCTGTTTCTCGGCCTTCGTCATCGAGAAGACAATCGCCTCAATGCGGCCCATCTGCTTCTCGTCGACCTTCAAATCCTTGGTCTGCTTCAGCTTGCCCATCCCCGGGATCATGTCCATGATCTGGTCGATCGGGCCAAGCTTCTTCACCTGCTCCATCTGCTCCAGGAAATCGTCGAACGTAAATTCGGCGTTGCGCATTTTACGTTCCATTTCCTTGGCTTTCTCCGTGTCGATATTCGACTGGGCTTTCTCGATCAGCGAGAGCATGTCGCCCATGCCGAGGATCCGGGAAGCCATCCGCTCCGGATGGAACGGCTCCAGCGCGTCGATCTTCTCGCCAAGCGCCGCAAACTTGATCGGGCAGCCGGTTACAGCCTTAACGGACAGCGCGGCACCGCCGCGGGTATCGCCGTCGAGCTTGGTCAGCACGACGCCCGTCAGATCCAGCTGCTTGTTGAAGTGATCCGCGACGTTGACGGCATCCTGGCCTGTCATCGCGTCCACAACCAGCAGCACCTCGTCCGGCTTCACCTCGCTGTGGATTTGGCGCAGCTCTTCCATCAGCTCTTCATCGATATGCAGGCGGCCCGCCGTATCGATGATCAGATAATCGTTCCCGTTATCCTTGGCATGCTGATAAGCCTGCTTTGCGATTTCCACCGGGCTTGTCTTGTCGCCGAGTGTAAATACCGGTACGCCGATCTGGTCACCCAGCACCTGAAGCTGCTTGATCGCCGCAGGGCGGTAAATATCGCCCGCCGCCATCAGCGGACGGTGGTTCTGCTTCTGCAACAGCTTCGCCAGCTTGCCTGATGTCGTCGTCTTACCGGCCCCTTGCAAACCTACCATCATAATGACGGTCGGTGGCTTGTTCGCCTTCGCCAGCTTCGCCTGGCTTCCGCCCATCAGCTCGGTCAGTTCTTTATTAACGATGTCGATGATGACCATGCCCGGCGTGAAGCTCTCCATCACTTCGGTACCGATGGCCTTCTCTTTCACCTTGGCGACGAAATCCTTGACGACCTTAAAGTTAACGTCAGCTTCCAGGAGCGCAAGACGCACCTCGCGCATCGCTTCGTTAACGTCATCCTCGGACACCTTGCCTTTGCCGCGCAGCTTGCTGAATACGTTCTGCAGTCGGCTCGTCAATCCTTCAAATGCCATGAACCGCCACCTCCTTCTAACGCTTTATTCCAATTGCTGCAATTGATTTATGATTTGATATATTCTCGTTTTATCGGATTCAGACATGCTGCTGGACTCCGTAATGCTCTGCAGCCGCTCAAGTTCTTGGCTGCGCTGCTCATGCTTCTGCAGCAGTCCCAGCTTCTCTTCATACATGTCCAGCACCTGCTCTGCCCGCTTGATATGCTCATAGACGGCCTGACGGCTGATGTCGAACTCGGCTGCAATCTCCCCGAGGGAGAAATCGTCATGAAAGTAATATTTAAGGAACGTCTGCTGCTTCTCTGTCAGCAGCTGTTCATAGAAATCAAACAAAAGGTTGATTCGATTCGTCTTCTCGAGCCGATTCTCCTGACTCACTGAGGGACACTCCCTTCGTCAAGGAAAAACACTTTACAGTTCTTTAACGTTCCTTATCATACAGAAAACAAAGAAAGATGTCAAGCAAATATCCTTGTCATCTTGAAAAGTTTCTTGTTTCTATCTTTACGACCAAGGAAGCAGATAGATCAGCACCGCAAAGAAATGCATCACGCTCCCGCCCAGCACAAACAAATGCCAGATCGCATGGTGATACGGAAAGCCCCTCCACACGTAAAAAATGGTACCAAGCGTGTACAGGATCCCGCCGGCAGCCAGCAGCCAGATGCCTCCCGAAGCCACGGCAGCCGTCAGAGGCCCCCAGGCAAGCACGACCATCCACCCCATAATAATATAGAAAATCGTGGACATAAACAGAAATCGCTTCGTAAAAAATGCCTTGAAAACGCAGCCGAGCAGTGCAATCCCCCATACGGTAGCGAACAGCGACCACCCCAGCGGTCCCCGGATCGCAACCAGCATAAACGGCGTATACGAGCCCGCAATGAACAAGTAAATCGAGGAATGGTCAAAAATTTCGAACAGATCCTTGACCCTGCCCTCCTTAAAGCTGTGTACCAAAGTGGAGTTGATGTACAAAATCAGCATCGTCGTCCCGTAGATCGAAAAGCTGGCGATATGCCATGCCGTCCCCTTCATGGTGGAAAATACGATCAGCAGCACCAATGCGGCAACGCTGAGCAGTGCCCCGATGCCGTGGGTAATGGCGTTCGCCACTTCTTCCTTCCGGGTATAAGTGTGTGTATTAGCCATAAACAACCCTTTCATCAATCCTTTTATTTTCACCATTATAACCTCCAAGCCGCCCGCATTTCCACTTTCCCTGGGCTTATCCCATGGCGGGGCTCATGATGGACTGACATGCGATTCGTGTCGGCCGGGCTCTTTCCCCATTTCGCCTGTAATTGGTCCTTTCATCCAATTCTATAAAGCTATCAAAGCATATATTGTAAGCGGCTGGTTGAAAGGAGGTATGTAAACTATGGCAATCATTATTTATCCGAAAACGATGAACTGGAAGTACATGAAACAGCGACCGCAGCAGCTCATGACTCAGCTTGGGACCAGAGGCCACCTCGTATTCTTTGAAAACCTGGCGCCGCTGAACCGTGAATTCATAGAAGTGGAGCCGAACGTGTTTTTGTTCACCGACCATCACGCATATATGAAGAAGCTGAAGAAGCTTCGCGAAGACCATGCGGTCGTGGGCTGGACCACCTGGGCCAAACAGCGCACACGTCTGACTTCCCTCTACCGTCCGGATGCCATCATTTATGATTGCTGTGATGAGTTTCCGCACTGGGCCAAGTATGAAGTCAAGATGGTGGATGCTTCCGACCATTTGGTCTGCACAGCCGAATCCATCCGGATGCGCCTGGAGCTGGCCTATCCTGATAAACCGGTAACGCTGATCCCGAACGGAGCTGATGCTTCCTTCTTCGATCCCGCCCCGTCCCAGCGCCCTCATGACCTGCCGCAGGGGAAAGTCGCCGCCTATATCGGCGCCTGGGCCTACTGGCTCGATCACGATCTGTTCGCGAAGATGGCGTCGCACTATCCGGACGTGCATTTCGTGTCCATCGGTGCCGCCTACGGCGATATCCCCGACTATGCGAGGCTTCCGAATGTTCATGTGCTTGGCGAGAAGCCTCACACCGAGCTCAAAAAATATCTTCAGCATATCAACGTCGCGTTAATCCCTTTTCAGTATCACCCCATTACCCTGGCAACCAATCCTGTAAAAGCTTATGAATATATGGCATCAGGTGTGCCTGTACTGTCGACGGCGCTTCCGGAATGCATCCGCATGGAACCCCATGTTACGACGGCGACCACACACGACGATTTTATCGCCAAGCTGGGCCGGATGCTGGAAGAGCCCGACTCCCGTGAACAGCGGCTGGCTCGGATCGAATATGCGCGGAGCAACCGCTGGGAAGACCGGGGCGAAGCCGCGCACCAGGTCATTATGGACACGCTGCGGCGCAAGAGCGGGCCAATGTCTTAATGAAAGGAGGCGTTTATCGTTGAACATTGGAGTATGCGGTTATTACGGCATGGGCAACTTCGGTGACGATCTTTTTCTGAGAACGCTGCAGCAGGTATTCGATAGCCATGTGGTGTACCCGTGGACCAGCCGTCTCGATCCGGCGCAAACCGACCACGTCATTATCGGGGGCGGGGACTTGATCACGCCGTATTCGTATAACCCTTATTATTTTCCGGATGCGCTCAAGAACCACCCTAAATGGCTGTACGGCGTCGGCATCGTGGACAACTACCCGGAATCCAGCTGGCCTGCGGACCAGGTTGCGAAATACAGGAATTATATCCGCACGGCGCAAATGGCCGTATTCCGGGACAGCCGTTCGGCCGATATCGCTCAAAGAGCCGGATTCCATCAGCATGTTCAGCAGGCCCACGATATCGTATTTGCGTACAGGCAGCCTGACTATCCAGTCAAACGATTCTCCAGCCGGCCGACCATCGGCCTGTGCCTGTTTGCTTACCCTTCGTTCCCGTTTGAAAATATGCTGCAGCTGTCGCTCCACCTGATCCGGCAGGGTTACCACCTTGTGTTTATCCCCGTGATCAACCACCCCACTAATATTTACTCGGACCTTACGGTCTGCCAGCAAATGCTCTCCCGGATCAAGGAGGCCCTCCCGGGGGCATCCGCCGAAACGCTGCCTTTGCTGATGGAATTAGACCTGACGTACAGCTATATCCAGTCGGTCGATTATTTGATCACCTACAAGCTCCACCCCGCCCTGGTCGCCCTGCGCGCCGGGAAACCGGTATTCGCCCTGAGCCAAATGCGCAAGGTTGAGAGCCTGCTGGATGCGTTCGGGATGAAAAAATACTACTGCGATTACAAGCTGCCTTACGAAGATCTGCAAAACAGGGTCGACGCGTTTCTGGAGGAAAGTCCCAAAGAAATAAAGCTGCAGGAAAAGGCGATCCGCCGCGCGGAGCGTGAAAGCCTGCATCAGCTGCGTCGGCTGAAGGAAGAAATCGAGTCTTACCGATCATAGTCCCTTTCGGGAAAGCAACTGCCAATGAATTAAAGGAGGAGAATGGGAGCCATGACGTTTTTCTGGAATCATAGGCATTGGAAAATCCGGATCCGACAGCTGCATGATCAGATCCTGCATCTAAGCCATGAGCTGCATCATGTGAAGGATGACGTGCGTCAGATTGAAGCAAAGCTGAATGAGCACTTGTGGGAATGGAAGGAGCTTAAGGAGGAAATCAGACGGCTGGCCCGACGGATCGAGGAGTTAGAGTCGCTGGCGGACCGCGTTGCGAGACTGGAAGAAGAAGTCATGACGGGCATCACGGACAATCCCGAGCTGCACGCCTACTTCGCAGGCAAGATCGGCAGCGAGGTCCGGGTGGATACAGCCAGCGCTACCCTACAGGGCGTCGTGCTGACGGTAGCTGAAGACGCGGTCGAACTCCGCGAGAGCGGCGGCGACCTGCTGATCATTCCGTTCAGCCGGATTACTTCGGTTCAGTAACTAATGACAATCAATTCCATTCGAAAGGAGAACGACCATGGATTTCAAAGAATTGGTTCGCGGCTTCACAAACTCGGAAGTCGAAGTCATGACGCCAGGCGACATGATCACCGGCACGCTCATCTCGGTTAACGACGCTTCATTGATGCTGAAGGTTCCGCCGGTTATGTACGGCCCACCGGGGGATGTGGCCATTGTGCCGCTCCGGTCGGTCGAGTTTGTCAGAGTGCTGACGGATTAACGGGTAACAGGTTTGACGGGTTTGACGGGACGCGGCTTTTGAACGGCGACCCGCAGACTCGTCGATTCAAGCGGTGTTCACAGTCAGACTCCAAGAATGTCTGATTGCTCTGTTTGAAGCCAAAGATGCGGTAAGGCTGGAGGCACTTTGCTCGGCCCAACGCAAAAAAGAAGGGTGGCTGCATGCCATCCTTCTTTTTGTTTGTTTTTTATGCAAGTATCCCTGCCGTACACGGATCAGTGCAGCGTTTCATCCTGCGCTGCGCCTTCCGCCTCCTGCTCCTGGATCAGTCCGGCGAAAAGGGCATGTACAAACTGCTGGGAATCAAACGGCTGCAAATCCTCCATTTTCTCGCCAAGGCCCACGAGCTTCACCGGAAGGTTGAGCTCCTGGCGGATTGCCACGACGATGCCGCCCTTCGCCGTACCGTCAAGCTTCGTCAGGACAAGGCCGGTGACCCCGCTCTTCTCCCCGAACAGCTTGGCCTGGCTGAGGGCGTTCTGTCCCGTTGTTGCGTCAAGCACCATCAGCACCTCATGCGGAGCACCCGGAATTTCCCGCTGAATGACGCGGAAAATTTTGTTCAGCTCCTCCATCAGGTTCGTTTTGTTCTGCAGGCGTCCCGCCGTGTCGCAGATCAGCACATCCGCCTCGCGCTGTTTGGCAGCCTGAACCGCGTCAAACATGACCGCAGCCGGATCGGAGCCGGCATGCTGCTTGATGACCTCTACGCCTGCGCGTTCGCCCCACACTTCGAGCTGCTCGATCGCCCCGGCACGGAAGGTATCGCCGGCGGCAAGAAGCACCTTCTTGCCTTCCTGCTTAAACCGGTGGGCGAGCTTACCGATCGTCGTCGTCTTGCCGACGCCGTTGACCCCGACAAACAGGATGACGGTAATGCCGTCTTCGTTCATGCGGAGCGCGTTGTCGTCATCGCCGCGCAGCAGCTCCATCAATTTCTGCGAAAGGATCGGCTGCAGCTCCACCGCGTCTTCGATCCGCTGCTTCTTCACTTCGGCACGCAGATCGTCGATCAGCTCCATGACCGTGTTCACGCCAACGTCCGCGCCGATCAGAATTTCCTCGAGCTCCTCATAGAACTCCTCGTCGATCTTTTTGCGGCGCGTCATCAGGTCGGTGACCCGTTCCACGAATCCTTTGCGCGTTTTTTCCAATCCGTCCCGGAACTGCTTCGTTACGGATTCGGTCTTGCTTGAAATGCTCTCTCTCAGCTTTCTGAAAAAGCTCATAGGTCTCCTCCATCTCTAAGGTTGAATATGCTTAAGCAATTTCCGCTTCGTCGTCTTCCAGCCGCACGGACACCAGCTTCGATACGCCGCCCTCTTCCATCGTAACCCCGTACAGGACGTCGGCTTCTTCCATCGTTCCCTTGCGGTGGGTCACGACGATAAACTGGGTCTGCTCGGAAAACTCACGGAGATACTGCGCGAACCGCGTCACGTTCGCTTCGTCGAGCGCGGCTTCGACCTCGTCCAGTACGCAGAACGGCACCGGCTTGACCTGCAAAATCGCAAACAGCAGCGCCATCGCCGTCAGCGCCCTTTCCCCGCCGGAGAGCAGCTGCAGGTTCTGCAGCTTTTTGCCCGGGGGCTGGGCCACGATATCGATGCCGGTCTCGAGCAGATGCTCCGGATCCAGCAGCACCAGATCCGCCCGGCCGCCGCCAAACAGCTTCACGAAGACGGTACCGAACTCGCGGCGGATGGCGTCAAAGGTATGCTTGAACCGCTTCGACATTTCGTCGTCCATCTCGCGGATGACCTCATAGAGCGTCGTCTTCGCTTCCACCAGATCCTGCTTCTGTTCATTCAGGAATTCGTACCGCTCGTTGACCCGCTGGTATTCCTCGATCGCGCCGAGGTTGACGTCGCCCAGTGCGGTGATGCCCCGCTTGAGCTCACGCACCTCGGTCTGGACCGCAGGCACGTCCTCCGGAATCGGATAGCGCTGCTTGGCCAGCTCGTAGCTCAGCTCGTAATCGTCGCTGAGCTTCTTCAGAATGTTCTCCAGTTCCACGTCAAGCCGGTTCACGCCGATTTCGGTCTGGCGCAGCTGATCCTCCACGGCCTTGAGGCGCGTCCGCTGCTCTTTCGTTTCGCTCTCTTCCAGCTCCAGCTTCTTCGACAGCTGCGTCCGAGCCGCCCGCTTGAAGTCCAGCTGCTCGGATGCCTGCTCCTTCTTGAGCCGGTACCGGTTCAAATCTTCGATCTGCTGGATGGATTCCTTCGCGTTCGTCTCCAGATCCGCCTCGATCGAAGCGAGCAGCGTCTTCGTCTGGCGCAGCTCTTTATCATGCGAATTGAATTCGCTTTGCATTCGTTTTAACTGCTCTTCCAAGGAGAAGCATTCCTGATCCAGCTTGCCTTCCCTGACTTTAAGCTGGGTAAGCTGGCTCTGCAGCTCCTCCTTCGCCGATTCGCTCGCCTTGCGAGCAAATTCGGCAGCCTGGATGGCCTGATGCGTCGCCTTTTCTTCTTCCTCCAGCTCGGCCAGCTTCTTGACAGCATTCGCCCGGGCTTCCTCAAGCTCCTTGTTCTCCTCGTTAAAGCCGGTCTTCTCCTGATCGGCCACTTCCACCTGCTCCAGCACATGCCGCAGCTCATGCTCCAGCTGCTTCAGGTCGCTGGACAAGCGCTGCTCCTCGATCCGCTTCTCGTCGCCGGACTGGCGCAGCTCGTCCAGCTTGGCCTGCGTTTCGGTCAGCTGAACCTTGACCTCCTGAATGCTCTGGCGGAGCTTGCGCAGCTGAACCTCCGTATCGTTGATCTCCTGATCGAGCTGGTCCAGCTGGCGCTTGCGCCCGAGCAGGCTGCTGTTCTTCTTATGCTGGCTGCCGCCTGTCATCGAACCGCCGGCATTGACGACGTCACCTTCCAGCGTGACGACCCGGTAGCGGTATTGGCATCTGGCGGCAATCCGGTTCGCCACTTCCAGGCTTTCCGCGATGATAACGTTGCCGAGCAGGCTGCCGACGACCGGCGCATACCGACCGTCGAACTGCACCAGGTCGGCCCCGATGCCGACGAAGCCTTCAACGCCTTCCACCATCGAACGGTCACCCCCCGAAATGTTGCGGGGCCGGATGACGTCGAGCGGCAGGAAGGTCGCGCGGCCGAGCTGCCGCTGCTTCAGGAAGGAGATCGCCTGGCGCGAGACCGCTTCATTATCCATGACGATATGCTGAAGGGATGCGCCAAGCGCGGTTTCCATCGCGAGCTCCAGCTTCTCAGGCACGCGGATCAGCTCGGCCACAGCCCCGTGCACGCCGGACAGGATGGAGCGCCGGGACGCTTTCAGCACTTCCTTGACGCCCAGCATAAAGCCGTCAAAATCATCGGCCATCTCTTTCATCGTATCCCGGCGGGATACCTGAGCTTCGCGCTTCTGCTCCCATTTGCGGAGCGTGCCCTGGCTCTCGTCCAGAAGCCGCTGCAGCGATTGATACCGCTCGCTCTCGCTTATGTACCCGCCGCGCAGCTCGCGGATTTCCCCGCCCAGCTTCCCGATGGCCGAATCCAGCTGCTGCTTACGCTTCAGCAGCTCCTCCTTCTGGGTTTCCCACTTGCCGGTTTCCTCCGCGGCACGGTTCATCCGGCGGGAGAGCGCCTCCTGCTGCTGATCCGCATAGCGGATCTCGTTGCGGGTCTGCGCCATCTGGTTCATCAGCTCCAGCAGCGTACCCTTTAACGTTTCTTCCTGCTGCTGGCTGATGCCTCCAGTCACGCCGGCCAGCTTCGATTCTTCGGCCGACAGCTGATCCCGAAGCGCCTTCAGCTCGTCCCGCGAAGCTTCCAGCTTGGACTTCAGCAGGTCGATTTCCGCTTTGCGGTCTTCGAATCTCTCGTCCCCTGCCGTCAGCGACCCGGCCAGCTGCTCCCGGTTCGCTTCCAGGTTCCGCTTGCGTTCGCGGAGCACCTCCGCATAGCCTTCGCTTTTCTCATAAGCTTCGCTGTACTGAAGCAGATCACCCTGCAGCGTCTCCACTTCTTCCTCCAGCTTGCGGAGCTGGGCGCGGTCGCTCTCGAGCTTGGCGTCATGCGCCGACACGACGGTGGACAGCTGAAGCTGTTCTTCCTGCAGCACGGCGAGCTTGGCATTCGCTTCGCTCCAGGCAGCATGAATCTGCTCGATCTGGTACACGTAGAGCGAAATTTCCTTATGCTTCAGCTGCTCCCGCAGCTGTTTATAGTGGATCGCCTTCTCGGACTGCTCCTTCAGCGGGCCGATCTGATCCTCCAGCTCAACGACCAGGTCGTGGATCCGAACCAGATTCTGCTCGGTCTCATCCAGCTTGCGGACGGCGTCCTTTTTGCGGGATTTATATTTAACGATACCCGATGCCTCTTCAAAAATACCTCTGCGGTCTTCGGACCGGGTGCTCAAAATCTCCTCGATCCGGCCCTGACCGATAATGGAATATGCCTCTTTGCCGATGCCTGTGTCCATGAACAGCTCCGTGATGTCCTTCAGGCGGCAGGACTGCTTGTTGATAAAATATTCGCTGTCTCCGCTGCGGTGCACACGGCGCGTCACAGTCACCTCGTTGAAATCGAGGGACAGGGCATGATCCTCATTATCCAGGGTCAGCGACACCTCGCCGAAATTGACGGCTTTGCGCGCATCGCTTCCCGCAAAGATAATATCCTCCATCTTGCCCCCGCGCAGCGACTT
Source organism: Paenibacillus sp. S28 (assembly GCF_016624415.1). Taxonomy (NCBI): domain Bacteria; kingdom Bacillati; phylum Bacillota; class Bacilli; order Caryophanales; family Paenibacillaceae; genus Paenibacillus; species Paenibacillus sp. S28. The sequence continues at coordinate 29,475 of NZ_JACVTM010000006.1, read as the reverse complement.
GGCACTCTGTTCCCCGAGCACCCAGCGGATGCCGTCGGAAATGTTGCTCTTGCCGCTGCCGTTGGGACCGACGACAGCCGTAATTCCGCGGACAAATTCCATTTCCGTTTTGTCGGCAAACGATTTGAAACCGGCTAATTCGATCCGTTTTAAAAACATATTCCCTCAATCACCTCTAAACCTAATAATACCACAACATTGCAGCTTGCGAGGACAAGCATATTCCCAATGAATAAAGAGCAAAAAGCAGTCTGAAGGCTCTTCCTGCCATCCATCCGAAAGGCGACTGCTCTTTGCTCTTTGTTTGTCCATGCTTTACAGGGAGCCGTTACCGGCCAGCTTCAGCTGCTTCAGCGCTTCGGCCGCAGCCTGCTGCTCCGCCTCTTTCTTCGAGCGGCCCGATCCTCTTCCCACACGCTCATTCCCCATATACACCTCGGAGACAAACTCGCGTTCATGCGCCGGACCGCGTTCTTCCACAATCCGGTACTCCAGAACGCCCATGTTATGGTGCTGCGTCAGCTCCTGCAGCTCTGTCTTGAAATCGCTCATGTGCACTTTGCCGCCCTCTTCCAGCAGCGGGAACACGTAGCGGTCCAGAAACGCCCGCGCCGCTTCCAGGCCTTGGTCAAGGTACAGCGCTCCTACAAACGATTCAAACACATCCGCAAGCAGGGCCGGGCGGGTTCTTCCGCCGGTCAGCTCTTCACCTTTTCCCAGCAGAACGTACTGCCCGAACTCCAGCTGCTCGGCAAATTTCACCAGCGACGGTTCGCAGACGATCGCCGCACGCAGCTTGGTCAGCTCTCCTTCGGGCCGGTTCGGAAACAGGTTGTACAAATACTCGGAAACCGTCAGCTCCAGCACGGCGTCGCCCAGAAATTCCAGGCGCTCGTTATCCTGCTGCTGGCTGAAACGGTGCTCATTGACGTAGGAAGCGTGGGTAAAAGCCTGCTTCAACAGCAGCCGATTGTGAAATTGGATTTGAAGTTTCTGTTGTAACTGCTTCAGATCTCCACTCAACAAATCGTCCCCTTACTGCTCGAATTTCTTCAGGACTACAGTGGCGTTGTGACCGCCGAATCCAAAAGAGTTAGACATGACAACGTCCAAATCAGCCTTTCGTGCAACGTTCGGAACATAATCCAGATCGCATTCCGGATCCGGGTTGTCCAAGTTAATGGTTGGCGCCAGCATCTGGTTCTGCAGCGACAGGCCGCAAATGACCGCTTCAACGCCGCCAGCAGCTCCCAGCAGGTGGCCCGTCATCGATTTCGTCGAGCTGACCGCAACCTTGTATGCATGGTCTCCCAGCGCTTTCTTGATCGCGATCGTCTCGGAACGGTCTCCAACCGGCGTCGACGTGCCATGCGCGTTGATGTAGTCTACGTCCTCCGGCTGAATGCCCGCATCGCGCATCGCCATAGACATGCAGCGCGCCGGTCCGTCCGGATCGGGCTCGGTCATATGGTGAGCGTCGCCGCTCAGCCCATAGCCGATCACTTCGGCGATAATGTTGGCCCCGCGTTTTTGCGCGTGCTCCAGCGATTCCAGAACGAGAATCCCTGCACCTTCACCCATGACGAATCCGTCACGGCCGGTGTCAAACGGACGGCTCGCTTTCTCCGGTTCGTCATTGCGGGTGGACATGGCGCGCATAGCGCAAAAGCCGGCCATTCCCGTCGGCCGGATGGTCGCTTCAGCTCCGCCGCAGATCATCACGTCGGCATCGCCGCGCTGGATCAGCTTGTACGAGTCGCCGATAGCGTGCGATCCGGTCGCACATGCCGTCACAGGCGTCGTGTTCGGGCCTTTGGCGCCCAGCATGATCGACAATTGACCGGAGGCCATGTTCGCAATCATCATCGGGATGAAGAACGGGCTGACCCGCTTCGGTCCCTTCTCCAGCAAAACGTTATGCTGGTCTTCCCAGGTTCCGAGGCCGCCAATGCCGGAACCGATGGATACGCCCACCCGGTTCGGATCGGAGTCCTTCTGAATATCCAGCCCGCTGTGCTCAAGGGCCGCTTTGCCGGCGACAACGGCAAACTGGACGAATCGGTCCATCTTGCGCGCATCCTTCCGGTCCATATACGCCTCGGGATTAAAGTCTTTCACCGAAGCGGCAATCTGTGTAGGGTAGTCGCTGACATCAAAGGATTCGATCTGAGACACACCGGATTTGCCTTCCATCAGGTTATTCCAGAAAGTGTCCAAATCGTGGCCCAGTGACGTAACAACACCCATCCCGGTAACAACCACTCTGTGCATCAATAAGTTCACCTCTATATAAACAGCATCTGCAAAATCAATTATCCTATTTGTAAAGCCGATTCACTTGGAAAATGAGGAGAAGTCCCGCCTGTAAGAGCAGTACGGGACTTATCAAATGACTTAGGTATGAGATTGTATGTAGTTTACAACTTCACCTACGGTCGTAATTTTCTCTGCATCTTCATCAGAGATTTCCAGATCGAATTCATCTTCCAATTCCATCACCAGTTCAACAACGTCGAGAGAATCAGCACCAAGATCATCTTTAAAAGATGCTTCCAGTGTAACCTCGGCTTCGTCAGCACCCAAGCGATCGACGACAATGCGTTTTACACGCTCCAATACATCGGACATCCGGTTCACCTCCTCTTTGGTATTATACGAGAAAAGTTTTCAAAATGCCATAGAGGCAATGAAAACGGTTATCTCGCTGTTTTTCCTAGATTTCCGGTATTACATGTACATACCGCCATCCACATGAAGCGTCTGCCCTGTCATGTAGGATGCCCCTTCCGTCGCTAGGAAAACCACGACTTTGGCAATTTCTTCAGGCTGTCCGAGGCGGGCGAGCGGAATGTCTTCCAGCATCTTCGCCCGGAGATCCTCAGGCAGCTCTCGTGTCATATCGGTATCAATAAAACCTGGTGCGACACAGTTAACGGTGATGCCACGCGAGGCGAGCTCACGCGCAGACGATTTGGTTAGGCCAATTACCCCCGCTTTGGCGGCGACGTAATTGGCCTGCCCGGCGTTGCCCAGAACGCCGACGACCGATGAAATGTTGATGATCCGGCCGTAGCGCTGCTTCATCATCGGACGGCTGACCGCCTTCAGGCAGTTGAACACGCCCTTCAGATTCGTTTCGATCACCTGATCGAATTCTTCCTCTTTCATGCGCATCAGCAAGTTATCCCGGGTAATCCCCGCATTGTTGACCAAAATATCGATTTTGCCCCACGCTGCAATGACCTCTTTAACGAGATCCTCGGCCTGTTCGCTTTTACCGACATTGCCTTGAACGGTGATCGCCTCCACGCCAAGCGCACGGATCTGCTCCGCAACCTCCTTGGCGGCCGCTTCGCTGCCCGAATAGTTGACGGCTACGTTAGCCCCGGCTTCGGCCAGCGCAAGCGCGATGCTGCGGCCGATCCCGCGGGAGCCGCCGGTAACGAGTGCTGTCTGTCCCTGTAAAGGCTTAGACATACCCATTCCTCCTTTCCTAGAGTATACCCAAAGTTTATTGCGTAATCATTGTTCAAGACTGGCCTTGAGCGTCTCCAGGCTGTCCAGGCTGCTTACGTTAATCAGCTTGACGGATTTATCCGTCTTTTTGATCAAGCCGGTCAGCACGTTTCCGGGACCGATCTCGACAAACGTATCCACCCCTTGGGAGATGAGATAGGTCACCGTATCCTCCCACAGCACGGGAGAGTATACCTGCTCCACCAGCAATCCGCGGATTTCCTCGGCAGACGCGGCCGGACGGGCCGTCACGTTCGCAATCACGGGAATGGCCGGTTCATCGAAGTGAAGCGGCTGCAGCTTCCCGCCCAGCTTCTCGGCAGCCAATTTCATCAGCGAGGAATGGAAAGGTCCGCTTACCTCAAGCGGGATCGCTCTTTTTCCTCCGGCTTCTTTCACGCGCTCGCCCACAAGGGCGACGCCCTCTTTCGAGCCGGAGACGACGATCTGCCCCGGGCAGTTCAGGTTGGCCAGCTCCACGAGATGTCCTTCAGCCGTGATGCTGCGGCACAGCTCGGCCAGCGCTTCGCGTTCGGCACCGAGCACGGCGGCCATGGCCCCTTGTCCGCCCGGAACCGCCTGCTCCATAAATTCGCCGCGCGCCCGGACCGTTCCTACCGCATCCTCAAAGCTCAGCACGCCGGAAGCCACCAGGGCGCTGTATTCACCCAGGCTGTGTCCGGCGACAAAGTCAGGAGTAACGCCTTGTTCGCGAACCGCCTCGAACGCCGCAACGCTGGCCGTCAGGAGCGCAGGCTGCGTATTGAAGGTCTTCTTCAGCTCACTGTCCGGACCTTCAAAAATCATATTCGTCATCGGGAATCCCAGCACCTCGTCCGCGCTTTCGAAAATGCGGCGGGAAGCGGGAACCGCATCATAGAAATCTTTACCCATTCCGACGGATTGGGCCCCTTGTCCGGGAAACACAAACGCAACTTTCCCCATTGCTCAGGCTCCTCTCGTATACTTCTTGATGCAAAGCTTCTATAGTATTGCTTGAATAAGCCAATTCACTTTGTAAGCTATCGATTGATCATTCACATAATCATATGATTACCAGATCAGCACGGATGCGCCCCAGGTCAATCCTCCGCCGAAGCCGACCATCAGCACGCAGTCGCCTTCCTTCATCCGGCCTTCCTCCGCCGCTTCCACCAGTGCGAGCGGAATGGAAGCCGCCGACGTATTGGCGTACTTATCTACGTTGATGACGCATTTATCCGGCGAAAGGTCGAGGCGCTCCATGGCGGACTGAATGATACGGATGTTCGCCTGGTGCGGCACGAACAGGTCGATATCGGCCTTCGTTTTGCCGGCCTTGCGCAGGACGTCTTCCGTGGCCGTATTCATAACGCGGACCGCAAATTTGAACACTTCGCGCCCGTTCATATAAATGTAGTGCTTCTTGCCTTCGAGCGTTTCCTGGGACGCCGGCAGTCTGGAACCGCCAGCTTCCAGTTTCAGCAGCGTACCGCCTGCCCCTTCGGCTCCGAGGTCAAAGGACTGAAATCCTCGGCCTTCGGGAACTTCGCCCAGGATGACGGCTCCCGCGCCGTCACCGAACAGCACGCAGGTGTTGCGGTCGGTATAATCCGTAATCCGCGACAGCGTGTCGGCGCCGATGACCAAAGCGTTGTTGTACATGCCGGTCTTGATAAAATTGCTCGCCGTCGCCAGTCCGTAGACGAAGCCGGAGCAGGCAGCGGACAGGTCGAACGCGGCGGCTTGCTTGGCGCCGAGCTTGTCCTGCAGAATGCAGGCCGTTGACGGAAAGAACGTATCCGGGGTGATGGTTGCGACAACGATCAGGTCCAGCTCTTCAGCCGACATCCCGGCGGACTCCAGCGCCTTCAGGGCCGCTTCATAACACAGGTCCGAAGTCGCTTGTTCCGGAGAAGCGATATGCCGCTCGCGGATCCCGGTGCGGGAGACGATCCATTCGTCGTTCGTCTCTACCATCTTTTCCAGATCGCTGTTGGTTAATATTTTCTCAGGAACATATTTGCCTGTGCCGATGATGCCTACTGAACGTAATTTTTCCATTCTCTTGTCACTCACTTCCCGCTGATTTCCTTGGATATACTCTCAACCAGTTGATTCTGCAGTGCAACGCGGGCCTGCCGGACCGCGTTCTTGATGGCGTTGCCATCCGCCGAGCCGTGACTCTTGACGACAAGTCCGCTCAGGCCAAGCAGAGGGGCGCCCCCGTGCTCCTTGTAGTCCAGCTTGCCTTTCAAATTACGCAGCTGAGGCATAAGCAGGGCGGCCCCAAGCTTGCTGCGCATATTCTGAGTGAATTGCTCCTTCAGCAGCTTGAACATCGCGCCGGCTGTTCCTTCCACAGCCTTCAGCAAGATATTGCCGGCAAATCCGTCGCACACGAGGACGTCGCAGCTCCCGAGCATAATATCCCGGGCTTCCACGTTGCCGATGAAGTTGATCGGAAGCTCCTGCAGCAGCGGGAACGCCAGCTTGGTGAGCTCGTTTCCCTTCCCTGGCTCGGTGCCCACGTTCAGCAGGCCGACCCGTGGATTCTTCACGCCCATCACCTTCTCGCGATAAAGGCTGCCCATCAGCGCATACTGCGCCAAATGCTCGGGCTTTGCGTCCATATTCGCGCCCAGATCCAGGGCCAGCACGCCGGCTTCGTCAAGCGTCGGGATCATAGGGGCCAGAGCCGGACGCTCAATCCCTTCCATCCGTCCGACAACCAGCAATCCGGTCGTCATCAGCGCTCCCGTGTTGCCTGCCGAAATCATGGCTTCCGCCTGCTTCTCCTTCAGCATCCGTCCCGCCACGACCATGGAAGCATCCTTCTTGCGCCGGACGGCTTTGACCGGTTCATCTTCGGCTTCGATCACTTCACCGGCATGATGGACCGTCAGATTGGAGGGAACCGTCCCTCCGCCTTGCTTCAGGAGCGGCAGCAACCGCTGCTCGTCCCCGACCAGAACGATCTGCGTATCTTTCCATTCGGCGGCGGCAGCCAAAGCTCCTTCCACGTTGCACTCCGGCGCATGGTCACCGCCCATGGCATCAATGGCGATCCGCATACTGTACTCCTCCTTCGCTGTTATCCTCGCCCGTCGATCTGTATATCAGAAAGTTCCCCTGGAACACCATTTCCTCGCCCACATACGTGAACACCTCAACCTTGGCTTTTCCCTTCTGGCCGGCCATAGACCGGACATAGGCTTTGGCGATGCACTTCTCACCCAGATGAACCTGCCGCAGAAACCGGATGTCTGCCGATGCGGTCAAGGCAATCTCGTCGTTAATGAGAGCAACTGCCAGCGAGTTGGCCTGGGCGAACACATAATGTCCGCGGGCGATATGGTTTCGGGTGAACACATGCTCTTCCCGTATTTCAAAAATGGAAATGCCGCTCTTATCCAGCTGCAGATCCACCACATCCCCGACAACCTCATCAAGCTGCAAGGAGCGAACTTGATCATAGGAGTGCTCTGCCATCTGCTTCATTCGTTCCCGCAATTCCGGGATGCCTAGCTCCATCCGGTCAAGCCGGATCGTCTGAATGCTGACCTTCAGCTCCCGCGTCAGTTCGCGGTCGGTCACAAACGGATTTTGTTCGATAATCTTCAAAAGCTGCTGATGCCGCTGCTTCTTGGGCAACCGTTCGATGTGAGGCACCTCCCTGTCATGTCTTGTCCGTCCATGAATGTGGAACACAAACAGTCTATGAAGTTCGTCAATAGAATTCACAGGAAAAAAGAATCAATCCGGACAGTTTTCATTAGAACCTGGTACTAATGTAGTATAAAGCATGACGGGTCAAAAAGAAAGTGACAAAAAAAATAGCACCTCACCAAAGATGAAGTACTACTTGATTGTTTTTGGCATTACTGCGAAATGATTTCTCTTGATTTATACGTTCCGCACACTTTGCATACGTGGTGAGCAAGCTTCAATTCTCCGCATTGTTCACATTTCACCATGCCCGGCACTGCCAGTTTAAAGTGAGTACGACGCTTGTCACGACGTGTCTTGGACGTTCTCCGTTGAGGTACTGCCATGTTCCCACCTCCTTATTTCAATCAACCGGGGTCCCGAAGGGCCCGGAGGAATGCATTCATGCTCATTTGAAAAAGTCTTTTAGCGCTGCAAGCCGTGGGTCTACCACTTCATTGTTACAGCCGCAGGCACCTTCGTTCAAGTCTTTTCCGCACGTAGGGCACAGGCCTTTGCAGGATTCCTTGCACACGACGGTCATCGGAAGATTCAGGATAAAGGATTCCTCCACGTAAGGGACGAGCTCCACAGTCTCGTTGTCCACATATATGGTTTCATCTTCTTCGTCCTCGGCTTCCTCAGGCTGCTTCTTAAGCTTGAACTGCTCGTGGAATGGAATATCCAAATGCTCATGCACCGGTGTCAGACAGCGTGAACAGGACATGTCCAGCTGTACGGATAACTCGCCTTGAACATCCACTGTATCGGGACCGACATACGAGGATGTAAGTTCCGCTGTGAGCGGTCCGTCGGCCTTGATGTCACCCAGTCCTTTAAGCAGCGGACTTACATCCACTTGCTGACGGAGCTGCAGCGGCTCGCTGCTGGCTGCCATTTTCCTGAATTGAAAGTGCATATACATCACTCCAAACAAACAAAAATTATTATACCGATTTCCGGGGAACTTTGTCAATAGTTTCACCTTGACCTTACGTTCCCCCTTATTGTGACTGGATGCCATTCGTTTTATGATATATTTTATAACAGCCGTTAACCACGGGTGCCCAAAATGAAACGATGGAGCTGAAGACCATGTCCGCAGTCGGCCTGATTGTCGAATATAATCCTTTACATAACGGCCACGTCCACCATTATACCAGAGCCAAGGAAGTGACGGGTGCCGAGCATGCCGTCGCGGTGCTGAGCGGGCCGTTCCTGCAGCGGGGCGAGCCGGGGATCGTCAGCAAATACGCCCGCGCCGAAATGGCGCTGGCCATGGGTGCCGACCTGGTAATCGAGCTGCCGGCCGCATATGCCGTTCAGCCCGCCGAATGGTTCGCCTACGGGGCCGTCGCGCTGCTGAACGCCACCGGTGTCGTCGACAGCGTCTGCTTCGGAACCGAAAGCGGGACGCTGGAGGTGCTGCAGCCGCTGGCCCGCATGCTGGCGCATGAAAGCGAAGAGCTTCAAGGCCTTATCGCGCACTATTTGGGCCAGGGGATGAGCTACCCTTCCGCCTACGCGGCAGCCGCCGAGGCTCTGGCAGGAAGCGGCGGCTGGAAGGAGGATATTCTCCAGCTGCTCCACAAGCCGAACCATACGCTCGGCCTGCATTATTTGATCGCGCTCGAGCGCCTTGGCAGCCGTATGCGCCCCTACACCATCCCGCGCATCCATGCGGGATATCACGATGAAGCGCCGGGGCATACGAATATAGCCAGCGCCACCGCGGTGCGCCGCATGCTGCTCGGCCCGGCCCCTGACGAGGCAGCTCCGTATGTGCCGGCAACGACGCTCGCCATTTTGAAGCGGGAATTTGCCGCAGGACGCGGGCCGATCACCTGGGAATCGTTCCGGCAGCCGCTTCTGCACCTGCTGCTCACCACCCCTCCCGAGCAGCTCGCGGCCCTGCACGAAGTGACGGAAGGGCTCGAGCATCGCCTGGGCAAGCTGCTGCCGGCCCTGACGGGGGCCGATGTGGCCAGCCTGCTCGCCGCCTTAAAGACAAAGCGCTATACCCATACGAAGCTGCAGCGGATGCTGGTGCATATTTTGCTTCGGCACTCGAAGGAGCAGCTCGCTCCTGCGCGTCTTGCGGAAGGCCCCGGCTATTTAAGGATCCTGGGATTCAACAAGACGGGACAGGCTCTGCTCAAGCAAATGAAAAAGACGGCCTCTCTACCCGTGGTAATGAAGCCGACTGCCTTCTCCCATGACCAGCTGGACCTGGACCTCCGGGCGGCGGCGGCATATGCGAACGCGTACGCCGCGCCGTCGCCGGACGATTGGTACCGCGACTATATGCAGCCGCCGGTCATGATTTAGCCTGCAGCTGGTTCATATAGTCCATCGCCTGCTCGAGGGTGCTGACCTGAACCAGCTTCATTTTCGTTTTAATCTGATCCGCTTTGGCTTTCGCCTCGTTAAAGTTATCCTTTGGAACGAAGAAAATATCAGCATTCTCCCGGTCCGCCGCCACAATCTTATGCTGGACGCCTCCGATCGCCCCGACGGTACCGTTCTTGTCGATCGTGCCTGTGCCTGCGACCCGGTAGCCCTTGGTCAGATCCCCGGGCGTCAGCTGGTTGACGATTTCCATCGAGAACATAAGGCCGGCGGATGGCCCTCCGATCCGCGTATCCTTGAACTGGACCTGATGGCCCGGATCCTTCGTCTTGACCGCCTGCATCGTCGCTATGGTCACCCCGAGGCCGGCCCGGGTGCTTCCCGTTTTCTGATCCTTGATCGGAATCAGCTTCAGCTTCTGCTCCAGCGTTTTGCCGCTCCGAAGCAGCTTGACGGTGACCTCATCGCCCACGTTCATCGGTTTCAGAATGTCGGCGAGCGCCGTATTGTCTGGGACCTGCTTGCCGTTGACTTCCTCAATGCGGTCTCCGGGCTTGAAGTATTGGTTGTTCACCGAATCGTCCGGCGTCGAGAACACAAACAAATACTCAGGAACGATGCTGAACGGCACCTTGGCTTCCCGGTAAGCCGCCTCCATTGCGGAGGACTGGGAGTCGCTCATCATGTAGACCTGCTCCGCCGCATACTCATCCTCACTCATATCCCCGAGTCTCGCCTGCTTCTTGGCTACCTCATCGTTCGGGTTGAACACCGACATGACGAGCATGGCGATATTGGCGTAACTTGCCGCCACTGTCGTCATCATGAAGGTTCCGCGCTCCTCCGTATCCCCTTTGGCAATCGACAGCATCGGCTTCACCTCGTTGGCGCTGCCCGGCTGATAAATAATGTATGGTGTCGGCATATATACGCACACATACACCATGACCGCCACCACGAAAATGTACAGCAGAAGGCGCAAGCCCTCTCTTCTGCGCGGCCGTCTCATATTGTTGCCATCTTTCATTCCCATCCCTGCTCCCTGGTCTTATGGTTGTCTTCCCCGCATAGATTGGGTACTAGCTATGTTTACTCTTAAGAGGTGAAAATCATGAAAAAAACGACGCATCGTCCTTCTCCCAAAGCCATGACGCTTATGCTGGGAGCGTGCGCAGCAGCTCTCGTGGCCGGTATCGTCAGTTCCCCTGCCCCCGCTTTTCAGGCTTCCCTTCAAGGTCTGAACCTATGGTGGAAAATCGTGTTTCCCGGGCTTTTGCCTTTTCTCGTCCTGTCGGAAATTCTGATCGCGTACGGCTGGGTGAGCGCCCTGGGCGCTTTTCTGGAGCCGCTGATGAAGAAGCTGTTCCGTCTGCCCGGCACCGGCGGATGGGTCATGGCCATGGGGCTGACGACCGGTTTTCCGGGCGGTGCCCAGGCGGTTCAGCAGCTTCACGCCCAGGGCAGTCTTCAGGCCGAAGAAGCGGGCAAGCTCGCGGCCTTATCCCACTTCTGCAACCCGGTGATGATTCTCGTCGTCGTAGCCACCGGTCTGATGCACGATCCGGCCCTTGGCTACGGCTTGATCGCCGTTCATTGGATCGCCGGCATCCTGGCCTATCTGACCGTCCACCGGCGCTTCAGAACGAAAGGAGCCGCCCCTGCGTCAGACAAGCCCCGGCAGCAGCGGCTGGAGGGCAAGCCTGCCCCGCTGCCTGCCCGCGTTCTTCAAGCGGCGGAGGAAGCGCGCGCCAAAGACGGACGCAGCTTCGGCCGGCTGCTGGGCGACTCCGTCACTCATGCCGTCCAGGTGCTGATGATGATCGGCGGCTACATCATTATTTTCTCCGTTGTTATCCAAATTGCCGGCCGGGTGACGACCGCCCGGCTTCCGATTCCGGATTACGCATTATCAAGCCTCTTCGAGGTTCATTTGGGCGCCCGGGACATCAGTGCCGCCGCGTTTGCTTCCGGTGGGCTGCAGTGGTCCGTTCTGTCTGCTCTCCTCGGATTCAGCGGCATCAGCGCCCTGCTGCAGTCCATGTCCCTGATCCGCAAAACCGGGGCTCCGCTTATGCCCATGGTCTGGACCCGGATTCTTCATGGGGCATATGCCTTTGCCCTGACATGGTTGACCTGGGCTCCGCTCGCCGCATTGTTGGGCCGTATTCATCCCGTTTATTCCGAGAGCGGCCCGTTCAGCGGCAGCCGCGGCCCGATCGAGGATCTGTGGGTGCTGATGCCCCAGGTGCTGAAGTGGCAGGGACTCCTGCTCGCCTTCATCCTCGGCGCCTTAATCGTCCTTCTGATTGTGGTTCCCCGTCGCGACAAAACGGTCCGGCGTTAAAATTTACTGCGCAGCGCCTTCTCCACTTCCGGCGGAACCAGGTCCGTCACGTCTCCATGATAGGCGGCGATCTCCTTGACGATGCTTGAGCTGAGATAGGAGTACTTCGGATTCGTCATCATAAAGACGGTCTCCGCCTCCGGGTTCAGTTTATGATTGGTCGACGCCATCTGCATTTCGTATTCAAAATCGGTGACGGAGCGAATGCCGCGCATGATAGCCTGGGCATTCTTCTGCCGCACATAGTTGGCCGTCAGATCGCGGAAGCTGTCCACTTCGATATTCGGGATATGCCCGGTTACCTGCCGAATCAAATCCATCCGCTCTTCTACTGTAAACAGCGGGTTTTTGCTCCGGTTGTTGAGTACAGCAACGATCAGCACGTCAAACTGCTTCGCGGCCCGCTGGATGATGTCGAGATGCCCCATGGTCACCGGATCGAAGCTGCCCGGATATACGGCAATGCGCTGCTTGCTATTCGTTTCGCTCATCTTGCCCTCCTGCCCGCGGACCGTCGTCTGGCGAATCCGCTGTATGTTCTTCGTATCTATAGATCGATACGGCCGTTTCACCGTACACCGCATGCCGGATGCAGGTAAACGAGCCGAACTCGGCGGGGTATTCGTAGCCTGACTCATGCTCCAGAACAATGACCGCACCTTGCCGCAGCATATGCTTGTCCTGCATAAGGAGCATGAGCTCGTCCCCGTTCTTCATCCGGTACGGCGGATCCAGAAAAACAGCGTCCAGGACCAGCCCCCGCTTTTCCAACGCCTTCAGCGCCCGGACCGCATCGTTCCGGTACACTTCCGCTTGTCCCTCCATCTTGGTCGCCTTGAGGTTCGCCCGAATCGTCTCAATGCTCTTCGGGTCCATGTCGACGAGCACTGCCCGTTCCATGCCCCGGCTGAGCGCCTCGATCGCCAGTCCCCCGGTTCCCGCAAATAAGTCGAGAACGGTCCCTCCGTCAAAATAAGGCCCGATCATGCTGAAAATCGCTTCCTTGACCTTATCGGTCGTTGGGCGGGTACCCATGCCCGGCACCGCCTTCAGCGGTCTGCCCTTTGCGCTTCCCGAAACAACTCTCACTTGCTTTTCACCCATTCTATCGATGAAACCGCAGTTTCACTTGATCTTGTCCGCATTCCGTTATTCTTCATCCTATGGCGTCATATCATGCCCGAATTTCGCGAGGGATATCGAATTTTGCGGAATACGCAATTATGACGATATCGTACCACAATCCCCGCAAGTTTGAAAAATGGCCCTTGAGGGATTTTTCATCTTTTTTGGAAAAGCAATGTATAAAACATCTCTGCCTGGGAATGCTTAAATTATCGACATCAAACGAATGTCGTAGACAACCGCGGAGTAAGCTTACGTTTCCCCATAAGCTCTTCGTCCGGTTTCTCCTCTCCCATGAGGGCGTCCCGCAAGGGGCGCCCAATTTTATTTGGTTAACATCCGATTGTATTTGTATCTGGACGCGCTGCACTTGTGCGGTTTGTTCCTAATCATAAAAAAGCACCCCGTCAGATCACAGAATCTGCAAGGGTGCTTTTGCTTGATTATGGGATGCCGAGTCGCTTAGGAGTGCTCGCGGTTTCTTCCGCGGAGTCCAATCAATCCAAGCAGGCCAAGAAGTCCAAGCCATCCCCAGTCCATGTCGTTGTTGTCATTAGCTGCGTTGGTACGGATCGTATTGTTATATCCGTTGTTGGTACCGTAGGTGCCGTAAGTATTGTTCATACCGTTGGTGCCATAGGTTCCGTTTGTGTTGTTGGTGCTGTATGTTCCTGTAGTTCCCGTAGTGCCAGTGCCAGTACCATTGCCATACGCAAATGCAGGTACGGCAACACTCATGGAAATGCAGGCTGTGAGCAGGGCTGCAGCGATACGCTTCTTCATCATTTTCACCTCCAGGTATAAGACTTCAATCGTAAGTTTCCCAAATGAGATATCACCTATGCAGTCCGTAGCCCGTATCTATTTCATCCCATGGGATATTTTGTATTTCCCGTTTTTACGCAAAAAAATGACCCTGTCACAGCGCCAAGGCCGTCAGGGTCCATTCCGTACTATATATATCAAAGGGGGTTATATATATAAATATACAAACCAATTGTGAATGAAACATTAAAACAGCATTATGCCAGTATTAATTTTTGATGTCTGTTTGGTTACGGGACATGCGCCCATTTTTACAGGGCACTTATCACGATTTTCGCCTTCCAGCATACGATGTTTCCATAATTGAGAATGGGAGGCGTTAGAATGTCTTTTACTACTTGATCCCCTGTCATGGAGGTTATCACGGTGGCGGAGGCTATGGTAGCCCAGGCGGAGGACACGGCGGGGGCCCTGGCGGCAATCGCGAACCATTCGGCAGTGTGCAGGATGACGGCGATTACTTCATCCCGTCTTTCAGCCAATGGAGGAGTCCGGGGCAAGGATACCCTTTTCTAGGAGCCAACTGACTCCAGATGTTAATTTGTACAGCAGGTCATGAACTGGAATTATTTGCATATGATTTTTACGTATCCTGATGTTGGCAATATATAACCGGAGGTGTGTGTATGAAGCTCAGAAGCGTAGACAACACGATTGTCGCTCTGATTGGCATTTGGTTTATTATCGCTCCCTGGATTTTCGGGTTCTCTGACGATAACGGCGCATTGTGGACCAGCGTCATTATCGGTGCCGTTCAGCTGATCGCCTCATTGTGGGCGTTCTCCAGTTCGGGATGGGGCTCCTGGCAAAATTGGATTTCGCTTCTTGCCGGAGTTTGGTTCATCGTATTCCCTTTCGTTTATTCCGTAGATACAAGCGCATTATGGACCAGTATTATTCTTGGTGCCGTAACGGTGCTTCTCAATTTGATCACGATGGGCGCCAAAGATTAAGCCCAAAGCAGAAAAGCCGCGGATCCGCGTACCTTAGAACAGCCCTTGTTGCAATCAACTTAAGTTCTTGTTTCTTCTTACTAAAAAATAAAAGCCAGATCAGCCAACACCAGGCACCATGAGCAAATGACTGCAGCCGAGAGCATAGCAAAGCGCAGGCTTGTCCCAATTATAAGGGAGGAACCTGCGCTTTTTCTTTTCCTGATCCTGTCCGTAAGGAAAGCCGGGCTGTTACGGTCGATATTTCTTTTCGCTGGAGGAGGAATCTTTGGTGTGCTCTTTATTCTGCTCGTCCTTCATATTTTCGGTTAAATCCTCCACGGGGATCGGATCCACGTTGCGTTCGCTTTCGAAGCGGTCGAACAGGCTTTCGCGCTCGGTGGCATACTGTTCCGGATGATCCATGTGTGCATGTTTTTCGTTTTCATCACGATTCACGGGCTCCTGCCGGTCCTTGTACTCCTTGTCCATGTTTCATCACCTCTTGGAGTACAAATACCCGGCTGCCCAAAAATGAATCACGCCCGAAAGTATGTACAGGCTATAGCATCCAAAGAAAGCCACCTGTCCCCGGCAGGACGCCGAAAACAGGTGAGCAAACTATATTTCTGTAGTCGTTATATCCAGAAAGAACGGGTAATGATGACCAACAAAATAAAGAGGACCAAAATTGCACCTGTCGATGCGAAAGGATTTACGCCGCAGCCATAACCTCCAACGACTCCGCTCATTTCATTCCCTCCCTCCGGTTACATACCCTTATGGTATGAAAGCCCGCTCCCCATGGTCTGGTCAAAGACCCAATTTTCATGGCGGAGCACAGCCTATTTTACGCGAAAGGTACGTTAAGCCAATCAGGATTGCTTCTTGCCCAGGACATTCTGGGTATACTTGAGCAAAATGCTGCCCAGCGTCCCGATATCAACCGGATCTTCAGCCTTCCAGTCGGGACTGATTCCCACCTGGTCGATCAGCCATTGTCTTCCCGACTCCTTCCACTGCGGAGCAGTTTCGCTGGTGTTCGGCGTTGGATTGATGTATGCTGCCATTAATTCCGCCTCGCTTCCTTTATACTCGTTCAGGTCTACGTCGCCGCTGATCCCCGGCACTTTGCCCTTGTTGGTATACTGGATAAATTCCCAAGCTTTCCAGCCCGCCTTGTTGGCTGGCGTACCGCTGGCGTAATAGGCATACCACAGCGGGTAAGAGCCAAGCGACGAATCCAGGTAAGAATCGATAAAGCTTGGAAACGTATAGATCATCAGGGTTCGGCCAGTCCGCTGCTTGAATTGGGTTCCCCACGTATTCACGATCTGGCTGATCCGCGCCTTGGTCTGGCCTTCCTTCGTTTCGATATCCAGCACAAACGGCAACTTGAACGCGGACAGCCCTCCGGCACTTTCGATCACCTGAAGGAAATGATCCACTTCGTTCTTGACATCATCCGGTGAGGCCGCACGGGTAAAATGGTATGCCCCGACGAGAAGCCCCGCGTTTTTGGCGTCCTGCGCGTTGGCCCGGAAGCGGTCGTCGACGATCCGGGATCCCTCCGTCGCTTTAAGAAAGGCAAACGAATATCCCGCACCGCGGACCTTCTTCCAATCGATGATGCCCTGCCAATGCGACACATCTATGCCTTTGGCGTGGGTTGCACTCCGGCTTTGCACTGACAACACCTCCATTCGGATTACCTTTGCGGCATATATGGCTGATTGTAAGGTTATTTTATCCATATGTCATAAATGCACAAACGTATGGACAATCCAGACCCATTTGCAAAATGTGCTCCGGCCCGGCCCTTCCCGCGTAAAAAAAGAAGCCCTGTCAAATCAGAGCTTCTTCCCCGAAATTTAATGCTGAACCGGTTCCGCCAAGGGCCGATCGATCGTCAGTGTTTCCCTTGAGCGGCCTCGTTGATCCATGAGCCCGGATTCCCCGTGCTCACGGTATTTCCTCATCCATACCTTTAACCGGCCGATGTCGGCGATGCCTAATGCGGCAGCCACTTCTTTTTTGGTCATCCCCTGAAGACGCATATGTACGGCCTTCCGTTTGGTATCCAGGCTGTATGAGCTAAAAACTTGCCCCTTCTTGGCCATCCGTATCACCTCAACCTATATATCGGAAGGCAGGGCAACTTTTTCAATATTAACTTACCAGCTGAAGCCGACCGCTTTCAGAAATTCCCTCGCAAGCGTCATATGTCCGCGGGATCCAGGGTGGACACGGTCCCAGTTCGTAGCCAACGAAGACAGATAGACATGCTCCGACAACGCGTCGAAAGCAGCCTGCGTATCGACGAAGATGGCGTCAAATTCCGCGGCGACCTTTTTGACGACGGCCCCATAGACGTCCATCGTTGCCCGCATCGGGTCGTTCACGTTCGGATCGAGGTAATATGGAGTCATCAAGACGAGCCCCTTCAGCCTAGGCCGTGTCGTTTGTACAAGTTCCCGCAGCGTCGCTTCATATTCGTCCAAATACACATGCTGATCCGGATTCAGCGGATGGTCGAATTGGCGCCACACATCGTTGGTTCCGAT
The DNA here is from genome assembly GCF_016624415.1 of Paenibacillus sp. S28. NCBI lineage: Bacteria > Bacillati > Bacillota > Bacilli > Caryophanales > Paenibacillaceae > Paenibacillus > Paenibacillus sp. S28. The sequence continues at coordinate 12,133 of NZ_JACVTM010000006.1, read as the reverse complement.
CATGATCGAAAGCCAGTCCGGCTTCAGGTCGAGCACGTCGCTCTCCCAGCGCTCCTTCAAATGACGGACGGTATTTCCGCCGATTCCCGTATTCAGCACCCGGATGTTAAGCTGCGGGTATACCGCGCTCAGCAGCGCGTCGACTTGTGCGACGTAACCGCTGCCCAGCTGGCCGAAGCCGCCTTCCCCGACCGGCCGGACGCGGCCGCAATCCGTAATGGAATCCCCAATAAAGAGTAATGTATCATTTTGGCTCAGCTTCATCGCTCTAGTCCCTCTCCTTTTTGCGTTCAGGCAAGTAATATGTGGATCGCAGTTCGCTTAGCAGTTACTATCATTCTATCACATTGGCGGGGACCGTCTATACCGAAAAGTCCCTTATTCTGTTCGGGATCAGGGGCGGAGATACCCCTGTTTGACCGCGTCGTCGATCAAGTGCTGAACCAGCGAATACAGGTCCGGCAGGTCCTCCTGCAAAAAAACGATCCGCGCCCGGACGCGGTCTGCCGCAACTCCGTGTTCCTGCCACGCTTTTCCCCCGGTAAAATAATTGTGAAGCAGCGGCTGAATCCGGTCCATGGCCGCCGCATAGCGCGATTCCAGGGTTTCCCGCTGCTCGAATTCGAGCCACAGGGCCAGCATTTCATCACGCTGATCGACGGGCAGAAGCCCGAAAATACGCTTGGCCGCGACCATTTCCCGCTCGAACTTCCCTTCCTGGCCCTGCTCATCATAAGCGAAAGTGTCACCTGCATCGATTTCAACCAAATCGTGCACCAGGAGCATTTTCATAACCCGAAGCAGGTTTACCTTCCGCTGATCCAAATGCTCCTCGAGCAGCCAGGCCATGAGCGTAATATGCCAGGTGTGCTCCGCATCATTTTCGTGCCGGGATTTGTCCATCAGGTACGACTGACGGTAGATCGTCTTCAGCTTGTCGATTTCCCTGATAAATTCGATCTGCCGGTTCAAACGTTCATTCATGGCTAACAACCTCCTATACGTTAGGACGAACATATCATATCCAACAGCCCATGACAAAACGGACACGCTTCGGGCATTCCCTGCAATTCTTTTCTTCTTTTAACAAAAAAAGACCCGGCCATGGCCGGGACGCTTTCCTTCATCGCGAGAGTACGTTCTGAGAAGTCTGTTCTTTGAGCAGCCGGACATTACGTGAACATCCGGTAGACTCTTGCCTCATAAGGGCGCAGTTGCTCGGGTTCCATTCCGTCTTCGGGATAGTTGCCGATGATCAGCTCCCGTTTCATGCCGCTGTACCTGCCGTCAAGTTCAAGGATCACAGCCGATTCCGAAAAATTCAAAGCGATAAGCCATATCACCTCGCCCAAAGTACGGGTATACGCATAAATCTGCTCGTGATCCTGCAGCATGAGCTGGTAATCCCCGTATACCATCACGGGATTCTGCTTGCGCAAAGCGATCAGCCGCTGATAATAGCGGAAGACCGAATCCGGATCGCTCATCGACGCTTCCGCGTTGATTTCCTTGTAATTGGGATTGATCCGGATCCAAGGCGTACCTGTCGTAAACCCGGCATTGGGCCCGGCGTTCCACTGCATCGGCGTTCTCGCATTGTCCCTTCCCTTGGTATGGATCGCCTCCATGATCGTTCCCGGATCCGCATTTCCCTGCGTGACCCGTTCCTCGTACATGTTCAAAATTTCAATATCCCGGTAGTCCTCAATGCTGTTAAATTGGATGTTCGTCATGCCGAGCTCCTCGCCCTGATAGATGTAAGGCGTGCCTTTAAGCGTGTGCAGCAACGTAGCGAGCATTTTAGCCGAAGGAACCCGGTATTCACCATCATTGCCGAATCTCGACACCATCCGCGGCTGGTCATGATTGTTGAGATACAGGCTGTTCCACCCGTCCTCCGCCAGCCCGGTCTGCCATTTATGCAGCACGCCGCGCAGCTTCTGCAGCGTCCATGGGACCACGGTCCATTTGTCGCCGTCGCCCGCATCGACGTCCATATGCTCAAATTGAAACACCATTTGCAGCTCCTTCCTGTCCGCTCCGGTATACTTCAGAGCTTCTTCCACAGATACGCCCGGCGTCTCCCCAACCGTCATCACATCGTATTTCGACAGCACCTGCTCGTTCATCTCCCGCAAATAGTCATGCACATGCGGGCCGTTCATAAAATAAGGGCTGCCATCTCCAAGTCCGTCCTCCCCGTCGTCTGGAAGTCCCGGAACTTTGGAAATCAGGTTGATAACGTCCATGCGGAAGCCATCCACGCCTTTATCCAGCCAAAAGGTCATCATCTCGTACACTGACTGCCTGAGCTTCGAATTGTCCCAGTTCAGGTCGGGCTGTTTCTTTGAAAACAGGTGCAAATAGTATTCTCCGGTCGTGTCATCATACTTCCAGGCCGACCCGCTGAAAAAGGACCTCCAGTTGTTCGGCGGCGTATTCCCGCCTTTACCGGGGCGCCAGATATAATAGTCGCGGTAAGGGTTGTCCCGGGATGAGCGGGACTCCGCAAACCAGGCATGCTCATCCGATGTATGGTTTACGACCAGATCCATAAGCAGCTTCATTCCGCGTTCGTGCAGGCCGTCCAGCAGCTGCGTCCAATCCTGCATCGTGCCGAACTCGTCCATGATCTCGAAGTAATCGCTGATATCGTAACCGTTATCGTCATTCGGCGACTTGTAGACCGGAGAGAGCCAGATGACGTCTACCCCCAGCTCCTGCAAATAATCCAGCTTCGACACGATCCCTTGAATATCGCCGACCCCGTCGCCGTCACTGTCTTTAAAGCTGCGGGGATAGATCTGATACACGACGGCTTCTTTCCACCACGTGCGTTCCATATTCGTCATTCCTCCCATTTTGCATATACACCGCCAATGCCATACTCGCGGCAGCAGAATTCCATCCTTTTATGCTTACCCCAACCAGGGCGGCCTATAACGAAACAGCGTGTAAACCGTTATTCGCTAAATTCCCAAATTGCATATGGAACAATTTAACAAAAGGGGTTATAGTACGATAGGGGTCTACCTTATTAAAAGAAGTTTCTATATGGACTATAGCGAAAGGCGGTACACAATGGATTCATTCATAAAAAAATTAGGCTTATGGATCACTGCCGTTCTGTTGATCGTGGTTGCCGGCGCCACACCTGCCTTGGCTGCATCCGCTACCGGCTGGAATGTCAAACTGGTGAGCGTTCAGTTAGTTAAGAACGAGCATGTTGGCAATGAGTGGTATTACACCGCTTCTGTGAACGGTAAGGAAGTGGAGGAGGGCAGTTCCGTCACCCTCAAAAACGTAAGTTCGATCAACCTGTACACCTACGCCGAAGAACAGGACAAGATTCCGGACGAAGGCAAAGCCCAGAAATCGATTAAAGTCAGCACGCTGACAAAGAAAACCCAGCTGGTGGAGATGAAAGTGACGGTCACGGAGAACCGGGGCCGATATTCGGGAAACCAGGCCGTATGGAAATTTACCTTTCAAATTTCGAAAAAATAAAACGGCTTGCAATCTTTCGGAGTCCTTGAATTCGTGCGAAAAAGGCTGCGGACCGTTCCCCCATGCTATAATAGAGTCACTATAATCCGAAGCATACGGGGTGGCATCAGCGCTATGACGACCAAAGAAACGAGAAACATCGGCATTTTTGCCCATATCGACGCAGGTAAAACGACCACGACCGAGCATATGCTCTTTGAGAGCGGCACGATCCGCACATTGGGCAGCGTGGATCAAGGAACGGCGCTGACCGATTCGCTCGAAGTCGAGCGGGAGCGGGGCATCTCCGTGCGTGCCGCCGCGACCACGCTCCATTGGAAAGGCATACATATCAACGTCATCGACACGCCGGGGCACGTCGATTTTCTATCCGAGGTGGAGCGGTCGATGCGCGTTATGGATGGGGCCATCCTCATCGTATCCGCGGCCGAGGGCGTTCAATCCCAGACGGAAACGGTGTGGCATGCGCTCCGATCCTTAAACATCCCGACATTAATTTACGTGAACAAAATGGACCGGACCGGCGTGTCCGCCGCTTCCGTCCTGGATGAAATCAAACGGCTCCTCTCTCCTCACGCCGTCCCGCTTCAAATTCCGATAGGTGAAGCAGAGGACTTTGCCGGCATGCATTCCATTCTGGACCCCGCCAAGGATGGGGAGCTTGAACGTCCGGAGTACGTACAGTTGGTGGAGGCCTGCGCAGATGTGGATGAAGAACTGCTTTTGCGGGTTATCGAAGGTGAGCCGGTTGCGCCGGAGGAGCTGCGGAGCATGCTCGCCCGGCTGACCCGTCAGGGCCGGTTGTTCCCCGTACTCTTCGGCTCATCGCAGAGAGGCATTGGTATCCGGGAGCTGCTGGACCATGCCGCAGCGTATCTGCCCGGGCCAACCGGCGATAATGAAGGCGAGCTGTCGGGCGTCGTATTCAAAATCGAACGGGACAAAACGATGGGACGCGCCGCCTACGTCCGGCTCTATAACGGCACTCTGAAAAACAGGGACGCTGTCCGAAATCTGACGCAGGACGTTCAGGAAAAGGTAACCCAAATCCGGAAAATGGACGGGCGCAAATTCGCAGATTTGGGGGAGCTGCATGCCGGAGATATCGCCGCGGTATACGGCCTGTCCCAATCCAAAATCGGCGATATTCTGGGCAGCAGCGAGCGCATCCCCCCTTCCCCTTCCATCGCTGTACCGCTGCTAACCGTTCAGGTGCAGGCCGAGGAAGAGGCGCGCTATCAGGACTTGGTAGAAGCGCTTCAGGAGCTCACCGACGAGGATCCGCTGCTCGATCTGCAGTGGCTTCCGAACGAGCGTGAGCTCCATCTTAAAGTGATGGGCTCCATCCAGCTCGAAATTTTGTCCAGCCAGCTGGAGAGCCGTTTTGGCCTGAAGGTCCGGTTCGGCCAGCCTTCCGTAATTTATAAGGAAACGCCGAGCCAATCCGGCGAAGGCTTTATCGCCTATACGATGCCCAAGCCGTGCTGGGCCGTGCTCCGGTTCACGATCGAACCGCTCCCCCGTGGGAGCGGCCTCGTATACAGCTCCCAGGTACGGAGCGAAGATCTGCTGACGAGCTACCAGAACGAGGTGGAGCGGCGCTTGCCGGAGGCCCTGCAGCAGGGGCTGCTGGGTTGGGAGGTCACCGACCTCAGGGTAACCCTCGTTGAAGGAGAGCATCATGTATGGCATACGCACCCGCTCGATTTTGTCGTCGCCACGCCGATGGGCATCATGAACGGCTTGGCCGCGACGGGCACGACCCTGCTGGAGCCGATGCTTCGGTTCCGCATCACCACCCCCGAGGAATACGGAGGCAAAATCCTCAGTGACCTGGTGCAGATGCGCGCGGAATTTGAGCCGCCTTCCATCCTGCACGGACGCTTTATGGTCGAAGGCATCATTCCGGCAGCGACTTCGCTCGAATTTCCGGTGAAGCTGCGGTCCATGACCGGCGGCCGCGGCGTGATGGCTTCCTCTTTTGCCGGATATCAGGAAGCCCCGCCGGAAACCAATGCCGCCCGCCAGAGACGGGGCGTCAATCCGCTGGATCAATCAAAATACATTTTAAGCGTACGAAGCGCACTGTCGAGCCAATAGGCCGCTCGCTGCAGCCTGGCCCGGCGTTTTTCATAAGGAGGCTTTATGTTTATTAAAATCGCCCTGTTTTTCATACTGGCCCGGCTGCTCGGAAACCCCTTCCTGGCCATCCTTGTCCTGCTGATCATCGTCTACTTGCTGGACAGAAAATTTGTGGGCATTTTTCCGAGCGTGACCAAGCCATTTAAACGGATGAACCGAATATCCAAGCTGAGAGCCCACGTGACGATGAGCCCCAGCGATGTCTCCTCCAAGCACGAGCTCGCCCGCCTGCTGATCGAACGGAAAAAGTATCCTGAGGCGCTCCGCCTGCTGGAATCCATTGAAACCCAGTCCGAGGATTCCGCCGAATATTGGGATGACCTCGGTACCGTCAAGCTCAAGCTGGGGCGCATTCAGGAGGGTGAGCAGCACATCCTGCGCGCGCTTGAGCTGAACCCCCGCGTCAAATACGGCCGCCCTTATCTAAGGCTGGCGGATATTTATAAGAGCACCGACCAGGCCAAGGCCGTGAGCTACGTGCAGGAATTCCAGCAGATCCAGTCCTCCTCCTGTGAGGGCTACTACCTGCTCGGAATGATGTACAAATCCCTTGGCCGGACCCAGGATGCCAAAGCGGCGTTCCAGGAATCGATCGATCTGTACCGGGCGCTGCCCAAGTACAAAAAGCGCCAGGAACGAAAGTGGGCCGTCCTCAGCATGCTTCGCAAGTGAGTGCGGGGCCAGAGCAGCAAAAAACAGACCCGATTGCCGGGTCTGTTTTTTTGTGCCGGGCTGCTTAGGCCAAAGGCCGGTACCCCAACGCGTTAAGCTGTTCCGCAATCACCCGGTACCCCCTGCCGTTTGGATGCAGATGGTCAAGCGACAGCAGCTCCCGTTCCCTTCCCTGAAAGGAACCGTAAATGTTGGCGACCCCCAGGTTGCCGCCGGCGTATCCGTTTAAAAAACGGTTATACTGCTGTACCCAGTAACCCGCCTCTTCAACCTGCGGGTACGGGTTGTACAAGCCTACGGCGCGAATAATGTAAGGGCGCTGGCCCCCACCTTTTAATTGGTTGATCGTGCGAAGAATTCCCGACACATTCGTTTTGCACTGGCTCAGCGCTTGGTTGAAATGCTGGGAAGCCTTCGAGCCGAACGGTGCGCTTTTGGCTGCCCGGATCAGATCGTTGCCGCCAATAGAAATCGTAATGATCTCCGCCTGCTTGATCGCCTGCCGCATTGCCCCATTTCTGGAGATGTGCTCATACAAGCCTGACGTCGTCAACCCGTTTACGCCAAAATTTTCATAAGATACAAAAGCTCTTACATGCTGTTCCGCCATCCCCCGATACACTGGAACAAAACCGTTTCCCGGCAAGGCTCCAAAACCGACGGTCAATGAATCCCCTATCGCAGTGTATGAATACACCAAAGCCTTCGCCCCCCTTCTGACTCATAAGCTGCTTACTGCAGTATATGTATCCGGGCCTGGGAGCGAAACGGGACCATGCGCGGGATTTTTGATTTTAAAAACCGGTCCCTTTCCGGAACCGGCTCTCGTTATTTTCATCCGATATGCAGTTTTATTCCTCTTCCTCTTCGGCTTCGTAAACGCAGCGGAAACGCTCCACTCCCGGGAACAGCTCGCCCAGGCTGTGCACCTCAAATCCGATGCTGCGGTAAAAGTCGACCGCCTCCTCATCCGTCTCCGCTACGACCCTGGCGGGCTTTTCCTGCGCCAGCACTTCAAGGATCATGCCCCTTCCGTACCCGAGCCCGCGGTTTTCCGGGATGACCGAAATATGGCGGATCAGCAAAGTATCATCCATCTTTTCAAAGCCGATCACCCCGACTAGAAGTTCCCCGTCTTCAAAACCGTACAGCTGCCAGGCGTCGTTGGCCTCGTACTGCTGGATCGCCTGCTCAATCGACCGGTCATCGGGAAAAACCGCATAGGAGATGAGCTCCATCGTCTCCGGCTTGCGTATGTAATTTTTGATATTTAACAGCATAGGTTCTGCCTCCTGTAAATTCACATTCACTGCTCTGCCCTATCATGGCAAAAAGAATTCTGTTTCGTTACTGTACCTTGTCTGCGCGTAAATTTCAACCGGACCGAAACTGCAGGGTGGGCCAGGATCAAGCAGAACCCCTCCTGACGTCTCCATGTCATCGCGTTTCCAACCCTAGCTTATTTGAGCGAAAAAAAGCCCCGGCAGCCGCTGGCTGTCATGGGGCAAAGGTTGATAGACCTCGTACTTCGATCAAATCGTTAAGCGGCTTATGAGGGATGCAGCTGCACGCACATCGGTTTTATCGGATCTTCTGTGCGGCAAACGTGATCAGGGAACAGCGAAAATCGATGCTGCGTCCATCCTTCACTTCCTCGATACTCTGCGGTACCACCCGTTCGATCAGGATGTTCCAATCCCGGTAATGCTGCTGAAGCCGCGCCATAGCGTCCTGCTGCGCCAAATTGGTCTCGATTAATCCCTTCCGAACTTCTCCGGTTACCCGGTCGACTTCCTCTACGTCCGTGCTCATGGTGATACAGTGGATCCCGCCGGTCCGCGTCCCGCGCTTCATCCGGTCCAGCACCCGTTCCAGGGCGTCACGCGAAGACGTATGCTCCAGTGCCGAGCACGCAATGATGTAATCGTAGGCATTCGCCTCGATCGCGTAATGCTCCACATCGGCGGCCTCAGATTCAACCAGCTCCTGTACACCGAATTCCACTGCATTTTCCTTAAGCTTGGCAGCGGCATCCTTCAATAGATCCACCCCGACCACCCGGCTCCGGGTTCCGCGCAACCGCTCGGCGACCGGAATCGTGTTGCGGCCAACGCCGCAGCCGAGATCCAGCACCTGCGCATCCTCGCGATGCTGGAGCAGCCGCTCCAGCATTTCCATGACGACCGGTCCCGGTTGAGCCATCCAGGTACCCTGTTCAAACAGATCGTTATCTTCGTAAAAGCGCTGATGGTACTCCGCTTCCGAAGCCCTCGCTGCTTCAAAATGTTCTTTGGTCATCGGCCAGCCTCCTTAGTTAACAAGCTTCTACTTAAGATATACCCAAGGAAGGAGCCCCCGACCAGGCTGAAAGCCGAATTTCTTCTAGAAAATGATGGCGACACGCATTAAAAAAAGTACTTCACCGCAATCACGATCAGACCGAGAACCATCAAAAGCTGCCCGGCGATCCGTTTATCCGGATCGCCGAGAACGACGGCCACCCCGCCTACGATGAGACCGGCCGGCGGAAACACCACCGTCGCCAGAATCAGCAAAATGATTGACACCGCGCTTGGTCTAAACGGATCTTCTTCCGGTTCTTCATAAATCGGAGCAGCGGGCTTTTTATAAATCGTCGTCCCGCAAAACTTGCACTTTCTCGCCCCCGGTTCGAGCTGTTCACCGCATGCAGGGCAGATGCTCTCATCGCGTCCGAGCGATATGCCCGCCCCTTTGTCGGCATCCGGAGTTCCGGCCACTTCGGCATTCTGCAGGGAACTGCCGCATCGTACGCAGGTCCACGCCTGCTCCGGATTGGATTCCCCGCACTTCGGACAAATTTTGACGGCCAATTCTCATCCCCTCCAGTTATGGGTTTCTGACTTATGGATAGATATCCCCATCATACCATATCGGTCCAGTGGACCGGGACAAGAGGGATTGGCCGCCAAAGAGAAGCCGGGGGAAGGGATGCACCCTTGGTTACGCTTCGAATCGCTTCAAAACGATGACAGCGTTATGACCGCCAAAACCGAAGGAATTGGATATGCCGACCTTGACTTCAGCAGTACGCGCGGTATTCGGAACATAATCCAGATCGCAATCCGGGTCCGCTTCCCGCAGATTGATCGTCGGTGGTATCACGCCTTCCAGCAGCATCTGTACCAAAGCGATGGCCTGAGCGCCGCCGGAAGCTCCAAACATATGCCCGAGCATCGATTTGTTCGCCGTCACCGGAACACGGTAAGCCGCATCGCCGAACAAGCGCTTGATGGCCTGCGTCTCGGACCTGTCCCCGACTTCCGTACTCGTGGCATGAGCGCTGACCACATCGACGTCCTCCGGACGGATGGCCGCTTCCTGAAGGGCAAGCCTCATCGCGTTGTAGGCTCCGATGCCTTCCGGATGGGAAGCGACAATATGATAGGCATCCGAAGTCGCCCCATACCCGGCTACCTCCGCATATATGCGAGCGTTCCGGCTGCGGGCGTGGGACAGCGACTCCAGCACCAGGATGCCCGCGCCTTCGCCCATGACGAACCCGTCGCGGCCAGCATCGAACGGGCGGCTTGCCAGCTTCGGATCCCCGTTCCATGCCGAAAGGGCCGTAGCATTGCCGAAACTCGCCATCGAAATTTCGGAAATGGCCGCTTCCGCGCCGCCGACGATCACGACGTCCGCACCGCCCGAGCGGATCAGCCGGAACGCCTCTCCGATGCTTGTATTGCCGATCGAGCATGCCGTAACCGGCGACATCGTAGGTCCGGTGAAGCCGAACCGGATGCTGATCGTCGCCGCGGCCATATTAGAGATTATCATCGGGACGAGCAGCGGGCTGACTCGTTCCGGTCCCCGGGAACGAAGAACGTCCCCCTGCTCCATCAATGTCCCAATACCTCCGATACCAGAGCCGACGTACACACCCGTCCGCTCCTTATCCAGGCGGTCCAAGTCCAGTTCCGCATCCTTGAGCGCGTCTTCAGCCGCCGCCAGCGCAAACTGGCAGAAGCGGTCCATCCGCCGGGCTTCCTTGCGGCCGAACCTTGCCTCCGCATCAAAGTCCCGCACGATGCCGGCGACGGAAGCCTTCATGCGGGACGTATCAAACGCATCGATCCGGGATATTCCCGACTCGCCTCGAATCATGGCATTCCAAAAGCCGGGTACCGTGCTGCCCAGCGGTGAAACCAGCCCCATTCCTGTAACGACAACCTTCTCCATCTGGTATTCCTCCCAAACTCAAATTATGATATCATTTTTCCATAGCATTTATCCTATTACAAGTTATAGTTTATCCTAGTATAAGCAACACCATCATAATGAACACCATCATAAGAAACACCCGGATGGCAACGGAACCTACGATGGAACTTATCATTGGATGTGCAAATAGATCTACAAATAGAACTGAATCTAGATCTACAAATGGGTCTTAACTTTGAAAGAGGTGCAAGAACAGATGAACCAGCAGACACGGCTTAATGCGCTTTCCGCTTTTCTGAAAAACCAGCGGGCCAAGCTGCAGCCGGAAACGGTCGGACTTCCGCAGGGCACCCGCCGGCGGACGCCCGGACTCCGGCGGGAAGAAGTGGCACAGCTCGCCGGGGTCAGCAGCACCTGGTATACTTGGCTTGAACAGGGACGGGACATCAAAGTGTCCGCTTCGGTGCTCGACTGCGTCGCGTCCGCGCTGCAGCTGACAGCGGACGAGCGGAAATATTTGTTTTCGCTCGCCCTGGAGAGCGGCTCCGCTGCCGCCCCGATTCAGCAGGAGTACCAGCAGATCAGTCCGGCCCTGCAAAAAATCGTGGACGAGCTCCACTACTGTCCAACGATCATATCCGACCGGCGTTTCCAGATTGTCGGCTGGAATGAAGCGGCCGCCCACGTGTTTCTCGACTTTACCCAGATTCCGCCCGAGGAGCGGAACCTGATCCGCCTTCTGTTTACCCGCAAGGAGCTGCGGAGGCTGGCGGTTAACTGGGAGCATTTTATTATGGGGTTTTTGTCGATCTTTCGCGCGTATTACGGGCAGTACGTCGATGACGAATGGTATGAGCAGTTTCTGCGGGAAATGGAAAATACCGATCCCGAATTCCTGACGCTGTGGAAACAGAGCCAGGTCAGCTCGGCGCCGGAGGTGCTGATTGAGTTCAGGCATGCCAAAGCCGGAAAGATGCTGTTCGATTTAACGTCGCTGCAGGTACAGGGCGGCAGCGATTTGCGCTGCAGCATCTATACGCCGTGCGCCGGATCTCCGACCGAAACCAAGCTAAAGCGTCTGATGCAGCGTACGGCAGACGCTTAATCGGCAAGCAGGAATGCCAGGCGGAATAACTGGAAATGTGCGAAGACGAATGAATCATATCCGAGGACGAATGACGAAATAGATGGGGATGAATACAGGATGGCTTTTGGAATTAACCGCATTGAACTGAACCGGTGGAAGGAGGCGGTCAGCCGGGGAGAAATCGCGTATTTGACGCACTACTGGCTGGACCCGCGTTTTCCCGGGATGACGACGGTTACCAAGGTCGGCTGCTCGGATTTGGACCGGCTCGCCGGCTGGTGCGTCAGCCACGGACTTTCACCGAAATATATACACAACCGCTCTCCTTTTCCCCATTTTGACCTGATCGGGCCAAAACAGCGCGAAATTTTGCGCAAAGAAAAGCAGTGGGATCAGGTTGAACGGTTTCATCTGTGACCGTCCGAGGAATAACGGTCACCAATACAAAGAAAAACAGCCGCTCCCGCCTTTCTGAACTGTGACCCATAAGAAGGACACTTTGAAAAAAGTGACCCTCTTGTG